>JAFUFI010000036.1 GCA_017469945.1 Lachnospiraceae bacterium | reverse complement strand
CAACTCTCTCCTTTTCTTTTTCGGCTTCTGCATCAGCCTCGGACTGCTTATCTGCGTCCTCAACATTTTCCGAAGTATCAGCAACAGCTTCTACGGTTGTCTCTTCTGCTGTATTTGTTTCTACAGTTGTTTCAACATTTGCTTCTGTATCTACCCCTGTGTCAGTATTTCCGGCACATCCTGCAAGGACTCCTACAAGAAGTGATGCGAGGATGAATGAAAAAATCTTGTTTTTCATTACACTACTCCATTCAAAATTGATTATCATAAAATATTATTAATTGCAATAATCTATTTCTTTGCTCCGCACGAGCAAGTGTATCCACTGATAACCTGCTCGTCGTATGCATCTTTTACGAGAACTCTCTCGTCATATGCGGGCTTCGTTTCAATCTGCTCGTCATATGCCGCTTTTGTTACAACCTGTTCATCATAGGCATCCTTGACGAGAACTCTCTCATCGTAAGCTGCCTTGGTGAGAACCTGTTCGTCATATGCCGCAGATACAACTTCAGTCCAGCCCTCAGAAATAATGGGGCCAGGGCTGTAATAATTACCATGCCCACATGATAAATCGTTACGTCCACAACCACAACCTCTGCAATAATAGTCATATTGCTCTCCAGGATGGTCTACTACAACAGCAGGGTGGTGAACAGTAGTATATTCCGCATCATGATGTACGGTAGTATATTCTGCATCGTGATGAACGGTAGTGTACTGCGCATCATGGTGAACAGTTTTATACTCTGCATCGTGGTGAACAGTTTTATACTCTGCATCGTGATGGACGGTTTTATACTCCGCAACCCACTTATGCTGATGCTCAGTTTCCGTCTCCTCAACTTTGGAGTCGTCCTCGGCTTTACTGTCATTAACGATTTCGGATTCTGCCTCATCTGGCATATCAGCCTCAACATCTTCATCTTCGTTCTTAACAGGTTTGGTACCAACTGAGTTACCAGTTGTTTCTTCAGTTCTACCATCTACGAGCTCGGTAACATCTCCGTTATTCCCAGAGTTCTCGACGGTCTCAGTATTCAATTTTTCGTTTACAGTATCCTGTACTGCAGAGTTGGAATGCCTAAAAAGTGAGCATCCAGTCATGGTTACCATGCTCATTAAGAGCATTACGGTAACAAACATATAAAATTTCTTTTTCATAATCCAGCCCCTATAACTTACCATTCTTTGGTTTTAATTACAGGATATCCATAATAGACTTTTGAAATCCTAAGCTTACAAAGCCCTTATAATAATCTTCTTCTCTAGTAATAACGTTGCACTCAATCAACGCCTTTTTTATAGCTTCGGACATACATTCGCAGAGAAAACTAGCCTTCTGAAACATTATCAAATACCTGAAATCTTCGTATTTTCTTGCATCTTCAGGCTCATAGGACTTCTCAATTACCTGTACGCTTGTATACTTGTCATAGCATATTAATGATAAATAAAAGCAGATTGGGATATCACCGGCACCATAGGCGTATATATTCCCTGGGCCAACAAATCCATCCTGTCCAAGAGAGATCGCTGGTTTATTTACGATAATGAATCTTCTTCCCATCTGTTGTCCGATTCCTATCCCATATTCTTGAACATGCTTTAAAAAGCAATCATTTATGACATCCAAATTAATATCCAATCTTTCTACACTAAAGCGTTTTACTTCATAATTACTGATTCTCATTATTACTTACTCCTTTGTTAAAGAACGGAACTAGTCCAAATTAAATACATAGTGTTATTTTACCCCCCCCCTTGAATTTTTTGTCAAGGGAAACTTAGTAATATATTTACGAATCTTGGGGGAATGATTGAAAATCCGTTTCCGGGGATTTATTATGTAAGTGGAATAATAAGTTTTTACAGGTAAGCGTATCTGCCAATAGGGATATCTATGAGACATTAAGGGAGGAATTCTTTATGTGTGAAGCTTTAAGAGACTTAATGAAAGATGAAATAGAAAAAGACGTTAATGCCGGTATTGAGTTTGGAAAAAGAGAGGGTAAAAAAGAAGGAATTATATCCACCCTCTACGACCTTATTAAGAAAGGCCTTATCAGCATAGAGGATGCGGCCACTCAGGCTCAGATGAGCGTTCCGGCGTTTACAGCTGAGATGAAGAAACTCGGCTAGCTTTATACCTTTCTTTAATCACCTATATCATTTAATAGCACAAAAAAAGGATGCTTAGCATCCTTTTTTTGTGCCATTAAAAGCTTAAATCGTCGGGGTGACGGGAGTCGAACCCATCGCCTCCACATCCCAAATGTGGCAGTCTACCGATGACCTACACCCCGAAAGAGTTTATAAACCAAAACTCAAACAGCAATTCGTATTATTACATTTAAAGCCGGGATTGTCAACGTATTTTTACGTTACATATTTCCCATCAAAACATCCTTGATCACGCCGATGCATTCCCTCGACATATTGTTGGGAAGATAGAGGGGATTCGAGTCGGCGGAGATACCTACGATATTCTCTCCCCCCTGCTTTCTTGCGATTGCCGTCGCTCTAAAGACATGAAAATTGTTCGTAACTATTCCTATGCGGTCTCTCTCTTCATCAACCAGCTCGTAGCTGTAGATAATATTCTGAACCGTGTTTTCCGACTTATTCTCAACGATTATCCTGCTCTCATCAATTCCTCGCTCTACAAGATAATCCCTCATCCCCTCGCCCTCCGCGATGTGCTCATTTGAGCCCTTTCCGCCGGAGCAGATACAGAGCGTCTCCGGATTTTCAACCAAATAATCATAAGCTTTATCCAGTCTGTACCTAAGTACAACGCTGGGACCGCTTCTTCTTACCTGCGCGCCCAGGACTATTATGTAATCAAGCCCCGGTTCACCCTTTTTCCCGAATCCTGAAAGAATAAATCCCTCCACAACGATAAATAAAGCAAGTCCCGCCCCTACAATACTTAAGAATATAACCTTTAGAGGCTTCGGGAGTTTATCCCAGACCTTAAGCCTTCTAAGTACTTCCATTAAGAAACAAAGGATTCCGCCGGCTATCCAGACTTTGTAAAAGCCGTTGCCGCTTCCGGCTCTGTATCCGACAAGGCCGTATCCTATCAGCAAAATTCCGGCCACGATCCAAATAATCGTATAAACTAAACTTTTCTTTTCTTTCATCTAAACAAAAATCCAAATCCTATCTAAGGCTTTCGCCCTTTCTTGACCGCTTGTTCTCGTACATATTTTCATCTGCACGTTCCAGCAGGCTGTCCAGATCAAAATAGCCGCGGCTTTCACAATATCCCGCAGAGTATCTTACGGGAATAGACAGCTCATCAGCCAGCTCGCAGTCGGGAGTATCCTGCCCCTTAAATACTTCGGCTATATCTTCCGCTGCTTCCTTTGCAGAGCCGTATCCATACATAAAGTGTACAAATTCATCTCCGCCCAGCCTTGCCGTGATATGCTTATTTGAACCGATACCGCTAAGTATCTCCGCGATCTTTTTCAGATACAGGTCTCCGACCGCATGTCCGTACCTGTCGTTGGTATCCTTTAATCCATCAGCATCTACCATAAAAAGAACAAAGTTGCCCGTTTCGGAATAATTGTCCCGAAGCTGCAAAATCCGGCTTTCAAGACCTCGCCTGTTGTACAGCCCCGTAAGCATATCCATATCACGCTCTTTTTCAATCTTCTTGCGTTCTAATACCTGTGCGGTTACATCCGTCACTATTCCGACATAAGTCCCGTTTAAAAACTCCTCTTCGTAGTGAACGTACATCTTTTCCAGCTCATTCTCGCTGCTTAACGAGGTCACCTCGTACACATCAGTCATATCGTCTACGGCGTAACGCTTAAAACGTTCCAGAGCCCGCATAAATGTTTCCTTGTGGCAAATAGTCTTGTTCTCGGCAAGTTTAAAAACATCACTGATAAAACTGGTATACTTAACCTTTGAAGAATTCTCCGGATATTCGTAAACACCAATCCTGAGCTTACTCTTTTCAAGAACGTAAGAGAGCCTGGCCGTATTTTCCATAAGGCTTTTAACCATAGCGTTTATATGGCTGCTCAGCTCCGAGAACTCCTGGCATGTATCTACAGCAACAACCGTATCGAGATTACCTTCGGAGATACTTCTTAAGTCCTCATTGATCTCGTTAGTAGCATCGACAACGTACTTATTCATATGCACCATCATCGAACGGGTAAGAATTGCCGACATGATAAGTATGCCCACCACAAACATCAGGAGAGGATCCATTACATCTGTGGCAAGGTTTTTGACGGGATAAACGTAGGCGATGATGTTTTCGCCGATATTCTTGTAATATACAAGGCTCGGTCTATCGTTTACAACGCACATTCTCTCACTGGCCTTTATCCGCCTGATATTAAAGTTTTTGAAATCAAGTCCGATGCTCTCGGCTTTTTCTCCCATTTTTTCGGGTACGGTGGATGCAAGGATCTCGTGATCCTCCGAATCTATTGCGTATAGAGAAACCCTGTCATTGGTTAAAAGAAGCGAAAAGATATAGGGCAGCTCGTTTTTCTCCATAAGCTTAAGGAGACTGTCGGGGTACATACCGATCTGAACTATAAACTTCTCATCCTCGCTCCAGACGGCGGAATACTGCACAAGCTTTCCCTCGGCGGTATTCGGCGTAATCTCCTGGACAAGGCTTAACTTTTTGTCCCTGAGCATCGGCTTGAAGAAATTCATCTGCTCGCCGGAATCAAAGCTGAATCCGTAATACTCCTCATGAGTACCGTGAATGATAACGCCGTCCGTATCAAAAATATGAATCTCATCAACCCGCATAAGCTTTGCGATTTTTCTGAGTTCCGCGGAATCCTTTACAGCCTCGGGGCGATACTGCAGTATATACGCTATGGCACTGGCGTTTCCGAGACAATCGGCTGTATAATCCCTGATATTCTCGTCTATCTCTTCCTCATTGCGCGCAAGAACCCGCTCCACCTGTTCAAACATACGGGTAGAATCTCTTCTTATCAATCGCTCCGAGTTTATGATCTGAATTGTAAGTGTAAAAACAACTATGAATGACATTATGATAAGGATCATTCTGCCAAGATGCATAGCAAGCAAACGCGGTAATTGCTTCTTTTTTTTCATTCTTATTCCTCATCCTTGCGGCAATTTAGATGTATGCAACAGTAAAATGAAGATCTCCAAATCGGTCTGTTTCCATAATGATATAAGAAGGCCTGCGCCCTTCCTGTCTCGGGTAGGAAAGAGATCCGGGATTTACAACGTAAATATCTCCCTCCCGCCTTACCTCCGGCTTATGGGTATGTCCGTACATAACAACATCAAGCCCTCTTTCTCTCGCCTCGGCAAAGAGCATCTCAGGTCCCATGGAAACCCGGTATCTGTGGCCGTGAGTTGCCATGCATTTATATCTTCCCACGCTAAACTCAACTTCCTGAGGAAGATCCGCAAAAAAATCATTGTTGCCGGCAACCATATAAACCGGGCACCCCGCAGCCTCGCTTATGGCATATTCACTGCCCTCTATATCTCCGCAGTGGACAACCATATCAGGTTTATGCATTTCGACAACCTTGAAAAAATTGTCATTTTTTCTATGAGTATCACTGACGATCAGTACTTTCATGCTCTAAGAGTTCTCTCCTCATAAGTCTGAGTGCTTTTCCGCGATGGCTGATCTTATTTTTCTCAATCTCCGGAATTTCGGCTGTTGTGCATCCGAGCTCGGGTACAAAGAAAATAGGATCAAATCCGAATCCGTGCTCTCCCTTTTCCTCAAAATCAATCTGTCCTTCTATAGTTCCGAGCACACATTTTTCGCTGCCGTCCGGGAATACTGCGGCTATGGCGCAAACGAATCTCGCGCTTCTTTCCGCCCCGACTTTACCTTCGAGTCGTCTGATGATATCGGCGTTTTTAATGCTGTAGGGAGTATCATGTCCAAGGTATCTCGCGGAATAGATTCCCGGCTCTCCTCCAAGCGCATCTACCGAAAGTCCCGAATCATCCGCAAGAACAAGATCATCGGGTAAAAGCTTATGTACGGCTCTTGCCTTTATAAGAGCATTTTCTTCAAAAGTAGTTCCATCCTCCTCAATATCAATATCCACTCCCGCTTCCTTCATAGAAACAATCTCGTATCCCGAGCCTTCCATGATCTCGCGGATTTCCCTCATTTTTCCCTGATTTCCCGTTGCGAAAACAAGTCTCATTTTTCAGTTACCTCTTTTACTGCATTTACTATACCTTCGGCGATAGAGTTTCTGTACTGATCCATAGAAAGATACTTCCCTTCCGTTTCATTGGATAGATATCCGACGGTTATCTTTGCCGCAGGTACTTTCATTTCATATAAAACGCTGCCTTCCTCTGCCGCAGTAATACTGTTTGCTCTGTTTTTGGAGGATACGGCTATATTTCTCAAAAAGCTCTCTGCCAGGGTGGCGTTGTCCATATCCGGCAGGAAGAAATTGTCATTATAGCAGGCCTCAAGGCCGTATTCGTTTGCATCACCTGACATCGCTGTATCAAGGAAAATCACCATGTCCGCTCCGCATTCATCGGCAAAAGAAAGAATGTCCGCGTCACTTCTGTACTCAGCAACGTAAATCCTGCTTTTTTTATTTGCTTCTGAATTTGCCACGCTTGCAGTCTCATCGGCATTTCCGGTAAGTGACATTAAGTCCGAAGCCTTTTCTGCTATGGCATTAGTAATATTTTCCGAGGTTAAGTCGGGTATTTCTTCATCCTGACTCTGCCGGGGCTTATCGGCCACCAAAAGCAGGATATTCTCGTACTTTTCCTCCGCTTTGTAGGGCGATATGACGAGGGACGAATTATCCCTTTGAATCTCAAAATCCCAGACTCCGTCCATCAAAAGAGATATTCTTATCTCTCCGGCGTACTCTCTGTAGGCGGCGGTCTTTATGTGACCGGTATCGCCTCCGATAGACGTATTTTCAAACCCTGCGGAAGATGCTCCGCGAATCCTTATAAAGAGTGTATGATCCTGACAGTAATTTTCCACAGAGATATTCTCGCTTCTTGCTGTCAGAGGCAGTGGGACGATGATCTTCCCCGAATCGTCATTATCAATGACCTGCATAACTACCCAACCGGTAACTACATCCTCTTCAAAAATACTTTCTCCCGAGATTCCCTTTGAGCTCTCGCTTATCATAACGGACTTTGTGGACGCTCGCAGCGTTACAAACACCAGCACAATAAGGATGATAAGCATCATTACGAAGAATTCTGCCCCCGGCCTGTACCAGGAGCGAAAGGCTTCTTCCTCATCCGATTCAATTATCTCATTTCCGTACTTTAAGTTCATAACTGTTTCTTTTGATTACCCTGTTTAGGCGGTTTCGGACCCATAAACTGATAAAAATATGTCTTCATCATACCGTTGTAGATCTTTCTGTTTTTGTCCGCCTTTCGTCCGATGGCAAGCTCTGCCTTCTCGAAGGAGGTGATAAGATACATACTCCAGGCATCCAGCGCGGCATATCTTTCCCCGATGATACGATACAGCGCGGGAAGCTCGTCCTTATCCGACAATCTCTCTCCGTAAGGAGGGTTAGTGATAATAAAACCGTATTTCTTGGGGTGGGAAAGATTTGCAACATCTCTCTTTTGGAAATGGATCATCTTCTCCACTCCCGCAAGACGTGCATTTTCTCTCGAAATCTTCACCATCTCATCATCAAGGTCGTACCCCTGAATATCGCAGTCCACATTTTTTTCGATAAGGTCCTGGGCCTCCGTAACGGTCTCATACCATATTTTCTTCGGAAGAATATGCTTCCACTCCTCCGCTAAAAAGCTTCTGTTCATACCCGGCGCAATATTTGCCGCCATCATAGCAGCCTCGATCGGAATGGTTCCGCTTCCGCAAAAAGGATCAACAAGGATGCGGTCCGCATGCCAGGGAGTAAGCATAATAAGTCCCGCAGCAAGGTTCTCCGCTATGGGAGCCTTTGCGGTAAGCTTACGATATCCTCTTTTATGAAGGGATTCTCCCGTGGTATCAAGTCCTACGGTAACCTCATCCTTAAGAAGAAAAACTCTTAGGGGGAAAGACGCTCCGTTTTCCTCGAACCAGTTTGTATGGTAGACGCCTTTTAATCTCTCTACCATAGCCTTTTTCATTATCGACTGAATATCCGATGGTGAGAAAAGCTTTGACTTCACGCTGGCGGCCTTTGCCACCCAGAACTTTCCGTCCTTGGGAATCCACTCTTCCCAGGCGATAGCCTTCGTCCCCTGGAAAAGGTCCTCAAAAGTCTCGGCGTGGAAGCTTCCTACTTTTACAAGAACTCTCTCCGCAGTCCTAAGGAAAACATTTGCTCTGCAAAGGGCCTCAAAGTCTCCAAAAAAGGTTACTCTTCCGTCGGATACCTCGGTGATATCGTAACCAAGGTCAATTATTTCTTTTTTAAGTACCGACTCCATACCAAAATGGCAGGGAGCTATAAGTTCAAATGTTTTCATACATAAAATACCATTGCACCGTGGGCGCTTAAGGAAATGGTAACAGAGTCACCAAATTCACCCTTTTGTCCGCTCCAAAGCTCTGTAGCGCTTACGGGCATATTAATCTCTATTTCGCTTAAGGGAATGCTGATCTCGCTGTCTTCATCGCTTAGATTAAACACAGCGATATACATTCCGCCTTCGCAGTCATCCGCAACCCATACACATGTCTCCGCACCGCCGATCTCTCTTCTTAATACCTGATGGGCATTTTTGGAGTTGCGATGCATCTTTAAAATCTTGTCATTGGTGATAAGACCCATAGT
Source organism: Lachnospiraceae bacterium (assembly GCA_017469945.1). Classification (GTDB taxonomy): domain Bacteria; phylum Bacillota; class Clostridia; order Lachnospirales; family Lachnospiraceae; genus AC2028. The sequence continues at coordinate 19,400 of JAFUFI010000036.1, read as the reverse complement.
AAAATCATCAAAACCGGTCATCTCGCCGCCTATAATAAGCGGCGATCTCATGATCGACCAGAGGGTCATCATAGTTATCTGCTCATCATGAGTAAAAGCGGTCTTGTTGTTTTTATCATAGTCCTGCTTGATAGGGCCGATGGGGAGCATATCCGCATCGGGATAATGTCCGGCACCCGCGTGTATCGACCATTTCTCGGCTCTTTCAAACATTGCGTAAAGTAATTTCCAGTCATCCCAGAAATCATCGGTAATACGCCACATGTTGGCCACCTGTTTATAATCTTCAGCTTTCTCCAAAAGAGCGGGACCGGGAGAAAGGGAAAGGACCATATCTCTTCCGCATTCCTGCAGGCTCTTTGAGAGCATAACCATCTCAGGCTCCTCGTGAGGAAGTTCCCTGCAGATATCATCGCATTTAATGAAATCAACGCCCCATGATGCATAAAGTTTAAAGATAGAATCGTAATACGCTCTTCCGATCTCATCGTCTTTAACACCGTACATATCCGGGTTCCACATACAGATGCTGTTAAATCTTGCAGCCTCCCTTGCAGTCTTATCCGTACCGAGTACAGGCAGATTCTTATGAACCGCCTGACGGGGAATACCTCTCATAATATGGATACCAAACTTAAGTCCAAGGGAATGTACATATTCTGCGAGGGGTGCAAATCCTTTTCCGCCTTCCGACGAAGGAAATCTTCCCGGCGCAGGGATAAGGCGTCCGTACTCGTCCATGCAAAGATCCGCGAAGGGTCTGTATTCATGTGATGTAGCTCCGGGCTCATACCACTGGATGTCGACTACAACGTACTCCCAACCGTACTCCTTAAGGTTTTCCGCCATAAACTGCGCATTCTGTCTTACTTCTTTTTCCGTAACTGCTGCTCCGTAGCAATCCCAGCTGTTCCAGCCCAAAGGGGCTACTGTCGGTTTATACATTTTTATTACCCTCCAAAAAATCCAGGCACCCATGCCATGACATAATAATCTAGGATAATAATAACAGTAACAGGGGGAAATTACAAATTATGATTTATTAATCAGAATAAAAAAAAGACCTTCGAACTTGTTTGAATCTGATGCGCACGCGAAATAAAAAAATAGACAGTACCTTCAGGTACTGCCTATTTTTTATTTCGCGTGCGCGAGAAGATTCGAACTCCCGACCTTCTGATCCGTAGTCAGACGCTCTATCCAGCTGAGCTACGCGCACATATAAGCAATCACAATCGCGTACTTTGCGATGTGATGAAAAGTTCGATGCCTTAACGAACTTTTCACACGAAGTGTTGCGCAGCTTATTGTGTACTTTACAATAAGCTGTTGCCCACACCATTCTTAACATCTTGCGGCAACAAAAAGCATTATATACTCATTCCTACCCCATGTCAAGCACTTCTTTTACAGTCTCTATAACTCTGTTTGCATCAAAGGGTTTTGTAAGGAAATCCTCAGCTCCGCGCTTAAGCGCCTCTACCATTTTTTCCCTCTGTCCGGCCGCTGTGATCATAATAACTTTTGCATTTTCATCGGCATGCCTAATAAGAGAAAGACATTCTATTCCGTCCATTCTCGGCATAGTTATATCCATAGTAACGAGATCGGGCTTGAGAGATTTGTACATCTGATAACCTTCCTCGCCGTTTTCCGCTTCCCCGATAATCGTAAACCCGTTATCCTCAAGCAGCTCTCTTAAAAGCTTTCTGGATGTTTTTGAATCATCAACAATAAGTATTCCGCTCACTGGTATTACCTCCGTATTAAATATCAAGTACTCCGATTGATATTCCCATCTTCGATTTGCCTGTCTTCAAGCGAACTCTGCAAATTTTAACTGCACTGAATTTTTTTAACTTATTACCGTAATCCGGGGGCTGTAACTCGCAAGCCGTTCCCCTCTCGCTCATCTCTTTTGCGTATGCGCCGCTGATATAATTAAGAAGCTCAGCCGCAGCATCCAAGGCATCCCGCTCGGAGATACCTTCAAACCGCTCTCCCGCGAAATTGGATACCGCCTCCAGCAGTCCTCCGCTTTCCTCGTAGAGCGAACAAACAATTGTACTGTCAGATTCTATGATCTGCCATGCACCGGGGTTTGGTGAAAAATCTTCTACTATTCCGATATTCTCGATAGTCAGTTTTTCATCCATATAGGGGCTGAGCATCATTATAGCTTTATCCGCGATAATGCTGTAGTCCTCCATACCTCCCGGCATCAGGGATTTTTTAATCTCCATGTTAATGCTTCAAAGCTTCCTCCCTAAGCTTACAAGAAAAAGTTTTAATAGCGTCAATATCGAGAGCTGCGACCGCACCTCTTAATGCGTTTATGTCGTCCTCTCCGGACCATGGAAGTTTAAACTCGGATATCGCCTTAGCGGCGGGATCCATGCTGTCAACATCAAGAAACTCCGATGCATCCTCAAGCTTTTTAAGATGCGCCAAAAAATCTGCCTTATCAAATTCCGAGGCCTTTGCAAGTTTTTCCGCAAAAAGCGGTTTAAGCTTCTCCGAATAAGATCGCCAGTCGGTAAGGAATACATCATTTAACAAACCGATGGTTTTCGCGTCTTTTGCAATGGCCGCTCTTTCCAGCATAAAAGCCATACCCGCAAGGGGAATTATGCCGATAAGAGTCGCCGAGCTCTTCATGCTGTGCACAAGAACGCGGTACTCCGAAAGAGCGAATTCGTTCATTATCTTTCCATTGTATATTTCAAGCTTTTTATAGTACTCTTCGAGACGATCCGCATCTCTTTTTATCATCAGATAAAAGTTGTTTATAGTTTCTTTCAGAGTATCGATATCCGAGAAATGAATCTTTGCAAAATCCCAGTCAAGTCCCTCAATATCGTACTCATCGAATTTAGAATCGTCCTCGCCTTCTGAGGCCTCTGCGGCCCCCATGGCGTACCCCTTAACAAGCTCCCCGGGTAGAAAATCAGCCAGGACCTGTTCAAGGAGAGCAGGCTTAACGGGCTTTTTTAAGTAACATGAAAAGCCTTCTTTATTGTATAATTCCTTAGCATCCGTATCCGGATTTGCCGAAAGGGCAATAACAGGGCTGCTCACACAGGGGCCACTTCCCTGTCTGATTCTTCTGAAGGTTTCTATACCGTCCATACCGGGCATCAAATGGTCCATAAGGATGACGTCATACTTTTCGGTCTCAACCTTAGAGAGACATTCCTGTCCCGAAAAAGCCTCGAAGACCTCGATACCGGTCTTCTTAAGCAATGACTTCACCAGCTTGCAGTTCATGCTGTTGTCATCAACAACAAGAACCCTGGCACCGGGAGCGTAAAGTCCGTCTTTTGTTTCGTCCTTTCCAGAATTATTCAATGGCAATTCTCCTATTATGAGGCATTCCTCAAAGAATCCTCACCCTGGCAGTTGTCGAGAAACTCTTCCAAAATATATAAAAATACTTCTTTATTTGCCTCGTCACCATCGTACATAAGGTTTGTATGTCCGCTGCGCTCAGGCCTTGAATACATGATGAATTCGCAGTTATCGGCTTCTACCTCATCTTTGTGAGAATAGATCGAGTAGCGCTCGGCGGGAGCTGTTGTATCTTCCGCGCCCTGTATGATAAGTACAGGTACATTGCTACTTGATATAGTATCCTGCGATTTGATGCTCATGATCTTAGGACTAAATAACATTGCCTGATAAGCCCAAAGAGATGGATAATTAAGGTTTGCTACCGGTCCGACATATTTAGACGAGAAAGCGATGATGGCTTCCATCGCACTGTTTAAACCGGAAACACTGATAACGCCCTTTATATCACTATCCTCGCCAAGTATAGCCGTAACGGCAAATCCTCCGCGGCTGTGTCCGAAAAGATAGATATCTTCTTCTGGGTAATTTGCTCTTACATATCCAAGTACGGCTTTGAGATCGTATAGTTCCTGTGAGAAGCCTTTAGGTGACTTACCGCTTGAGCCCACACATCCTAAGGGATCGAAAGCAAATACGTCATATCCGGCATCAAAGAAGAAGTCTATTACAGGAATATAATCATCCGCACCGGCGTGAAGCCCGGGGGCTATGATCATCATACCCTTCTCATCCTCTGCATCATAGAAGTATGAATTCAGGGTCTCATCTTCCATAGCAACGGATATATTCTCCCTGCCGCTTAAAAGATCGGCATACTTTTCACTGCTCAGAGCCTCGGGCTCTTCTTTTCTGTCATACCTTGCAAATACAGAGTCGTAAATGATCTTTGTGGCAACAGAATTTGAAATAAACAAAAATACAAGAACGATTACTACTATTCTCAGGACTTTCTTTTTTTTCATGGGAGTCTTATTAAGCCTCCGCCATTCCAATTATAAGAATAAATAAAGCAAATAATGAAGTCATAACGATTCCGACAATAAGTCCCGCCTTTGCGAGATTTCTTCCGGTGTTTGCCTTTGCGGAAAACATTCCGTATTTTCCATAGAAAGCATTAGCCTTGGAAAGACCAATGGCGCCGCAGATGATTCCCGCGATTGAGAAATAGAAAGACAGAGCGGTTGCTAAAGCGACAATACCAAGGGCAAGAATAGGAGTTGCGTCGTTGCTGGCAGCTACGTCCTGATTGACCCTGTCGTTAAAGGAAGCGCTCTGGGGCTGTGCATAAACGGTCTGAGGCTGCGCGTATGCAGGCTGGGGCTGTGCATATGCAGGCTGAGCTACAGGCTGAGCTGTGCTCTGAGTCTGTGCCTGTTCAGCTGCGGGCGCTACAGGCTGAGATAAAGATGCGGTAACATTTGAAACTGCGTCGGCCGACGATGCAGCAGCAGCGGCAGCTACGGCTTCGGGCGCAGCCGCTTTAAGTCCCATAGACTCTACGCTTGTTCCGCAGGCCATGCAGAACTTATCTCCGGGATTAATTTCAGATCCACAAACAGTACATTTCATTTAAGGAAAACCCTCCACATATTCATTAGATATTATTACTAATTATTATATAATAAACTCTCTCTCGTTGCAAAAAAACTTTTCTTTTCATATAATAGGGATTGTTGACTTTATATTTTCGTATTTATTTTTTAAGAGGTGTAACATGATAAGTGCAAATAATGTGACCTACCGTGTAGGAAAAAAGGCCCTTTTTGAGGACGTAAACATTAAGTTTACCGAGGGAAACTGCTATGGCCTTATAGGAGCTAACGGAGCGGGTAAATCTACCTTTTTAAAGATCCTCTCCGGTGCCCTCGATACTACAAACGGTGAGATAGTAATAACCCCCGGCCAGAGACTTTCCGTACTCGAGCAGGACCATTTCAAATATGACTCATACGCGGTAATGGATACCGTTATCATGGGTAATGAGCGTCTTTACCAGATCATGAAAGAAAAAGATGCCATCTATGCCAAGGAAGATTTCTCCGAGGAGGACGGTATAAGAGCCAGCGAGCTCGAGGCTGAATTCGCCGAGATGGACGGATGGGAAGCCGAAAGCAATGCCGCAATGCTCCTTAACGGACTCGGAATCGGTACGGAATTCCACTACAGTCAGATGGCTGACCTTGACGGTTCCTTAAAAGTAAAGGTACTCCTTGCAAAGGCGCTTTTCGGTAATCCCGATATTCTCCTTCTCGACGAGCCTACAAACCATCTTGACCTTGACGCTATCGCATGGCTCGAGGATTTCCTCATCGACTTTGACAATACGGTCATCGTTGTCAGCCATGACAGATATTTCTTAAACAAGGTCTGCACTCATATCGCAGACATCGACTACGGCAAGATCCAGCTCTACGCCGGGAACTACGACTTCTGGTACGAGTCCAGCCAGCTGATGATCCGCCAGATGAAGGAAGCAAACAAGAAAAAGGAAGAGCAGATCAAAGAGCTGCAGGAATTCATTTCCCGTTTCTCCGCAAATGCTTCAAAATCCAAGCAGGCTACTTCACGTAAGCGCGCCCTTGAAAAGATTCAGCTTGATGAGATGCGTCCCTCAAGCAGAAAGTACCCCTATATCGACTTCAGACCCGAGCGCGAGATCGGTAACGAAGTCCTTACCGTTGAGGGTATTTCCAAGACCATCAACGGAGAAAAGGTACTCGACAATGTTTCATTCATTATGGGACATGACGACAAGATCGCATTCGTTGGCGGAAATGAGCTTGCAAAGACTACCCTTTTCCAGATCCTTGCCGGCGAGCTTGAGCCCGATGAAGGAAGCTATAAATGGGGCGTTACCACATCCCAGGCTTACTTCCCCAAGGACAATACAAAGGAATTCGACAACGACCTTACCATTACCGACTGGCTTACAGGCTACTCTCCCGTTAAGGATGTTACTTATGTCCGCGGATATCTCGGACGTATGCTCTTCCCCGGTGAGGACGGCGTAAAGAAAGTAAAGATCCTCTCCGGAGGTGAAAAGGTTCGCTGTCTGCTTTCCAAGATGATGATCCAGGGTGCAAACTGCCTCATCTTTGATGAGCCCACAAACCACCTTGACATGGAGTCCATCACAGCCCTCAACAACGGACTTATCAAGTTCCCCGGAGTTGCTCTTTTCTCCTGCCATGACCATCAGTTTGTTCAGACAACCGCAAACCGTATCATCGAGATACTTCCTGACGGTTCAATCATCGACAAGATCACAAGCTACGATGATTACCTTGCAAACGACGAGATGGCAAGAAAGCGTACTGTATTTACCGCAAATAACGAGGATGACGAAAACTAAATCCTCTTTGAAAGAAGAAAGCGTAAATGATAGATCTTCACAACCACTCAACAAAATCAGACGGTACTTTAACGCCCAAAGAGCTGGTGGACAATGCGATCAAAACCGGCCTTAGTGCTTTTGCGCTTACAGACCATGATACCGTTGACGGTTTAGAGGAAGCCATCGGTTACGCCAATGATCTAAAAAACGGAGTCTGCCCTGTTCCCGAGCATCTGCTAAGAGGGAGTGGGGCTTCCCCGCTTATTCCCGAGGTTATCCCCGGTATCGAATTCTCAACAGAATGGGAAGGAACCGACATCCACGTTGTCGGCCTGTTTATCGACTACAAGAATCCCGAGTTTGTCGGAAAGCTCTCAGGCTTTATTAAGTCAAGAGACGGCCGTAACGAAAAGATGGCTGAAAAGCTCGCTTCCCTCGGAATCGGTATAACCTACGAGGGAATGCTTTCCATGTTTCCGGACTGTGTCTTAACAAGAGCCCATTTTGCAAGATATCTTCTCGAATACGGCTATGTCAAAAGTTCAAAGGAGGCCTTCGAAAGATACTTGGGGCACGGATGTCCCGGATATGTTCCGAGAGAAAAAGTCACCCCCACCCAGGCGGTAGAGATGACTCTTATTGCGGGCGGAATTCCTATCCTCGCCCATCCCCTTATCTATAATCTGTCAAACGAAAAACTCCGCGCTCTGATCCTCGAGATGAAGCAGGCGGGGCTTGTCGGAATCGAGGCACTATACTGCACCCACACTCCCGCCGATGAAAGATACGTAAGGGAGCTCGCCAAAACCTACGATCTTTTAATAAGCGGCGGCAGTGATTTCCATGGAGAAAACAAGCCGGGGCTCTATATGGGCTCCGGCTATGGTAAGTTATATATTCCTGACGATGTTCTTACATGTCTTAAAAAACATCATTTCGGATGATCTATTTTGTTTTCCTGCTTTTAATGTAAAGAGCGCTTCCGCCTGCGATCAAAACAGCAGCGGCGCTTATTAAGAAAAGTCCGTTATAGCTTCTTCCGGTCTTGGGAACCTTATCAAGAGCGGCTCCTGAATTAGAAGATCCTGAATTTGTAGATCCGCTGTTTGCGGCAGGTGCTGCGCCTGCAAGAGTGTAATTTGCAGGATCTGTCTTAAGGAAGTTGTCATCTCCGATGGAGAAGGTTCCGGCTGCAAAGTTTGAAGCCATAACCTGATTCCACTTATCGGGAGCGATAAGTACATTAGCGCTTCCTACAGTTCCCGTAATACCTACGCCCACAACGCTTCCTTCTTTGTAGGCAACGTTTACATTCTTAACATTTCCGTTAATCTGGTTAACGGCGCCGTAGTTTGCATTAAGAGTATCAACGTCTCCGTTGAAGATAAGAGTATTTCCGCCGGTTGTTGCGTAAACCGTACCTGCTCCGGGAGCCGTTACGTTAGCTACAGCTCCGCCGATAACGGCAAGCTCTCCGACTCTTGCGGGAAGATTAAGCATAAGGATTCCGCTTGAAGAGCTCTGTCCGTCGATAACAACAACATCGCCCTCAGCAAAATGCTCCTCAATAAAATCTTTGCTGTACCAGGTCTTTCCGCCGTCATCGCTTGTATACCAGTCGCTGCCATCCCATGTAACCTTGTAGTTTGTAGCAGCCTTAGCGTTCATGGGGACTGAAAGCGCGCCGAGGATAAGTGCTGCCCCAAGCACAGATCCTATGATCCCAAATAGTTTTTTCATTGTTTTCCCTCCATTTTATCTATTCAAACGGTTCATAAAAACCGCCGGGTTCAATTTCCTTTGCCACCACAACGAACCTTCCGTTTTCCGTGTGGTAAGCGCATGTTGAAAGGGTAATGAATCTGTCTCCGAACTTCGCAGTAACCCCGGTATCGTAAACAGACATTTCCTTTACATTTTCATAAAAATCGTCAAACTCTTCCTGCGTCGCAGCATTAAAGAATTTGTAAAACTTAAAGCAATCATCCGTAGCGTAAAAAACCTTTGAACGAAAGACCGCCATAACTTCGTAAATATGCTCACAGTCTTTTCCGTACAGATATATAAGCCTGTGTCCCTCTAAGTAATCTTCTTTTTCATACTTAAGAAGGGTTCCGAACATAGACCCGTCCTTCATGTTATGCCCGTGGATTATAAGGTTTGTCGTAAGAGGATCCATACAGGAATCCGTATCAAGAAGCAGACACCCCGCCGCGCTGCTCTTTTTGTTAAAATCCCTCTTTAAGTAGTACTCTTCATCATCGGGAGTCCACATAACGGGATAATCTATAGGCGTATCCGGAACAACTATCCAAGCTGCCATATCGGGATTTTCAAGGAAATAATCCTTGTAGGGATTCTCGGTAAGGATTACCTCGGGCTCTTCCTTAGGCTCTTCCTTAGGCTCTTCCTTCGCTTCCTCTTCGGTTTCGCCGGGTATTTCTTCCAAATCAGCTGACTCACCACCGGTTACTTCGGTATTTTCTTTTTCGGAATCGGTTTCCGTTATTTCGTCCCCAGCGGTTTCCATTAAAGAAGCATCCTCCAAAGAGGCTCCGCTTTTAACTTTTCCGTGGTTTTCAAAGTAGGTAAAGGCGGCTCCTCCCGCAAGAAGGATCACTCCCGCCGAAATAAGTATGATCGCTGTTATTTTAAGTCTTTTGCTCTTATCCATAAATCTCTTGTCTCACAGAAAAACTATAACACATTTTTTGCATAGTTTCCTGTTTTTAAAGATTTTTTAATAACTGATAAAGATGACCGATGGGTAGTCCGACTACGTTGTTATAATCCCCCTCGATACCTTTTATGTATCTTGCGCAAAATCCCTGGATGCCGTATGCTCCCGCTTTATCCATCGGATCGCAGGTTTCCACATATTCACCTATTTCGGAAAGGCTCATCTCGTAAAAAGTAACCTTTGTCTCTTCATGAAAAGTATTCACATTTAAACAAGCCCCGGTATCACCGTTTTCGCTTACATTAAGAGCGTCTTTGTCTTTTTTTATTACAGTGACGCCCGTGTAAACTTCATGGGTGTTTCCGCTTAAGCTTTCCAGCATTCTTACCGCATCGACTTTTCGGGCGGGTTTTCCAAGAATCTTACCCCCGAAGGAAACAACGGTATCCGCTCCTATGACGATAAAATCCGTTTTTCCTTCCTCCAAAAGTTCCTCGGTGACGGCAAAAGCCTTTCTTTTCGACAGCTCCTCCACATAAAGCGCCGGGTCTTCCAATCCTACATTTTCGTCAGCCCCGCTGACTCTTACCTCATAATCAATCCCTATCTGCGTAAGGAGTTCCTTTCTCCTCGGCGATGCAGATGCCAAATAGATTTCCATAGTTTCTCCAATTCCGTATTAATTTAGATCCTCTTCCGGTATTCCCGAACTCATAACCGGAGTAAACCTTCTTCCGCTTCCCTCGGGAGCTTTGAAGGACTTCTCGTATTTCTCACAGGCCTCCGTGACAAAAATCTCCTGTGAGTTTACAGCCTTCTTTCCTCTTCTGTCCGGCTTTAAATACTGACAACTGTTGGGCTGTAAGATAGATGCGAAGATATTATCCTTCATCTCAACATCAAGGATGTGCAAAAGCTGCGCCTGAAGATTCTTATCCTTTATCGGGAAAACGATCTCCACGCGTCTTTCGAGATTTCTCGGCATCCAGTCTGCGCTTCCGCAGTAAACCTCACTCTTTCCGCCGTTTTCAAAGTAAAAGATCCTGCTGTGTTCAAGGAATGTTCCTACGATGGAGCGGACGGTGATATTCTCGCTGACTCCCGGTATTCCTACCTTAAGAGAGCAGATTCCCCTTACTATAAGATCGATCTTAACTCCGACAGAGCTTGCCGCGTAAAGAGCAGCTATTATATCGGGATCGCAAAGCGAATTCATCTTTGCCATAATGTGAGCCTTCTTTCCGGCTCTGGCATTTTTCGCTTCACGGCTTATAAGCTCCAGGAATCTGTCCTTAAGCCATATCGGTGCTAGAATAAGGTCGTTCCATCCCTCCGGCTCCGAATATCCCGAGAGCATATTAAATACGGCGGTAGCATCCTCGCCCACCTTCTCATCGCAAGTAAAAAGACCGATATCCGTGTAGAGCTTGGCTGTAGCGTCGTTATAGTTTCCCGTACCGAGATGGACGTATCTGCGGATTCCCGTATCCTCTTTACGAACCACAAGAGTGATCTTACTGTGGGTCTTTAGGCCTACAAGCCCGTAAATTACGTGGACTCCGGCTTTCTCAAGCTGTTTTGCCCACTCTATATTGTTTTCCTCGTCAAACCTCGCCTTGAGCTCTACAAGAACCGTAACCTGCTTATCGTTGTATGCAGCCTGTTCAAGAGCCGCGATTATCGGCGAGTTACCGCTTACTCTGTAGAGCGTCTGCTTGATCGCAAGCACCTTAGGGTCGGTAGCCGCCTGCCTTATAAAGTCGACCACGGGCATAAAGCTCTGGTAAGGATGGTGAAGCATTATATCCCCTTTTCTTATCTTTGAGAAAATGCTTCCCGGAGTCTCGAATTCCGGAGCGGGGGCGGGATTATGCTTCTTGTCCCTGAATTCATTGTAGCCTGAAAGGCCATATATCTTCATACAAAGGGTAAGGTCTAAAGGTCCGTCTATCTTAAAGACGGCGTTGTCCTCGATCTTTAGCTCCTTTTTAAGAAACTTAAGAAGCCTTTTGTCGATACCGTCCTCCACCTCAAGTCTGATTGCCTCGCCGCGCTGTCTTTTCTTGACCTGTTTTTCTATTTCCTTAAGGAGGTCCTCCGCCCCGTCCTCCTGGATGGTAAAATCCCCGTTTCTCGTAATCCTGTAGGGATAAGCGCAGATAATATCGTAATGCAAAAACAGCTTGGAGATATTTCTCTCGATAACCTCTTCCAAAAGGATTATCCTCTGCTTTTTGCTTCTTCCGGGCAAAAGCACAAGTCTGTCAAGTACGGCAGGAACCTGAACCGTTGCAAACTCAAGATCGTCGGAGATCCCTTTTTTACGAACGACAGCTCCGATGTTTAATGTCTTGTTCCGTATAAGCGGAAAAGGTCTTGATAAATCTACCGCCATAGGCGTAAGAACAGGATAGACCGTCTCCTTAAAGTATCTGTCAACAAAGCTTTGCTCCGATGGGGTAAGGTCCTCGTGGTGGCTTATAAGCTCGACTCCCGCCTTTTCCCTAAGGGCCGGGAGCAGGGATCTGTTAAACGCGCTGTACTGCTCTTTGGAAAGGAGCTGAATCTCCTCCAAAAGAGCCTCAAGCTGCTTCTTGGGTTTCATACCCGCAATATCCTTTTTGTCATAGTCGGCATGTATCATATCGATAAGTGACGCAACCCTGACCATAAAGAATTCATCAAGGTTCGAAGATACGATACTCATAAACTTAAGCCTTTCAAAAAGGGGCTGTCTCTTGTTTTTGGCCTCGTTAAGCACCCTGTGGTCAAACTGTACCCAGCTGATCTCACGGTTTACATAATATTTCGGATCATAAAAATCTGTTTTCATACGCCTTACACCTCTCCCATAATCTTTTCTTCAGGCAAGTACTTATGCAGTTTATCATTCAGCTTTTTGATCTCTATGGGCTTTGAAAGGTAATCGTCAAAGCCTGCATTTATATAAAACTCCTTCGCTCCAAGGGCAGCATTTGCGGTAAGGGCGATCACAACGGTATCCCCATCCAAAAGCTCATCCTCCCGCATCTTTTTAAGGGTCTCAAGTCCGTCCATCACAGGCATCATATGATCAAGGAAAATAATGTCATATTTTGTCTTTCTGACGGCTTCGATACATTCGCTTCCCGAATGGGCAAGGTCCGGTCTGATCCCGAAAAACTTAAACAGTCCTGCTGCCACCTGAATATTCATATCGTTGTCATCAACCACAAGCACCTTCGCCCCCACCGTAACAAGGAGCCTTTCATCATCAGTCTCCTTGTGGAGCAGGCTTACGCGCTCGGAGTAATCGCCGATAGGGCTTCCGTCCGCTATCTGCTGCTTTAAGACAAAGGAAAATCTTGAGCCTATTCCGTATACGCTGTCTACGCGAAGTGACGAGCCCATCATCTCGAGAAGTCTTGCTACGATGCTCATACCAAGGCCCGTTCCCTCGATGTTTCTGTTGCGCTTTTCGTCCAGTCTTCTGAAGGAATCAAAAAGCTTTGTCATATCTTCTTTCTTGATCCCGATTCCCGTGTCTTTTACAACGAACTCGATATCGCACTCGTTTTCTATCTGTCCCACCTTATTAACGTAGAGGGAGATGCTTCCTTTTTCCGTATACTTCACGGCGTTAGTCAAAAGATTCATAAGGATCTGGGTTATTCTGACATCGTCGCCTATAAGCTCGCAGGGAAGATCTTCATCAATCTCTATATCAAGATCGAGACCTTTGTTTTTTGCCCTCTCGGAAATCGAATTGATCAGATTGTTTACAAGAGCGGCGGTCTCATATTTCGCGGGGATGATCTCCATCTTTCCGTCCTCGATCTTTGAAAAATCGAGGATGCTGTTGATAAGAGATAAAAGGGTATGTCCCGAAGACTTGATATTTGAAGCGTACTCTTTTACCGCTTCGTCCCCACTCTCCCTTAAGATCATCTCATTCATGCCAAGGACCGCATTTATAGGGGTTCTGATCTCATGGGACATCTGTGCGAGGAATCTGCTCTTTGCGTTGTCCGCGGCGATTGCGGCATCCGCAGCCTCCTGGATTTTTTGCTTTGCCTCTTCCTCTCGTCTTATAAGGCCTGTAAACTGTCTGTATACAAGGATGATCGCCGATAAAAAGCAAACCAGGACTATAAGGCTGTAAACTATCATCCTTCCGTAAACTTTTGAAAAGTTTCTCACAACATAGATTGAGAAATTACTTGCCCTGTCCCTGCTTGCCATAAGGATCTTAAGAGTATCATCATAGTCCCTGAAAACGATCGAGCTCTTTCCGTCTATCAAAAGCTCTCCGTAAGGCAGGGCTGATACGCTCTTTATATTTTCCTCGGACATCTGATATCTTCCGAAGGGGTGGTTTACTATCTCACCCTGGGCATCAACAAGGAAGGCGTATCCCGTATCGGAATAACTGTCTCCTAAAATATCTATAAGCTTGTCCATATAGAAATCGATACCGAAGTTTCCGATAAAGTTACCTTCGGAATCATATACCCTCTCCGAAAAGGTAAGACAATAGAGGCCTGTCTGCTCGTCATAGTAGGGAGCAGAAATATTCCAGCCCGTCTCAGAGGCCATAGTATCCTTGTACCAGTCTCTCTCCTCAACCTTCCAGTCTTCATCCGGTTCCCAGCCGTTGTTCATATATACAGTATGCCCAAGGTCGGGATTTGTAAGGTAAGATACGGATATCTCGGGGTACTGCATGGTAATATCATTAAGCACCTTTATGGCATTGTCATAATTGTTCAGTATGGACGGGTCGCTTGAAATAAAGCTGCAAAACATATCGAGAATACTCTTTTGAGTATTGAGCCATTCCGCGAGCTTATACTCATACTCCGCAACATAGTTTTGCATCTGCAGCTTTCCCCATTTATAGGATGCCGATGTGATGATATAAAGGCTGATAACCATAACGAACAAAAGAAATACCACGGCCCAGGTACGGATCCTTCTGTTTACATCCAGGCCCCAGGACCTTTTCTTTTTGTTATCATTCTTTTTATTCTCTGTGTTTTTAATGGCGTTAAAGTCCGCCATCTCCTTTGTAGCCGCCAGAAGCTCTCCCGCCGAGGAACGTATACGGGAAAAATCCGCTTCCATATCGTCGCTTATCCTTACATGCTCGCTGTCCGAAAGTTCTGCGATTCTTTTAGCCTCACCGGATACCCGCCTAATAAACTTGTTGTAAAAGCTCTCCATACTTTCAAGGTTACGCTCGGCGTTCTTCCTTCCTCTGACGGAAAAAAGATATAGTCCGAAGATCACCCCGAAAAATATAAGAGTCATTATGAAAATAAGGATAAGCTGCAGGTATGACTGTCTGTACAGCTCCCTGTCGCTTTCGCTCTCTATTAAAAACCAGCCCGACGCGGACTGAGTCGCAAAGAGGTTGTTTCTAAAGAATCCCGAACGGATCCTGGCGGTCTGGACTTCGCTGCTTTTTTTGGTAAGTGCAAAGATCCCTTCATATTCCGGGTGAACATCCACAAGGCGCTTTCCGATCATCGTCTCATCCGTACATCCCGCTATTATTCCATCCGATGTAACGATTACGGCGTTTTTTATGCCTTCATTGTAAAGGGCCGAGATATGTGCCTGGATCTCATCCATCGTGTAGTCCACGGCAAGGACAGTATCTCCATCCGGCAGCATTACGGATATGGTAAAGCATATGTCCCCTGTTACGGCATCAATATAGGGCTGGCTTACATAGGTCTTGCCCGGGTTATCCGCCGCTCCCACATACCAGTTTCTCTTTAAGGGGTCAAAACCGCTTCTGTTGGTAAGTCCGGGGAGAATATCCCACCCTGTGCCCGCTGCGTAAACATTGATAAGGCTTCCCGTCTTACCGCAAAGTTCATCCTTTTTGTTATAGATAAAGAACTTTAAACTTCCCTTATCGTCAACAAGAGGATAGGCCTCAAGGGCAAGTTCCATCGTAAGCCTCTCCGCTTCGTTTATTGTACTTTCAAGCTCACCGGAGATGCTCTTTAATTTGTATAGTCCCGACAGCCTTGTTTGCTGGGATGTGATGCTGAAGATTATCAGCATATCCAGGATCGTCATGACAATCATAACGACGGCTATAAGGGCGGCTATGATCGTAACTTTACGGCTCTTAATCTGCAATGTAACGCCTCCGTAGCAGGTTTGCTTTACGTAAATCAGGTAGACATATGTGCGCCAAGTAGATAATCAATAAACTGGGTTGCCGTCCTTCCGGACAGGCCGCCGTGGGTAAGCTCCCACTTTCCTGCCTCCGCAAGAAGATCTTCCTCCGGTAAAAGGATTCCGTTTCTTGCAGCCAGTGCCTTAACGATCTCTGAGTACTGCTTTTTATCCGGAGATCCGAAATAGATCGTTACGCCGAATCTGTAGGCCAAAGACAGCTTTTCCTGGATAGTATCGCCGTTATGAAGGTCCGCTCTTACCTCCTCGTTGTCAATACTTGTCTCTTTTATAAGATGCCTTCTGTTGGAGGTAGCATATATAAGGACATTGGCCGGCCTTTTTTCGAGTCCGCCTTCTATTATCGCCTTGAGATATTTATACTCTATCTCAAAATCCTCAAAGCTAAGGTCATCCATATAGATGATGAATTTATAATTTCGTTTTTTAATCTGGGCTATTACTTCGTTTAGATCCTGGAACTGATGTTTATAGATTTCTATTATTCGAAGGCCCCTCTCATAATACTCATTGGCAATAGCCTTGATACAGGAGGATTTTCCGGTACCGGCGTCACCGTAGAGCAGGCAGTTATTTGCTTTAAGTCCCATAACAAAGGACTCGGTATTGTTCTTAAGCTTTTTCTTGGCGCTCTCGTATCCTACAAGATCGTCAAGCTTAACATGTGCGATATTAAGAATGGGAACGATGTGAACACCGCTCTCGTCGTGGGTAACTCTGAAAGACTTATGCAGTCCGAATTTACCTACGCCGTAATCCTTATAGAACTTAGTAAGGACGTCTTTCATTTCCGGAGCGTCGGCGGCCCTTCCGAGGAGCTTTGCAAGCTCGCAGATGCGTCCGCAGATACGGGTGTTATAAACCTTGCTCTCTCTCGTTGACGCCTCGTAATCAAAGATAATATCAAAATCGGGAACGTCAAGCCTTTCCATAACCTCTCTTAAGTCAAAGACAAAGAATTCTCTGAATATCTCGATATCGTGGAGAGCGGCGCGGTTTATGGTTCCCGTGATCTCGCCTTTAACCTCGCATCCGCAGCTGTAGCTGTTTTCGTTGTTTACAAGAAGATTCGCGAGGTAGGTATGCCACAGATTTCCGTGAAAACCGTAATTGCCGGCCTCCTCAACAAGCCCGCTTAAGCACTCATACATGAGATTCTTAAGGTCAGATATTTCAAGAGACGGATTGTCGTAATTGCTCATAAGATACGACATCTTTTCAAGCAGCTCTCCGTCCTCAAAATCACGATATACAATAAGCTCTTTTTCTCTCATACGATCCGCCTCATTTACAAAGATTTAAACTAATAGTTTCCGAGTATACGCATATTAAGTGCTTCTTCTCTAAGGCCTCGCAGGGCATTTTTTACCGATTCGTCCGACAAATTTCCCTCGAAGTCTATGAAGAATCTATACTCCCAGGCTCTCTCTCTGATGGGCCTGCTTTCGATCTTCGTAAGGTTTAAATTGTTGTATATAAAATGACTGAGCATATGGTACAAAGAACCGCTCTCATGAGGGAGTTCAAAGCAGATGCTTATCTTTTTTGCATCTTCTTTGAAAACCTTTTGATTGGTTACGATGATGAACCTCGTCGAATTATCTTCATTGTCGTTAACGCCTTTTTTAAGGACTTCAAGTCCGTAAAGCTTTGCGGCATATTCGCTTGCGATAGCCGCTTGGGACTTGTCGGCGTCCTCGGATACCTTCTTTGCAGCAAAGGCGTTGTTTTTCATACTTATCTGCTGCCATCCGCGGTCGCTTAAAAAGTGGGAAGACTGCATAAGGGACTGGGGATGGGAATAAACCGATTTGATATCGGAAATATCGGCTCCCGGGACTCCAAGGAGGCAATGCTCTATTTTTATTATCTGCTCCCCGACTATATAATCCTCAAACTCCACCAAAAGCTCATATATCTCGTTTACGGTTCCAGCCGTGGAATTCTCGATGGGAAGGAGGGCAAAATCCGCGCTTCCCTCGTCAAGGCTTCTGAAGGCGTCTCTGAATGAATCTACATGAAACGAAGCTATCTCGTCTCCGAAGTAGGTATTCATCGCAATCTGCGAATAAGCTCCCTGGGCTCCCTGGAAAACAACTCTCGCTTTTTGGGTTCCAAGGGATTTAACCCCGATAAAGGGGAGCTTACCTACCGAGCCGCTGGCTGTCAGCATGCGGTACTGGAGCTTTCTGCTCATAGACATCAGCTGTTCAAAAAGTGCCTTGATCCCTGTCTTGTTGAAATCTCCTTCGACAAGGGAAGCCACCTTTTCGAGCTTTTCCGCCTCGCGCTGCCTGTCATATACCTGTTTACCGGTTTCTATCTTGTACTGTGCAACCTGTGCGCAAAGATCCATGCGCTTTTCATACAGATCGACTATTTTTCTGTCCACCTCATCCAACTGTCCACGTAACTCAAGTAAATCCATCTTGTTTAACCCTCGTAGCATAAGTTTTTCTATCCTTTAAATATATCCTAAAATCCGCTTGATAGCAAGATTTCTATGCTTTATACTTGAATTAAAGAAAAATTATTTTCCATGTATTTTTCGAGAGGGAAAGCCATGAAAAAAATAAACAAAAGAGCGCTTATCATAATAGTCATTCTGGCGCTTCTGGCATTGGGCGGCGGAATCTTTGCAATTCTAAACAATACCCGAGACAAGAGTATACCGGATTATCCTTTGGGAACCATTGGCAATACAGCCGGCAATATCAACAACGGCGGACTGTTTTGCGAACTTGACGGAAAGGTCTATTTTGCCAATTCCTTCGACAATGATACCCTTTACGTTATGAACGTCGACGAGTCCGAGGTAAAGAGGCTCTCGGGCGCTGTTATCAGTAATATCTTAGGCGCCGGCGATTACATTTACTACTTCCAAAGAAGCGAATCCGGAGAAACGGGACTTGGCGGCGTAAGAGTCCCTTACTCCTTCAACAGATGTCAGACCGACGGTAAAAAAGCCGTTTCTCTTTTAAGAGGCGTTGTTACATCGGGGCAGCTTGTCGACAATACTCTTTTCCTTCAGTGTATGGATGATGACGGTGCTTACTTTGCCAGCATCACAACAAGCGGCGAAGACTACAAAGAGATAGGAAGATATGTTTTTAATCCCGCCTCTGCAAGAGACGGAGCCATATATTACAACCAGACCGTAGGAAATCATTATCTGAACAGATTTGATACAAGAACGGGCGGAAGCAGAGAGCTTCTTAGAGAAAACGTCTGGAATCCGGTCCTCTACGGAGATTACGTTTATTATATGGATCCCGGGAATGGATATCAGCTTAGACGCTACAGCTTAAGCGAAGAAAAGATCGAGATTCTTACAAACGACAAAGTCCAGCTTTTCAATGTCGGAAACAATTACGTATACTACCAGACCTTCGGGGATAATGCAGGGCTTTACTTTATGGGAATTGACGGAAGCAGTCCCACCCTTATCGCCTACGGACAGTTTACGGATATCAATATGACCTCGAGAATGGTTTATTTTAAAGACTACTTTGACGAAACGATCCTTTATCACGCCTTCTACGGCACAAACTCCTACAGCGCCTTTACCGCCGCAAACCCGATTTTTTCCGGCAAATAATTGGCCGCTATCCCTTTAGATACGAAAAGTCCCTTCCGCGCTCATTACGGCGGAGGGGACTTATTTTTATATTTATTATGCTATTTGATTGTAACCGATCAAGTTTTCTACAAATTGATTAAAACTTTCTTTTTTACTCTCTCGTTACGTCAAAATACTGCATAAGATAGAGAGGTCCGTACCAGGGAATATCATCTTTTACGTAAAGCTTTGCCTTGGCAGGAGTTACTTTGCAGCGGTAGTTT
>JAFUFI010000014.1 GCA_017469945.1 Lachnospiraceae bacterium | reverse complement strand
TTCATTTTCAGAATATTCTGAAAATGAACCCCCAACCCCGTCCCCCTGTGTCATAAGGCTAAATTTAGCCTAGATGTTACAAAAATCGAGAGTAAATTATAGTTATTTTCACCAGAGCGAATTTCCACGAAATCGTTTAAGCAAAAAAGTAAATATGCTATAATTTTAAACTGTGAGAGCACTTATCCCAGTTAAACGGTGTTTTCACTTGCGAGAATTATAGTTCCCAGTTAATCACCTATATTCTCGCAATATAAAAGATTTCCGCGCGAAAGCGTAGAAATATAAAATGGCGTTTATCGCCGAAAAATAGGAGGAAAAAGAAATATGAAGAAGTTGTGGAAGAAAGTACTTTCTTCTGCAATGGCTATGATGCTCTCATTCGCGGGACTTTCTATGCTCCCTGCTATGAGCGTTGTTTCCAATGCGGAAGAAACTACTTACGAGGACGAGATCACCGTTTACGTTGGCTTCGGAGGCGACGTAGAAAGTGAAAACGACTGGGGTTATCAGTACAATGATCCTGATAATGCCGGAAATGCAGGCGACATTGTCGCTACGAATTCTACTATCAAGGTTGGCGATACCGTCACTATCGCTCTTGAATTCCCTTCAGCGGTAGTTAATACATGGTGGATGGCACCTGTTCTTGCGCTCCCTGAAGATGTATCTGTTTCATCTGTTGATGCAGAAGTATCTCTTAAGATCGACGGAGAAGAGATGGCTATTGACACTTCAGCCGGCGATGCATGGTGGGCAGAAGGAACCGGAGACTTTGCCGGCGCTGTTCGTCTTGCAGGCGGCTTTAACGAGTGGGGCGCACAGTATATCGCTGAGCCCGCAAACTTTACCAAGGTTGAATACACCATTAAGCTTAATGATATTAAGACAGCAAGCGGAGAACTTTCTGCATCAGCATACGAAGGAACTTCTACAATTTACTTAGGATTCGGCGGAGACGTTGAGGCTGAAAACGATTGGGGATTCCAGTATAATGATCCCACAAATGCAGGTAATGCCGGCGATATCAAGGCAACAAATGCCGAAGGTGTCAAGGTTGGCGATACAGTTACTGTTTCTCTTGAGTTCCCCACACCTGTTGTAAACACATGGTGGATGGCACCTGTTCTTGTACTTGATGATGCCGAAGCAACAGTAGTTAATGTGGATGCTACAGTATCCGTAAAGATCGATGATGCTGAGGTAGCGGTTGATACTGCAGCCGGCGATGCATGGTGGGCAGAAGGAACCGGAGACTTTGCAAATGCGATCCGTCTTGCAGGCGGATTTAACGAGTGGGGCACACAGTATATCGCTGAGCCCGCAGGATTTTCAAAGGTTGAATACACTATCACCGTTAACGATATTCAGGTAGGAACTCCCGTAGAGGAGCCTGCTACCACTGAGATCGTAGACCTTGACGGAGTATATCATGCATATATCGGACTTCAGAGCCCTAAGTACACCTTCCGTAACTCGTGGGATGACGCTGCTTATGGTGCTTCGGTAGAAGATGGAAAGTACTTTAATCAGCTTACCGGATGGGACGCATCAAACAATGCATTTTCCGTCCCCGTTAAGTTTACCGATGCTGAGATAGCAGGAAACGGAACTTATACCGTATCTGCATCAGATATTGAGTGGCCCGAAGGAGATTTCGCCGATCAGGATTATATGAACCTTATTTTCTTCTCAACCGATATCCCTAACAGCGGAGAGATAACCGTAAGCGATGTAGTCCTTAAGGTTAATGGAAATGAAGTAAGCGATGTAAATCCCAAGATTGAAGAGGACAGCGCACATATTCAGTGCAGTCTCCAGAACATCTGGGTTGACGAGATAAAAACCATTGGTTACTATGCTGTTCCTTTCTCAAATATCGAAATCACATTTACCGTTAGCGGATTTAACTATGACGCTGAAATAGCAGCTTCTGAGCCCGCTGCTGAGCCCGAGACTCCTACCGAGGTAGTAGAGACTCCCGCAGCTTCAGGATGCGCTTCATCAGCAGCAGAAGTTATCGGAACCGAAGCAAATCGCGTAGGTTTTGCAGGAATCTTTGGATTCGTAGCAGTAGCAGCTGCCGGTGTTGTAGTACTTACATTAATTAAAAAGACTAGATAATATAGGCCTTTTATAAAAAGGGGCTTATGCTTGGCATAAGCCTCTTTCTTCCTTAATGTGAAATCATTACGTGAAGAAATAGACTAAATTTCCGGAGGATGAAAATGAAATTTAAGGCCTTATCTGGTGGCGAACGCGGAGAAGGATTCCTTTGGATTTCGCGTGTAGCCGTATTTTTGAGTGTTTTTTTATTGTTTTTTCCGCAGGCATCTCCAACAAGAATAACTTCTCTTATCGGTAAGAATGTCTCACTTTTTACATCAGCGGTTTCATATACGTCTCTTACATCCGAGATGGGCAGAGCCTTAAGCAAGGGCTGGCTGTCTTATTTTAGTGTTATATGTTTGTACGTTGGCGCGATAATTATGCTTTTGGGCATTATCTCTTCCGTAGTAGCTGCATGTACCTCCCTTGGTAATCTGAAGCTGAAAAGACTGGGAGCGCCTTTTGGCCTTGGCGGGTCAATAGGCGTATCAGCCGGTCTTGCCCTTATCTTTATCGCGTATTTACAGGTTTCTGAAACAAGCAGACCGGAAAAGGTAGAGCCCATGTTTCCTGCCGGGTACTTTGTGTATCTTGTACTCGGCTTTTTGATGCTTGTTTCGGCAGTAGCTATTATGATCATTCTTCCAAAGGCCGAAAAGGAAGAAAAGTATTACATGGAACCCAAATATAAGCTTTTCCTTATGTTTCTTCCCTTTGCAATGCTTTGTTTTGTATTTGCATACCTTCCTCTTTACGGCTGGAGATATGCTTTCTTCGACTATAGCGCGGGCGGAACCCTTTCTGCGGAAAACTTTGTAGGTTTTAAATGGTTTACGATGCTTTTCGAGAACGATGCTACCAAGGCGGATATCGTTAGAGTACTTAGAAATACTCTTGTGATGAGCGGTCTTGGCATCGCCACAAGCTGGCTTCCAATGGCTTTTGCGATCTTTTTAAATGAGATCAAGGTTGGTTGGTTTAAGCGCATAGTTCAGACCTTTACGACAATCCCCAACTTTATTTCCTGGGTTTTGGTATATGCAATAGCCCTGGCTATTTTTTCAACCGATGGTTTTATCAATACAGCCTTTGGCGGAAATACCAATTATCTTATGGGTAACAGCTTTATCTGGCTTAAGATGCTTGCCTGGGGAACATGGAAAGGTATCGGCTGGAGCGCGATAATTTATATTGCGGGAATATCCGGGATTGATCAGCAGCTTTACGAAGCGGCTACAGTAGACGGAGCCGGAAGATTTCAAAAGATGTGGCACGTAACCGTACCCGGACTGCTCCCTACATACTTTGTAATGCTTCTTATGAGCGTTGCAAACGTACTTTCAAACGGTATGGACCAGTATTTCGTGTTTCAAAACGCACAAAACACCTCCACGATCCAGGTTCTTGACTTATACGTATATACTCTTGGTATCACAAAGGGAAATATCCCCTTGTCAACGGTTATCGGTATGGTCAAGTCTGTGGTCAGTGTCGTACTTCTCTTCGGAGCCAATGGAATATCAAAGGCAATCCGAGGCGAGAGTATTGTGTAAGGAGGTGACTAAATGGCTAAGACTAAACAGGAAAAACTGGATGCCAAAGCGGAAAAGAAATATTACAGATACCATAAAAAGAAAACCCGTATAACCTTTGGTGATATTGCTTTTAACGTATTTGATTACGGATTTTTCGGGTTGTTTACAATACTTTGTTTCTTCCCGTTTTATTTCCTTTTTATCAATACGATATCAAACAACGATCTCGTTCAAAAAGGACAGATCACATTTTTCCCAAAGGGACTGAATATAGATAACTATATTGCGATGCTGCATGTTTCCGATCTTGGAAACGCCTTCCTTGTATCTATAGCGAGAACTATTCTCGGAACGGCTGTGATGGTTCTTGCGACAGCATTTGTTGGTTATCTTGTTACCAAAAAGGAAATGTGGGGGAGGAAATTCTGGTACAGATTTCTTGTTATAACGATGTATTTTAACGCAGGAACAATTCCATGGTTTTTAAATATGTCGATGCTGGGACTTACCAATAATTTCCTTGCCTATATAATTCCCGGAATCGTAGCTCCCTACAATATTATCCTTGTAAAGACTTATATCGAGTCCATACCTGGTGAGCTTGAAGAGAGCGCGCTTATTGACGGAGCGGGATTTTTTACGGTTTGGAGAAAGATCATTTTCCCCTTATCCAAGCCGATACTTGCAACTATCGCAATATTCGGTGCGGTAGGACATTGGAACTCTTTTACGGATTCCCTTATCCTGATGCAGAGCGCTCCGGAGTTCTTTACATTACAGCACAGACTGTATATATATTTGAACACATCTTCAAACCTTGCACAGGTAATGTCAACGGGAGGAAGCTCCGCTTCCAACGCAGCGGCGTCTATGATGAACCAGAAGGTGCTCAAATATACCATATCGATGGTGACTGTAATCCCTATACTTATCGTATATCCTTTTATGAACAGATATTTCGAAAAGGGAATTATGCTTGGAGCGGTTAAGGGATAAAGGACCTTTTAATAATTGTTTCGAAGAAACGACAGGAGGATGAAAGATGAAAAAGTTTAAGAAAGTTGCTGCACTTGCCCTTGTGGGCGTGCTTGCGGCAGGACTTCTTTCGGGCTGCTCAGCCGGAGGAGGTAAAAAATCCGGAAAGACTGTCACACTTACAGTCTTTTCACAGCTTGCAAACTTTTCCGGAATCCAGCAGGGATGGTCTGCGGATATCTTAAAGGAAAAGTTTGGAGTTGAGCTTAATATCGTTCCCGATCTAAACGGTATGCTTCAGACCAGAATGGAAGCGGGAGATCTCGGAGATATTGTGATCTGGGGTTCAGACGGAACACAGTATACCAACGCTATCGCTGCAGGACTTTTATACGACTGGAACGAGGATGATCTCCTTGCTGATTGCGGTCCCTATATACAGGAACATATGGCTGCCGCTTTGGAGAAAAACTCTCATATAAAGCCCGAAGGAATGGAAGATGATGAAACTGTTTACGGCTTCGGACATGCGGTTGCAACTTCTTCCGAAGACCATCAGTCATTTTTCTATACCTGGGATGTGCGCTGGGATCTCTACAAACAGCTGGGATATCCGACGGTTAAAAACTACGATGATATGCTTAAGCTCTTTAAGGATATGAAGGATATCTGTCCTACTGACGATAACGGAAATCCTACTTACGCCGTATCAATCTGGCCTGACTGGGACGGAGATATGGTTATGTACGTTAAGTCAACAGCCACAGCTTATTACGGTTATGATGAGCTGGGTCTTGGACTCTACGATCCTTCGACGGGTGATTATTACGACTGCCTCGGAAAAAATGCCGATGGTTCATACGGACCCTATCTTGAGAGCCTTCAGTTCTATAACAAGCTCTATCAGGCAGGACTTGTGGATCCCGACTCTATGACAAATACCTGGGATAAGATGTCCGAGAAAGCTTCCGCGGGCGGAACCTTCTCATCAATCTTTAACTATTCCGGACGCGCGCTTTACAATACCGATGATCACATGGCTGCAGGCAAGATGATGTGCTCCCTTACTCCCGAAGACGCAACACCTATCGTTTACGGTATGGATGTTTACGGCGGAAACAGAATTTTCTCAATCGGAGCCAAGACTCAGTATCCCGAGCTTTGCATGGAGATCATCAACTACCTTTGCACACCCGAGGGAAGAATGGTTATGGAATACGGTCCTCAGGGCGTAACATGGGACTATGATGAAGAGGGCAATACCTACTTTACAGAGCTTGGAAACAAGTGCCATAACGACATCAATACTTCTATGGCTGAAGCCGGATACCAGGGATCTTTCCACGACGGACAGCCTCAGTGGAACAATATCACATGGGCTCTTGATGCATTGAACCCCGATTCTAACGGCGAGCGTTATAACTCCGATTACTGGGCAAGCAACAATGTGACCGCAAAATGTGATGTTGAACAGGACTGGAGAGACTTTACAGGCTGCCTTACTACGGATGAGTATATGGAAAAAGGCGGATACAGACTGGCTCCTGCTACTACCTTCGTAGGAGGCAAGAGAGACGATGATATGCAGACAAAGTGGGACCAGACCACAGAGTGTATCAGAACATACTCCTGGAACGCGCTTTACGCAAACAGTGATGAAGAATTTGATTCTATTGTTGAAGAGATGATCGCAAAGGCAAATTCCTACTACTATAAGGAATGTCTTGACTGGTCACTCGAAGAGGCTGCAAGACGTCACGAGGCTGAACTTGCGCTCGGCGGTAAATAAAGATTGCGTTTTTTGGCATATTAGTGTTTAATTGTAGAGGGGTTTCGCATTAAGCGTAACCTCTCTATTATTATGTGATTCGGCAGATGCCGTAAAATAGCTTTGATTAATACTTATAATAATAGGGAATGATTTATGAAGCTTTTTAGCGTTGAAGGTCCTCTTTTTAAATTTTTTGACAGACTTTGGGACCTTATTAAACTTAATTTTTTCTGGCTTATCTGCAGCTTGCCTGTAGTAACCTTTGGAGCGTCAACGGCTGCGGCTTTTTCAATAACGCTTCATATGGCGGATGATACGGAAGGGTATATCGTAAAGCCTTTTTTTAAAGCTTTTAAGGGGAATTTAAAAAAGGGGATACCCTTGGGACTCATATTTAGCTTTGGAGCATACGCTCTTTATATTTTGTATCAGCTTGCCTTTAAGGCCGAAAAGTACGAAGGAGTATTTTTGGGAGCTGCCATAATACTTTCAGTGCTTTTATACAGCGGCTTTGTTTATTCCTTTGCGCTTCTTGCAAGGTATGAAAACGGACTTATCGCAACTATCAAAAACTCATATAGAATATCCTTGAGATATTTTGGAAGGACCTTGCTTCTTGCGGTACTTATAGGACTTGAGAGCGCTCTTTTTGTTTGGAACCGCGTTCTTATCGCTATTGGGCTTTTAATTGCCCCGGTTTGCGTGATGCTTACTGTCAGCGGATTTGCGCTTAAAATATTTAAGGAACTCGAAAGACTTCCCGGGGCGGTTTCTAATCCCGAGGCTTTAGAAGAAAGCTCCGAAAATACTGACTGATTACCGGAGAATTACATGCTTTTAGACAGATTTTACCCTGATTGCGAGGCGGATTCGGCCTACAATCTTCCATACGAAAAATTATATGAGCTGGGATACCGCGGAGTTTTGTTTGATATAGACAATACTCTTGTACCCCACGGAGCTCCCGCGACGAAAAAGGCTGTTGCTTTATTTGAAAGGCTTAGGGAGATTGGTTTTGATACAACTCTTATTTCCAACAATAAAGAATCAAGAGTTAAGCCCTTTGCGGACGCTGTAGGCTCAAAATATCTTTATAAAGCCGGAAAGCCGTCAAGAAATGGGTACGAGAAGGCTATGAAGCTTATGAACACAAGGCCCGGAACCACGATCTTTGTGGGAGATCAGCTTTTTACAGATGTTTGGGGAGCGAAGCGTAGCGGGATCTTTTCTTATCTTACAAAGCCCATTCACCCGAAGGAAGAGATTCAGATCGTTTTAAAACGCAGGCTTGAAGCTATAGTTTTGTTCTTTTATCACAGAAAACTCAGATAGTATAAAGGTGGGATTTATATGAATATCGGCGGTAAAACAAGAATACTCGGCGTTATCGGAAACCCTATAGAACACACAGTGTCTCCCGTAATACACAATAATCTTGCTGCGGCTTTAGGCGAAGATTTTGCATACGTGGCTTTAAAGGTGGAAGAGGAAGGCCTTGAAGACGCCATATACGGAGCATACGCATTAAGCCTTTTGGGGCTTAACGTTACAGTTCCCCATAAAAGCGCATGTATGAAGTACCTTAAAGATATCGATCCTCTTGCGAAAAAGATAGGAGCGGTTAATACTCTTGTCAGGGTAGAAGGCGGTTATAAAGGATATAACACCGATATGCCGGGACTTCTCCGGGCTATGGAGCATGACGGAGTTGATATTAAGGGTAAGGATGTTATTATCCTTGGCGCCGGAGGCGTTGCAAGAGCGGTTTCGATACTGATGACTTCATCAGGTGCAAAGCACACCTACATCCTTAACAGAACCCTTTCCAAAGCGCAGGCGATCGTTTCCGAGATAGATGAAGACGAAAGCCTTAAGGGGCGGATATTCGCTATGGATATAAAAGATTACTCCTCCTTACCCGGAGAAGATTATATCTGTATCCAGGCTACGAACGTGGGAATGCATCCGGATACAGACAGCGCCGTTATAGAGGATCCGGAGTTTTACAAAAAAGTATCCTTTGGTTATGACCTTGTTTACAATCCTCTTGAAACAAAGTTTATGAAGCTTTGTAAGAATGCCGGAGCCGGCGCTTTTTGCGGCCTTAGGATGCTTTTATATCAGGGGGTTATCGCCTTTGAATACTGGACCGGGCACAGCGTCTCGGATGAGCTTGCGGAAAAAGTCTACGGCAAGATGATCGAATATATGAACGAGCAGAGGTAAAGGCTTTGGGTAAAAAGGAAAAGAAAAGCAACATAATGCTCATCGGCTTTATGGGAAGCGGAAAATCCACTTTGGGGATCAGACTTTCTTATAAGCTTAAACTGCCCGTTAAAGATACGGATAAGATCATCGAAGAGCGGGAGAAGATGCCTATAAGCGAGATATTTAAGACAAAGGGCGAGGGGTATTTCAGAAAGCTGGAAACCGCTCTATTAACAGAGATAGCATCTAAAGGCGGAAGGAGCATTTATTCTCTCGGAGGAGGAACTCCGCTGCAACTTCAAAACCAGGGGCTTATCTGTAAATGCGGAAAGGTTTTTTATCTTAAGGCTTCTCCGGAGACCATATACGAAAGGCTTAAAGGCGATACTACAAGACCGCTTCTTATGTGCGACGATCCTTACAAAAAGATAAAGGAACTTATAGAGTACAGATCGCCAATCTATGAAAGATGTGCCGATCATGTGATCTGCGTGGATGACAAAGATCAAAGCCAAATACTTGATGAGATTTTAAAAATACTGGGAGAGCCCCTTTGACAGGGTTATATA
Source organism: Lachnospiraceae bacterium (assembly GCA_017469945.1). Taxonomy (GTDB): domain Bacteria; phylum Bacillota; class Clostridia; order Lachnospirales; family Lachnospiraceae; genus AC2028. The sequence goes on along the minus strand of JAFUFI010000014.1, from coordinate 117,852 downwards.
AAGGCCGGAGGATAAGACTTTGAAAATACTTGTTATTAACGGACCAAACTTAAATTTTTTAGGTATCAGAGAGAAAAAAATCTACGGAAACGAAGATTATGATTATCTTATTAGGATGATCAAGGAAGAGGGGGAAAAAAGAGGGATTGACGTTGAATGCTTTCAGTCAAACCACGAAGGAGCAATAATCGATAAGATTCAGGAAAGCTATTTTAACGGAACCGATGCAATCATAATCAATCCCGGAGCATATACACATTACAGCTATGCCATACATGATGCCCTTGCTTCCGTAGAGAATATCATAAAGATCGAGGTTCATATTTCGGATATTCAAAACAGGGAAGACTTCAGAAAAGTTTCTGTAACTGCTCCCGCCTGTCATAAACAGATTTACGGGCACGGATTAAAGGGCTATATCGAAGCTATGGATGAAGCGATTTTGCTTTGCAAGTAAAAAAATCCCATCTTACTGAAAATTTTTATTGAAAGTTTATATTTCTTTTGTTAAAATATTTGAGTATTGTGACTAAAACCGCATAGGAGGAATTTAAAATGGCTGAAATTACGGCTGGTGATATCAGAAACGGAGTTACCTTTGAATACGACAGCAAGGTTTTCCAGGTACTCGAGTTTTTGCATGTTAAACCCGGAAAGGGAGCTGCATTCGTACGTGTTAAGATGAAGGACGTTAAGAACGGCGGTGTTAGAGAATTAACCTTTAACCCTGTTCAGAAGTTCACTCTTGCTACCATCGAAAAGAAGAAGATGCAGTATCTTTACAAGAATGACGACATGTTCGTATTTATGGACATGGAAACCTATGAGCAGATCGAGCTTTCAGAGGCTGAGATCGGTGATTCTATGAAGTTTGTCCTTGAGAATATGGAATGCACTATGCTTTCACACAACGGACAGATCTTCTCAGTAGAGCCTCCGATGTTTGTAGAGCTTAAGGTAACCGAGACCGAGCCCGGTCTTCGCGGCGATACCGCTACCAACGTTACCAAGCCTGCTACTCTTGAATCCGGCGCTGAGATCCGCGTTCCCATTTTCATCAACGAGGGAGACGTTGTTAAGATCGACACCAGAACCGGTGAGTACCTCGGAAGAGCGTAAATATATCTTTTACAGACTGACAGAGCAATTTCTTAAAAGGGAATTGCTCTTTTTTTGTGTTTATTTTTTGTGAGGCCGAGGGACGCCGATATGGCGATATAAATATGAGGGCCGGAAAGGAAATTATGTCAGTAAAGGAATTTGCAGAAAAAGTCAGAAAAGCAGCTCAGGAAATCCTGGGAGAGGAGTATTATCTTGAGGTACAGCAGCATCTAAAAGTCAATGAAACGCCTTTTATAAGCGTTAACGTTCATAATAAATCATCGAACATCTCTCCCGTGATCTATATGGAGTCTTTCCATAGAGAATATGAAGAAGGAAGATGCTTCGGAGATATTATGAGCGAATTTATGAGGGTATATTGGGACAGCGTACCTGCGGGAGAGTTTGATATGGATTTCATTAAGGATTTTGAGCTTGTCAAGGAAAGACTGACTGTTCATCTTATTAATTTCGAGAAAAACAAAAAACTTCTTGAAGACGCTTATTTTGAGAGATTTCTCGATCTCGCCGCAGTTTACTATATCGACGTTGAGTCGGGCAAAATGGGCAGCGGATGTATTATGGTGAGAAAAGAGTTCTTAGAAGGGTGGAACGTTACCGGAAAAGAGCTTATGAAGGCTGTAATAGAGAATGATGCAAGAAAGAAAGATATGCAGACGATCTCAATGGCTTCTTTTTTTAAGGAAATATATAAAGAAAAGTTTTGTGACGATTCTTTAGAAAGCCTTATAGACGGAGAGCTTTACGTGCCGCCGATCTGGATCATGACAAACGCCAAAAAGGTTTACGGAGCAAAGGCGATGATTATGAAAGAACATCTTTCGGATTTTGCTAAAACAAATAACAGCAACTTTTTTATAATCCCAAGCTCTGTACATGAGATCATCGCCGTTCCCGACGATATGATTGGCGCAAGTAATGAAATCCGCAGGGAGCGGTGCGATGAATTAAAGCAGATGATCGCCATGGTCAATAAAAATGAACTCTCTCCGGAAGAATTCCTCTCGGATAATCTTTATTACTACGACAGAGATCTTGGAGAAGTGGCTATAGTTTAGGGATATTTTATTTGCGTTTATACTTAGTATATGGTAATATAGGTAAGGTTATGTAACAAAGTTGTAACATTTGCGGCCGTAGTCTAATGGATAGGACGAGGGCCTCCGACGCCTTTAATGCGGGTTCGATTCCTGTCGGCCGCAGCCTGCAACAAATACTTGGACTATTAGGATTTGATTTTATGAAGAACCTTCTTAATAAACTTAAAGACATTTTATCTACAGTTAAAAAATTTGTTATTAAATACAGTAAGTATCTTTTCCCTGCGGTAGCGCTTATACTTGCCGCTGTTGTTGTACTTATCGCTCTCGATCAAAGGCAGAAAGCTGCCGACAGAAAGAAAGCCTTAGAGGAACAGGCTGCTTTGGAAGAGCAGCAACAGGCGCAGGCAGAGCTTGAAAGTGCCGAGATTCCTCTTGAGGAAACAAGGGGCGAGAAGATAAATGCCCTGTTCACCACGTACTATATGGCTCTTTCAAACGGGGATGCCGACCTTTTAAAGGCGCAGTGCGACACTATCGAGGACAGCGAGGTTATCCGTCTTATGGAGCAGTCTGCATACGTTGATTACACCTTGCAGAATGTTTACACCCAGGCGGGTCCCAGAGAGGGAAGTTACATTACTTACTGCTACTATCAGGCTACATTCGAAAGATTCCCTGAAACTCCTCTTCCTGCTTTAAAAGGATTTTTCGTTGATACAAACGAAAACGGAGAGCTCTATATCGTTATGAGAGAACTTACCGAAGAAGAGGACAGCTATATTACAAAGATTGCATCCTGCGATGATGTTAAGGAACTTAACAATAAAGTTAATGTTGAGTATAACGATCTCATCCTTGTTAATCCCGAGATCCTTGACTACTTTATAGAGCTTGATACTACTGTAAGTACCGCTGTGGGAGAAAAGATTGCTCAGCTCAATGCGACAAAGGCTGCAGAGGCGGCTGCTAAAGAAGATCCCGACGAGCCCGAGGTTGTAGATACTACCGAGACCGTAGAAGCGCCTGCAGAGCCTACCGTAAAGTACGCTACAGCAACTACGAGAGTTAACGTGAGAGCTTCCGACAGTGCCAATGCAGAACGTGTGGGAGAGGCTATGGCCGGGGAAAAGTTCGAAGTAGTTGAAGAGCTTTTAAACGGCTGGACAAAGATCATCTACAACGATAAAGAGGCATTCATCAAGTCCGATTATCTCTCGATGATCCAGAGCGCCGACGGACAGCCTACGATCGGTATGCTTACAGCTAAATCCGAGGTTAATGTCAGAAGTCTTCCCGATACCAATTCAGAAAGAGTCGGAGCCCTTATGGCAGGAGATCAGCTCGAGATTGTTGCTGTAGATGGCGGCTGGTGTACCGTAAAGTTCGAAGGCATGCTTGCTTACGTAAACGCAGATTTCGTTGATTGTACACTTTTTGAATGATTTTAACAGTTTAACACGTTAAATTCCTAAAAAAATTATACAATATTATATTGATTTATAATTATTAATGTTGTAATATACTAACGTAAAGCCAACGAGGGCATAGGAGTGTTTCCTATGCCCTTTTTTACATAATTATTCATTCAGTAAACATTTTTATGTATATACAAGGAGGATTCAAAATGTCTTACGTTGATGAAGTTTACGAGCGCGTTGTTGCTCAAAATCCTGCTCAGCCTGAGTTTCACCAGGCAGTTAAGGAAGTTCTCGAATCACTCAGAGTTGTGATCGAGGCTAATGAGGAAAAGTTCCGCAAGGAAGCTCTTCTTGAGAGAATCACCACTCCCGAGAGACAGATTCTTTTCCGCGTTCCTTGGGTTGATGACAAGGGACAGGTTCAGGTAAACAATGGTTACAGAGTACAGTTTAACTCAGCAATCGGACCTTACAAGGGAGGACTTCGTCTTCATCCTTCAGTAAACCTCGGTATCATCAAGTTCCTTGGATTCGAGCAGATCTTTAAGAATTCACTTACCGGACTTCCTATCGGCGGCGGTAAGGGTGGTTCAGACTTCGATCCCAAGGGTAAGTCTGACAGAGAAGTTATGGCTTTCTGCCAGAGCTTTATTACCGAGCTTTACAAGTATATCGGCGCTGATACCGACGTTCCTGCCGGAGATATCGGAACCGGAGCAAGAGAGATCGGATTTATGTACGGTCAGTACAAGAGACTTACCGGACTCTACGAAGGAGTACTTACCGGTAAGGGACTTTCATACGGCGGATCCCTCGCAAGAACAGAAGCTACCGGATACGGACTTCTCTATATGACTGAAGAGATGCTTAAGTCTAACGGCGTTGCTCTTGCAGGCAAGACTGTTGCAGTTTCAGGATCCGGAAACGTTGCTATTTACGCAATCCAGAAGGCACAGCAGCTCGGCGCTAAGCCTGTTACCTGCTCTGACTCTACCGGTTGGGTTTACGATCCCGAAGGAATTGACGTTGAGCTCCTTAAGGAAGTTAAGGAAGTTAGGAGAGCCCGTCTTACCGAGTACGCTGCAAAGAGACCTTCAGCTCAGTACCATGACAAGGCTACCGAAGGAACCAATCAGTGGGAAGTTAAGGTTGATGTTGCACTTCCTTGCGCTACTCAGAACGAGCTTAACCTCGAGGATGCAAAGAAACTTGTTGCTAACGGCGTAATCGCTGTTTGCGAAGGTGCTAATATGCCTACCACTCTTGAAGCTACTCAGTACTTACAGGAGAACAAGGTATACTTCGTACCCGGAAAGGCTGCAAATGCAGGTGGCGTAGCTACTTCAGCTCTTGAGATGAGCCAGAACTCCGAGAGACTTTCATGGACCTTCGAAGAGGTTGATGCAAAGCTTAAGAATATCATGGTTAACATCTTCCACAACCTTGACGATGCTTGCAAGAAGTATGGTCTTGAAGGAAACTATGTTGCCGGAGCAAACATCGCGGGATTCCTTAAGGTTTGCGATGCTATGATGGCACAGGGTATTGTATAAAAGATTAATTAAGCCCCTTTGGCTTTCAAAAAATCCCACGTTGTACAAAAACGTGGGATTTTTTTGTGCAAGATGGCGATTTTTGTACATATTTTTTATATACTTTGTTAAAATGATGATGTATAATTTTAACTTGTTTTGAGTTTTATGGAGGTATAGCTATGTCTGAAAACCGTATCAAGAGAATTACCGAGATGGAAACTGCGATGGATAAGGTATCTGAAGTTATAGAGCGTATCCATGAACAATTTGCCGAGCTTAAAAAGCTTACAGGCGATATAGATAAATTAGAAGAATACTATGAAAACGAATGGCGCGATGATTTCGAGGCCGATGAAAGAGGAGAAATACCTAAGAATCTTAAAAGAGGGGTTCTTACGGAAGATGCGCTTTACGATCTTCTTGAAGAAGTAGAGAGGTATATGGATTATGTCTGATACAAACATTAAAGAAAATAAGATGGGAACTTTGCCTATAAACAGACTGCTTCTTGGGATGTCCCTTCCTATGATGGCTTCAATGCTTGTACAGGCTCTATACAATATTGTAGACTCTATATTCGTAGCAAGAGTTTCCGAGGATGCCCTTACGGCTGTCTCCATGGCTTTCCCGCTTCAAACACTTATGATAGCCCTAGCCGGAGGTACCGGAGTTGGTATCAATGCTATTCTTTCAAAATCCCTTGGAGAGAAAGAGTACGAAAGAGCTAACAAAACCGCCGAAAACGGAATCTTTCTTGCGTTTGTAAGTTATTTACTTTTCCTTGTGATCGGACTTACCGTTGTTAAGCCCTTTTATATGAGCCAGACTGCGGATGAAGCTATTATCGGATACGGCGTGGACTACCTTACGATAGTTCTTACCTGCTCATTCGGTATCTTCGGACAGTTTATATTCGAAAGGCTCCTTACTTCCACGGGAAGAACACTTTTTACTATGGTTACTCAGGGAACGGGAGCTATTATAAACCTGATTCTTGATCCCATATTTATCTTTGGATATTTCGGGTTCCCCGAGCTCGGAGTTAAGGGTGCTGCCCTTGCAACAATAGCAGGCCAGATAGTTGCTGCTGTTATGGCATGTGTCTTTAATATAAAAAAGAATACCGATATACATATTTCCTTTAAGGGCTTTAAACCTGACTGGACGCTTATCGGTAATATATATAAAATAGGAGTTCCTTCGATCATTATGCAGTCCATCGGCTCTTTAATGGTCTATATAATGAACAAGATACTTATCGGTTTTTCATCTACAGCGGTTGCTGTATTCGGAGTTTACTTCAAGCTTCAAAGCTTTACGTTTATGCCGGTATTTGGACTGAACAACGGTATGATCCCCATAATCGCATACAATTACGGGGCGAGAAACAAAGAGCGTATGATGAAGACCTGGCGCCTTTCCTGGATATATGCCACGGCGATCATGGCTGCCGGTCTTATAGCTTTTGAAGCCGCTCCGAATGTTCTTCTTTCGTTTTTTGATGCTTCGGAGTCGATGCTGGCTATGGGAAGTGTAGCCCTTCGTATCATCGCGATACATTTCCCCGTTGCAGCGTACTGTATTGTAACCGGTTCTTTATTTCAAGCCTTGGGTGTAAGCGTTTACAGTATGATTGTTTCGATAATGAGACAGATTGTTGTGCTTATACCGGCAGCGTTTTTACTTTCACTTCTTGGCAATGTCGATTATGTTTGGTGGTCTTTCCCCATTGCCGAGGTTATGTCCGCTCTTGCTACTACGTTTTTCTTTAACAGGATTTATAATAAAGTAATTAAGCATATTGAATAAAATGGAAAGTATAATTAATAAGCAATTAAACTATATTAAAAAAGAACTTACAAGAGAACGCGAATATACTCAGGCAGCGACTATCATCGAGTTTGACCAGATGACAATGTGCCCTCCCATGGGACATGAAATGGAAGGTAATTCCGCTGTCAGAGTATCAAATCATGCTTTCAGGATCCGCAAAAGCGCAAAATTCATAGATTGTATAAAGGCTTTGTACGGGGAAATCGATTCCCTGGAAGAATACGACAGAGTACTTGTGGAGGATCTTTACAGAACCTATATTCACGACAAAGATGTTTCTCCCGAACTTTTTGAGGAGTTTTCAAGGATAGGAAACAATGCCTGGGTTGCCTGGTCAAAAGCCAGAGAAACCGAAGATGTATCCGGATATCTTCCGGAGCTTGAAAAGGTAATCGAAAGCAAGAAAAAGTTTGTATCTATAGCCGGAAAAATGCCGGACGAAGAAAAGTATTCGGATTATGGATTCTTGCTCAATCTTTATGAAAACGGTATAGATGAAGATGTTATAGATGAGCTTTTCAGAGTTTCGAAGGATGGAATTACAGACCTTTTACAGCGCATAGGCAACAGCAATAAAGTAATAAGGACAGATTTCCTTAAAAGACCCGTAAGAGACAGCCAGCAGGAAGAAATGGCAAAGTATCTTATGGAGACTTTAGGCTTTGACTTCGAAAAGGGAACGATGGCTGTTTCGGAACATCCCTTTACATCCCTTATATCTGAAAATGATGTTCGTATTACAACGCACTATTATTCGGATAATTTTATCTCCAATATTTATTCCGTAATACATGAGTGCGGCCATGCCCTTTTTGAACAGCTCCTCCCGAGAGAGGATCATAAATACTTTATCGAAGACAAAAAGTCCATGGGTATGCATGAGGCCATATCCAGATATTACGAGAATATCCTCGGACGTTCCAAAGCGTTTATTTCGCTTATTTATCCAAAGGTCTGCGAGATATTCCCTTAGGTTATGAGAGATGTAACCGTTGACGAGCTTTACGAGGCGGTAAACTATGTTTCCCCCTCTCTTATCAGAACGGAGGCGGATGAGCTTACATATACGCTTCATATCATCATCCGATACGAGCTGGAAAAGAGGCTTATAAGCGGTGAATTGTCCGTTTCTGAGCTTTCGGATGAATGGTCAAGACTTTACAGAGAGTATCTCGGTATAGAGCCCACAAAGGACAGTGAGGGACTCTTGCAGGATGTACACTGGACTACGGATTTTGGATATTTTCCCACCTACGCTCTCGGAAACTTCTACGGTGCAATGATCCTTAAGAAGATGAAAGAGGATTTTGATCCTTTCGCTGCAATACGCGAGGGCGATTTCGGTAAGATAAATGAATGGATGGCTGAACATGTTTATAAAAAAGCCAACATATTAAAGCCTTCAGACTGGATCTTTGAGATTACCGGAAGGAAGGTTTGCGCGGAAGATTTTATAAGCTATCTGTATGAAAAGTATTCCAATGTATACTGTTTTGAGAGCGATGACAATATCATGCAGTCAAGCTCTACCGAGTACGTAAAGAGAATCAGACGTATCAGAAAGCTTTCATCTCCTTCTCTTGAAGAGATAAAAACAAGCAAAGAGTATTCGGAACTTCTTCGCAATAATTTCGAGGAAATAGGTAAGATTGCGGCCGATAACCGTATGATAATCGAAAACTGCGTAAGACCGCTGCTTTCTTACGATAAGTGCTTCAGCAAAGAAGTATTTGCTAATTTCAAGGACTTTTGCTATAAGCTTACTGACCCGAACAGCGGAAAGAACCTTGATGCGTCTTTGGCATTTTCGATTTCGGTAAGACTGGCGGATGATGCGAAAAAAAGCGGAGATGACGAGTACTATATAGAAGCCCTTGATATGCTTATTGCCAACGCATACCTTATGGTTAACCAGACCATGAGGCTTACGGCATGTCCCGAGGTGCCCGAGTATTTTAGAAATAAGGGCCTTGAGGCTTTTTATGAGATCATTAAATACCTCGATAAAGAAAAGTTTGTAAAGCTTTCAGACGAGCTTAAGCGGCTTGTGCTTATAAATTCCAGATACGGCCCTGTTTTGTACGAGCATATGCGTGAGTGCGAGGGCGCAGCCGAGATGTCAAGAAAGCGTATCGCTCTTATCGAGGATTCCATCAGGATTGCAATGGATCCTTTTTACAGAGAGGCTTATCCAGATTACCCCTGGGACAAGCACCTGCTTAAGTGCTACGAGTATATAATGATCATCGGCGCTGACAGAAGTGACTCCGAACTTGTATCTACTCTTAAAAAGTATGCGGGCATTTCTGCTGAATACGGAAGGTGCTGCACGGAAGTATACGAAAATGTATTCCCGTATGAGTATGTATACGAGATTACTGAAGGCATCAGATATGCCGCCGGAGAGTGTACAAGAGAAGACCATATGAAGCGTATGTACACGATCTGGAGCTTTGCGGATAAGTTCGAGTACGACAAAAACGGCGGAGACAATCTTATCGCTTCTTTGGCATACATTGACGCGGCAAGAGACGGAGAGCTTACCGAAAAGATTAAGAGCAATATCAAAGATATGTACAATGAGATAGCTTCTTACGCTTTTCGTATTCCGATGATGGAGTGGATTTCAAGCGTTCTTGGTATATATTCCGCAATTCTCCTTAGATTTGTGGAAATCCCGGGAGGAATCACGTTCGAGGAATTTGGACTGAAGGTTATGGCAGGCTTCCATCCGCCCACATATATCCATTCCATAATGGTTGCGCGGATTGCGGTATGTATCGCTGAGTATCTTATGAAGGTTGGCCCCGAGCTTTTTGTGGGCGTATGCGGATGCCCTTCCAAAGAAGAACTTCCCGCATACAAGGACAGGATTCTTAAGTATACACATCATGCGGCGATGTGCCATGATTTCGGTAAGCTGATAATCATCGATACAGTATTTGTTTATGGCAGAAACCTTTTGTCTTCCGAGATGCCTATTATCAAGTCTCATTCACTTATGGGCTGGGAGCTTTTAAGAAAGAACGAGAGCACAAAAGCATACGCTGACGTTGCGGCGGGACACCACGCATACTATGACAGAAGCGAAGGATACCCTGAGAGCTTTGATATCGGCAAAAGCCCTGTTAAAACCATCATCGATATCATCTGCGTTGCCGACTGCATGGACGCTGCTACTGACGAGATCGGAAGAAGCTACAGCGTAGGAAAGACCCTCGATGAGTTTATCCGGGAAGTAAAAGCCGGAGCCGGAAAGAGATATTCACCTTTTGTGGCTGATATCCTTGATAACGAAGGTCTTTATTCGGATCTCGGATACTTGCTTACCGAAGGCAGAAAAAAAGTTTATAAAGATACATTCAAACTTTTACGTACTCTTGGGGGCGAAGATTTTACTGAATAATATACAGATTTATAGGTTCAAAATGTGGTAAGGATTGCCCTTTTATGGTATTATTTATATTAATGCCATAGGAGGGCATTCTTTTTGGACATAGAAACTATACTAAAGATTATTTTACTTTTAGCATTAATCATTTTATCTGCATTTTTCTCATCGGCTGAGACGGCTCTTACTACAGTAAACAAGATAAGAATCCGTTCCCTTGCCGAGGAGGGAAACAAGGCTGCCGCGAGGGTGGACAAGATTTTGGAAAAGCGAAGCAAGATGCTTTCCGCAATCCTTATCGGCAACAATATCGTTAATATATCAGCATCTTCTATAGCTACCGTTTTAGCTATAAAGATCAGTAAAATAGCGGGACTGACTCTTTCGGAGAGTGTTGCCGTCGGAATAGCTACGGCAGTTTTAACAATCGTTATCCTTATATTCGGAGAGATTGTTCCCAAGAACTGGGCTATGAGCTACGCGGAAAAGATTGCATTTATATACAGCGGACTTATCTACGTGCTGATGGTTATATTGACACCGGTTATTTTTATCGTAGATGTAATAACCAAAGGCATTCAAAAGCTTTTCCGTATAGATGGAAACTACCATGAGCAGATGACGGAAACCGAGCTTAAAACTTACGTTGAGGCGGGACACGAGGACGGTGTTATCGAATCGGAAGAAAGGGAGATGATCCTTAATGTGTTTGAATTCTCCGATTCGGAAGCCAAGGATATTATGATCCCCAGAGTAAATATGGTTACCGTAAAGGTATCGGACACCTTCGACGAGGTTAAGGAAACCTTTAAGGAGCATATGTACACAAGACTTCCCGTATACGAGGAGGACGAAGAGGGCGAGCAGGATCATTTCCTCGGAGTTATAAATATCAAGGATCTTGCCTTTTGCGAAAATACCGAAGACTTTGTTATCAGAGATTATTTAAGAGAGTGTATCTACACTCACGAGCATAAAAAGACAGCCGACCTTTTAGAGGAGATGAGGAAGGAAACCACCAGCATCGCCCTTGTTATGAATGAGTACGGTGACTGCGTCGGTATGATCACCTTAGAGGACCTTTTGGAGGAAATCGTCGGCGAGATCAGAGACGAGTACGACGAAGACGAAGAGACTCTTATCACCGAAGTCGGAGAGAGAAAGTACCTTGTTGAGGCTTCTATGAGTACCGACGATCTCAATGATGCTCTTGAGACTGATATTCACAGCGAAAGCTACGATTCTATCGGCGGTATTATGATAGAACAGCTCGACCGCCTCCCCGAGGATGGAGAGAGCGTGTCTTTGGAAGACGGTACTAAGCTTACGGTAAGAGGCCTTGACCAGAGCCGTATCGAAAAGATTGAGATCGAACTTCCCGAGCCCGCTGCAGATGAAGAAGGCAGCGAAAAGGAAGAAGAAATACAGAAGGAAGAAAACTATGAGTAAACTAACCGAAATCAGATGGCACGGCAGAGGCGGTCAGGGTGCGAAGACCGCTGCGCTTCTTTTGGCTGATGTCGCTTTCCAGGCCGGCAAGCAGGTTCAGGGATTTCCTGAATACGGTCCGGAGAGAATGGGCGCGCCTATTACGGCGTACGATCGCATCAGCGATAAAGAGATTAGGGTTCATTCCAATATCTATGAGCCTGATTTTGTTGCAGTTGTTGACGATACTCTTTTGCATTCCGTTAATGTTACCGGCGGACTTAAAGAAACCGGCGGTATTCTTATAAACACCCAGAAAAGCAAAGACGAAATATTGCCTCTTGTCGGGGATTATAAGGGAAAGATCTACGCCCTTGATGCCAGAAAGGTAAGTATGGCAACTTTGGGCAAGTATTTCCCCAATACGCCTATGCTTGCGGCCATGGTAAAGATTTCCGAAGTAATGGAGATAGACGTTTTCTTAAGGGAGATGAAGACCTCTCTTGAGCATAAATTCGCCAGAAAGCCGGAAGTGCTTGACGGTAACCTTAAGGCCCTAAATATGGCTATAGAGGAGGTAGTAAGATGGCAATAAAAGCTTCTGAAATAAATGAACAGTCTAAGTGGCAGGACCTTACGGAAGGCCTTCAGATATATGAGCCGGCTACGTCAAGAGATTTCAACACCGGCGAGTGGAGAACCCAGACTCCCGTACTTGATAAAGAAAAGTGCAAGCAGTGCCTGCTTTGCGTTCCTTTTTGTCCCGACTCTTCAATCCCTGTTAAGGACGGAAAGAGACTTGATTTTGATTACGACCACTGCAAAGGATGCGGTATTTGCGTAAAAGCGTGTCCTTTCGGTGCGATTACGATGGAGGGTTAAAGATGGCTACAAAAACAAGAATGTCCGGAAACGAAGCAATCGGACATGCAATCAAGCAGATTAACCCCGATGTTATGCCTGCCTTTCCCATAACCCCTTCTACCGAGATTCCTCAGTTTGTAGCTTCTATGATCGCAAACGGAGAGATTACTACAGAGTTTATTCCCGTAGAGAGCGAACACAGCGCTATGAGCGCGGCTATGGGGGCGGAAGCTGCCGGTGCAAGAACGATTACGGCTACGTCCAGCGCGGGTATGGCTCTTATGTGGGAGATGCTCTACTGCGCCGCATCAAGCAGACTCCCCATCGTTATGGCTCTTGTAAACAGAGGACTTACAGGACCTCTTAATATCAACGCGGAGCACTCTGACTCTATGGGCGCAAGAGATTCCGGATGGATACAGATTTACGCAGAGACCAACCAGGAAGTTTACGACAATTTCCTTCAGGCTCACAGGATCGCCGAGGCTAAGGGCGTGCACCTTCCGGTTATGATATGTCAGGACGGATTTATCACATCCCATGCCGTACAGAACATTACGCTTTGGGATGATGAGCCTATTAAGAAATTTGTCGGTCAGTACGAGCCGGAACATTATCTTTTAAAAGAAAACGAACCGATGGCTATCGGACCTTATGCTGTTTCGAATTACTGTATGGAGTCTAAAAAGGCACATTCCGAAGCTATGAGAAACGCCAAAAAGGTTATACTTGACGTGGCTAAAGAGTTCGAGGAGATAACCGGACAAAAGTACGGCTTCTACGAAGGATACAGACTTGAAGATGCCGAGTATGCTGTAGTAGCCATTGGTTCTGTTTGCGGAACTGTAAAGGATGCTGTTGACAAGCTAAGAGAAAGCGGAATTAAGGCAGGCCTTATGAAGGTAAGAGTATTCCGTCCTTTCCCCGGAGAAGAGTTTGCCGCAGCCCTTAAAGGATGCAAAGCGGTAGCGATAATGGACCGCTCTGAGAGCTATTCAACCCAGGGAGGACCCCTTGGAGCCGAGCTCACCGCAGCTATGTACAGAGCTAAATGCACGGCCGAGACCGTTAATATTATATACGGACTTTCGGGACGTGACGTTAAAGTAGAGGATATCGAGGGAGTATTCGAAAATCTTATCAAGCTTTCAAAGGGCGAGATTTCTTACAGTGAGTATCCTTATTTAGGACTTAGAGAATAAAAGCCTTTTCATAATGAATATGGTTATTTCAGATAAGGACAATATAAAGCCTTCCCCTTGAGGGCGCAAAACGTCCGGGGGACGTTTGAATTGCGCGGACCGCAGCGAAGCGAAGACAGGTGTCGCGAAGCGACGGATGAGGTGAAAAAATTAATTCAGATAAAAACATTTTAACTTCATATTCACAGTCGCTTCGTAAAAACATGACTAAAGAAGAAAGACATTTATGGTATGACTTTTTAAAGAGTTTAAAAGTAAATGTTAAAAGACAAAAAGTTATAGGTCCTTATATTGTTGATTTTTATATTCCATCTAAAAAAATAGTTATTGAACTGGATGGATCTCAACATTTTGAAAAAGACGGAAGAGAAGAAGATATAGAAAGGGATAATTATTTAAAGAGTTTAGGTATTACTGTTTTAAGATATCCAAATAATGATATCAATCTAAGATTTGAAGCAGTTTGTGAGGATATATGGAATCATATAGTTAATTAGTTTTCACCTCATCCGTCTGCTTCGCAGACACCTTCCCCTCAAGGGGAAGGCTTATATAAGAAAAGGATCAATCATGGAACAAAGCGTATTTAATTTTAAGGAAATACAGGAGAGGGAAGAGAGGCTTGCCCCCGGCCACAGAATGTGCGCAGGTTGCGGCGGTACCATCGCGGTAAGAAACGTATTAAAAGCCCTTCATCCCGGAGATAAAGCTGTAGTTGGTAATGCGACGGGTTGTCTCGAGGTTTCTACCTACACATACCCCTATACAGCTTATACAGACAGCTACATCCATACCGCTTTTGAGAGCGCCGGAGCTACGCTTTCGGGAGTTGAGACCGCTTTTAAAGCTTTACAAAAGCGCGGAAAGATCGATGAAACCTACAAGTTCATAACCTTCGGCGGAGACGGCGGAACCTACGATATCGGACTTCAGTCCCTTTCCGGTGCTATGGAAAGAGGACATGATATGGTATATGTCTGCTATGACAACGGAGCATATATGAACACGGGAATCCAGCGTTCATCAGCTACTCCCCAGTATGCCGATACAACAACTACTCCTTCGGGTAAGTGTTCAAACGGTAAGCCCCAGATCCGCAAGGATCTTGCGGGAATTATGGCAGCCCATAACATCCCTTATGTTGCCCAGACAACATTTATCAGTAACTTTAAGGATCTTTACGTTAAATCCGAAAAAGCAATCTATACAAAGGGACCTGCCTTTTTAAATATTCTCGCTCCCTGTCCCAGAGGTTGGAGATATGACACTCCGGATCTTCCGGAAATCTGTAAGCTTGCTGTTGAAACCTGCTACTGGCCTTTATTTGAGGTTATAGAGGGTAAGTGGATCGTAAACTACAGACCGAAAAATAAGCTTCCTCTTGAAGATTTCCTTGTTAAGCAGGGAAGATTCAAGCATCTTTTCAAGCCTGAGAACCAGCATCTCATCGCTGCTTTCCAGGAAGAAGTAGACAGAAGATGGGAAGAATTACTTACTCGGAGCGATTCATGACACAGAATAACTTCTATTCCGAAGAGGAATACAGAATAAAATGCGAAATCAGACGCGCCAGAGTCGAAGCTGAAAAGAAACGTCAGCTTCGCAACAGGAAACTGTTCTTTGGCGGTCTGATTTTGCTTGCTTTATTAGCAGTGATCATTACCGGAATTGTGCTTGTTGTAAAGCATATTCCTAAGAAAAATGTTTCAAACAATGTAATACCCATTGGTGCGGTTCTGGAAGAAGAGGAAAAGGATTCCCTTGCTACAGATATCTCTTCGGAGGATTTGGCTGCCGGAGGCTTTGATAACGCCGAAAGCGGTGATATTTACGGAAATCCCGATAAAGACAGCGCTTTAATAGCTTCGGATACCGCTTACAATGAAACTACCGAAAACGGCGCTCTCGGAGGAGGAGTATCTTACCCTTCAAGTCTTCCGAAACGGTATGATTTTAAGAGCGGTGATATTGTTTTTACATCAGATGGAAATACCGCATATATGGGCTCGGATGAGTTTTATTCCACATACGGGCTTATGGTAGATGTGGATACGGGGAAGGTACTTGCTCAAAAAAGCGGATTTGAAAAAATGTTTCCGGCTTCAATGACAAAGGTAATGACTGTATTAACAGCAAGACAGTTTATTACGGATGAAATGCTTGATGAAAAGGTTGCACTTTCATACAACGCTATTTCCTACGACCTTAAAAACGGCTGTTCAAGCGCCGGGTTTGAGGAAGGTGAAGTTGTTACTGTAAGAGATCTTTTCTACGGAACGATACTTCCTTCCGGCGGAGAATCTGCTTATATGCTGGCTGAATATACTGCAGGAACACATGAAGATTTCGTTAAGCTTATGAATGACAACTGCGCAGCCCTGGGAATTGCCGAAACTACACATTTTGCCAACTGCGTCGGAGTATATGACGACAACAACTACAGTACCTGTAATGATATTGCTGTTATTCTTGCCGCTGCAATGAAGGATGACTTTTTAAGTGAGGTTTTGGGTACCAGAAGGTATTCAACAAGCATTTCGGATTTCCATTCCGAAGGTATTCCTCTGTCAAACTGGTTCCTCAGAAGAATCGAAGATAAGGAGACCGGAGGATATGTATGCGGTGCAAAAACGGGATTTGTAAATGAATCCGGATGCTGCGGCGTAAGTATGATGAAGACCGATTCCGGTAAAACCTATATCTGCGTCAGCGGTAACGCATGGAGCTCATGGAGATGTATTTATGACCATGTAGCGGCATATAATATCTATGCTGTAGGAAATACAGGATACCACAAAAACTGATTTTAAGGTGAATATGAACGAATCAATAACCGTCTACGTAGACGGAAGCTACAATGATGCGATAAAAAAATATGCCTTTGGGTGCGTGTTTATACTTGATGACGGAGAGATTTATCTCGCCCTCGGAAACGGAGACAATCCCGAGTCTTTAAAGCAAAGAAACGTTACGGGAGAGATGCTGGGCGCGATGTACGCGGTTTCCTGTGCGAGAAAGAGCGGCTATAAGGCTATTGATATATTTTACGATTACAGTGGTATCGAGATGTGGGTTACGGGGGCCTGGAAGGCCAAAAATGAGCTGACGCAAAAGTATCGTGACTATATGAGAAGCTGCGGCGCCGATATTAAAATCTCTTTCCATAAAGTCGAGGGCCATTCGGGAGATAAGTACAACGACCTTGCGGATAAGACCGCCAAGAGAGGACTTGAAGAAGGAAACGGTATTCCCGCTGCAAAGAATATACTTGAGCTGGAATTCTACGATAAATAGTTTGGGGCATATTTTTGAGCGGGGACTGAAACGTAAATAATATTTGTTTACAGAAAAACTGATGGAAGTTAATGAAAATATACGAATAAATAAATATCTGGCTTCCTGCGGTATCTGCTCGAGGCGGGATGCGGATAAGCTTATCGAGATGGGGAAGGTTTATGTTAATGGCGTAAAGGCTTCATCCGGGATGAGGCTTGACGGCTCCGAAGAGATAATCGTTAACGGTAAAGTAGTTTCGGGTCCTGAAAGAAAAGCTTATCTTGCTTTTTATAAGCCCGTGGGAGTTACCGTCAGCAAAAAGGATTCTCATGCCGAGAGGCTTATCGGAGAGCTTATAGATTATCCCGTTAGGGTTACCTACGCCGGAAGACTTGATAAGGACTCGGAAGGGTTGATGCTTCTAACCAATGACGGTGACCTTATAGAGCGTATGATGCGGGGAGCAAACGGACATGAAAAAGAGTATGTCGTAAGGATCAAAAACAAGGTTTCCGATGAGCTTATAAAGAAGTTTAAAGAGGGAATCTATCTTAAAGATCTGGAACAGACTACAAGACCTGCCTTTGCCGAAAGACTGTCGGAATATACTTTTAAGGTAGTATTAACCCAGGGACTTAACCGCCAGATAAGGCGAATGTGCAAGGCCTGCGGAGCTGAAGTCAGAAGTCTTAAAAGAGTAAGGATTGTAAATATACTTCTTGGCGATTTAAAGCCCGGGGAATACAGGGAACTTACCGGAGATGAGCTTACTGAGCTTTTTAGACAAACTTCGGGTAAGAAAAACTGATATCCAATGGGTATTGAATCTGATTTAGGGAATATTTAATTTTTAACGGAGTAAATTATGTCCGATAATAAAATGGATAGAATGAAAGAACTGGTAAACGTTCTTTCAAAAGCGTCCGAGGCTTACTACGCCAAGGATGAAGAGATTATAAGCAATTACGAATATGACAAGCTCTACGATGAACTTGTAATGCTGGAAAAAGAACTGGGAATAACTTTATCAAACTCACCGACGGTTAAGGTTGGATATGAAGCGGTAGATGAACTTCCCAAGGAACGTCACGAAAGTCCAATGCTTTCTCTTGATAAGACAAAAAGCAGAGAAGAGCTGGCGGGCTGGCTTAACGGACATGAAGGCATACTTTCATGGAAGCTTGACGGACTTACTGTTGTCCTTACTTACAACAAAGGAGAACTTATAAAGGCTGTTACAAGAGGAAACGGTGAGATCGGTGAGGTTATTACGCCGAATGCAAGAGTATTTGTAAATGTTCCTACTAAGATATCATTTAAGGGAAGCCTTGTGCTTAGAGGCGAGGCGGTAATATCTTATCCTGATTTTGAAGAGATAAACAGAAAGATTACGAACGACGCCGATAAGTATAAGAACCCTCGTAACCTCTGCAGCGGTTCTGTAAGGCAGCTTAATAACAAGATTACGGCTGAGCGTAACGTCAGATTTATCGCTTTTAATATGGTCAGCGCTGTTTGTGAGGACGGCTCGGAAAAAGACTTTGGAAATTCAAGAGAAGCAACCTTTAGATTCCTTGAAGAGCAGGGCTTTGAAGTTGTTGAGAGAAGGTTTGTTGACGAGAATTCTATTTTTGAAGCTATCGAGTATTTTGCCAAGAAAATCGAAAATTACGAAATCCCTTCCGATGGACTTGTACTTACCTACGAGGACATTGCTTACGGCGCATCCTTAGGAAGAACAGCCAAATTCCCCAGACATTCCATCGCCTTTAAGTGGGCTGATGAAACGGCTGAGACTACTCTCAGAGAAGTCGAGTGGAGCGCCAGCAGAACGGGACTTATAAATCCTGTAGCGATATTTGATCCGGTTGAACTTGAAGGAACTACGGTATCAAGAGCATCAGTGCATAATGTTTCAATCGTCAGAGAGCTTAAGCTCGGTATCGGGGACAGAATTACCGTATATAAGGCGAATATGATAATCCCTCAGATTGCTGAGAATTTAACCGGCTCCGGATCTTTAGTCATCCCTAAGGTTTGCCCTGTTTGCGGCGGACCTACCGAGATAAGGGCTTTAAACGAGGCGCAGAGCCTTTACTGTCTTAACGAGGATTGTCCCGCTAAGCAGATAAAAGCTTTTTCACAGTTTGTAAGCCGTGAGGCATTGAATATTGACGGCCTTTCCGAGGCTACCCTTGAAAAGCTTATTGATTTTGGATTTATAAAAAGCTTTCCTGATCTTTTCGAGCTTGAGAAACATAAGGAAAATATAGTAAGGCTTGAAGGATTTGGTGAAAAGTCGTATGATAATCTAATCTCTTCGATTGAGAAAGCTTCACATACCACCTTGCCCAGAGTCATTTTCGGTCTCGGAATCAGCGGTATTGGATCGGCAAATGCAAAGCTTATCTGCAAAGCCTACGATTATGATCTGGAAAAGATTATCGAGGCTAAGAGAGAAGATCTTTTCGCTATAGACGGTATCGGAGACGTAATGGCCGGGGCTGTATGCGGCTTCTTTGAAAATGAAAGAAATCTTGAAATGGTCAGAGAGCTTTCTCACAAGCTTGACATCGAGAAACCGATGGTTAACGCAGATGCACAAAATCTCTCCGGTATGATATTTGTTGTAACAGGAAGCCTTAACCATTTTGAAAACAGAAACGCCCTTAAGGAGATTATCGAAAGTAAGGGCGGTAAGGTGACGGGCTCTGTTACCGGGAAGACATCAGCGCTTATCAATAATGACAATACTTCTAACTCGACCAAGAATAAGACAGCAAAAGAGCTTGGTATTCCCATAATTACAGAAGAAGAGTTTATGGGAAAATACTTACAGTAAAGGAAGTAAACTAATGCCTATTAAAATTCAGAGGGATCTCCCCGCAAGAGAGATTTTGGAAAATGAAAATATATTCGTGATGGACGAGTTCCGTGCCATCCACCAGGATATCAGACCTTTAAAGGTTCTTGTTTTAAACAATATGCCTGTTAAGCAGGACACGGAGCTTCAGCTCTTAAGAGCCCTTTCGAATTCGCCGCTGCAGGTAGATGTGACCTTTATGAATACGAAGACACATATATCATTAAATACCTCAGCGAATCATCTTAACCGTTTTTACTGCACATTTGATGACGTTAAGCATGAAAAGTTCGACGGCATGATCATTACGGGTGCGCCGGTTGAGGATATCAGCTTTGAAGAGGTTGATTACTGGGATGAAGTCTGCATGATCATGGATTGGGCCGAGAAGCATGTTACCAGTACGCTTCATATCTGCTGGGGCGCGCAGGCGGGATTTTACCACTACTACGGAATCAACAAAATCCTTCTTCCTAAGAAGCTTTTCGGTATTTACAAACATACCGTAAACAACCGCAAGATTCCTCTTGTCAGGGGATTTGATGATGTTTTCTACGCTCCCCACAGCAGACATACCGCCACATCAAGCGAACAGCTTCACGCTTGCAAGGATCTTACGATTGTTGCGGAGAGCGAAGATGCCGGTGTATTTCTTGCAATGGCCGAGGACGGAAAGAAGATTTTCGTAACCGGACATCCCGAGTACGACAGACTTACTCTAAAAAACGAGTATTTCAGAGATCTTAATAAAGGTCTTCCCATCCAGGTTCCCTACAATTACTTCCCGGACGACGATCCCGAGAAGAAGCCGCTTTTAACCTGGCGCTCGGCAAGCAACAACCTATACACAAACTGGCTGAACTACTACGTATATCAGAATACGCCTTACGAACTTAACAAAATAGCGGAAAAATAATTTTGAACCGTTTCTAAATATTCTCTAAACAAATGCTTATTAAGGAGATTTTTGAATAATAAAGTAATATAATACGGAATTGTGTGTGTTTAAAGATTTCAAAGAAAAAGGAGGAAGGAATATGTCACCTTCAAAAAGACGTAAAACATCGATAATGAACAAACTCTTATCGATAATCGTCCCCGTAGTATCTTTGCTTGTTGTTATACTGATCGCAATTTCATTCCAACTATCAAAGCAAATGATGCAGGACGCTTCACAGGAACTGCTTCGATCATCGGTATCGAGCCAGGCTTCTAAGATTAATGCATGGCTTGATCAGAACCTTAATTCAATAGCTGCTGTAAAGCAGGGTATCGAGTCTTCTGACCTTGATAAAGCCGCTATGCAAAAGCTTGTTAACGGATATTACAATTACAATTCAAATTTCCCCGAGGGAATCTATATTGCCTCATCTGACGGAAGTACTATCAAGGCTTCTGAATCAAATAAATCCTTTGACAACTATATGCAGTCAACATGGTATAAACATGGCCTTACCAATGTTTCTTTATCGGTTACGGATCCTTATAAAAATGATGCCGGAGAGCTTATTATTTCAGCCTCGGGTATGATTAAGTCTGACAGTAAGAATGTTTCTGTTTTAAGCGCTGATATGGGACTTGATTCCGTAACAATCATTGTTAATGCTTCAATCAGCATGGAAAATGCGTCAGCTTTTCTTGTTGATACAAACAATATGACGATTCTTGCTCACCGTGATTCAAGCCTGCTCGGTACAAATATTGATTCAAGTTCAGACAGATTCATGTCCGAGGTAGCAAAAAGAATCGCCGCAAGGGACTACAGCCAGGCTGATATTAACGGTAACCTTACAGCTTTCAAGGAAGTTGGATCTACCGGATGGCTCCTTGTTTCATATATACCCAACAAGATAATCTACGCTGATGTTACAAGACTTGGAATTATGATGATTGCTATCGGCGCCCTTGCAATCGTAATTCTTGCACTTATCATTGTATTTGTAATCCGCTACGTTGTTAAGCCTATTGCGGGACTTACCGGCAACATTACGCAGATGTCCTCCGGTGACTTCACTATCGAGATTGATCACAGAGGAAACGACGAAATCGCAACAATGGGTGAATCCCTTGAGGATTTCTCCGGATCCATGCGAAATATGATAAGCGATATCAGAGATACTGCGGATATGCTTGAAAATCAAGCAGAGAACAGTAAAGCAGCTGCAAATGAGATGTATGAGTCAGCCAAGATTCAGGGCGAATCTATGGAGCAACTTAAAGAGACTGTTAACCAGCTTTCAGAATCGGTTAATGATATCGCAAACAACGCTACAACGCTTGCAGGTGTTGTGGCTGATACAAGAGATTCCGGAGAAAACGCCGGAAAGATGATGAAAAAGACCGTTGAAGTATCCGAGAAGGCAAAGAGCGAGATGCAGGAAGTAGGCGAGGCTATGAACCATATCCTCGAGAACATGCAGAGTCTTCAGACTGCTATCGGTGAAGTAGGAACAGCCTCCGAAGAGATTACAAATATTGTAACTCTTATCGGAGAGATTGCGGACGAAACAAACCTTCTTTCACTTAACGCTTCAATCGAAGCGGCCAGAGCAGGAGAAGCCGGAAGAGGATTTGCCGTTGTTGCTACTGAGATCAGTAAACTTGCAAGCAACAGTGCCGAATCTGTTGAAAAGATTTCTAATCTTACGAACCGCATACGCCAGCTTATAAGTAATGCCGTAAATCAGGCTGATGAAAGTGCCGCAAATGTTAATGAGAGCAGCTCGTCCATTAAGGGTGCGGTTGATACCTTTGACGAAATCTATCGAAATATTGAAGAGACAAACGGCCTTATTTCAAGAGTTCTTGAACAGATTGAGGAAGTTGACGGCGTTGCTACAAACGTTGCAGCTATCTCCGAGGAACAGGCTGCAAGTTCAGAAGAAATCCTCGCTACAAGCGAGAGCATGGTTGAGCAGGCTAATCATATTACAACAAACAGCCAGATGGTTGCCGATGATTCCGAGCAGCTCGCCGAGTCTTCTGTAAGGCTTGCAGAACACGTAAGTAAGTTTAAGATTTCAAAAGATGATTCTAAGGAGGTAGAAGCATGAAAAAACTTTTAGCAGGCATCTTGGCCGTTTCATCAGCGCTCCTTCTTTTATCCGGATGCGGAAGTAAAGCCGGAGCCGCAGCAGGCGGAAGTACCAAGATTTACCTTTCTTACACAGGGGACGATTTTAAAACCGCATTTGCGAATGCAGCTATCGCTGAAGCTCAGGCTAAGGGCGTTACTCTTGAAGCAAACGCAAATGACGCCACTGTAGAGATGCAGGTTGAGTCGATAAAGAAGGCCGTAGCGGGCGGAGCAACAGCAATCATCTGTATTGCAGCCAATGCTCAGACGGCGCAGGAACTTGAAGTTGCCGCAGGCGGAGTTCCTATTATCTTTTGTAACTCTGCTCCCGATGCGGATTATTTAAAGGCTGATAAATATATTTACGTCGGATCAAGCGAAGAGCAGGCAGGTCAGTTCCAGGCGGAGCACTTGATAGCGATGAATCCGGGAAAGAAAAGCTTTGACATTGTAATGTTTAAGGGTGAGAAAAATCACTCCGGCGCAGTCGGACGTCAGAACGGATTTAAGAATACAATGAAAGATAACGGTATTACTGTTAATTATGTATTTGAGGATCATGCAAACTGGAAGGGCGAAACGGCCGTAGAAGAGTTTGAGATGTTTTTAAAGACAAATCAAAACTACGATGCAGTCGTTTGCCACAACGATACGATGGCTGTAGCTGTAGCCGAGTATATGGATTCACATGGAATCGATACTTCCAAGATCCCGGTACTTGGCGTAGATGCGACCGCTGACGGAGTAGCCGCCCTTGAAAAGGGAATCCTTGAGTTTACCGTTTATCAGTCAGCTGTAGGACAGGGCACCGCTGCAGTAGATGCTGCTATAGAGCTGAGCAAGGGAAAATCGGTATCTTCAATTGATGGCGTAGATAAAACCAACACATATATCTACGTACCTTTTGAAGCTGTGGATAAGAGTAACTACAAGAACTATAAATAATTTAACTAATTGGTTGGGGGAAGTTGTGTTATGAAAAAGAATTTACTTAGCTTGATTTTGATAATATGTTTAGCGGCTTTTTGTTTAGGCGGATGTGCAAGCAAGGAGCCTGTTAACAGAAAACTCACTGTCTCATACAGAACATGGTCGGAAATGGGCGGATCTAATTATGATCCTATTGTTTATTCACCTGTTGAAAAGGGAACTGAAATATACAATGGTTACTTTTCGTCTGTGACCGTTAAGTCTGTTACTGATGGAAAGATAGTCTTAACTGTTGATGGATGTTTAGTAGAGCCTAACGAAGACGGAACCATAAATATGAACAAGGATCCCCTAAAAAAGGTAACTTTAGTTGTAGGCGAATCCATTGAACTTGTTTCACAGACTATGGACGGCGGAGTGAATGTATTTCTTGCTTTTGAATAATATGTTTGTCTACGATATTTGTTGAATATAAAAAAGGCATAGGAATGCTTTCCTTTGCCTTTTTTTGTTGGAATACCCTGAAAATGACACAGGGTGACTGTCCCGGGGGGTCAAAAAAATGACACATGGTGACTGTCCCCGGGGGTCATTTTTTAAATAATATTGAAGTATGTGGGTAAAAGGTCTATAATACACTAGTTATAATCAAATTTATAGGAAGAGAGTTTTTAAGATGAACAAGAAAAGCAAATTAAAGCCGATGCTCTTTTCGAATATGAAAGAGTATTCCGCATCTCAGCTTGTTAAAGACCTTGTGTCAGGACTTATTGTTGCAATCATAGCGCTGCCTTTGTCGGTAGCCCTTGCTCTTGCGTCCGGAGTCGGACCTGAAAAGGGTATCTATACCGCAATAGTTGCCGGATTTATTATTTCATTTTTAGGCGGAAGCCGCGTACAGATTGCGGGACCTACTGCCGCATTCGCGACTATCGTTGCCGGAATTGTTGCTAAAAACGGTATAGACGGACTTGTTATAGCAACGATCATCGCCGGTATAATCCTTATCTTAATGGGACTTTTAAGACTCGGAAGTCTTATCAGATTTATCCCTTACACCATAACTGTTGGTTTTACAGCCGGTATCGCAGTAACCCTTCTTATCGGTCAGGTCAAGGATTTCCTTGGTCTTACTTATGAAGCCGGTGTAGAAAATATCGAGACCATCGATAAGGTTAAAAACATCGTAAAGTTTATGCCTACCTTTAATTATCAGGCTCTTATTATCGGACTTGTCAGCCTTGCAATCCTTATCTTTTGGCCCAAGATCCCTAAGATAGGCGCAAAGGTTCCCGCATCTCTAATTGCCGTACTTGTCAGCATCGGACTTGTAAAGGGCGTAGGAATTGACGCAAAAACGATAGGAGATCTTTACGAAATCCCCACAGGTTTCCCCGCTTTTAGCTTCCCTGCAATTACTTTTGCAAAGGTAAGAGCCGTAATCGGAGATTCCTTTACAATCGCAATCCTTGCCGCAATCGAATCGCTCCTTTCCTGCGTAGTAGCTGACGGAATGATAAATTCTCATCACAGATCAAACCAGGAACTTATCGCACAGGGCGCAGGTAACATCGGATCAGCGCTATTTGGCGGTATCCCCGCTACCGGCGCTATCGCAAGAACTGCTGCAAACATCAAAAACGGCGGAAGAACACCCATCGCCGGTATGTTCCACGCTGTAATCCTTGTGCTTGTTGTTCTTTTCCTTATGCCTTACGCCAGCCTTATCCCCATGCCTACCATCGCAGCTATTCTTTTCCAGGTTGCCTACAATATGAGCGGCTGGAGAACATTTAAGCATCTTTGCAAGACCGCACCCAAGAGCGATATTCTTGTCCTCTTTACTACATTTATCCTTACCGTAGTATTTGACCTTGTAGTAGCAATCGGCGTTGGTATGGTACTTGCATGCGTACTCCTTATGAAGAGAATGGCTGATGAAACTTCCGTAAAGGGTTGGAAATACATCGATCCAGATAACGATCCCGACAGCATTGAGCTTCGAAAGGTACCTGAGTCTGTTCGCGTATACGAGATCAGTGGACCTATGTTCTTCGGAGCAACAGAAGCTCTTATGGATATCACAGTAAAGGATTTTACCAAGGTTCTTGTAATCCGTATGAGAGCCGTACCTGCCCTTGATGCATCTGCAATGCATTCTCTGGAAGGCCTTTACGAAAGATGTGAAAAGAAGGGCGTACGTATGGTATTTTCCCATGTTAACGAACAGCCTATGAAGACTATGGTTAAAGACGGATTTGTTAAGCTTATAGGTGAAGAGAACTTCTGCCCTCACATTGACGACGCCTTAAGAAGAGCAGAAGAGCTTGCTAAATAAATATCAGCAATCTCTGTAAAAAAGTACTTAACGCAAAAAAATATATCAACGTAAAATAACTCCTTACCATGGAATTAGCCTTGGTAAGGAGTTTTTAATATCTGTAAATATAAATGCTTTAATCAGATTAGAACTTACTGCGCTTTTTTCTCGGCTTCATCCAGCTTCTTAAATGCCGTGCTGAGCATAAGCTTTAGTCTGTTAAGCTGGTTAACTTCGCTTGCGCCGGGATCGAAGTCGATGGCGACGATGTTTGAACCGGGATTAGCCTTTCTAACAGCCTTGATGGGCCCCTTTCCGACGATATGGTTGGGAAGACATCCGAAGGGCTGTACGCAGACGATATTTGGAACTCCAATATGTATAAGCTCCTGCATCTCTCCGGTAAGAAGCCATCCTTCACCTGCCTGGTTTCCTAAGGATACAACCTCGGAGGCAAGGCGCGCGGTTTCGTAGATGCTCTCGGGACGCTCAAAGTGCTTACTCTTATCGTAGGATTTAAAGGCAGCGTCGCGTACCCAGTGGTCTATAGCCCAGATACCTATCTTACCAACAAGCTTATTAACCTTCTTCATACCGTAGTTGTCAGCTTTGAAGATCTGGTTGTAGAAGCAGTACTGGATAAAGTCGATGAAATCGGGTACAACGGCTTCAGCGCCTTCGGCTTCAATCTGTTTTACCATATGGTTATTTCCGGAAGGAGCAAACTTTATAAGGATTTCTCCGACAAGTCCGACTCTGGGCTTCTTTAAATTCTCATCAATAGGAATAGCATCGAAATCTCTTACGATCTCTCGGCAATACTTTTTAAACTTAGCCCAGTTAACATTCTTAGCCATTATAAGGGCACGGCACTTTTCGAGCCACTTGGCGTGGAGTGCGTCGCAGCTTCCCTTTTCAAGCTCGTAAGGACGCATACGATAAATGCACTTCATAAATATATCACCAAAGGTGAAAGCTATGGCAAATCTGAGGACAAGCTTGGGAGAGAGCTTAAATCCGCTGTTTTTCTCGATACCTCCGACTGAAAGGGAGATGACGGGAACCTGTCCCATGCCTGCCTTTGCGAGAGCTCTTCTTATAAATCCGATGTAGTTGGTTGCTCTGCAGCAACCGCCGGTCTGAGTGATGATAAGGGCGGTTTTGTCAAGGTCGTATTTGCCGGATTCAAGAGCCTGAACAAGCTGCCCCGTCATCATAAGAGAGGGGAAGCAGGCGTCGTTATTTACATACTTAAGTCCGGTATCTATTGCATGCTTATCTGCATTTCCGAGGACAACGAAATTGTATCCGCTGGCTCTGAAGCAGGTCTCGAACATATCAAAATGAACGGGAGAGAGCTGAGGGCAGATGATTGTATACTTGCCCTTCATATCCTCGGTAAACTCAACTCTCTTGTAAGAACTGTCCGCTACCTGGGCATGCTTTCCGGTACGCTTTCTTTCAGCGATAGCGGAGATGAGGGAACGTACTCGGATCCTTGCAGCGCCGAGGTTATTTACCTCGTCGATCTTTAAGCATGTATAGATCTTGTTTGAGCAGGATAAAATATCGTTAACCTGGTCGGAGGTAACGGCGTCAAGACCGCATCCGAAGGAGTTAAGCTGTATCATATCAAGGTCATCGCGGGTCCTGATATAGCTTGCTGCCGCGTAAAGCCTCGCATGATAGGTCCACTGGTCTGAAACGATAAGCGGTCTGTCGGGTTTTGCAAGGTGAGCTATTGAATCCTCGGTCAGTACAGCGATATCGTATGAATTGATCATCTCAGGGATACCGTGGTTGATCTCCGGGTCTATATGATAGGGGCGGCCCGCAAGAACGATACCGTGTTTACCGGTCTCTTCGAGGTATTTAAGGGTTTCTTCTCCCTTGTTTCTAATATCCTGCCTGCAGGCGGCGAGTTCTTCCCAGGCTGCATGGATAGCTTCTTTTAATTCGCCGGAAGGAATCTCTTTAAATTCCTTTGAAAGGACCTGATAAATGGTTTTTTCGGATTTAAAGGACATAAAAGGATTGCGGAAACGCACTTTTCCTTCGGTAATAGCTTCAAGGTTGTTCTTAATATTTTCCGAGTTTGAAGCAACAATAGGACAGTTGTAGCTGTTTGCCGTATCCTGATCTTCCTTTCTTTCGTAAAAAATCGAAGGATAGAAGATAAAGTCAACGTTTTTATCAAGCAGCCATGTAACATGTCCGTGGGCAATCTTTGCGGGATAGCAAAGAGACTCGGAAGGGATGGACTCGATACCCATCTCGTAAACTTTTCTCGTAGAGGAAGGAGAGAGGATTATTCGGTAGCCAAGTTTTTTAAAGAAGGTGGCCCAGAAAGGATAGTCCTCGTACATATTAAGGACTTTAGGGATTCCTACTGTTCCGCGCTTTGCCTCGGTTTCCGAAAGAGGCTCGTAGTCGAAGAGTCTCTTCATTTTGTATTCATACAGATTCGGAACGTTTCCGGCGTTTTTCTTTCCGCCGATTCCTCGCTCACATCTGTTGCCGGAGATAAACTGTCTTCCGCCGGAGAATCTGTTGATAGTAAGGCGGCAGGAGTTGGTACATCCGCGGCATTTAGTCATGCTTGTTTCGTACTCAAGACCGATGATATCGTCCAAAGAAAGCATTGTGGTTTCATAGCCTTCTTCAAATCTTTCCCTTGCTATAAGAGCACAACCGAAAGCACCCATGATACCTGCAATGTCGGGACGGGTAACTTCGCAGTCAGCGATCTTTTCAAGAGAACGAAGAACAGCATTGTTATAGAAAGTACCGCCCTGAACTACGATATTGTCGCCAAGCTCGGAAGCGTTTGATACCTTAATAACCTTAAAGAGAGCGTTCTTAATAACAGAGTAAGCAAGACCTGCAGAAATATCGGCGACTGAAGCGCCTTCTTTCTGTGCCTGCTTAACCTTTGAGTTCATAAATACGGTACATCTTGTACCGAGGTCGATGGGATGAGGCGCAAATAGGGCCTCGGTCGCAAAGTCCTTTACAGAAAAATCGAGAGATTTTGCAAAGGTCTCTATAAATGAACCGCATCCTGAAGAACAAGCTTCATTAAGCTGAACGGATTCAACGGTCTTGTTCTTAATCTTGATGCACTTCATATCCTGACCGCCTATATCAAGGATACAATCCACCTCGGGATCGAAGAAAGCAGCGGCTTTGTAGTGTGCGATAGTCTCAACTTCTCCGTCATCAAGCATAAATGCTGACTTAAGAAGAGCTTCTCCGTATCCGGTTGAACATGAACGAACAATCTTTACGTCCGAAGGAAGCTTTTGTTTAATATCCGCTATAGCACCGATAGCGGTCTTTAAAGGAGAGCCGTTGTTTCCGGAGTAGAAAGAGTACAATAGCTCGCCGCTTTCTCCGACAAGGGCAATCTTGGTGGTCGTAGATCCGGCATCAATTCCCAAAAAGGCATTACCTTTATATGAGGATAAATCACCTTTGGTTACTTTAGCTTTTGAATGTCTCTCTTCAAAGGCAGCGAACTCTTCTTTGGATGCAAAGAGAGGTTCCATACGCTCGACTTCAAACTCCATCTTAAGATCGCCGGATAATTTACCGGCCATATCCTCTAAAGGGAAAGAAACATTTTTATCGTAGTTTAATGCGGAACCTATAGCGGCAAAAAGATGAGAGTTATCCGCATCAATAATATGCTCGTCATCAAGCTTTAATGTTCTTATGAATGCAGCCTTTAACTGGTCTAAGAAATGTAAAGGACCACCTAAGAAAGCAACATGTCCCCTGATGGGTTTTCCGCAGGCAAGACCGGAAATAGTCTGGTTAACAACAGCCTGGAATATTGATGCAGCAAGGTCTTCGCTGGTAGCGCCTTCATTAATAAGGGGCTGAATATCGGTTTTTGCGAAAACGCCGCATCTTGCAGCTATTGTATAAAGGGATTTATAGTTTTTGGCATACTCATTAAGCCCGGTGGCGTCGGTCTGAAGCAGGGATGCCATCTGGTCAATAAAAGAGCCGGTACCGCCTGCGCAGATACCGTTCATACGCTGTTCTACATTACCGTCCTCAAAGTAGATGATCTTGGCGTCTTCGCCTCCGAGCTCAATTGCGACATCTGTCTTGGGAGCGAGAGTCTGAAGAGAAGTAGCAACAGCAATTACTTCCTGGGTAAAGGGTACTCCTAAGTGCTTTGCGATATTAAGACCGCCGGAACCTGTGATCACAGGGAATACAGTAATATTTCCGAGCTTAGAAAGCGCAAGCGAAATGAGATCTTTTAAAGTCTCTTTTATATTAGCGTGGTGTCTTCTGTAATCTGAGAAGAGAATAGTATTATCATCATCTAAAACCGCAATTTTGACAGTAGTTGAACCGATATCGATACCAAGTCTTGCGGATTTTGAATTTAAGTCCATGTTAACTCCTGAAATGTTTGATCTATTGATAATCCCCCGTTGTCAGTCAAACACTAATTATAACTGTAAGCGGCTTTTTTTGCAAATTAAGAGAGTATAAACTTTACTGCGGAGCATATCCGAACAGATGATCATAATAATCATTTTCTATGACTTTTTTTGAAAAGCTAAATTTATTTGCCACAGCGGAACTTATCCGTTTTATATAAGCAGAATCAACTTCATCTTCATATCCTTCAAAAACAGTGGTTTTTCCGCCGGTTTGACAGGCTTTATCAGTCATCCAGTTATAATTAGCCCAGATAACCAAAGGTTCGGCATCAGAGAATACATCTCTTCCTACGTAAAGTCTGGAATCGAAGCTTGCGCCGAAAAGATTGGCCAAAGTAGGGACTATATCAAGGCTGTAAACAGGATCGTCAACTACAATAGGCTCCTCTTTTTCCAGAGAGCCACACCAGATTATAAGCCTGTTATGGTCTCTTTCCCAGGGAGTTGTGTAATCATAGCCATACAGGTCGCCTAAAGCGTTTTTGTAGGTCGCGCTCGATTCGCTTTCGAGACCAAAGGGATAATGATCGTTGGCGATAACGATAACGGTATCGTCTATCAGCCCTTTTTCTTCAAGGCATTCAAGCATGTATTCCATGGAGTATTCAAATTCAAGATTGCAGGCTATATAGCACTTTATCGGATCAGGCACGTTAAGGTCCTTTACTTTATCCTTGTTTTTGTAGCTCATGGCATTACCGCGCCAGTTATAGTTAGTATGGCCGCTGATGGACATGTAGTATACGGAAAAAGGAGACTCGTCAATATACATATCTATTGTGGCATGCACAGTTTCGAGATCGCTTTCGGGCCACTGATTTTTTATAAAATCTTCAAGTCCGTTTCCTCTGCCGAGATATAGATCATATCCTATATTTTCGTGAGTCAGGTCACGGCCGTAGTATTTATAATCGTGTCCGTGAAAAGCTCTTGAAAAATATCCTTCTCTGCGCAGAAAATTACCCATTGTGTAATACATATTTTTATCTGCCGTCTTTTTCATGCTTGCAACGCCCCAGGCGGGAATAAGGCCGGTCAGATTGGAATATTCGCCGGTAGAAGTACTTCCTCCCCAAACGGGCTGATAATAGTTTGTAAAGTTTATTCCCTTTGTGGCAAGTCTGTAAAGGGCGGGAGTGAGCTCTTCGTCAATAGCTTCCGCACTGAAGGCTTCCGCTGAAATAAATATCAGGTTTTTACCTTTGAAGATTCCGGTATATTTGTTTTCGGAAGAAGGCTCAAGAGAGGCGATATAATTATCAATCGATTTAAAAGCAGAGTCAGTTTCGCTCTCCGCAAGAAGTGAAAAGTCGATGCCGCAATCGTGCTTTCCATAGACGATTTCCTCGGGCTCAGCTTCTGAAAGATTTTCGATTTCTTTAATCTCTATAACGGAATCGGAAATATCCCAGGTATTATCGCCGTATTCTATCTGTTCGGGATTTTTTGTATCACCATTAGTTTCAATGCTTTCTGAATTTTCTGTGTTTTCTGTTTTTGCAATGCCGAAAGAAAGAGAGGCACTTTCCGGTTCTGCATCAGTATTTAAATTTTCGTCAGCGATAACTTCAAAAGTATCATTTCCTTTATCTCCAAATATAATATTTTTCGCATCAAGCCTGAATGCGGTGGAAATACCGAAGCTTTCCGCGGATGTGTCAAAATCGTAGTTTTCCGTATAAAGGATTTTTGCGCCCTCGTCAAAGTAAACAAGGCAAATAGCAGCGAAAAAGCCAAAAAGGCATAACCCTAAGGACAAAAGCCTTGAATATGCGTAAGGAATGCCTGTCAGAATCTTTTTAAATACTTTCAAAAGAATAAAACCGGCAAGGGGAAGTAAAAGCAGAAGAACCAGGTAGAATCTTTTTCCGACAAACTGCAGCGTCTCCAAGGCAAAGTCCGTAAAGATTCCCTTTCCTCCGTAAAGAATGGATTCAATGGACATATACGTCCTGAAAAAAGCTTTTGAAAAAAGCTCGGTAGCAAAGATCAAAGTATAGAAGATTAAAAAGATCAGCAGTATAACAAATCTTGCATTCTTTCTTTTGAAAACCGAAGAGATGATATAGGGGATAAAAGCAAAGGGAGCAGCAAAAAGAAAAGCATAAATAAAAAACTGCAGATTTAGAGATTGCAGCGAGGGATTAAGTGAAATTATGGTGACGGATTCTAAATAAAACAGTGAGGCCCAAAATAAAAGAAACAAAGACAGATCGTTTAACCTGTTTTTCATATTCATCTCCGGTTGGGATACGGGTATTAAAGTCCTACCCACGTATTATATCATAAATTTTTATAAATTTACCTTACAAATTAAGCAAATGTTCCTAAAATATGGTAAACTAACCTTTGTTCGAATTATTTAAAAAGGATGGTTTTTTGATGGATAAACTTGAAAGAAAGTTCGGTAAATACGCTATTCCGAATCTTACATTGGCGCTTATCATCGGGTATGCCCTCGGATATATCATACAGTTCGTTGACAAGTTCAGGGGAACTGATTTTCTCTCTTTTCTTTACCTTGATCCCGTAAAAATCGTACAGGGACAGGTATGGAGAATATTTACCTGGCTTATTGTTCCACCCTATGAGTCGCATATTATATTTATACTCCTTATGATGTGGTGCTGCCTCTCTATCGGTATGGTTCTTGAAAAGACATGGGGGACTTTCCGCTTTAATGTTTATATTTTCGGGGGAGCTTTATTAACGATTGTTTCAGCGTTCCTGGCTATGGGCTTTTTGTATATAAGTTTGAGCCTTCAGACAGACGGCTGGGAGGCGCTTAAGTTTATTGATGAATATAATACTCCTGCAATGTGGGGAGCCTTCAGTACATACTATATCAATATGAGCATATATCTGGGCTTTGCCATGACTTATCCCAACAATATGGTAAGGTTCATGTTCTTTATCCCTATGAAGATGAAATGGCTCGGTATTATAGATCTGGTTTATATGGGATATATTTTTGTTATGGGAGGAACTCTTACAAGGTTTGCAGTAGGCGCTGCCCTTATAAACATACTTATTTTCTATCTTGTAAATATTAGGCGCTTCTCAATCAAAGCTAAGATCAGAAGAGCGCAGTACGAAAAGAAAGCGCGGACTCCGAAGATGCAAGCCGGAGTTACTTATAAGCATAAATGTTCAATCTGCGGACAGACAGATGAATCAAACCCAAACCTTGAGTTCAGATACTGCAGTAAATGTAACGGCAATTATGAGTACTGCCAGGAGCATCTGTTTACACATACACATAAAAAATAACCATTGGTAGATTAGAGGATTAATATGGATAAAGAAGTTAGATTCGGGCAGATACTTGAATCGGTTAAACGAAGTGCAAGAGAAAACGGAAACTATATTACGGATGAGGCTTTAAGCGAAGCTTTCACAGAAATTGAGCTTGATGATGACAGGCTTAAAATGGTTAAGGATTATCTTGCCGCTCAAAAGATAAAGGTAGGCGGCGAGGCTCCCGAAGAGGAAGAGTTTACCCCGGAGGATATGAATTTCCTTCAGATGTACCTTGATGAGCTTGAGCTTTTGCCTGAGTATTCGGACGGAGAGAAAAAGGCCTATACTATACAGGCTATGGCAGGAGAAAAAGAGGCGCAGAGTAAACTGACGGAAATGTACCTTAAAGACGTTGTACAGATTTCAAAGATATACAATAACCAAGGGGTACTTATAGAGGACCTTATAGGCGAAGGAAATGTGGCACTTGCTGCCGCCGTTACCATGCTTGATTCCCAGGAAAAGCCCGAAGACTGCGAAGGCATGATCGTTAAATATGTTATGGACGCGATGGAAGAGCTGATAAAGGAAAACAACGATTCCGCCCAGGTAAATGATAAAGCCCTAAAGAGAGTAAATGAAATCTTTGAAAAGGCGGATAAGCTTTCAAAAGAGTATGCAAGAAAGGTTACGGTAGAAGAGCTTTGCGAGGAAGAACATCTTTCAAGAAAAGCAGTGGTTGATGCCATAAGGATCAGCGGATTTAAGATCGATTCCATAGAGATACCCGATGAATTAAAGGGTATTGAATAAGGGCGAAAATATGAACAAGACAGTTTATGAAGATTATAAATACTGCATGCAGGATACGGGAAATCTGTATGTAGGTGCTAAATATACGATAAATGAGATTGCCGAGAATGAAGATATTCTTTTTAAGTTCCGAAAGGTCTGCGTCGAAAGCCTGAAAAACGGCTCTGACGGCGATGACTCGCTTGAAACGATTCTTTACTATATGCAGCCCGGAGATTTTAGAGTGCAGGTTTTGAAGCAGATGCGCTCTAAAGTAAAAGTCAATGTTATTCGCGAGAAGAAACGACTCTTTGGTAAACGGAAGAAAGAGTATGTTACAGAAATGATGAGCATACCGGAACTTACTTCCCTTTCTAAAGACGAAAAAGAAAGCGTAGGGCTTGTGATCCAAGAACTGAGAGTTAACAAATTGGCGCTACTTACGGTTTAACCTACGGCTTGAATATTTACAAAAACAGCGATTTTAATTATAATTAAGAGGTGTGTAAACGCCTCTTAATTTTTTATACACGGAACGGAGACTTTTAATGAAACTTGAAGATTTAACCAGCTACGAAATACTTGAGGACAGGGAAGTAAAAGACATTGCCAGCAGAGCGATAAGGCTTAGACATAAAAAGACAGGTGCCAGAATAGCCCTTCTTTCTAACGATGATGACAATAAGGTTTTTTACATCGGATTCAGAACACCTCCTACAGACTCAACAGGTGTTGCGCATATCACCGAGCATTCCGTGCTTTGCGGATCAAAGGAGTTTCCTGTAAAGGATCCCTTTGTTGAACTTGCCAAGGGTTCGCTCAATACATTCCTTAATGCAATGACTTATCCCGATAAGACCGTTTATCCGATTGCAAGCTGTAACGATGCTGATTTTCAGAATCTTATGCACGTTTATTTGGATGCGGTTTTTTATCCCAATACATATACCAACGAAGCAATCTTCCGTCAGGAAGGCTGGCATTATGAATTTGATGAAGAAGGTAAGCTCTTTATAAACGGCGTAGTTTATAACGAGATGAAGGGCGCTTTCTCATCCGCAGAGGATGTTTTATCAAGACAGATTTTTAATTCGCTCTTCCCGGATACGACTTACGGAGTAGAGTCGGGCGGAGATCCTGATTACATCCCGGATCTTACTTACGAGCAGTTCCTTGATTTCCACAGGGCTTACTATCATCCTTCAAACAGCTATATCTACCTCTACGGTGATATGGATATGGCCGAGAAACTCGATTATATCGACAAGGCATACCTTTCTAAGTTTGATTACAGAGAAGTAGATTCTGCTATTAAGGATCAAAAGCCTTTTGAAAAGAGAGTATCTT
Organism: Lachnospiraceae bacterium; assembly: GCA_017469945.1. Taxonomy (GTDB): domain Bacteria; phylum Bacillota; class Clostridia; order Lachnospirales; family Lachnospiraceae; genus AC2028. Next base: position 81,709 of record JAFUFI010000014.1, on the reverse strand, counting down.
CGAACTTTAAGTGTTCTCTTGCCGAGGGAGAGGAAGCTAAGGACAATACATATATGTCCCTTAACTATTGCTACGGCAAATCTACCGACAGAGAGCTTTATATGGCCTTGTCCGTAATAGACTCGGCACTTATCAGCGCTCCCGGCGCGCCTTTAAAGCAGGCTCTTGTTGAGAAGGGACTCGGAGACGAGGTTTACAGCCTTCTCGAAACCGGTATTAAACAGCCATACTTTTCCATCGTAGCTAAGGGAACCGACCTTAGCCGTGAAAAAGAATTTACAGATATAGTAAACGAAGTAATTGAAAAGATCGTTAAAGAGGGCTTTGATAAGAAGGCTCTTATGGCTGCAATCGTTAAGCAGGAGTTTTCCTACAGAGAGGCTGATTTCGGAAGATTTCCCAAGGGACTTATGTATGGACTTCAGGCATTGGATTCCTGGCTTTACGATGATGATAAGCCGTTTATACATATCGAATGCCTCGATATGTATAAGAAAATGAAGGAGTATGTACAAACCGATTATTTTGAGAAACTCCTTAAGACTATTTTCATCGACAATACATATTCTACATTTATAACTTTAGAGCCCGAGCTTGGACTCGCTGAGAAAAAGGCTGCTGAGCTTGCGGAAAGATTAGCTAAGTATCAGGCATCTTTAAGCGATGAGGAGATAAAAGGGATCAAGGCTGATTTTGAAAAGCTTCGTGCTTTCCAGGAACAGGTTGATTCTCCGGAGGCGCTTGCCACTATCCCTCTTATTTCGAGAGATGATATTAAAAAAGAAGCTCTTCCCTACGACAATAAGCTTACCGAAATCGCAGGGGTAAAAGCCCTTCTTCATAATTACAGAACTACAGGTATTTCTTATCTTACTCTTGCCTTTGACCTAAAGAACCTCCCGGGAGATCTTTATCCTTACGCGGCCCTTATCTCAAATATCCTCGGTCAGATAGATACCAAGGAGCATAAATACGCTGAACTCAATAACGAGCTTGATCTTGTTGCCGGTGGATGCAGCTTTTCTAAAGAAGTATACGGAGATGTAGATAATTCAGATGAATATAAGTTTGAATTCCTTGTAAGGGTTAAATATCTGTATGAGAATGCCGCTGATGTTTTAAAGATCGTTAAAGAGATCCTTTTTGAATCTAATCTTGACGACAGCACAAGAATCCTTGAAATCCTTAACGAGACTAAGTCACAGATGCAGTCGTCTATGATGTCTTCGGGAAATGCGTATGCCGCACTGAGAGCTGCCGCCGGACTTAATAAAACCGGAAGAGTCATGGATATGACCGGTGGTATAGAGTTTTACAGATTCTTAGCAGACCTTACCGATAATTTTGATTCAAAGAAAGAGGAGATTTCCGCAAAGCTTAAAGAGTTTATACACATCGCCTTTAGACCGGAAAACTTTTTCGTCGATCTAACATCCGAGGACGAAGCGGGCGCTCAGGGTATCAGAGAGAGCGTATCAGACCTTAAAAACTGTCTCTTTAAGGATGAAGTAAGAAAAGAAAACTTTGTTCCCGAGCTCATAAAGGAAAACGAAGGCTTTATGACTTCCGGACAGGTTCAGTACGTTTGCAGAAGCGGAAACTTTAAAAAGGACGGACTTGAGTATACAGGAGCACTTGCCGTACTTAAGACCATCATGGGATATAATTATCTTTGGGAGAACATCAGAGTTAAGGGCGGCGCATACGGCTGCTCAAGCGGATTCAAGAGAGGCGGTGACAGCTTCTTTTCATCCTACAGAGATCCCAACCTTTCAAGGAGCATCAAGGTTTACGAGGAAGCTCCCGAAGCAATGGAGAAATTTGATGTTGACGAAAGAACTATGACAAAGTATATCATCGGTACTTTCGGCGAGCTCGATTCACCCCTTACCGCATCCGGAAAGGGCGTGCGTTCCTTCGGAGCATACCTAAACGGTATGACGGAAGAAAAGCTCAATAAATCCAGACTTGAAGCTCTTAATTGCAGCGTAGAGGATATCAGAAACACAGCTAAGCATCTTAGATCTTTTCTTTCTCAGAACAAGCTGGTTGTTATCGGAAGCGCCGCTAAGATAAAAGAGGAAAAAGAGTTGTTTGACAAGATTGAAAACCTGTTTTAAGAGTAGTTAACTTGTTTTAAGTTAATCAAGGGAGGAAAAATTATGAAAAAAAAGGTTTTATCAGTTCTTGGAGTAGTGCTTACCGGAGCGCTTTTGATCGGCGGCTGCGGTGGCGGAAGTGTCGGAAAATCGTTCTATTCGAACAGCGATTCAGCAGCAACTGCTGCCTATTCGCCTTCGGAGTATTATGATGATTACGATTACAACTATGATTACGAAATGAGCGAAGAGGCGGTAGCCGATTTTGGAACTTCAAGCGGATCGGTAATCGGCGCGCCTGCCGAAACCGTATCGGATTCGGCGTCTGTATCGGACAAGAAAAAGGTTGATAACAACCGAAAGCTTATCAAGACCGTTGATATCGATGTTGAGACAAAGGAATTTGATGCGCTTATCTCGGCAATAGATACCAAGGTTTACGAGCTTGACGGATACGTTGAAAGCCAGAATACGTGGAACGGAAGCAGATACGATTACTACGGTAATTACAAAGCTTCGGAAAGCCGTAACGCAAGCTACACCATCCGTATTCCCAGAGAGAACCTTGATGCTTTCTTAGAGAGCATTTCCTCTCTTTGCAATGTTAAGAGCAAGAACGAAAACGTTCAGGACATCACCCTTGCTTACGTCGATCTTGAAAGCCATAAAAAGGCCCTTGAGACGGAAGAGGAAAGACTTCTTGAACTTATGAAACAGGCTACGGAGATGTACGATATCCTTACTATCGAAGATAAACTTACGGATATCAGATATCAGCTCCAGAGCATGGAAAGCCAGCTTCGTACCTACGACAATAAGGTAACCTACAGTACAATCACTATGGCTATAAGCGAGGTTAAGGAGCTTACCTACACAGAGCCTGATCCTGAGACATTCTGGGACAGACTTTCAAGTAAGTTTACAAGAAGCATCAGAAATCTTGGCGAAGGAATCCAGAACTTTATTATCTGGTTTATCGCGGCCCTTCCTCATCTCCTTATCTGGGGCGGTATTATCTTCGGTATTGCTATGGCAATCAGAGCGATCGTCAGATTTAACATCAGAAAGGCCAGAAAGCGCAGAGAAGAGGAAGCTTTAAAGAAGGCGGGACAGCCTTCCGTTTACGCTCAGAACATTGCCCCGGCTCAGTCTCAGAGTGCAGCTGCTCAGCCTAATGCAGCACCTGCATCTGCTCCGGCAGGGGCTCCTGCGCAGGACAAAAAATAATCCTTAAAGGAAAAAAGAATGAGTAATACTACAAAGTCGGGGTTTGTTGCCCTTATAGGAAGACCGAATGTCGGAAAATCAACCTTGATGAACCACCTTATCGGTCAAAAGATCGCTATTACAAGCAACAAGCCCCAGACCACCAGAAACAAAATACAGACCGTTTATACCGATGACAGAGGACAGATAGTTTTTCTCGATACCCCCGGAATCCATAAATCAAAGACTAAGCTCGGAGATTATATGGTGGGAGTAGCGGTTAAGACCTTAAATGAAGTTGATATCGCCGTATGGCTTGTTGAGCCCACTGATTATATCGGCGCCGGCGAAAGACATATCATCGAGCAACTTAAAAAGACAAAGTGCCCTGTTTTTCTGGTGATCAACAAGATAGACACGGTAAAAAGGGATCAGCTTCTTCCTTTCATCGACACTTACCGCAAGGAGCTTGATTTTACGGAGGTAGTTCCGGTTTCTGCTATGAAGGGCGATAATCTTGATGTGCTTTTGGAACAGCTCTTTAAGTATCTGCCCTACGGTGAGATGTTCTACGATGAGGATACGGTCACAGACCAGCCTATTAGACAGATAGCCGCTGAGCTTATAAGGGAAAAGGCATTAAGACTTTTATCCGACGAGATTCCCCACGGAATCGCCGTTACGATAGAACAGATGAAGGACCGCGGCGGAATTTACGACGTGGACGCGACTATCTACTGCGAGAGAGAGTCTCATAAAGGAATAATCATCGGTAAAGGCGGAGCGATGTTAAAGCAGATAGGTTCAAAGGCTCGTCCCGAGATTGAAGCTATGCTTGAGTCGCAGGTCAATTTAAGACTCTGGGTCAAGGTTAAGAAAGACTGGAGAGATTCTGATCTTCTTCTTAAAAACTTTGGCTACAGAGATGATGAAAAGAAATAATAAAAGCCGAAAACAGGTGCGAAAATGCGCCTGTTTTTGCGGTATATAAAGGATGACCCTATGCAGGACTTTATTGTGGTGACCGGGATTGTCATAAAGCAGTCCCCTGTGGGCGAGAGCGACAGAAGAGTTACCATACTTACAAATTCAAGAGGCAAGATTTCTGCTTTTGCGAGAGGTGCAAGAAAACCCAATTCAAGATTTTCCGGAACTACTTGCCCTTTTTGCTTCGGAAGCTTTAAGCTTTACGAAGGGCGCGATGCTTATACGATAGCGGAAGCAGATATAAAGAATTTTTTCGAGGAATTTCGGACAGACCTTGATGCTTCCTTTTACGCTTCCTACTTTGCGGAGATTACAGACTATTACTGCAGAGAAAACAATGACGAGCGTGATATGATGAAGCTTTTTTACCAGTCCCTAAGAGCGCTTACAAAGGAAAGTCTTCCAAATCCTCTTGTAAGAGCAGTTTTTGAACTGAAAGCCATTGTTATAAACGGAGAGTTCCCCGGGGCACCGGAAGAGATGCGCCTTAGCGATTCCGCCCTTTATACCCTTGAATTTATAAGGACAAGTCCTGTGGAATCCTTATATTCTTTTAACTTGACGGAAAATGTACTTGACGAGATAAAGGAGGTTTCAAAACTATACTGTAACCGTTATATGAATCACAGATTCAAAAGCTTAGAGATTTTAGAGATAAATGGAGAGAGCTAATGCAGATTAAATGTGAGTATTGCGGCAACTATTTTTCGGACAAAGAAGAAGTTTGCCCCTTTTGTAACGCACCGAACGACGGAATAATACGAACGGGTTCGGGCGTTCCCACAACAATTGAAGGTCTGAAAGAGTATGTTAAAAAACACGGTATCCCCGCCGAGAACCTTAGGTTCTTTATCGGTGAGGACTATAAAGAACCCAAGGCCTTCGGTATTTATAAAGACGAAGAACTTGGCGAATTCGTCGTGTATAAAAATAAAAGCGACGGATCGAGAGCTGTCAGATATCAGGGAAAAGACGAGGCCTACGCCGTTAATGAAATATATCAGAAGCTAAAGGAAGAGATCAGCAATTACAAGTCTTTTGAAAATGACAAAAAGATAAAGTCTTCTTCACAGGCTCCCGGGAGTAATACCTCGGCGCAGGGATCTTCAGGTGGGAAAAAGCCTAACAAATTTGTTGAAAAGATTATAACTATAGCTATTATCATATGCGTTTTGTTGTTCCTTACCAGAGGATGCGCATGTTACAGAGTCATTCCAAATATTTTCAACGGCTTTTCATCCGGCTACAGTACGGATTACGAGGATTCAGGTAATTCCTGGAGCTTTTGGAGTGATGACGATGATGATGACGGCTGGAGCTGGGGGTCTGATTCCGATTCAAGCTGGGACTCTGACTGGGACTCCGATTGGGATTCCGGATGGGACTCCGACTGGGGCGGATCGGACTGGGATTCGGATTGGTAAGAATTAGTCAAAACAGTTGATTTTTAGAGCACTAAACAGTATAATTAATCAGTTGTATTATGCTTTATTATATTCGCTTAAAAGCGTTAGGAGGAGTTTTTTTATGGAAAAAACAATGGACAAGATTGTTAGTCTGGCAAAGGCGAGAGGCTTTGTTTATCCCGGTTCGGAAATCTACGGAGGCCTTGCAAATACATGGGATTACGGAAATCTGGGCGTTGAGCTCAAGAACAATGTGAAGCGAGCCTGGTGGCAGAAATTTGTCCAGGAAAACCCTTATAATGTCGGCGTAGACTGCGCAATTCTTATGAATCCTCAGACATGGATCGCATCCGGACACCTCGGAAGCTTTTCAGATCCTCTTATGGACTGTAAGGAATGTCACGAGAGATTCCGTGCGGACAAGATCATCGAGGACTTTGCCGCTGAGAAAGGAATTACTCTTGAGAGTAGCGTAGACGGCTGGACTCAGGAGCAGATGATGAACTTCATCAAGGAAAATTCAGTTCCCTGTCCTACCTGCGGAAAGCATAATTTCACTGATATCAGACAGTTTAACCTTATGTTCAAGACTTTCCAGGGCGTTACCGAGGATGCCAAGAATACCGTTTATCTTCGTCCCGAGACCGCTCAGGGTATATTTGTAAACTTTAAGAATGTACAGCGTACTTCCCGTAAGAAGGTTCCCTTCGGAATCGGCCAGATCGGTAAGTCCTTCAGAAACGAGATCACTCCCGGAAACTTCACCTTCCGTACAAGAGAGTTCGAGCAGATGGAGCTTGAGTTCTTCTGCAAGCCCGGAACCGATGACGAGTGGTTCGAGTATTGGAGAGGCTTCTGCCGCGACTTCCTCTTAAGCCTTGGAATCAAGGAAGACGAGATGAGACTTCGCGATCACGATCCCGCTGAGCTTGCATTCTACTCAAGACACACCACAGATATCGAGTTTATGTTCCCCTTCGGATGGGGCGAGCTTTGGGGTATCGCCGATCGTACAGATTACGACCTTACTCAGCATCAGAACGTTTCAAAGGAAGATTTAAGCTACTTTGACGACGAGACAAACGAGAGATATATCCCTTACGTTATCGAGCCTTCACTGGGCGCAGACCGTGTTGTACTTGCTTTCCTTTGCGCAGCTTACGACGAGGAAGAGATCGGAACCGAAGACAGACCCGATACAAGATGCGTACTTCATTTCCATCCCGCTCTTGCACCTGTTAAGATCGGTATCCTTCCGCTTTCAAAGAAGCTCAACGAGGGCGCTGAAAAGATTTACGCTCAGCTTTCAAAGAAGTACAACTGTGAGTTTGATGACAGAGGAAACATCGGAAAGAGATATCGCCGTCAGGATGAGATCGGTACTCCTTTCTGCATCACTTACGACTTTGATTCAGAGACCGATAACATGGTAACCGTACGTTTCCGTGACTCCATGGAGCAGGAGCGCGTTGCAATCGCCGATCTCGACGCATTCTTCTCTGATAAATTTTCATTCTGATCTGGTCAGTTTGGAAAGTTGTCATTATTAATTTGCAATTAAGGTTAAGCGGATGATAAGTCCACAAGCGCACCGTAAAGCGTCGCCAGTACTTATCGAAAACAAGCTAAAGCGCAGTTTGAGATTAGTTCCGCTGCGTACGCGGGGGCGAGGCGAGAGCCGTGTGCGCGACGGACTATCATTCGCTTAGCCGTGACTAGGAATTATAAGCAAGATAGTAAACATATATTAGAAAGGTCATAATCGTAATGAAAAAGTTTACTTACAACGAGCTGAGAAATGCATGGCTTAACTTCTACAAGGAGCGCGGACATGTTGACGTCGGAGCCGTATCTTTGGTATCTGACGGTTCGACCGGCGTAATGTTCAACGTAGCCGGAATGCAGCCCCTTATGCCTTATCTTCTCGGCGAAAAGCATCCCAAGGGAACAAGACTTTGCAATATCCAGGGATGCGTTCGTACAAATGATATTGACTCTGTAGGCGACAAGAGCCATCTTACTTTCTTCGAGATGATGGGAAGCTGGAGCCTTGGAGATTATTTCAAGGAAGATCGTTGCAAATGGAGCTTCGAGCTTCTTACCGACGTATTCGGATTTGATGCCGATCACCTTGCAGCTACAGTATTTGCCGGAGACGAGAACGCTCCAAGAGATGAAGAGGGCGCAATGTTCCGTGAAAAGTCCGGATTTAAGAAGGAGAATATCTACTTCCTTCCCGCCGAGGACAACTGGTGGGGACTTGAGTACGGACCCTGCGGACCTGACTCCGAGATGTTCTTTATCGACGAGACAAAGGCTCCCTGCGGACCCGACTGTAAGCCCGGATGCCACTGCGGCAGATATACCGAGGTCGGAAACGATGTATTTATGCAGTACGAAAAGCATCATGACGGCCACCTTACTCCTTTAAAGCAAAAGAACGTTGATACCGGATGGGGACTTGAGAGAAACTTCGCTTTCCTTAACGGTATTGATGATGTTTATAAGACAGAGCTTTTCGCTTCTGTTATCGCAAAGATCGAGTCTTTAAGCGGATTTAAGTATGACGCTGAGGACAAGAATACAAGATCTATGCGAATCGTTGCGGATCACCTTCGTACATCCGTAATGCTTATCGGCGACGAAGCAAGACTTCTTCCCGATAATACCGGTGCAGGATATATCTTAAGAAGACTTATCCGCCGCGCCGTAAGACACGGAAGAAGCCTCGGTCTTAATGCAGAGCAGCTTCTTTCGGTTGCAAGTATCTATATCGACGATATTTACAGCGAGGGATATCCTAATCTTGTTAAGAACAAGGATTATATTCTTGGAGAACTTAAGAAAGAGATTAACCGTTTCGAGAGTACTCTTGAGAACGGTATGAAAGAGTTTAAGAAGATTCTTGATACCAAGAAATCTTCAGGCTCAAAGCAGATTGAAGGTAAGGAAGCTTTCTATCTCTACGATACATTCGGATTCCCTGTAGAGGTTACTCTTGAGATGGCCGAAGAGGAAGGCCTTACCGTTGACGAGGAAGGCTTCAAGAAGGCTATGGAGCAGCAAAAAGAGCTTGCAAGAAGCAACCAGAACTTCACCGCTAACCTTTCTATCAGCACCGGCGTATTTGACGGACTTGATGCCGGACTTAAGTGCGAATTCTTAGGATATGATGCATTAGGCTGCGATGGCAAGATCATTGCTATGGCAGGTGCGGATTCTCTTAAAGATGAGTTAAAGGCAGGAGATCAGGGATCTGTTATTACAGACAAGACCACATTCTACGGAACTATGGGTGGTCAGGTAGGAGATATCGGCGAGATCCTTGGTAAGGACGGTTCAAAGTTCGTTGTTGAAGAAACTATCCACGTTGCCGGCGGAAGAACCGCTCATATCGGTAAGGTTGTAAGCGGATCTTTCAAGGTTTCCGACGTTGTATCTCTTAATGTTGATGCCGAAAACAGAGCAAAGACCTGCAGAAACCATTCTGCTACTCACCTTCTTCAGAGCGCTCTTCGCGAAGTGCTCGGAGACCACGTAGCCCAGGCCGGTTCATACCAGGATCCTTCAAGAACAAGATTCGACTTCTCCCACGGACAGGCTATGACCGCTGAGGAGATAGCTAAGGTTGAAAAAATCGTTAACGAAAAGATTGCCGAAAATATCAAGGTTTCTACTCAGGTTATGGGTATCGAGGAAGCTAAGGCAAGCGGAGCCACCGCGCTTTTCGGCGAGAAATACGCTTCTTCCGTCAGAGTAGTTTCTATGGGCGACTTCTCAAAGGAACTTTGCGGAGGTACTCATGTATCCTCAACCGGAGAGATCTTAAGCTTCAAGATTCTTTCAGAGAGCGGCGTTGCTGCCGGAACAAGAAGAATCGAAGCTATTACCGGAACCAATGTTAATGAGTATTTCGCAAAGCTTGAAAAGGAACTCGAGGAGGCAGCAAAGCTTGTAAAAGCTACTCCCGCTACCTTACTTGACAGACTTGAAAAGCTTAATGCCGAGCTTAAAGAGCTTAAGAGCGAGAACGAATCCCTTAAGTCCAAGGCAGCAAAGGATGCTCTCGGAGATGTTATGGATAAGGTCCTTGAAGTTAAAGGGGTAAAACTTCTTGCAACAAGCGTTTCAGGAGTTGATATGAACGGCTTAAGAGACCTTGGCGACCAGCTTAAGGCAAAGATCGGCGAAGGCGTTATCGTACTTCTTTCAGACCTCGACGGCAAGGTAAATATGGTTGCTATGGCAACAGACGGAGCTGTTTCAAAGGGAGCACATGCCGGTAATCTTATTAAGGGAATCGCAGCCCTTGTAGGAGGCGGCGGAGGAGGAAGACCTAATATGGCTCAGGCCGGAGGTAAGAATCCTGCAGGAATCGAAGCTGCCATCAAAGAGAGCGCTAAGGTTCTCGAGTCTCAGGTATAAATTATTGGGAGGTATGGTTAATGAAGTATAGGATTATCTACAACCGTAAGGCAAATAACGGAAGGGGAAAGGAAGACTCCTTAAAGATAAAGGAGATCCTTAAGGATGAAGAGCTTGAGTTTATCGATGCCACTTCCATCGAAGACTACGATTCGTACTTTTCATCGGTACCCGATGGTGAAAGATGCGTTCTTTGCGGCGGAGACGGTACTATAAACTATTACATTAATCATGTTAGCGAAGAAACTCTTTCAAAACCTTTGGATTATTTTGCGTGCGGAACCGGTAATGATTTCTTACGCGATATTGGGGTAGATGCGGGAGAGATCGTTAAGGATGTCAACAGATTCTTTAAGAATCTTCCCACCGTTACGATCGGCGGCGTATCCGCCAAGTTTTTAAACGGCATCGGATACGGAATCGACGGATATTGCTGTGAAATCGGCGATATTCAAAAGGAAAAATCCGATAAGCCCGTTAATTACACCGGTATCGCGATAAAGGGAATCCTTTTCCACTTTAAGCCTGTTACTGCTACGGTTACGGTTGATGACAAGAAGTTTATCGCCGAGAAAACCTGGCTTGTACCTACTATGAAGGGCAGATTTTACGGCGGAGGCATGATGGCCTGCCCCGAGCAAGATAGGCTGTCTGAGGATAAAAAGGTTTCCGTTATGACCTATAAAACGGGATTTGCCCTTAAAGCTCTTATTGTTTTCCCGAATATCTTCAAGGGAGAGCATGTTAAGAACAAAAAGGTCGTATCCATTTATAAGGGCAATAAGATCAAGGTTGCTTTTGACAGACCCTGCGCTCTTCAGATTGACGGAGAGACTGTGCTCGGAGTGTCTGAGTACGAGGTCACAACTTGATGATTTAGCTGTTTTTTGATATAATTTTCGCAATATGTGTTAAAAGAAAGACGAGGTTTTTAATTTTATGTCAGGACATTCAAAATTTGCAAATATCAAGCATAAAAAAGAGAAAAACGACGCTGCGAAGGGTAAGATCTTTACCATCATCGGACGTGAGATCGCCGTAGCGGTTAAAGAGGGCGGACCCGATCCCAACAATAACTTCAAGCTTGCTACCGTTATCGCAAAGGCAAAGGCAAACAACATGCCTAACGATACTATCGAAAGAGGTATCAAGAAGGCTGCCGGAGAAGGAAGCGGAGTTAACTACGAGTATGTTACATACGAGGGATACGGACCTAACGGAATCGCGATCATCGTTGACGCTCTTACCGATAACAAGAACCGTACCGCCGCAAACGTAAGAAGCGCTTTCACAAAGGGAAACGGAAACGTAGGAACTCCCGGATGCGTATCTTATATGTTTGACAAAAAAGGCCAGATCATCATCGATAAAGAAGAGTGTGATATGGAAGAGGACGACCTTATGATGCTCGCTCTTGATTCCGGAGCCGAAGATTTCGCAGCAGAAGAAGACAGCTACGAAGTTCTTACAGAGCCCGATGAAGCTGTACTCGAGCAGGTCAGAAAAGCTCTTGAAGAAGCTAAGGTTCCTATGCTTAGCGCAGAGATCACAATGATACCTCAGAACTATGTTGCTCTTACCGATGAGGACCAGATTAAGAGCCTTCAGAGAACTCTCGATCTTCTTGATGATGACGATGACGTTCAGGCTGTATATCATAACTGGGATGAGTAATTTTGCGGCACCATACCTTTAAACAGGCATGGTGCTGGATTTGCGTATAAACATATATAAACCGGAGGGGTTATGGACAGATTAGGAATAGTTGTACCTTGTTATAACGAAGAAGAAGTTTTCCCGATTTCCGCACCTGTACTTAGGGGTGTGCTTGACGATCTTGTGGCAAAGGGAAAGATTTCTGCCGACAGTTTTGTTCTCTTTGTAAATGACGGCAGTAAAGACAATACATGGGATCTTATTGAAAAAGAACACGAAAAGTATCCTACACAGATTTTCGGAGTTAAGCTTGCCGGAAATGTGGGACATCAATATGCTCTTACGGCGGGACTTATTACCGCAAAGGACTTTTGTGATGTTACCGTTTCGATAGATGCCGATCTTCAGGATGACGTCAAAGTCATCGAAGAGATGATCGACAAGTTCCACGATGGCTGCGATATTGTTTACGGCGTCAGAAGCGAGAGAAAGACGGATACTTTCTTTAAGAGAACTACCGCTCAGGCCTTTTATAAGCTTATGGCAGGTATGGGAGTTAAAACAGTTTATAACCATGCAGACTACAGACTTATGAGCAGAAGAGCCGTCGAACAGTTCTCACAGTATGGAGAGACAAATCTCTTTATCAGAGGTATCGTTCCTCTTCTCGGATACAAGACGGATTGCGTTTACTATCAGAGACTTGAAAGAGCCGCAGGCGAGTCAAAATATCCTTTGAGCAAAATGCTTGCGCTTGCTTTCAACGGTATTTCATCATTCAGTATAAAACCCATAAGTATGATCTTAGGGGCCGGAGTAGTTATGCTCTTTATCGCTCTTGCGGTAGCTATCTACTCCATTGTTCAGTACTTCTTAGGACATGTAGAGCCCGGTTGGACTTCACTTATGCTTTCTATCTGGTTTATTGGTGGTATGCAGCTTATCTCCATAGGGCTTGTGGGCCAGTATATCGGAAAGGTTTACATTGAGGTAAAGCACAGACCTCGCTACAATATTGAAAAGGTGCTTTCTGATGAGACTAAGGAAAACTAGATTCAGCGATATAGTTTGGTTTTTGTACGGCATTACGGTGCTTACGTTTAGTGCGCTTATTTTTACCGAATCAGCCGGATTTTTTTTCCTTGATAAGGGAATGGGTCTGCTTTTCACAGCGGCATTTTTCCTTATTTCCACAGGTCTTATCATACTAAGATACTATTTACAAAAGAAAAAGCCTGCCGAAAAAGATGCGAAAAGCGGTACAAAGGTTATGAATATCCTTACCTTTGTATTTGCTTTTGTTTGTCTTGCGGCAGGCGTCATTTTAAGATTAAGACAGATGCAGAGCGCTTTGATTACGCCCAGTCTAACGGGCAGCGCTTGTGAAGATATCTATAATTCTATTTTTTATTCTATATCCGCTTTATTTGGCGGAAACTTAGGAACGATTATTGTTTTTAACACCGTTCTTACCGTTATTTCATCTGTTTGCCTGTTTTTTGCTATGCGTAAGATACTGGGGAATTTTGCTGCGGTTTTATCCGTTTGTTTTGCTTTTGTATCTCCGTATTTTTGCTCTTTCGGCTTAAGTAAAGGACCCGAGCTTTTATCCCTTGTATTTGATATGCTCGCTCTTTTGTTTTTATCGCTTCTTCTTCCCGGAAGAAAGGCAAAAATTGGTATAGCGCTTGCCGGCGGATTATTTGTGGGACTTTCGGCATTTACCGATTTTTCCGCCATCTCTTTTTTACTCGCAATTCCTATGTTCTTTATACGGGATAAGGAAGAAAAAGAAGATACCAAAAACAGAGCCTTTATTAACGCAGTTCTTTATATTGTCGGAACTGTTTTCGGAATATGCCTTGGGGCTTTGGTTTTGTCGGGGATTAGAGGAAAGCTTTTTACGGATGAGCTTTTTGGTTTTGTATCCGGAATCAGGCTTTTTTCAAATAAAGCTCATATCTTTGCATCCTCAGATCTTGCAGGTCTTTCCATCGTAGCCCTTTTGCTTATACCCGGTATAGCCGAAGGATACGCTCTTAGGAAAAAAGATCAGGGAACGACGGTAGCCCTTTTGCTTATTGGTTTTTGCGTACTTGATTCTCTTGGGCTTTCCGGAAATATCGGAAGCTGTGAGATGATGGCTGTGCTTTTATTTGCAGGTATGGCGGGAAATCTTTTTGATATGTTTATTTATAAAGAGGCGCCGGAGAAAGCAGAGACTATTCCCGAAGTCCTTGAAGAAATCGAGATTAAGGACGAGGAAACTGAAAAAACTGAAGAAACTGAAAAAGCGGCTACAGCCCCTCTGGAAAACCCGCTTCCGGTTCCCAAAAAGAAAGAGCGCGGACAGGTAGATTACGATTATGACGTGGCAGACAATGCCGATTATGATATTTAAGAATGTGAGGCAATAACTGATGGCTTCATCAGCAAATAATAATAAAAGAAAAAGACCTTCTCCCCAAAGACCTTCGGGAAGAACTCCCGTTGAAGAGGCTTTAAGAGAAGAGAAGGAAAGAGAGATGAAGGTGGAGATCGGCACTATCTTATTTGTAGCGCTGATGGTACTTTTTTTCCTTTGCAATTTCCATATTATCGGAGCCTTCGGTGACGCAATAAGCGGATTCTTTTTCGGAGTTTTCGGACTTACCGCTTACATCGCACCTATCGTTTCGATTGTAGCTTTGTTTTTCTACAGAGCAAACAAAAACAATAGAAATGCCTTAAAGAAACTTTGGGCATCAGTCGGACTTTTTTTCCTTATCGGAATTATCTGCGATATGGCAGGGAAAGCCGCCGTCGGCATGGAAAAGTATAACTTCGGCGAGCTCTACAAGATCTGCCGCGACGGAAGGAAGGGCGGCGGCCTTATATCCGGAAGCCTTGCATATCTTATAAAGAGCTTTTTGGGAAATGTGGGACTTGTCCTTCTTTTGATCCTCGGAATACTGATCTGCCTGATCCTTATTACAGAGAAATCTTTCATCAACCTTGTAAAAGATAAAGGAATTGAGATTGCAAGAAAGGGCAAGGATTACAGCGAGGAGATAAGAGACAGAAGGCTTCTTGCAAAAGAAAACAGAAATCTTTTAACTGATAGGGGACAGGACGCACCTGCTCCATCCGATAAGGCTTTAAACGTTAGGGATAAGCTTAGAAGACCTGACGCGGAAGCTCCTATCTTTGAGGAGGGAACTTACGTTGAAATGCCTCCGATGCCGGCAAAGCCCGATCTCGATACGGGATATAAGCCCAATATGAGGGATTCTTTAAAGGCGAAGCTTGCCGATTCGAAAGAGAAAATGGCAGCCTCCAAAGAAAAGCATGAGATAGAGAAAAAGCTTAACCGCGAGGCAAAAGAAAACGATTCTATCTTACAGGTTGCGGGAAGTGACGGAATCCATTACGGAGGAAACCACTCCCAGGAAATCCACGAGATAGCTTACGACGATTATAAACCTGAAAAGAATAACAGTCAGGGACCTGCCTACGATGTAAACTACGAAGGCGGATATGATAACAATAATGCAGGCGGTTATAACGAAGGGTATGACAATACCTACGATAACGGTTATTACGAAAACCCTAATGACAACGGTTATTATGACAACGGATCCGGTAACGGATATTACGAAGAGCAGGGCGCCGGCGCCGACGATTATGAACAGCAGATACTAAATTACAAGATTCAAAACGGCGAGACTATGGTTGATATGTACGGAAGACCTGTCTTTAATTTTGAAAAGCAGGAAATCCGTTCATCTCACAGCGTCGAAGTAAAAGAGCAGTTCTCAGCCCTTGAAGGAAACTATTCCGAAGAAGGCGGAGATTACTATAACGATGATGAAGATATCTTAGAAAATAAAGACGAAGATATCCTCTCAACATACGAACAGGCAATTCGTAAGGAAGAAGCCGCTTCTAAGCCAAAGGCCGGTAAGCCCAAGGCAAGCTTTGTTTCGGATACCGGGGAAGACAGCGCAGCTGTCAGTGCATGGAAATCCGCTGCAAATAGCGGCGATAAGACTATGGCGGGGGCTTACGCTACCGCAACAAGGATTCCTGCAGGTTCCCATGACGCTCCGCCTGAAAGAAGCTCGTACGGATCTGGGGCATCGGGGGCGGAAAACCGCCGCACAGGCTCAGCACCTGCTACAAGCGGTACAATTCAGTATCACAGTAACAAGCCTTACGAATTCCCGCCGATCAGTCTTCTTAAGCCGGCTAAGAACAAAGCGTTAAATAATGCAAGAGAGCTTGAAGATACAAAGTATAATCTCCAGGAAACTTTAAGAAACTTCGGAGTAAATGTAGATATTACGGAGGCAGTTCAGGGTCCTTCCGTCACAAGATACGAGATGACTCTTGAACCCGGAACAAAGGTTTCCAAGATACTCGGACTTTCCGACGATATTAAACTTTCACTTGCTTCCGCGGATATAAGGATCGAAGCTCCTATTCCCGGAAAGAGCGCTGTCGGTATCGAAGTTCCAAATAAAGAGACTTCAATGGTTTCTTTAAGAGAACTATTTGAGAGCAAAGAGTTTAAAAACGCCGAATCAAACCTTTCCTTTGCGGTAGGTAAAAACATCGGCGGAGATGTGATCGTTACCGATATCGGAAAGATGCCCCATGTGCTTATTGCGGGCGCCACAGGTTCCGGTAAATCAGTATGTATCAACACCTTGATCATGAGCCTTATTTATAAGTCGTCTCCCGAAGATGTACAGCTTATAATGGTGGATCCCAAGGTAGTTGAGCTTTCCGTATATAACGGAATACCTCACCTTATGCTCCCCGTTGTCACAGACCCTAAAAAGGCTGCGGCGGCCCTTGCCTGGGGCGTTAAGGAGATGGAAGAAAGATACAAGAAGTTTGCAGACCTCGGCGTAAGAGACTTAAAGGGTTACAACGATAAAGTTAAGTCTATGAGCGAGAGGGAGATTGAAGAAGCTGGCCTTAATGGCATCGCACACTTCAAGCTTCCCAAGATTGTAATCATCATCGACGAGCTTGCGGACCTTATGATGGTTTGCGGCAAGGAAGTAGAGGAAGCAATCTGCCGTTTGGCACAGCTTGCAAGAGCCTGCGGAATACACCTTGTTGTTGCTACCCAGAGACCTTCGGTTGACGTTATCACAGGTCTTATCAAGGCAAATATGCCAAGCCGTATGGCTTTCGCGGTATCAAGCGGTGTGGATTCAAGGACAATCCTTGATACTGTAGGAGCGGAAAAGCTTCTTGGTAAAGGAGATATGCTCTTTTATCCACAGGGTAAGCCCAAGCCCGAGAGAGTTCAGGGTGCATTCGTATCCGACGAAGAAGTATCTGCAGTTGTAGACTTCTTAAAAGCGCAGAGACTTCATAACGAATTTGCCGAGAGAGTCGGAGTAACCGTTGACAACATAGAAAGCGCCGGCAGCGGTGACGCTTCCGCAAAATCCGGCGGCGGAGAATCGGACGGCAGAGACGAGCTTTTCGCCGAAGCCGGAAGATGCATTATAAACAGCGGAAAATGCTCCATCGGTTATCTGCAGCGAATGTTAAAGATCGGATTTAACAGAGCTGCGAGAATAATGGATTCCCTTTCTGAAGAGGGAGTTGTGGGCCCTGAGTCGGGTACCAAAGCCAGAGAAATACTTATGACAATAGAAGAATTTGAGGCATACCTTGATTCGAGCAATTAATTGCCATATAGGAGGAATTATGAAATCTGACATCGAAATCGCACAGGCAGCCAGCCTGAACAAAATCACGGAGGTAGCTGCCGGAATCGGCGTTACCGAAGATGATCTTGAATTATACGGAAAGTATAAGGCTAAGTTTACCGAGGAGTTTTTAAGAAAGATCGAGAGTAACAAAGAGGGAAAGCTCATTCTTGTTACCGCGATCAATCCCACTCCTGCAGGAGAAGGAAAGACAACAACTACAGTTGGTCTCGGTCAGGCGTTTGGAAAGCTTGGTAAGAAAGCTATCATTGCTCTAAGAGAGCCTTCACTGGGCCCTTGCTTTGGTATTAAGGGAGGTGCAGCCGGCGGCGGATATGCCCAGGTTGTTCCTATGGAAGAATTAAACCTTCACTTTACAGGTGATTTTCATGCCATCACTTCTGCAAATAATCTTCTTGCTGCTCTTCTTGACAATCATATTCAGCAGGGTAACGAGCTGCAGATTGATACAAGAAATATTGTTTGGAAGCGCTGTCTTGATATGAATGACCGCAGCCTTAGAAATATCGTTGTAGGCCTTGGTGCAAAGACAGACGGATTTGTAAGAGAAGATCATTTTGTTATCACAGTTGCCAGCGAGATCATGGCTATTCTTTGTCTTTCAAAGGACCTTAACGATCTCAAGGAAAGACTTGCAAAGATCGTAGTTGCGTATGACTATTCAGGAAAGCCCGTAACCGCCGGTGATATTAAAGCAGTTGGAGCCATGGCTGCTCTTTTAAAGGATGCCCTTAAGCCTAATCTCATCCAGACACTTGAGCATACTCCTGCTCTTGTACATGGCGGACCTTTTGCAAATATCGCACACGGATGTAACTCCGTAAGAGCTACAAAAGCTGCTCTTAAGATGGCTGATTACTGCATTACAGAAGCAGGTTTCGGAGCTGACCTTGGCGCTGAAAAATTCTTTGATATCAAGTGCAGACAGACAGGCCTTAAGCCCGATGCAGTTGTTCTTGTGGCCACCATCAGAGCTCTTAAGTATAACGGCGGAGTCTCAAAAGATAAGCTTAACGCGGAAAACCTTGATGCATTAAAGGCAGGTATCGTTAACCTTGAAAAGCATATCGAGAATCTTCAAAAATATGGGGTTCCCGTTGTTGTTACTTTAAATGCTTTCGTTACAGATACAGAGGCTGAGACCTCATTTGTTGAGAAGTTCTGTAAGGACAGAGGATGCGAATTTGCTCTTTCCAAGGTTTGGGAAAAGGGCGGTGAAGGCGGCATCGACCTTGCCAAGAAGGTACTTGAGACGCTTGAAACAAAGAAGAGCGATTTCAAACTTCTTTATCCCGATGAGATGCCTCTTAAGGAAAAGGTTGAGACCATCGCGAAGGAAATATACGGTGCTGCAAGCGTAAGCTTTGCACCCGCTGCATTAAAGCAACTTGCCAAGATCACAGAAATGGGATTTGGAAACCTTCCCGTTTGTATGGCAAAGAATCAGTATTCACTTTCAGACGATCCCACAAAGCTTGGCAGACCTGAAGGCTTTGAAATGTCTGTAAGAGAAGTATATGTATCTGCCGGTGCCGGATTTGTTGTTGTTCTTACCGGTGCGGTAGTTACCATGCCCGGTCTTTCAAAGACACCTGCTGCTTACGGAATCGACGTAACAGAGGACGGAAAGATCACAGGTTTATTCTAATATTTAAGGAGCAAAAATGGCTAAGCTTATTGACGGAAAATTAATATCAGCACAGATAAAAGATGAAGTTAAAGCAGAGGTTTCAAAGCTTAAGGAAAGCGGAGTAACCGTTTCCTTAGCTGTTATTCAGGTAGGCGCCGATCCCGCATCAAGCGTTTATGTAAGAAACAAGAAAAAAGCCTGCGAATATTGCGGAATCGAATCTCTTTCATACGAGCTTCCCGAGGAAACGACGGAGGAAGAACTTTTAGATCTTATAAGAGAGCTTAATAAAAGGGCAGACTGCAACGGAATCCTTGTTCAGCTCCCTCTTCCTAAACATATAAACGAGGAGAGGATCCTTGATGAGATTTCTCCTTTAAAGGATGTGGACGGATTTCATCCTGTAAATGTCGGATGCTTATCAATCGGTAAGCCCGGATTTGTTTCATGCACACCTGCAGGCGTTATCGAGCTTATAAAGAGAAGCGGATATGAAATTGCGGGAAAAGAATGCGTTGTAATCGGAAGAAGCAATATCGTCGGCAAACCGATGGCTATGCTCCTTTTAAAGGAAAACGGAACAGTTACCGTTACCCACTCAAAGACAGCGGATCTTAAGGCTGTTACCAAGAGAGCTGATATCCTCGTTGTGGCTATCGGTAAGCCAAAGATGATCGATGCTTCTTACGTAAAAGACGGAGCTGTTGTTATTGATGTTGGAATCCACAGAGACGCTGACAACAAGCTCTGCGGAGATGTTGATTTTGAGAGCGTAGAGCCCGTAGCGGAGGCTATAACGCCTGTGCCCGGCGGAGTCGGTCCTATGACCATAGCTATGCTTATGAAGAACTGCCTCACATCAGTTGAGCTGCAAAAATAATTCTTCCGGAGAAGTCAGATGAAGTGTCCATTTTGTAACGCAGAGATTAAAGAGGGATCTCTTTATTGTGAATCCTGCGGCCAAGATATTCATATTGTTCCGGATTTCGATCCTGTTTTGGATGATGCCAAGAAAACTGTCAGCAGCCTTAGTAAAGGCGTCTTTTCCGGAACCGAAGAAAAAAATAAAAATAGCTCAGAGGCAAAATCCGGTAATGAAAAATCTGGCGATGAAGCTAATATCCCGGGACCTGAAGATACAAGCGTTACGGGAAGGCTTTTAAAGCTTCCCAAGCCTATTAATTACGGAATCGTAGCCGGAAGCTTTTTGCTTATTATAGTTATCACGGTACTTGCAATTCTTTTCTTTACATCCGATGGTTATAAAATGAGAAAAGCTGACCAGGCTTTAGAGCGCAGAGATTATGATACGGCGATCATGCTGTATGAATCCTTGCTTCCGGGAAACAGAAGTGACAGAGCCTTTTTGACAAAGCTCGGAATCGCGTATTACGAAAGCGGCGATAAGGAGATGTATGTAGATACATACCTTAGTATGTACGATAATCCCGATTTTTCCGAAGGCGAGAGAGCTGCCGCACTTGATGTTGTTATAAAGTTTTATGACTCCGAAAAGGCCTATGATAAGATAGCCGAGCTTCTTAAAAAAATAGACGATGAGTCCGTAAATGAAAAGTATTCCATGTATTTTGTGGATGCTCCCGTTATTGATACAAAGGACGGAGTATATGAGCTGCCCCAGCTTCTTGTTATAAAAGCCGGAAAAGGTGAAACCATAAAATACAGCGTTTTATGCACTAAGGACGGAAATACAGAAAGCGTTGTTGAGGATGAGGTCTATAAAGGATCGGTTCTTTTGGACAACGGTCTTTACAAGATAACGGCCTATTGCGAGAATGAACTGGGAATCAAGAGCGATTCGGTTTCCGCATCAGTCGAAATAAAAATACTTCCGCCTATAAAGCCCGAAATAACCCCTGCTTCAGGAGAGTACTCGGAGCCTACATTTATCGAGATCTCCAACTATACAGAAGGCGAGATGGCTTACTACTATACAACGGACGGTTCTTATCCTTCGAGCCTTTCGTATAAGTATACAGCGCCTATTGTTATGCTCCCCGGAGTATCTCATTATAAATTTGTTTGCATAAATAAAAACGGTGTTTCGTCAGAAGTGGTTGATGTTAAATACCATTTTAATATAGAATACAATGTGGACGTAACTCAGGCCAGGGACATTGTCCTTAATTACCTTTTCAGTAAAGGCCTTACCGTAAACCCCAACGGATCTATGGAAAACGGCGGAGTTATTCAGCTGGATCTTATATCCATTATCAAGGATCCCGGAGTTTTTGGAACCTCATACGGATACGTATTTGATGAATATATATACAATGAGAGCGGCCTGGTTACGACTCTCGATACCAGATATTCCGTCGATGTGATGACCGGAGAGGTTGAAAAACTGGATTAATTTGTTATCTATCGCTTTTGAAATATACTATACCCCGTTCAAAAGCGTTAAATAGGAGGAGCTATGTATAAAATAATCAAGAAAAAGGTGCTCAATCCCACGATTTTCCTTATGGAAGTTGAAGCACCCAGAGTAGCTAAACGCTGCTTGCCCGGACAGTTTGTTATTGTCAGATGCGATGATGACGGCGAAAGAATTCCCCTTACTATCTGCGATTACGACAGAGAAAAAGGGACCGTAACCATAGTATTCCAGGTTATAGGCGCTGCGACTACTTTTATGGCAGATTTAGCCGAAGGAGACAGTTTCAGAGATTTTGTCGGACCATTAGGTTGCCCTTCAGAGCTCCTTTCAATTCCGGTAGAAGAGCTTAAGAAAAAGAAGATCATCTTTATCGCCGGCGGTGTAGGTACCGCTCCCGTTTATCCTCAGGTTAAATGGATGCACGAGCATGGCGTAGATGTTGATGTTATCGTAGGATGCAAGACAAAGGACCTTCTTATCCTTGAGGACGAGATGAAGGCTGTAGCCGGAAATCTCTATGTTACCACAGACGACGGTTCATACGGCAGAAGCGGTATGGTAACTCAGACATTAAAGGATCTTTACGCTGAAGGAAAGACCTACGACCAGTGCGTATGTATCGGTCCTATGATCATGATGAAGTTTGCGGTAATGCTTACAAAAGAGCTTAATATTCCTACAATCGTTTCCCTTAACCCTATTATGGTTGACGGAACGGGAATGTGCGGTGCGTGCCGCGTAACCGTCGGTGACGAAGTTAAATTCGCCTGCGTAGACGGACCCGAGTTTGACGGTTTCAAGGTTAATTTCGATGAAGCTATGAGACGTCAGACCCTCTACAAGACAGAAGAGGGAAGAGCAATGCTTGCTTTAACCGAAGGTGATACACATCACGGCGGATGCGGACATTGCAATTAAAGTAAACTAATGCGCATTACCACACATGAAGGAGAATTCTTAAATGGATGTTATGAAAAAAGTTCCTATCAAGGAACAGGATGCCGCTAAGAGAGCACACAACTTCGAAGAAGTTTGTCTCGGATATACACTCGAAGAAGCTATGGAAGAGGCTTCAAGATGCTTAAACTGTAAAAACGCAATGTGCGTAAAGGGATGCCCCGTTTCTATAAATATCCCCGCATTTATCGAGCAGATTAAGCTCGGAGATATTGAAAAAGCATACGAGATCTTAAGCGAAAGCACTGCACTTCCCGCTGTCTGCGGAAGAGTATGCCCTCAGGAATCTCAGTGCGAAGGAAAATGTATCAGAGGTATCAAGGGCGAAGCTATCTCAATCGGTAAACTCGAGAGATTTGTTGCTGACTGGGCTTCCGAGCATGGAATTAAGCCTAAGGCTCCCGAAAAGAAAAACGGAAAGAAAGTTGCCGTAATCGGATCCGGTCCTTCCGGACTTACCTGCGCCGGAGACCTTGCAAAGCTCGGATATGATGTTACTGTATTCGAGGCTCTTCACGAAGCCGGCGGAGTACTTGTTTACGGTATTCCCGAGTTCCGTCTTCCCAAGAAAAAGGTTGTTGCAAAAGAAATCGAAAACGTTAAGGCTCTCGGCGTAAAGATTGAGACTGACGTTGTTGTTGGTAAATCCGTAACTATCGACGAGCTCTTAAATGAAGAAGGATTCGAGGCTGTATTTATCGGATCCGGAGCCGGACTTCCCAAGTTTATGGGTATCCCCGGGGAGAACTCAAACGGTGTATTTTCAGCTAACGAGTATCTTACAAGAAGCAACCTTATGAAGGCGTTTGATGAAAATTCAAATACTCCTATTATGAAGAGTAAAAAGGTTGCTGTTGTAGGCGGCGGTAACGTTGCTATGGACGCTGCAAGAACTGCCTTAAGACTTGGCGCTGAGGTTCATATCGTATACAGAAGAAGCGAAGAAGAGCTTCCCGCAAGAGTCGAAGAAGTTCACCACGCTAAAGAAGAAGGTATCATCTTTGACCTTCTTACCAATCCTACCGAGATCCTTGCTGACGAAAAGGGATGGGTTAACGGTATGAAGTGCATCCGTATGGAACTCGGCGAGCCAGATGCATCCGGAAGACGCAGACCCGTTGAGATTCCCGGAAGCGAGTTTGTACTTGACGTTGATACTGTTATCATGTCACTCGGTACATCTCCCAACCCTCTTATCTCATCAACCACCGAGGGCCTTGAGATCAATAAGCATAAATGTATCGTAGCTTCCGAAGAGACCGGTGCTACCAGTAAAGACCGCGTTTATGCCGGCGGTGATGCCGTAACAGGCGCAGCTACCGTTATCCTTGCAATGGGTGCCGGTAAAGCAGCTGCAAAGGGAATTGACGAATACTTAAGCAAATAATCTGGAGTAGTTAATGCGAATCACTGTAATCGCAGTCGGAAAAATTAAGGAAAAGTTTTTCAGAGACGCCATAGACGAATACTCAAAGAGGCTTTCAAGATATGTTAAGCTTGAGATAGTCTCTGTAGACGACGAGATGACGCCGGATGGCGCTTCTGATACCCTTGTGCAGGAAATTCTCCTGAAAGAGGGGAAACGTATTCTTTCAAAGGTAAATGACTCCGACGTAGTCTGCACCCTTGAGATTAAGGGCAAAAAACTTACGTCGGAAGGCCTTGCGGACTGGATAGATAAACAGGCAACATACGGCAAAAGCAGTATCTGTTTTATCATCGGCGGGTCCTTGGGACTTCATGAAAGCGTCACCAAAAGAGCGGATATGCACCTTAGTTTTTCCGACATGACTTTCCCTCATCAGCTTATGAGAGTGGTCCTTTTGGAGCAGATTTACAGAAGCTACAGGATCATTAATCATGAACCTTATCATAAGTGAGTAATTTATGACTAAGAAAGAACTTGCGCTTGAAGCCATAAGGCTTTTAAAAATCGAGTATCCGGATTCCGGATGCTCCCTCATATATAAAGAGCCCTGGAAACTTCTTGTAAGCGTCAGGCTGGCTGCCCAGTGTACCGACGCAAGGGTTAATATCATCACGGAAAAGCTCTACGAAAAGTATCCGACGATGGAAGCTATTGCCGGGGCCGGAGCTGACAAAATAGAGGAAATTGTTAAACCCTGCGGCCTAGGCAGATCAAAGGCAAAAGATATAGTTCTTTGTATGAGGATGCTTCTTGATGAGTACAACGGCCGCGTTCCCGATACAATGGAAGAGCTTTTAAAGCTTCCCGGGGTCGGAAGAAAGAGCGCAAATCTTGTTTTGGGGGATATTTACGGAAAGCCGGCTATCGTTACCGATACGCACTGTATCAGACTCTGTAACCGAATCGGACTTGTTAAGGGGATAACAGAGCCCGGTAAGGTCGAAAAAGAGCTTTGGAAGATAATCCCTCCCGAGGAGGGAAATGCTTTTTGTCACCGTTTGGTGGACCACGGCCGGGAAGTTTGCACGGCAAGGACAAAACCGCACTGCGAAAGGTGCTGCTTAAACGGAATCTGCAAAAAAGCAGGTGTTTAGAAGGTTTGGGAGGTAAGCTTATGAGAATGTATGATATTATCATGAAAAAACGTAACGGAGGCGAGCTTACCGAAGAGGAAATACGTTTTTTCATTGAAGGGTATACAAAAGGGGAAATACCCGATTACCAGGTTTCAAGCCTGATGATGGCCATTTTTTTCCAAAAGATGACGGATAAAGAGACTCTGTATCTTACTATGGCGATGGCTGAGAGCGGGGATAAGTTAGACCTTTCCGCAATTAAAGGAATTAAGGTCGACAAGCACTCAACGGGAGGAGTCGGGGATAAGACATCTCTTGCCCTTACGCCTATGGTTTGCGCCTGCGGCGTACCCGTAGCGAAGATGAGCGGAAGGGGACTCGGACACACCGGAGGAACGATCGATAAATTGGAGAGTTTTCCGGGATTTTCTACAGGTATCAGCAATGAAACCTTTATTAAAAATGTAAATAACATCGGCATCGCGATCATGGGACAGACCGCCGATCTTGCGCCTGCCGATAAGAAATTATATGCCTTAAGGGATGTAACGGCTACAGTCGACAATATGTCTCTTATAGCAAGCTCTATTATGAGCAAAAAGATTGCTGCCGGAGCGGATGCGATCGTACTAGACGTAAAAACGGGAAGCGGAGCCTTTATGAAAACTGAAGAAGACTCCTTCGCGCTTGCAAAAGAGATGGTAACCATTGGCAGGAACGCGGGAAGAAAGATGAGCGCCGTTATTTCCGATATGGACCAGCCCTTAGGAAGAGCCGTCGGAAATGCAATAGAGGTAAGGGAAGCCATCTATACCCTTATGGGTAAAGGCCCCGAGGACTTTACGGAGCTTGTATATACTCTCGGCACTCAGATGCTTATCCTTGGCGGAATTACATCTTCTGAAATTGAAGCCCGTAATATGCTTGAAAAGTCTGTTAAAAGCGGAAAAGCTTTGGATAAGCTGGCTGCCTTTGTGGAGGCTCAGGGCGGAGATAAGTCATACGTTTACGAGCCTGAAAAGCTAACCCTTGCGCCTATAGTTAAAATAATAGAAGCACCCCGGGACGGATTTATAAGTCATATAGACTGCGACGAAATCGGAATCTGTTCTTTAATGCTGGGCGGCGGAAGAGAGACAAAAGAAAGCGATATTGACCTAACCGTTGGCTTGTATCTTGATAAAAAGGTTGGAGATGAGGTTAAGGCCGGAGAGACCCTTGCTAGGGTATATGCTTCATCCGAGGAAAAGACCGGACCTGTTATAGAAAGGTTTTTAAAGGCTTATCATTTTTCCGACGAGAAGGTATCTGCAAATAAACTGATCAGGGGGATCATTTAGTTTTTATATGAATGAAGTTATTGAAAAGATAGAAGTGGACAATGAATCCCTTCAAAAGATTTTCGGCGCGGGGGATATGTATGTTAAAAAGCTGGAGAAAAACCTTAACGTTTCCGTTATAGACAGAAACGGAGAAGTTACGGTTCGTGGCGAAGAAAAAAACGTTAAAAGCGCCGTTTCAATTATCAGAGAGCTTAAATCTTATTCCGGACACGGAAACGACATCGAGGAACAAAACGTGGATTATGCAATCAGTATGGAGAAGGAAAACTCTTCTTCAATGCTCGAAGAACTAGATAAAGATATTATCTGCCATACGGTAAACGGAAAGCCCGTTAAGGCCAAAACCGTAGGACAGAAATCATACGTAGAATCAATAAAGAAATCTATGATAACCTTTGGCACGGGACCTGCGGGTACTGGTAAAACCTATCTTGCAATGGCTATGGCTATCACGGCTTTCAAAAATGAAGAAGTTTCAAGGATCATCCTCACAAGACCTGCCATAGAAGCGGGAGAAAAGCTTGGATTTTTACCCGGAGACCTTCAAAGCAAGGTAGATCCTTACCTTAGACCTCTTTACGATGCTCTTTATCAGATAATGGGCGCCGAGAGCTTCCTTAGGAATATGGAAAAGGGTCTTATCGAAGTAGCGCCTCTTGCTTATATGAGAGGACGCACCTTAGACAGCTCCTTTATCATCCTTGATGAGGCGCAAAATACTACGCCTGCGCAGATGAAGATGTTCCTTACAAGAATCGGCTTCGGAAGTAAAGTTGTTGTTACCGGAGACGAGACGCAAAAAGACCTTGCACCCGGCGTTAAATCCGGACTTGATATTGCGCAAAGAGTTCTTTCTAATGTTGAGGGGATAAGTTTTTGTAAACTGACAAATAAGGACGTTGTAAGACATCCGCTTGTTCAAAAAATTGTGGAAGCTTACGACAAATTTGAAAACAAAGAAAAACCCCATGGCGGAAAAAACAGAAAATAAAAAAAGTTCATATTTGTGGTTTTTACCCGAGATAATATGCATTATTTTAGTACTTGCCGCAGTCGGAGCCATTTATTATTTTTACGATATGCAGATTCTTGCCGCGGTTGAAAGAAGCGCCTTTTCCGTGATAATCCTTGCGGTCCTCGGCTATACGGTAAGAAAGCATTATCCCGTTAAAAAGTATTTTGAAAATGAAGCACTGGGAAATCTTAAAAGATATTGGCTTATATTCATCTTAGGACTTGTATTTGCGCTTCTTTGCGTCTTTGTTCCATCGGCGGCGTGGCCTTTTACCGGCTTTTTTGTTGTACTTGCCGCCTTTTCAAATCCTTTTATAGGGATGATCTCGGGAACAACGCTTCTTGTCATAGCTACGGTTATCACCGGAAGCAAGGCGGGAATAATGATCCTTTATCTTATCTGCGGAGGCGTCGGCATAGCTACGTTTTTCCCCATAAAGAGCGAGATCAAAATAGTAAAGCCCCTGCTTATAACGCTGCTTTGTCTTTTTACCTGCGAGGTTACGGGAATCGTCCTTTCATCCTCCAATCAGATATCGCCGGAGCAGTTTCTTTTGCCCGGTCTTAATCTTATAATTACGGGAATCATAATCTTTGGCGGACTAAGGTTATATGCTCTTAAAGTAACGTATTCCTGGAGAGACAGATATCAGATCTTAAACGATACGGAATACTATCTCCTTGCGGATATGAGGGAGAATGACAAGCGTACCTATAAGCATCTTATCCATACTTCATACTTTACCGAGAGGATAGCTCTTCGCTTGGGTATGGACAGTGAAGCCCTTAAGTGCGCCGGATATTATTACAGATTTTGCCCTATTGATCCCGGAGAGAGAGCGGAGTTTTTCGAAAGCGAGAGTTTTCCCGGACCTGCACGGGATATACTTACGGAGTATTCCGATTTTATCGCAAAGCGCACAAGAAACAGACTTAAAAGCAGAGAGTGTGCCGTACTTTTGCTGTCGCATACAATCATCCTTGCCGTTATAGCGCTTTACGAGAAAAATCCCGATGCGGATATTTCACAGCAGATAGATACTCTGGTTGATGCCACTTTTTCAAGATACGAGAAAGTCGGCATTTTCCGTGAAAGCAATCTTACTATGAACGATTGCAGTACCATTAAAAAGATATTTAAGGAAGAAAAGTTATATTATGAACTTTTACGTTGATAACGAAACGGATCATCAATTTGATTTTGATATAGAGAAGGTTGTCCGGGATGTTTGCGAAGGCGTCCTTTCCATGGAAAAATGTCCTTACGGGAATATAAGCGTAAACGTACTTGTTACCGACAATGAAGGTATCAGACAGTACAACAAGGACTTTAGGCAGATAGACAAGGAGACGGATGTTTTGTCCTTCCCGAATCTTGAGTTTGAAAAGCCCGGAGAATACTTTATCCCCGAGGGAGAGGAAGCTGACTACATCGACCCTGAGTCCGGTGATATTGTACTTGGAGATATAATCCTTTCAAAGGACCGGATCCTTTCTCAGGCCGAAGAATACGGACACAGCATTAAACGGGAATTCGCTTTTTTAGTGGCTCACAGTATGCTTCATTTATCCGGTTACGACCATATGACGGAAGAAGAAGCTGCCGTTATGGAAGAAAAGCAAAAAGCAGTTTTAAACGAACTTGGGATTACCAGAGACATTTAGATTTAAGGAATTGACATGAACGAAGCGCTTTTGGATAAAAAGAGGCTTGACGGCCTTTCACTTATAATTCTGTTATCTGCGGCAATCGTATTCAGATTCAGAGTCGGAAATATAGGCATGGGTTACTTACTCACCTGCTTTATGTTATATGAAGCTTTGTGGGTCTTTTTTGGTGAGAATTATTCAGAGGTTTTAGGTCGTATCTTAAGGAGCAGATATCAAAAAAGCAAGTATAAATCCGCAAGGATCATAAAAAGATACGCCTCCTCGATGACCTATTTTGAGGCGGTTTTAGGGGGAATAGTAATAGCTGTTTTAGGCTCTTATTTCATAAAGAGCGTTTTTAAGATCAATCATTCCTTCTACCTTATCTGGTTTTTCGGAATAATCTTTGCCATTCGCCTTATATCCGAGAACATCGGCGGATATTTATGCAGTAAAAAATCCTCTATAAGGCTTTACGCGGCTATATCCGTTGTAAGGCAGATTTTGATTGCAGTCTTCGGTAATATATTTATCTCTGTTCTGTCAGGCTACGGAAGCAAGATTGCCGCTCTTTATAAGCAGGATGATTTCGCGGCTCTTTATTCATGTATAGGAATCTGCGCATCAGCAATACTTGCGGAGCTTATCGTCCTTATCCTTGTACTGGTTATGAAACTTTTGTCGGGAAAAGGAGACAGCGATTACGATGATGATTATTTCCAAAAGAAGGATAATACCGGAAACGTCTTCCTTATGATCTGGCAAAGAAGGATATTTGACGTATTAAATACGCTGTTTATGATATTCCCCTTTGTATTCGGTGTCTTTTTGCTTTACCAAAAAAACGCGGATAAATATCTTGCTGCGGAGAATATCGGCCTTTTTGGCGGAAGCGTTCTTTTTCCCGGTATCATCTTTTGCATTTTGGGATATATGTTTACCCTGCCTATTATGGGAGAGATTACCCTTAATCTCAGACAGAGTAAGATGCGCTACGCCCAGAATCATTTTCAGACGGCGATACATCTTTGCTTTATCTTCGGATCCTTTGGCTGTGCTTATCTTATCGCGGAAAGCGGTATCATCGCGTCGATGTATGATGAGAGCATAAGAGCGGTTGTTTCAAAGCTTCTTGTTTACGGGGCTTTTCTTACCCTTACGATGCTGGCGTCTTTGTTTATGCTTAGACTTCTTGTAGCCAACGGGCTTACGCTTTTGACCTACTTTGTACAGATCCCTTCGGACGTTATATTTGTTATCGTCTTAAGTATTGCCTTAAAGAAAAATCCCGAGATGTCCATAGCCTTTGCGCTGGCGCTGCTTATCTCGTTTATCTGTAAGTTTGTGGGTTATCTGATCGTATCAATTGTTAAGCTTGAGATGAACTTAGATCCCATAGGAAATATGTTTGTTCCGATGGTGGTTTCAGCTGTTGTCTGCGTAATAAATGTTTTCCTCGCCAAGGTTATCGCGCCACACTTAGGAAGCTTGTTTACGCTACTTATCTCTTTTATCGAGATGGCACTTATCTATCTTGTGATACTTCTTCTTAGTCGTAATATCAAGGAAACCGAGATAGAGTACCTTCCGGGCAAAAAACTTATTACAATCCTTGCCCAGACTCTTCATGTTTTATAGTTTTTGATTTGGGAGATCGATTTGAAAATTGCAATTGTAGGAGGCGGCAGCGCCGGACTTTGTGCAGCTATAGCCGCTGCCGGAAAAAATGCAAATGTGACTGTCTTTGAGAGAAATGACAAAGTCGGAAAGAAGATACTTGTTACCGGAAACGGAAAGTGCAATCTTTCTAACACCGATCTTTCTTCCGGTTACTATTACTCAAAAGACAGTGAGTTTATAGACAGAGCCTTTTTGAGGTTCGGACTTAATGAAACCTGCGCCTTTTTTAACGGACTTGGGCTTCTTCTTGCGGAAAAAAGAGGAGGAATCTATCCCCACAGCGAACAGGCTTCGGCTGTACTTGATGCTTTGCGATTTGAGGCTTTAACCTTAGGAGTAAATATCAAAGAGGGCTGTTTTGTCAAAGATATAGAAAAAGACGAAAGAAAGCCGGGACGATACAAGGTTATATACGATACAAGCAAAGAAGAGACAGTGAAAACTCTTTCAGACTCCTTTGATAGAGTTATAATCACAACCGGCGGAAAGGCCGCGCCAAAAACAGGCTCCGACGGAAACGGCATTAAGCTCGCCCAAAGGCTCGGCGAAAAATGCTCTAAGCTTTATCCCGCTTTGGGCGGAGTTAAATGCGAAGGAGATTTTTGGAAATCCATATCCGGAGTAAGGTGCTATGCAACTTTTAAGATGATCGGAGATACATCGGGAGAGGGAGAGTCTTCCGGCGAATTACAGCTTACGGATTACGGAATATCGGGAATACCCGTTTTTTGCATCAGCAGACTTATCGCCGAAGAAGTTGATAAAAAAGGCAAATCAGAGATCGAGATCGATCTTTTTGCGGATCTTGACGAGGAGACTCTTTTAAGAGAGCTATCTTCAAGGATCCTTATTTTAAATGACAGGACATACGAGCAGATACTTAATGGCTTTTTAAATAAAAAACTTAGTTTCTTTGTTTTAAAGATGTGCAATTTAAAACCATCGGATATTGCAGTAGGTGATCTTGATACTCTTAAAAAAATAGTAAATAAAGTAAAGCACCTGCGCGTCATTGCCACAGGTGTAAACGGTTTTGACCAGGCTCAGACAACAGCCGGCGGAATACTCCTTTCAGAGATAAACGACGATTTTGAATCTATTAAAAATCCCGGGATTTTCTACGCCGGAGAGATTCTTGACGTTGACGGAATCTGCGGCGGTTACAATCTGCAGTGGGCCTGGAGCAGCGGACATATAGCCGGAGAGGCGGCAGCTAAGTGTTAAAATTATCT
This sequence comes from Lachnospiraceae bacterium, assembly GCA_017469945.1. GTDB lineage: Bacteria > Bacillota > Clostridia > Lachnospirales > Lachnospiraceae > AC2028. Next base: position 49,789 of record JAFUFI010000014.1, on the reverse strand, counting down.
CAGATTAAAATAAATGCGGATACGGAAGAAAAGGATTTTTCTTTAAAGCTTTTAAAGAAGATTTCCTCTTTGCTAAATATTAAAAGCGAGGATATCAAAGAACTTCGGGTACTTAAAAGGAGCGTAGACGCAAGGAAAAAGCCTGATATTTTCTATTCTGTAACGGCCTCTTTTAGCGTCCCCGGAGAAGAAAAAGTCTTAAAGAAGGCTCTTTCAAAAAAAGACCTTTCAAACAATATATCTGTATTTGAAGAGAAAAAATTTGAATTTCCCGTAAATGCCAAAGATTTATGTCTTTCGGATTCTGACAGGCCTGTTATAGTAGGAAGCGGACCTGCCGGACTTTTTTGCGCTCTTTACCTTGCAAGGGCAGGTTTTAAGCCTGTTGTTTTAGAAAGGGGTAAGAGCGTTACCCAAAGAACAAAAGACGTAGAAGACTTTTGGAAGGGCGGAAAGCTTAAAGAGTCTTCTAATGTGCAGTTCGGCGAAGGCGGAGCGGGTACTTTTTCAGACGGAAAGCTAAATACTTTGATCAAAGACCCCTTAGGCCTTGGAAGAGAAGTACTTGAGACTTTTGTATCCTTCGGAGCTCCTGAAAAGATTCTTTACGATGCGAAGCCCCATATCGGAACGGATATACTTAAAACAGTCGTTAAAAATATGCGCGAAGAGATAATTCGTCTTGGCGGAGAAGTAAGATTTCAAAATAAAGTAACGCATCTTACCATATCTGACGGTAAAGTAGCTTCCGTAGCTGTTTTAGATGAAGAAAAATATACAGCCTATGAAATAAAGACTTCGAATGTAGTCCTTGCCATAGGGCACTCCGCAAGGGATACCTTTAAAGAGCTTTTTGAAGAAGGGCTTCATATGGAACAAAAGCCTTTTTCCGTGGGCTTTCGCGTAATCCACCCCCAAAAGCTTATCAATAAATCCCAGTACGGAAGGGAAGATGCAGGTAATTTAGGAGCTGCTGATTATAAAGTGACGGCAAAGACCGCATCCGGGCGCGGAGTATTCTCTTTTTGTATGTGTCCCGGCGGATATGTTGTTAACGCTTCTTCCGAAGAGGGGAAAACTGCCGTTAACGGTATGAGCTACTCGGGAAGAGACGGAAAATGCGCAAACAGCGCCATCATATTTACCGTTGATTCCAAGGATTACCCTTCGGATCATCCCCTTGCGGGAATCGAGTTTCAAAGAAACCTTGAAAGAAAGGCCTTTGAAATATCCGGAGGCTGTGTCCCTGTTCAAAAATACGGAGATTATAAAAAAAGCCTCCAAAAAGGCGGATTAAATAAAGAATACCCCGAAAAGAAATATGATCCTGAAATCTCAGGGTATTTTGAAGACTTTACGCCGGATATAAAGGGTAAGTATTCATTTTGCGATATGACCGGGATCTTTACAAAGGATATGAACGAATCCTTTGTGGAAGGTATGGAGCATTTCGACAGGATCATCCCGGGATTTGCCTTTAAAGAAGCTGTCCTTGCGGGAGTTGAGAGCAGAACATCTTCACCTGTACGTATCGTAAGAGATGAAAATATGCAGGCAAATATCAGGGGAATATACCCCTGCGGAGAGGGTGCGGGATATGCCGGAGGAATTACATCCGCGGCAATGGATGGAATAAAAGTTGCCTGTAGCCTTGCTAAAAACATTTCAGGGTTGTAAACTAGGGTTTAAGTTTATTTTATTAAGAGAGAGCAAATATGAGTAACAATCTTAGAGAAGCTATCAAAGATAAAAAGAGAATTGTTGTAAAGATCGGATCCTCTTCACTTCAGCACTCCCAAACGGGAGATATGGATTACATCAAGATTGAAAAGCTTGTAAGAGAGCTTTGCGATATCCGTAACCAGGGTAAGGATGTGGTACTTGTAACAAGCGGCGCTATCGCTGCCGGCAAGAAAGCCGTTCATATAAGCGAGATAAAGGGCTCAAAGGTACCTCTTTCCACAGCCGAAAAGCAGGCATGCTCGGCCATCGGCCAGGCAAGACTGATGATGACCTATCAAAAGCTCTTTGCGGAATACAACCAGATTGCGGCTCAGGTTCTTATGACAAAGAATACGGTCGTAAACGACCTTAACAGATTCAATACTACAAATACCTTTGCCGAGCTTTTTAAACTTGGTGTAATACCTGTTGTTAATGAAAACGACACAGTATCTACCTACGAGATCGAGTTCGGCGACAATGATACCTTAAGCGCTGTTGTAGCCGCGGTTGTGGGCGCTGACCTTTTGATACTTCTTTCGGATATAGACGGACTTTATACCGACGACCCGAGAAAGAATCCGGATGCCAAGTTTATCGAAGTAGTTGAAAAGCTTACCGATGATTATATGGAGATGGGTAAGGGCTCTACCGGAAGCAACGTAGGAACAGGCGGCATGAACACAAAGCTTGTTGCCGGAAAGATAGCTACAAAAACAGGCTGCGATATGATAATCTGTAACAGCTCTGATATCGGCATTTTGCACCGTATAATGGACGGCGAGAATGTGGGAACACTTTTCCTTGCCAATAGGGATGAAAACTTTAATCTACCCGAATATATAGACAAGCTTCATAAAAATTAAATGGATGATATTAAACAGTTTAAAAAAGAGATCAGAAAAGATATTCTGAAAAAAAGAGATTCTCTAAGCGAGAAAGAAATAAAAGAAGCCGAAAAAAGACTCCTTAAGGTTTTCATATCCGAAAACCTTCTTTATGGCGCAAAAAATGTTTTGCTCTTTTCTTCCTTCGGCTCGGAGATCCCAACAGGTCCGATATTTGATTATTGTATGAAAAATAATATATGGACGTATTATCCCAAGGTGATCGGAGATAAGATAGAGTTTTTCCATGTTTATCATCCGGGATTCTTGGAACCTAACGGCTTTAAAGGAATCAAAGAGCCTAAGGGTGATTCCATGAAGTACGACTATGAGTATTATGCCGGTCAGCCTTTTTTTAACACTTTTATTATTTTGCCCGGTGTCGCATTTGATAAAGAGAGTAACAGATTAGGCTACGGCGGAGGCTTTTATGACAGATATCTTGCAGAAAAGCCGCTTCTTATATTAAACAGTATCGCTATAGGATATAAAATGCAGGAAGTTCCTGCAATTCCCGTAGATGAACATGATATTAAACCGAGGAAAATCATACTAGTTTGATTTTTAGGTAATCAGAAAGTACAGGAGGACTAAAGGTGTTTGACTTAAAGGATTTATGCGAAAAATCGGCTGCCGCTAAATATGAAGCGGGCCTTCTGACAACTGAAAAGAAAAATGAAGTACTTATCTGTGCTGCAAAAATGCTTAAACAGGAAAGCGCGTATCTTTTAGCCGAAAACGAAAAAGATCTTGCAAATGCCAAAGAAAACAGCATCTCCGAAGGTATGCAGGACAGACTTAGGCTAACAAAAGAGCGTATAGAAGCAATGTCTGAAGGACTTGTTCAGGTAGCCTCTTTACCCGATCCTATCGGAGAATTACTTGAAGAGTTTGAACGTCCCAACGGCCTTAAGATAAAGAAAATACGCGTGCCTATGGGCGTTATCGGAATAATCTTTGAATCCCGCCCCAATGTTACTGCAGATGCTTTTGCTCTTACCTTTAAATCCGGCAACTGCGTTATTTTAAAAGGCGGAAAGGAAGCAATTAATTCCAACAAAGCCATCGTTAAGGTTTTAAAAAAGGCCCTTGAACAAAACGGCGTAAACAGTGATGTTCTTGCTCTTATCGAAAGCACCGACAGAGAAACGACAGCGCAGTTTATGAAGATGAAGGAATATGTGGATGTCCTTATCCCCAGAGGCGGAGCTGGACTTATACGTGCCGTTGTTGAAAACTCCAATATTCCGGTTATTGAGACCGGTACCGGAAACTGCCATGTTTATATTGATAAAGATGCCGATCCCAAGATGGCTGTTGATATTTTATTTAACGCAAAGACTCAGAGGATAAGCGTTTGCAACTGCGCCGAATCCCTTCTCGTACATAAAGACATTGCAAAAGATATTCTTCCCGCTATCAAGGAATCTCTTGATAAAAAGAATGTTGAGCTTCGGGGAGATGATATTTCTATAGAGATTTTGGGAGACTGCGTAGTACCCGCAACCGAAGAAGACTACGGCAAGGAATATCTCGATTATATTCTTTCCGTAAAGACCGTCGGAAGCGTGGATGAAGCCATAGCGCATATCAATAAATACAACACACACCACTCTGAGTGTATCGTTACCGAAAATGCCGAAACGGCCGAAAAGTTTTTAAACGGTGTTGATGCAGCCTGCGTATACGTCAATGCATCCACAAGATTTACCGACGGCTTTGAATTCGGCTTCGGAGCCGAGATAGGTATCAGTACGCAAAAACTTCACGCTAGAGGACCTATGGGCCTTAGAGAACTGACCTCCTATAAATACAAAGTATACGGAAACGGTCAGATAAGACAGTAAATAACCTAATTTAGGTATTCATAAGGAGATTAAAATGGAGAAAATCAGAACAAGATATGCACCAAGCCCCACAGGAAGAATGCATGTCGGAAATTTAAGATCCGCTTTGTACGAGTTTCTTGTTGCAAAGCATGCAGGCGGAACCTTTATGCTTCGTATCGAGGATACGGACCAGGAAAGATATGTTGAGGGCGCAGTAGACATCATCTACAGAACAATGAAAGAGACCGGGCTTATTCACGACGAAGGCCCGGATAAGGATGGCGGATACGGACCTTACGTTCAGTCAGAGCGTATGAAGACCGGAATCTATATGAAGTACGCAAAGGAGCTTATCGAGAAGGGAGAGGCTTACTATTGCTTTTGCGATAAGGAAAGACTCGCTTCCCTTAAGACCGAGGTTGATGAGGACGGAAAGTCTATTACAATATATGACAAGCATTGTCTTGGCCTTTCAAAGGAAGAGATCGAGGCTAATCTTGCTGCGGGAAAGCCCTTTGTTATCAGACAGAACATTCCCAACGAGGGTACTACAACATTCCACGATGAGCTTTACGGAGATATTACCGTTGAGAACGCAGAGCTGGATGATATGATCCTTATTAAATCCGATGGTTATCCGACCTACAACTTTGCAAACGTTGTTGATGACCACACGATGAACATCACCCACGTTGTAAGAGGTAACGAGTATCTTTCATCTTCACCTAAGTACGTAAGACTTTACGATGCTTTCGGCTGGAAGGTTCCCGTATATATCCACCTTCCTCTTATTACCGACGAGAACCACAAAAAGCTCTCAAAGAGAAGCGGACATTCTTCTTTCGAGGACCTTGTAGAGCAGGGATTCTTAAAGGAGGCTATCGTTAACTACGTAGCTCTTCTCGGATGGAGCCCTGAGGACAACGAGGAGATCTTTACTCTTGATGAGCTTATAAAGAAATTTGATTATCACAGGATCAATAAATCCCCTGCCGTTTTCGATATCGTCAAGCTTCGCTGGATGAACGGCGAGTACTTAAAGAGAATGGATGATGACAAGTTTTATGAGATGGCTAAGCCTTACCTTGATAAGTCACTTCCCTCAGACTACGACGAGGCTAAGAGACGTAAGGTAGCCGGTATGGTTAAGACACGTATCGAGGTATTCCCCGATATCGATTCACATATCGATTTCTTAAGAGAGCTTCCCGAGTATGACATTGAGATGTATACTCACAAAAAGATGAAGACTGACGCAGGGAGCTCTCTTTCAGTACTTAAGGACGTTCTTCCAATTTTGGAGGAGGCAACCGATTATTCAAACGATGCGCTTTATGCAAAGCTTCTTGAGTATGTAACCGAAAAGGGTTACAAAAACGGCTACGTAATGTGGCCTATCAGAACAGCGCTTTCCGGAAAGCAGATGACCCCTGCCGGAGCTACTGAAATACTTGAACTCCTCGGAAAGGAAGAGTCCCTTAAGAGAATCAAAAAGGGAATCGAAAAGCTTAGCGTTTGAATTTTGAGGGATTAAATGAGGCTCAAAAAAGAGCCGTTTGTACGGACCGGGAGGCCTGCCTTGTTTTGGCGGGCCCGGGTTCGGGCAAGACTCATACCATAACGGAACGTATCAGGTTTCTTATATATGAGAGGGGAGTTACACCTGAAAAAATATTGGTCATCACTTTTACCAAGGAAGCAGCTGTTTCTATGCAGGAGAGATTTCTGAATAAGGAATCGGGCTGCGGCGTTGTATTCGGAACATTTCATTCCGTATTCTATCAGATCCTCCGTTTAAGCGGAGGGTATTCTCAAAGTAAGATTCTTACTGAATCAGGTAAAAGAAGTATTATTTCAAAGATAATCAAAGACATACTTCCCGGCTATAAAAAACAAAAATTTGTACCTAACGATATTACAAGCTCTTTTCTTTCGGCTATTTCCGAGTATAAGAATTCGGCGGATAAAGGAAAGGCATTAAGAAAACTAAGTAAAGAATACATTACTTACTATGATACTGTATTTGAAAAGTATGAAGACTTTATAAGAAGGCAGAAGATGCTGGACTATGACGATATGGTTTACGAGTGCCATCATCTTTTATCCGAAAACCCCGATATTCTTGAATACTGGTCCGGGCGGTTTTCACATATCCTTATTGACGAGTATCAGGACATCAATCCTTTTCAGTTTAAATGTGCTTGCCTCTTAAAGGGAAAGGACACCTGCATCTTTGCGGTAGGGGATGACGATCAGTCCATATACGGCTTTAGAGGAGGGGGGCCGGATTGCCTTAAGGATTTCTTGAAAGAGTATAATGCTGAAGTTATTAACCTTACATATAACTACAGATCCGGGGAAACAATTGTAGGGTTTTCGCAAGAAGTAATACAAAAAAATAAAAACCGGCTTGAAAAAACTCAGGTGTCCGCAAAGGATAATACAGATAGCGGAAAAGTAGAGATAAAGTCCTTTGAGTCAAAAAAGGCTCAGTACGAGCAGATTATCGAGTATTTATCCGGTAGAGAGAAGGAACATATAGGGGTACTTTTCAGGACAAATATATCTATGCAGTCCTTTGCCAAGATGCTTACGGAAAAAGGTATTGCGTTTAAGGTTAAAGAAAAGACAAGGTCTATCTATGAACACAGCGCAGCGGCGGATGTTTTTGCGTACTTAGAGGCTGCGGAATCCGGAGATGTAGATGGGCTTCTAAGGATAATCAATAAACCTCTGAGATACATTTCAAGAGAGATAGTCTCGGACGAAAAAGATCCTATCGGCAAGGCTATTCTTTACTTAAAGGAGCATAGTGATCATCCTTTTGCCAAAGAAAAACTGGAGGCTTTATACAAGCTAAAAAAGGACCTGGACTTTTTAAAGGAGAAGCCGCTTTATCTAAGGGTTTCTTATATTTTAGGCAAGATCGGTCTTAGGGAGTACTATGAAAAAACGCTTGTTCAAAGGAGCGTACTAAACGAGTATTTATCTGTTCTTGATTTTATTCTGGAGGATTCAAAAAAATACGAGTCTTTGCATGAATGGAAGGAAAGAGCGGAAGAATACAAGGAAAATTACGAGACGGCATTAAACATGAGAATAACCGAAGGTGATTTAGGGATTAATATTATGACGGTGCATGCATCAAAAGGACTTGAATTTGAAACGGTAATAATCCCCGATGTAAATGAAGGGAATTTCCCCTGCGGTAAGATGCAGGATACGGAGTTTATCGAAGAGGAAAGAAGAGTTTTTTATGTAGCTTTATCAAGAGCGAAAGAGAATCTGTTTATTTACTATGTATCCGGAAAAGACGGAAGAGAAAAGCCTGTATCAAGATTTATAGGGAAATATATAAGTAATTCTACTGTTTTAGGGTTGAAAAGAGCCGGAATCCACTGATTTCGGCTCTTTTCTAAGAAAAAAGAAAATAATTAATAGCGAATCAGTCTTCGCTGTCATCAAATTCGAGTTCATCAAGGTACTCGTCAAAGGCTTCAGCGACCTTTTCGTACTCATCCTCATCTTCGATATAGATGAGCTGCGGCTCTTCGTCGGGATCGTCAGGATTTTCAGCGTATCCGTAGATCCAGACTTCGTCTTCGTCGAATCTTCCGTTTGTGTCCTTGGGAAGAACAACAATATAATCTTTTTCCTCAACCGTAAGAATAGTTACAACGTCACATTCAATCTCGGTATCGTCATCGAGAGTGATGGTAACGGTCATATCCTCATCGGGGGTGTCGAAATTTTTAGCCATTGGCATCCTCCTTTGCGAAAAAACGCAATTAAAAAAGTTATTGATGCAAATAGTATAACTTCTTGTTTATATTTTAGCAATAAGTTATAATCTTATCTATGAGCGAATTAAACAGACCATCAATTTCAGACTCTTACGGATTATATCCTTGCAAAGCCACATACACTCCTTATGGCTGTAAGTTTTCTTTGGATATTTCCTCCCTTGATAAGAATGCAAAATACGGGATTGCCATTTACGATAATTCCACGGGTATTATGATACGCAGACGTGAATTCAAAGATTATGAGCGCCTGGGTAATATTTATACTGCACTTATACCTGATTTTGATGTTAATAAAAACAGCTACAACTTTTTCTGTAATGACTATTATATGACCGATGTAAGGGCTGAGAATTATTCAGATAAGCTCCATTTCGGCAATTTTGATGAAGCTAAAGCAAGAAAAGCTCTGCTTTGTCCGGAATTCAACTGGGAAGGGGATAAATCTCCAAAGATTTCATACGAAGACTCCTTCTTTTATATGCTGCATGTGCGCGGCTTTACTATGCACGCATCTTCAGGTGTTAAGCATAAAGGTACATTTAAAGGTGTATCAGAAAAAATCTCTCACCTTAAAAAGCTGGGAGTAACCGCTGTCATTTTGCAGCCTGCTTACGAGTTTAACGAAAACGATAAAAAGACCGGAAGATACAATTACTGGGGTTACTGTAACGGATATTACTATACTCCCAAGTCTGCATATTCCTCGAGCGAAAACCCATGCACGGAGTTTTGCGAAATGGTCAAAGCCTTCCATAAAAACGATATGGAAGTTATTATGCAGATGTACTTTTCTCCGGATTTTCCGAGACGTGAGATTCCCTATGTCCTTGAATTCTGGACTGCGAAGTACCATATAGACGGCTTCCAGGTCCTTGGCGAAAATATGCCTATGAGCCTTATTGACGAAAGCCCTATTCTTGCTGACAGAAAAATAATAGCCGAAAGCCTTTGGGGAATTAAGACCGAGAAGACAGATTATTACGACACTTTAAAGGAAAAGCGCAGATACGCTCTTTACAGCGATTCGTATATGAATGTACTTCGAAGATTTATAAAGTCGGATGCCGGCATTTTATCCGAAGCGGCCTTGAAGATAAGGACTAATCCCGCTTCATATGCAGTTATCAATTTCTTTGACAGCTTTAATACCTTTACCCTAAACGACCTCGTTTCCTACGACCACAAGCATAACGAGGAAAACGGCGAGGACAACAGAGACGGATGCGACTATAACTGCAGCTGGAACTGCGGCGAGGAAGGACCAACAAAAAGACCAAAAGTTTTGGCTCTTCGAAGAAAGCAGGTTAGGAACGCTCTTATATTACTCTTTTTAAGCAGCGGAACCCCTATGATCTTTATGGGAGATGAGATGGGCAATACCCAAAAGGGAAACAACAATCCCTACTGCCAGGACAGCGATGTTACCTGGCTTGACTGGAAAGGGCTTAAGAGAAAAGGCAGCGCGTCCTACTTTATTTCTAAGCTTTCATCAATCAGAAAAGAGCATCCTTTCTACCACGGCGCTAAAGAAATGTCTATGGTGGATATCGAAGGTTTAGGCTTCCCCGAGCTTTCTTACCATGGAGAAAGCGCCTGGGAGAGCTTTGTGGATAATTATAAAAACGGAATCGGTATAATGCTTTCGGAGGGTGGAAAGCTCTATTACATTGCCATAAATATGCATTGGGATAAAGCAACGCTTTCTTTGCCAAGGGCTCCTAAAAAGTGTAAGTGGAAGATCCTTTATTCTACTGATGAAGCCTCTGTTACGGAGGATGAAAAGGTGGTATTAAAGGAGCGGACTATAAGCATTATTACCGCGGAAAATGTGAGCGAAAAAAATGAGTAAGTTTTGGAGTCATTTTACTACAATTACAAAGCACAGATGGCTTGTAAGAAAGGGCTGTTTCAAGGCAGGTTTATACTGGCAGGGACTGGTGCACGACCTTTCAAAGTATTCCCCGACTGAATTCTGGGTTGGAGTTAAGTATTTTCAGGGAGACCGAAGCCCCAACAATGCCGAAAGAGAAGATAAAGGATATTCATCAGCCTGGCTTCACCACAAGGGCCGCAATAAACATCATTACGAATACTGGATCGATTACAATTCTCACGGCAATAAATCAGGCGAATCTATTATGGTCCCTGTACCGATGCCGGATAAGTATATCGCAGAGATGATCATGGACCGTATCGCGGCATCAAAGGTTTACAGAGGAAAGGACTATACCGACGCCGATCCTTTAAATTATTACTGGCAGGGAACTCAAAATGCCCCCCTTCACGATTACACAAGAACGACTCTTTTAAAATACCTTGAGATGCTTGCCGAAAAAGGTGAATATGAGACCTTCGCCGCCATAAAACGCGATCTTGTAAAAAAGAAGTTTTAATTATAGAACTGCTGTAAGCCCTTTAAAGTAGAGGACATATTCGAGATCATAAGGTCGAGTATTGTTATAGCACACATGCTCTCCATTACGACAACGGCTCTCGGAACTACGATAGGATCGTGACGTCCCTTTATCTTTATATCTATTTCTTCCCCTTCTTTGTTTACTGTTTTTTGCTCCTTAAAGATTGAAGGAGTGGGCTTCACGTATGCTCTTACGATAATATCGGATCCGTCGCTGATGCCACCTAGGATTCCGCCGCTGTGGTTAGTTTTCTTGCTTACTTTTCCGTCTTTTATACAGAATTCATCATTGTTCTCGCTTCCGTTTTTGCCCGCTACCGCGCATCCGTCACCGATTTCAACCGCTTTTACGGCGCCGATACTCATAACTGCTGCCGAAAGTCTTGCATCAAGCTTTTCGAAAACAGGCTCGCCAATACCGGCGGGAACTCCCTTTATCCTGCACTCCATAACTCCTCCGACGGAGTCACATTCTTCGCGCATCTTAGCTACGTATTCCAAAGCACGGTCGTTAGCTTCTTTATCGGGCATCGCCGTAGGAAGGGAGAGTACCTTTTCTCTTGAGTAATCCGAAAGGTCGGCTTTTACGGGACCAATCTGGGTTGTATAGCATTCAACGGATATTCCCAGCGTCTGTAAAATCTTCGAGGCAATGGCGCCTGCTGCCACGCGTCCTATTGTTTCTCTTCCGGAACTCCTTCCGCCGCCTCTGTAATCTCTGAAGCCGTATTTTGCATCAAAGGTATAGTCCGCATGCCCGGGCCTGTAGTAGGAAGCAATCTCACTGTAATCAGCGGATTTCTGTGATGTATTTCTGACAACAAGAGCAATGGGGGTTCCGGTAGTCTTTCCTTCGAAGACGCCGGATAAGATCTCTACCTCGTCATCCTCCTTGCGGGGAGTGGAGAGAGGGTTAAAACCGGGCTTTCTTCTGTCAAGAAATACCTGAATATCTTCCTCGGAAAGCTCTAAACCCGCGGGAACGCCGTCTATTACCGCGCCGAGAGCTATGCCGTGAGATTCGCCGAATGTGCTTACTTTAAAATTGTTGCCAAAACTTGAGCCTGCCATAAGTAACCTCGCTATTAAACATTTATTTAAAAAACGCATTTTCTCCCTGATTCATAATATATCAAAAATTATTAATTGAAAATATGCTTTTTAATAAAGATAACTTGTGCTAAAATAATTCTGATTAAGCATGGCAATTTAATGAGAAGGATGTGATATATATGGCAGAAAGCAAATATATAGCTTACGTATCATCATATACAATGGGAGATCGCCACGGTATCCGCATTTACGATGTAGATATGCAGGAAGGCAGATTCTACGAAAAGGACAAGGTTGAGATTACAAACTCATCTTACCTTAGCGAGTCTCATAACAGAAAATACCTTTACTCTATAACCGATACCGGTGTTGAGGCTTTCAAGATCTGTAAAGACGGAAGACTTGAATTCATCAACTGGTGTTCAATAAACGGTATGAGAGGCTGCTATCTTGCTACCGACTATACCGATAAATACTTATTTGTTGCCGGATACCATGACGGAAAGCTTACCGTACTTTCCTTAAACGATGACGGCTCCATCGGAAAGATTACCGATGAGATTTATCATAAAGGCATGGGAAGCGCGGCAAACCGTAATTTCAGACCTCATATCAACTGCGCAAGAATGACTCATGACAATAGGTTCCTTCTTGTAGCCGATCAGGGAATGGACCATGTTAATGTTTATGGCTTCGATCCCGTAAACGGAAAAGTTAAGCTTGTGGACATCATCCGTTCCGAGCTTGAGTCCGCCCCCAGACATATTAAGATTTCAAAGGACGGACATATCATCTACATCCTTCACGAGCAAAAGTGCTATATCGATGTATACGAGTATGAATACAGAAACGAGCTGCCTTTCTTCAACAAGATCCAGACAAAGACAATCGTTCCCTGGGAGTCCGGTACTAACGCAGTAAGCGCCTTTTCCTTCTCTCAGGACTACAAATATCTTCTTACGAGTATCGCCGGAGATAACGCCGTTGCTGTTTACGATGTGGATGAAAAGACCGGTAAACTTAAAGAGAATTTCATCCTTCCCATTGCCGGTGAATACCCCAAGGATGCCGAGATCTTCCCGGGAAACAAGTTCCTTGTATCTTTAAACCACGAAACAGATACAATGACTTTTTTCAAGGTTGATCTAAAAGCGCATACCCTTATTATGAACGGAAAGCCTCTTTCTGTTCATACACCTAACTGTATATTATTCCATAAGCTTTGATTTAGATTGGACCTACCTTTTTATGTACTTAACGAAACAGGAAAAGTTCAGGCAGAAACTTAAAAATTTTGCCAGAAAAAACTTTATATGTAAGATAATCGTTTCTCCTCTTAGAGGGATTACGGAACTTGTTTTCCTTATCCACAACTCTTTCGGGCGAAACGCAAAAAAGATAGGAGTTGCTTTTATAAGCATACTCCTATTTCCTGTGTTCAGCTCTTTTTCTTTCGAGACAGACTCCTCCGAAAACGCGGAAGGCTGGACTATAGATTTTGAGATGCTTGACGATTCCGTATTCCTTGCGGAAAAATCCGAAGAGGACGCGCTCCTTCTTGCGGACAAAGCGGAAGAGGAAACCACCGAGCAGGAACAGATCCTCGAGATGAGCGTAAGTGAGTCCGGAGATATTTCCAAAGAAGATTTATATCAGGCAGATGAGATCATTAACGAATATATCGTTGAAGTGGAGGATGACGAAGAGACTCCCGCGGCGCCTAAGATAACCGAAGGTGATAATAAAGATTACAAGGATTACAAGTTTGATTCAAGTGACTGGAGACTTATCCTTATCAACAAATCACACTTCATTCCAGATGATTACGAGGTGCCACTTGGAACCATCTACGGAGTTCACCAGTGCGATAAGAGAATAATCCCCGATCTTGTTGAGATGCTTAAGGCCGCCAAGGCAGACGGCGTTAACCTTTCAATCAGAAGCCCCTATAGAACCTCAGCTTTGCAGGTTCTTCTTTACAACAATAAGATCACAAAGTTTATGAACGCGGGAATGAGCTACCTCGAGGCGTATAAGCTTGCGGGTCAGGCGGTTACGATTCCCGGAGCCAGCGAGCATGAAGCCGGACTTTCTCTTGATATCGTAAGCGATACATACACATCCCTTACGGAAGGTTTCGGAGAGACCGCCGCCGGGAAATGGCTTGCGGAAAACGCACATTATTACGGCTTTATCTTAAGGTATCCCGCGGATAAAGAGTACATCACTACAATCGAGTATGAGCCCTGGCATTTCAGATATGTCGGCGTTGAAGCCGCTACCGTTATGTATAACGAGGACCTTACTTTGGAAGAATTTTGGGAGATTTATCTTGAGCAAGAATAAATATACGCTTTTAAAGGTTGAAGGAAGAGCCAAGAGAGCCGAGTTCGAAACGGTTCACGGCACAGTCCAGACGCCGCTTTTTATGAATGTAGGTACAGTCGGAGCCATAAAAGGCGCGGTATCTACGGAAGATCTTGAAAATATCGGATGTCAGGTCGAGCTTTCAAACACCTATCATCTGCATGTCCGTCCCGGCGATAAGCTTATTAAGGAGATGGGCGGACTTCATAAATTCATGAGCTGGAATAAGCCAATCCTTACCGATTCAGGCGGATTTCAGGTATTTTCCCTTGCGGGACTTCGAAAAATTAAAGAAGAGGGCGTTACTTTCCATTCCCACGTCGACGGACGCATAATCTTTATGGGTCCCGAGGAAAGTATGCAGATACAGTCAAATATCGGATCGACCATAGCTATGGCTTTCGACGAATGTCCTCCTTCCAAAGCCGATAAATCCTATGTTCAGCCTTCTGTTGACAGGACGACTAGGTGGCTTGAAAGATGTAAGACCGAGATGGACAGGCTAAACAGCCTTGAAGATACGATAAACAAGGACCAGATGCTCTTCGGTATCAATCAGGGCGCTGTTTTCCCGGATATCCGTATCGAGCATGCGAAGCGCATTTCCGAGTTTGACCTTCCGGGATATGCCGTCGGCGGACTTGCGGTCGGCGAGACTCATGAAGAGATGTACAACATATTGGACGAAGTTGTCCCTTATCTTCCCCAGGATAAGCCCACGTACCTTATGGGCGTCGGAACTCCTGCCAACATCTTAGAGGGCGTCGAGAGAGGAATCGACTTTTTCGACTGCGTATACCCCGCAAGAAACGGCCGTCACGGACATGTTTATACAAAGTTTGGCAAGATCAATATAAAGAATGCCAAGTATGCAAACGACGACAGACCGATAGAGGAAGGCTGCGGATGTCCCGCCTGTAAAAGATACTCAAGAGCGTATATCAGGCATCTTCACGTAGCGGGAGAAATGCTGGGCCTCAGACTTTGCGTACTCCATAATCTTTACTATTACAACCACCTTATGGAAGATATCAGAAACGCTCTTGACGAGGGAAGGTTTGCGGAGTTTAAGAAAAATGCCCTTGCACAGATGGAAGCGGGAGCGGACTGATTTTAACATTAAATTAACTTTGTTTATGAAATAATTCTAAAATGCTTGCTAGCATTTAAAAATTTGTGTATGATAATATCTGCGCGAAAAAATAAATAAAAATGTCATTTGTATATGACTACATTTGGAGGGTTCTATGAATTATTTGGTTCTACTGACTGAAACCACAGAAGCTGCAGCCGAGGGTGCACAGGCCGGCACCAATTGGGCCAGCATGATCGGTATGATCGCTATCTATGCGGTAATCATCTTCGCGATGTGGTTTTTCTTTATGCGACCTCAAAAGAAAGAGCAGAAGCGAGTTAAAGAGATGCTCAATTCTATGGACGTTGGCGATTGCGTTTTGACTACTTCCGGTTTCTACGGCATTATCATTGATATCTCAGACGATACTGTTATTGTCGAGTTTGGTAACAATAGAAACTGTCGTATCCCTATGGACAAAAGTGCCATCAGCAAAGTTGAAAAAGCTGACCAGGGATCAGGAGCTGAATCAAAATAAGATAAGCAATTATTTGGGACAGCTTAAACGGCTGTCCTTTTTTGCTACATAAAAAAGCCTTTGGCTTTGTAATATCAAGGAGGAAGATTATGGTTTTGAATATCACTTGCATTCCCGGAGACGGAATCGGACCCGAGATTGTTAATCAGGCAAAGAAAGTTCTTGAGGCTGTTGCTAAAAAGTATGGCCACGAGATGAAATTTACGGATATTCTTATGGGCGGTGCATCGATCGATGCCTGCGGAGAGCCCTTAACAGACGAAGCTATCGCTACCGCAAAGGCTGCGGACGCCGTACTTATGGGTTCAATCGGAGGAAATACTTCAACCTCTCCCTGGTACAAGCTTCCTCCCGAGAAAAGACCTGAAGCAGGTCTTTTAAAGATAAGAAAAGCTCTTAATCTTTTTGCAAATTTAAGACCCGCTTATCTTTACGAAGAGCTGGCTGCAGCCTGCCCTTTAAAAGAGGAGATTTCAAAGGCCGGCTTTGATATGCTCATTATGCGAGAACTAACCGGTGGTTTGTACTTCGGAGAAAGAAAAACGGTTGAAGAAAACGGAGAGCTTAAGGCTATCGATACTTTAACTTACTCTGAGTCCGAGATAAGACGTATCGCAATCAAGGGATTCGAGATTGCGAGAAAGCGCAGAAAGAAAGTTACTTCAGTTGACAAGGCAAATGTTCTTGATTCTTCAAGGCTTTGGAGAAAGGTTGTTAATGAAGTTGCTGCAGATTATCCGGATGTCACCGTTGAGCATATGCTTGTTGATAACTGTGCGATGCAGCTTGTTAAAGACCCCGCTCAGTTTGATGTCATCCTTACTGAGAATATGTTCGGAGATATCTTATCTGACGAAGCAAGTATGGTTACCGGATCCATCGGAATGCTCTCAAGCGCCAGCTTAAACGATACGAAGTTTGGTCTTTACGAGCCCAGCCACGGCTCCGCACCCGACATCGCAGGGCAGGATATTGCAAACCCCATTGCAACAGTACTTAGCGCAGCTATGATGCTTCGCTACAGTTTCGATCTTGATAAGGAAGCGGATGTGATTGAGGGAGCTGTAAGACAGGTGCTTAAAGATGGATATCGCACGGTGGATATATATTCTGAGGGCATGAAGAAGGTTTCCTGCTCGGAGATGGGAGATTTGCTCTGCGAAAGAGTTTAAAGATTTCTAATTTTAAATTGATTCAAAATTATAGATTATAAAACTCAATGCAATTACGTTATATTAGTTTCTTCGCAAGGATTCCGCTACTAAGCTCGAGTCACTTTGCTAAGTACAAAATCGCCCGGCTCCAACTAAGTCGCGCAACTTGTTGCGCGATTGTGAGTAAGGCTACAACTCGGATTTTAGGGCGAGCGCAACGCTCGCCTCATCATGGCGAGCTGCTCGAACAATTTCGCCGGGACCGATTTTAGCACGTGCCTCTCGCTAAGTGCTCCATCCAGTGGTCAGAAACTAACATATACGTACTTGCATTTCGAGTTACTTTGAAACTTATACAAAGGAGAAAACTATGCGTAGTGATAATGTAAAGAGTGGCGTAGAGCATGCGCCGCACAGATCCCTCTTCAATGCGTTGGGATTTACCGAAGAAGAAATGAAAAAGCCCATGATCGGTATCGTAAGCTCGTACAACGAGATCGTACCGGGTCATATGAACCTTGATAAGATAGTTAATGCTGTTAAGCTGGGCGTAGCCGAGGCGGGCGGTGTACCTGTTGTGTTCCCTGCAATCGCTGTCTGCGACGGAATCGCGATGGGACATGTAGGAATGAAGTATTCTCTTGTAACAAGAGACCTTATTGCAGACTCAACCGAGTGCATGGCTCTTGCTCATCAGTTTGACGGTCTTGTAATGGTTCCTAACTGTGACAAGAACGTACCGGGTCTTTTAATGGCAGCCGCAAGAATCAATGTTCCTACCGTATTTGTATCCGGTGGACCGATGCTTGCAGGTCACGTTAAAGGTCAGAAGAGAAGTCTTTCTTCGATGTTCGAGGCTGTAGGAGCACACGCAGCCGGAAATATGACTGAAGAGGAAGTTTGCGAGTTTGAGCAGAAGGTTTGTCCTACCTGCGGATCTTGCTCGGGAATGTATACCGCAAATTCTATGAACTGTTTAACAGAGGCTCTCGGTATGGGACTTCGCGGAAACGGAACAATCCCTGCCGTTTATTCCGAGAGAATCAAGCTTGCTAAGCATGCCGGAATGAAGGTTATGGAGATGCTCGAAAAGAACATCCGTCCCAGAGATATTATGACCAAAGAGGCTATTTTAAACGCTCTTACTGTAGATATGGCCTTAGGATGCTCTACAAACTCAATGCTTCATCTACCTGCGATTGCACATGAGATCGGCTTTGACTTTGATATTGCTTTTGCAAATCCTATAAGCGAGAAGACTCCTAACCTTTGTCACCTTGCTCCCGCAGGCCCTACTTACATGGAGGACTTAAACGAGGCAGGCGGCGTATATGCCGTTATGAACGAACTTGCTGAGCTTGGCCTTTTAAATCTTGACTGTATGACTGTTACAGGTAAGACTGTGGGCGAGAATATTAAGAATGCCAAGAATCTTAATCCCGAGGTTATAAGACCTATAGACAACCCTTACTCAAAGACCGGCGGTCTTGCGGTGCTTAAAGGAAATCTTGCTCCCGACGGATCGGTTGTTAAGAGAAGCGCCGTTGTACCCGAGATGATGGTACATGAAGGCCCTGCAAGGGTATTTGAGTGCGAAGAGGATGCTATCGCTGCAATCCGCGGCGGAAAGATTGTTCCCGGAGATGTTGTTGTTATCAGGAACGAAGGACCTAAGGGTGGACCCGGTATGAGAGAGATGCTCAATCCCACATCCGCAATTGCAGGTATGGGGCTTGGCTCATCAGTAGCGCTTATAACCGATGGTCGTTTCTCCGGTGCATCAAGAGGAGCATCAATCGGACATGTATCCCCTGAAGCTGCAGTAGGAGGACCTATCGCTCTTGTGCGCGAAGGAGACATCATCTCTATCAATATTCCTGAGATGACTCTTAACATGAAGGTTTCCGACGAGGAACTCGCAAGAAGGCGCGCTGAGTGGAAGCCTGTAGACAAGGGAGAAGTTACCGGATATCTTGCAAGATACCGCGAGCTCGTAACCAGCGGAAACCGCGGCGCCGTCCTCGAACTCCCTCGCAAGTAAACCGTAATCAGTATTTATATATTAAAATATAAGTTACGACATACCTAAGAAAGTATGCACGAGGAGCAGAGGCGATTTGGCTTATGTTTCCCCTTGAGGAACCATTTGCATATTTTCGTAATGTATACGTAATTCTTGTATTAATTTGACCAGAGATGATTACCTGCACTTTAAATGTCACCGGCAATGTGTCCGAGGCCGGCACTTAGCGAAAAATTGCGTAAGCAAATTTTGAGCTTAGTACCGCTGCCACGAGGACCTCATAGCCGAGAGGCGGTGCCGGGGGCATTAAAGTGCAGGTAATCATCGACACTTAAAAAAGAAAAAAGGATAGATTGGAGAAAGATATGCAACTTAATGGTTCAGAAATCGTTATCGAATGTTTAAAGGAACAGGGCGTCGACACCGTATTCGGCTACCCCGGCGGAAGCATCTTAAACATTTACGATGCCCTTTATAAGCACCAAAGCGAGATCCGCCATATTCTTACAAGCCACGAGCAGGGCGCAGCGCATGCTGCCGACGGTTATGCAAGAGCTACCGGTAAGGTTGGTGTTTGCATGGCCACATCCGGCCCCGGTGCAACAAACCTTGTTACCGGTATTGCTACAGCTTATATGGATTCGGTACCTGTAGTTGCTATTACCGCCAATGTAAACCTTCCCGCTCTCGGTAAAGACTCTTTCCAGGAGGTTGATATCGCAGGCGTTGTTATGCCTATTACCAAGCATAGCTTCATCGTTAAGAATATAAACGACCTTGCTGATACTCTTCGTAAGGCGT
This sequence comes from Lachnospiraceae bacterium, assembly GCA_017469945.1. Taxonomy (GTDB): domain Bacteria; phylum Bacillota; class Clostridia; order Lachnospirales; family Lachnospiraceae; genus AC2028. The sequence continues at coordinate 30,118 of JAFUFI010000014.1, read as the reverse complement.
TTAAGATCGCAACGAGCGACAGACCCGGTCCTGTTCTTGTGGATATTACAAAGGACGTAACCGCGGCGGTTACCGAGTTTGAGCCTAAGCCAGTTGTAAGATGCGAAGAGAGGGTAAAGAAGTATACAAAGAACGAGCTTCAGGAAGTAGCCGAGCTTTTAAGCAAAGCTCATAAGCCCTTTATCTACCTTGGAGGCGGAGCTATCATATCCGAAGCTTCCGAAGAGGTGGCTAAGCTTGCGGAACTTCTTGATTGCCCGGTTTGCGATACCCTTATGGGTAAGGGCGCTTTTGACGGAAAGTCACCCCGCTATACCGGTATGATCGGTATGCACGGAACAAAGACTTCAAACCTTGGCGTTAGCGAGTGCGACCTGTTACTTGCTCTTGGCGCGAGGTTCTCGGACCGTGTAATCGGTAATCCCAAGAAGTTTGCAGAGAATGCAAAGATTGTTCATATCGATATTGATGCCGCAGAGGTAAATAAAAATATCCGCGTTGATGCATGCCTTATCGGAGACCTTAAGGCAACTCTTACAGAGCTTAACGAGCTTATCCCTAAGCAGAACCATAAAGAGTGGATGGAAAGAATTGCCTCTCTTAAGGAGAAGTATCCTCTTAAGTATGACGGAAGCAAGCTTTCCTGCCCTTATATAATCGAGACAATCGACAAGGTGACAGAAGGAAAGGCTGTAATTACCACAGACGTAGGACAGCATCAGATGTGGGCCGCTCAGTATTATACATATACAAAGCCCAGAACCTTCCTTTCATCCGGAGGTCTCGGAACAATGGGATACGGTCTCGGAGCATGTATCGGAGCTCAGGTGGGAAGACCTGATGATATCTGCATAAATATAGCAGGAGACGGCTGCTTTAGAATGAATATGAACGAGATGGCAACCGCTTCTAGATACAATATTCCGATAATTGAGGTTGTTATCAACAACAGCGTACTCGGAATGGTTCGTCAGTGGCAAACTCTTTTCTACGGAAAGAGATATTCTCAGACTATTCTTGACGATGCTACCGATTACTGCAAGGTAGCCGAGGCTTTAGGCTGCGCTGCATTCAGGATCACAAAGCCCGAGGAAGCAGAAGAGACCTTCAGAAAAGCTATTGCGCTTAAGAAGCCTGTTCTTATTGAGTGCGTGATCCCTGAGGATGACAAGGTATTTCCTATGGTACCCGCCGGAGCACCTATCAGCGAGGTATTTGACGGAGACGATCTTGCCAAAAAAGAGGTTTAATGACTAAAGTTACAAAAATATGAATAAATATTCATTATATTTGTAATTTCTTATCTTGATTTTTTGTAAAGATACAGTTATTCTATATTTTAAGATTTAGAAGTGCATAATATTAACGCGTTAAAGCAAAAGCGTAAACAATCAAAATTTTGTCCGCAAGGACTAATAATATGCAAGGAGGATATTTGCAAATGTCCAGAGTTTTTAATTTTTCAGCAGGTCCCGCGATGCTTCCCGAGGAAGTATTAAAGGAAGCCGCAGCCGAGATGCTTGATTATCAGGGAAGCGGTCAGTCGGTTATGGAGATGAGCCACAGATCAAAGGTTTACGATGCAATCATCAAAGACGCAGAGAAAGACCTTCGCGAGCTTATGAATATTCCCGACAACTACAAGGTTCTCTTCCTTCAGGGCGGAGCTTCACTTTTCTTTGCACAGGTTCCTATGAACCTTATGAAGAACAAGAAAGCAGGATACATCATTACCGGCCAGTGGGCAAAGAAAGCTTATCAGGAAGCAAAAATTTACGGAGAGGCTGTAGAGCTTGCTTCATCAGCTGACAAGACATTTTCATATATCCCCGATTGTTCAGACCTTCCTATCACAGATGATATGGACTATGTTTATATCTGTGAGAACAATACAATCTACGGAACAAAGTACAAGACTCTTCCCAATACAAAGGGCAAGATCCTTGTATCCGATATTTCATCCTGCTTCCTTTCAGAGCCTATCGACGTAACCAAGTACGGCGTTGTATATGGCGGAGTACAGAAGAATGTAGGCCCTGCAGGATGCGTTATCGCCATCATCAGAGAAGACCTTATTACCGATGATGTACTTCCCGGAACTCCCACTATGATGAAGTGGAAGACTCAGGCAGACAACGATTCACTTTACAACACTCCTCCTTGCTACACAATCTATATCTGCGGCAAGGTGTTCAAGTGGCTCAAGAAAATGGGTGGACTTGAAGCAATGAAGAAGCATAACGAAGAGAAGGCAAAGATCCTTTACGATTTCCTCGACAAGAGCAAGCTCTTTAAGGGAACCGTTGAGCCCGCTTCCCGTTCTCTTATGAACGTTCCTTTCGTAACCGGAAACGAAGAGCTTGATGCTAAGTTCGTTAAGGAAGCTACTGCAGCCGGATTTGTTAACCTTAAAGGCCACAGAACCGTCGGCGGTATGAGAGCAAGTATCTACAATGCTATGCCCATCGAAGGCGTGCAGAAGCTTGTAGAGTTTATGGAAAAGTTCGAAAAAGAGAATTCATAAAAGGAGCAAAGATATGTATAAGATTAATTGCTTAAATCCTATTGCTCAGGTTGGCCTTTCCAATCTTACAAGCAATTACAGTGTTACCGATAAATTCGAGGATGCTGACGGCGTACTTGTACGCAGCGCTTCCATGCATGAGCTTGAATTATCCGACAACCTTCTTGCAGTAGCAAGAGCAGGTGCCGGAGTCAACAATATTCCTCTTGATAAGTGTGCTGAAAAGGGAATCGTTGTTTTCAATACTCCCGGCGCTAATGCAAACGGTGTTAAAGAGCTTGTTCTTGCGGGAATGTTCCTCGCAGCAAGAGATATCGTAGGCGGTATCGAATGGTGTAAGGCAAATGCCGGAGACGAGAATATTGCTAAGACCGCTGAGAAAGAAAAGAAGAACTTTGCAGGTACCGAGATCTACGGCAAGAAACTTGGCGTAATCGGACTTGGCGCTATCGGTGTAAAGGTTGCAAATGCTGCGATCAGCCTTGGAATGGAAGTATACGGATACGATCCTTACCTTTCTGTTAACGCTGCATGGAGCCTTAAGAGAGAAGTTAAGCATGTTGAGAAAGTAGAAGATATTTACGCTAACTGCGACTATATCACAATTCATGTCCCTCTTCTTGATTCCACTAAGGGAATGATCAACAGAGAAGCCATTTCAATGATGAAGAAGGGCGTTGTTGTGATCAACTACGCAAGAGACCTTCTTGTTGATGAGGGAGATATGCTTGAAGCTCTTAAGAACGGTCAGGTTAAGAGATATGTTTCTGACTTTGCAAATCCCACAACAGCCGGAAAGGAAGGTGTGATCCTTACTCCTCATCTTGGAGCATCAACCGAGGAATCTGAAGATAACTGCGCTGTTATGGCGGTTCAGGAGATTATGGATTACCTTGAAAACGGAACTATCAAGAATTCCGTTAACTATCCCGCAATTGACATGGGAGTTTGTGTAAAGGAAGGAAGAGTTGCAGTATTCCACAAGAATATCGCAAACATGATCACTCAGTTTACCGGAGTATTCGGTAAGCATGGCATCAATATCTCTGACATGGTAAACAAGTCAAAAGGAGAGTACGCTGTAACAATGTTCGACATTGAGAGCGCTGCTTCCGATGACGTCATCAAAGAGATGGCTGCAGTTGACGGTGTATTCCGCGTACGCGTAGTAAAATAATAGAAACTAAAAAATTTTACTGAAATTCCATTAAAACGAGTTAGTAAATAAAAAACCTCTTTGGGAAATGGTTAAACCAAAATCTCAAAGAGGTTTTTGTTATCTGTAGAGCAGAGGGGGATTTGAGCCGTCGCCTTCGCTTAAGTCTTTAAGTGCTTCGCGCATCTTATTGTCCGAGGCTACGGAAGCTTCGCTTGCAAGATCCATATATTCGATAAAGATATCGGTCACATCTTTACCCTGTTCCTTGGCGATTACGTTCATAATAGGCTTTAAGGCTTCGAGCTGTATCGAAACCCTTGTCTTTTGGGGGTCGATATCGCCTAAAACCTGTTCTGCATATTTATTAATTCTATCAAGCATTTTCTTTTGTTCGTCGGTCATTTCAAATTGCTCCTTAAAGATATTCTTAGTAAAATTGTTCGAAAAATTCATACAATTTTCTACTCAAATTTCCAAACTATTTTACCATATATAGTTACTTTATGGTAAAATAAATACTGGTTTTAAGTATTTTTTATAATTTAGATTCAAGGGGTAATTCTAATGAATAAAAAGCTTTATAAACTCATGAACTGGGCTGATATCGAGGAAATCATCTACTCCGAATGCGACCATCCGCAGGACCTTCTCGGCCCCCATAAACACGGAAGCCAGACTCTTATCCAGGCATATTTTCCCGGAGCCAAAGGCTGTAGCATCAAATGGGTTTCCCAAAGTGGGAACACTACCGTATCTCCTATGGAGATAGCGGATGATGACGGATATTTCGCTATCCTTTTACCCGAAAAAAACGTTAATAATTATACATATAAAGTAACCTACGAAGGTGAAGGAATCGAGGATAAGGTTTGCTTTGTGGGTGACCCTTACAGACACGGATCCGTAATCAAGGAAGCTGATATTAAAAAATTTGAAACAGGTAAGCTTTTTAATGCGCAGGATTACTTCGGAGCTCATCCAATGGAGCTTGACGGGGAGGCGGGAGTAAACTTTACTCTTTGGGCTCCTTCTGCTTTACGCGTAAGCGTTATTGGAGATTTTAACGGCTGGGACGGGCGCGTCTATCAGATGAAAAGAAGAAGCGGAGGAGTATTTGAGCTTTTTATCCCCGGCAATTTCGAAAACCAGAAATATCAATACGAAATCAAATTAAAGGGCGATATCATCCTTAAAAAGAACGATCCCTACGCTCTCAGAGTAGAAAACGGGACTTCCGTTATCAGTGAAGAAAGAGCCTTTAACTGGACCGACAAAGCCTTCATGTCAAGGAAAAAAGATCCTAAGGATATGCTGATCTATGAAGTTTCCTACGATCGCTTTTCCTCTAATGCAAAGCAGCTTAAAAAGGATATCGCTAATCTTATCGCCGAGATAAAAGAATCCGGTTATACCTGCGCTCTTTTAAGCGTACAGGCATATTTTGAAAAACGAGATAAAATCTGCAGCAATTTTTATGAGATAAATCCGGGTATCGGCTTTAAAAACAATCTCAAGATGATCGTGGATGCTCTTCACGGCCAGGGGATCAGCGTTATCTTTAAGTGGATGCCCTCGGGCTTTGGCTTAGAGGAAGCCGGCCTTAAGCGCTTTGACGGAACTTATCTTTACGAGCATGCCGACCCCAAGCAGGGACTGTCTAAGGATGGCAAAAGAGGCCTCTTTCAGTACGGCAGGGGCGAAGTTATCAGCTTCCTTCTGTCAAACGGACTCTATTTCTTAAAGGAGTTTCATGCCGACGGAATCTGCGTTTCCGGCGTTGCGCAGATGATCTATCTTGATTACGGAAAAGGCCCGGGAGAGTGGATCCCCAATATCTACGGAAACAATGAAAACCTTGAAGCTATAACCTTTATCAAGGAGTTTATTAAAGAAGCCAAGGCCGTAAGAAAAGGCCTTTGCGTTATGGCGGAGGACTCCTCGGCCCACCAGGGAATGACCGTATCCCAGGACCTTAACGGATACGGCTTTGACTATAAATGGAATGAGGGCTTTATCGGGGAATACTTTGATTATATTTCCCATGACCCTATTGAGCGCGGAGGCCTTCAAAATAAGCTGACCGACGAGCTTGTATATTCATACGCTGAAAAGTTCATACTTCCTATGACGGACGAGCTTTTGGTAAAGGGCGGAGGACTTCTTGATCTTTTCCCGGGAAACGAGGAGCAGAGGCTGGCTTCACTTAGGCTTTCTCTTTGCTATTCATACCTGCATCCGGGATATAAGCTTGTATCCGAGAGCTTCAGCAAGGCTTCGGAGGGTCTTTGTGCTGCATTAAATAAGCTTTATATTTCTGAGCCTGCGCTTTCTTCGGAAAACGAAAATCCGGAGAGCTTTGAGTGGCTCAGCAACCTAAACAGAGAGGGTTGCTACGTTTCCTTTGTCAGAAAAACAGACGATCCCGAAGATATGATAGTCTGTGTTGCAAACTTTGCAGGTATAGAGCAGACAATCCAGACCGGAGTTCCCTACGAAGGGAAATACAAAGAGATACTAAACACGGACTACAAGATCTTTGGCGGAAGCGGAATTGCCAATCCACAGATAAAGCGGGCTATCGATAACCAGTCCGACGGAAGGGCTCAGTCAATTACCGTTAAAATTGCGCCCTTATCGGTTTCCGTACTTAAGTTTATCCCTTATACGGAGACGGAGCTTGCTAAGGTGATAGAGGAAAGAATCCGGAGAAATACACCTATCAAGAAATCAAAGAAAAATACTACTAAGTAACAGGGGCATATATGAACTTTTTAGGTACACTATTAAACGCAGTAACAGAAAGCATAGCAGCTACAGAAGTTACGGCTGCTGCAAATCCGATAGATATAGTAAAAGCCGGTCTTTTAAAGAAGTATATTGAGGATCTGGGCCCTAAAGCGCTTAATGTCGGTATCAGGATTGTTATAGCAATAATCCTATTTATAGTAGGACTTCAGCTTATAAAGTTAGTCAGAAAGCTTATTTCAAAGGGCATGGAAAAAGCCAAGGCCGACGCCGGCGTCAAAGGATTTGTCGATTCTTTTGTCAATGCGGCTTTGTTTGTTCTTTTGATCCTCTTGATAGCGATCCAGTGCGGTGTTGATGCGGCAAGTATCGTTGCCATAATCGGTTCGGCGGGAGTTGCCATCGGCCTGGCGGTGCAGGGTTCTCTTTCAAACCTTATCGGAGGAATTTTGATCCTTATCCTTAAGCCTTTCACCGTTGGAGATTATATTATAGATTCGGGCTCGGGTAAGGAAGGAACCGTTATCGAGATCAAGATTTTCCACACAAGACTTCGCACCTTTGACAACAAGATCGTTGTTTTGCCTAACGGTAATCTTGCAAACAACGTTATTGTTAATGTCACAAAAGAAAAGACAAGAAGGATCGATGTAATATGCGGTATTTCCTACAATGCCGATATCGACAAGGCTAAAGCGGTTTTACTTGATATGCTTGAAAATGACGAAAGCGTTCTTAAAGATAAAGAACACAGAGTCGTTGTAAGCGGCCTTAAAGACAGCAGCGTAGAGCTTACCGTGAGATTTTGGGTTAAGAGCAGGGATTACTGGGACGCGTATTACCGTATTACAGAGAATACCAAAAAGACCCTTGATAAGGAGAATATCTCTATTCCCTTCCCTCAATTGGATGTGCATATTCAAGAGAAATAAAACACCCTTTAAAATCAGTTTTATTTTTATGCAAAAAGATTGCCAAATCGGTTGCTTTTTTCGGCATCTGCTATTATAATTACTAAGGTTAATTGCTGAAATAGCTCAGTTGGTAGAGCACTTCACTCGTAATGAAGGGGTCGAGGGTTCAAGTCCCTTTTTCAGCTTTAATTAATTTAGATGCGGGAGCCAACTTGAAACTTTCTACGAACAAGAGGCTTCCGCATATTTGCAAATTTAGATAAAAAATCGTTCGTATATCGCTTATTTTCAGAATATATTGCCTGTAAGGTGTCCGGAGGTTTTAATATGGCTCAGCTTTGGGGTGGACGTTTCAAAGACAAAACCGATAAAGAAGTTTATGATTTTAACGCTTCGATAAATTTCGACAAGAGACTTATTTATGTCGATATTTGCGGAAGCAGAGCTCATGTTAAAATGCTCTCAAAGCAGGGAATCCTTACGGAGTCCGATAAAAATGCGATCCTTAAAGGGCTTGACGGTATCGAAGAGGATGTTAAAAGCGGAAAGATCCTTATAACCGACGAGTACGAGGATGTACACAGCTTCGTTGAAGCCGTACTTACGGAAAGGATCGGAGAGCCCGGAAAAAGACTTCACACAGGCCGCAGCCGTAACGACCAGGTTGCCCTTGATATGCGTCTTTACACAAGATCCCGCGTAGCAGGGACCGACAATCTGCTCCGAACTCTTTTAGAGAGCATCTTAGATACTATGAAGGAAAACACAGAAACCTATATGCCCGGTTTCACGCACCTTCAAAAGGCTCAGCCCATTACTTTAGCCCACCACTACGGCGCTTACTTCGAGATGTTTAGGAGAGACAGGGGGAGACTGGCGGACCTTTATAAGCGTATGAATGAATGTCCCCTTGGAGCGGGAGCCCTCGCCGGTACAACATATCCCTTGGACAGAGACTTTACAGCTTCCGAGCTTGGATTCGACGGCCCTACAAGAAACAGCATCGATTCCGTAGCTGACAGAGATTACCTTCTTGAGTATTTATTTACTTTATCTACGACGATGATGCATCTTTCCAGATTCTGTGAGGAGATCATCATCTGGAACAGCAATGAATATCAGTTCGTTGAGATTGATGATGCTTTTTCTACCGGAAGCTCTATCATGCCTCAAAAAAAGAATCCCGATATCGCGGAGCTTGTAAGAGGCAAGACAGGAAGAGTCTACGGAAGCCTTATGAGCCTTCTTACTACTATGAAGGGCCTTCCTCTTGCTTACAATAAGGATATGCAGGAAGATAAAGAGGTGGCTTTTGACGCTATGGACAATGCGGACAATTGCATCCATCTTTTTACCGGTATGATAAAGACTATGAAGTTTCGAAAGGAGCGTATGGCAAAGAGCGCTATGAACGGCTTTACCAACGCTACCGACGCTGCGGATTATCTGGTGGGCAAAAATGTTGCCTTCCGCGATGCACACAGGATCGTCGGCGAGCTTGTACTTGCCTGCATCGATAAAAACAAGTCAATCGAAGAAATGTCACTCGAGGAGCTTAAGGAGATAAGCCCCGTCTTCGATAAAGATGTATATGACGCCATATCATTAGAGACCTGCGTCGGAAAGCGCCTTACCGTCGGCGCTCCCGGAAAGGACGCTATCCTTACAGAGATCGCGCTTTCCGAAGATTACCTTAAATCTAACCCCGGACTTTGATACCGGGTTAAGACAAATACTACTTAGATAGGAGATGTAAAAATGAGCGAAAAGTTACGTGTCGGAATTTTAGGAGCTACCGGTATGGTAGGCCAGAGATTCATTTCTCTTCTTGAGAATCACCCCTGGTTTGAAGTGGTAACCGTTGCAGCCAGCCCCAGAAGCGCAGGAAAGACCTACGAAGAGGCTGTAGGCGGAAGATGGAAGATGACTACACCCATGCCTGAAGGCGTTAAAAAGCTTATTGTTAAGGATGTTACCGAAGTAGAGAAGGTAGCTTCAGAAGTTGATTTCGTATTCAGCGCGGTTGATATGACCAAGGACGAGATCAAGGCTATTGAGGAAGCTTACGCTAAAACCGAGACTCCCGTTGTTTCCAACAACAGCGCTCATCGCTGGACCCCTGATGTACCTATGGTTGTGCCTGAGATCAATGCAGAGCATATGAAGGTTATCGAGTTCCAGAAAAAGCGTCTCGGAACTACAAGAGGATTCGTAGCCGTTAAGCCCAACTGCTCGATTCAGAGCTACGCTCCCGTTCTTACCGCTTGGAGAGAGTTCGAGCCTACTGAGGTTGTTGTTACCACCTACCAGGCAATCTCCGGTGCAGGAAAGACCTTCAAGGACTGGCCCGAGATGGAAGGAAACATCATCCCCTTCATCAGTGGCGAGGAAGAAAAGAGCGAGAAGGAACCTTTAAGAATCTGGGGCGAGATCAAAAACGGCGTTATCGAGCCCGCTACCTGGCCCAAGATCACATCACAGTGCATCCGTGTGCCCGTTTTAAACGGACATACCGCTGCCGTATTTGTTAAGTTTAATAAGAAGCCTACCAAGGAACAGCTTATCGAAAAGCTTGTAAACTTCAAGGGAGCGCCTCAGGATCTTAACCTTCCCAGCGCACCCAAGCAGTTTATCCGCTATATGGAAGAGGATAACAGACCTCAGGTAGCTCTTGATGTAGATTATGAAAATGGTATGGGAATCAGCATCGGAAGACTCCGTGAGGATTCAATCTACGACTGGAAGTTTGTCGGACTTTCACACAACACCGTCCGCGGCGCAGCCGGCGGAGCAGTTCTTTGCGCAGAATTACTTAAAGCCCAGGGGTACATTAACAAGAAATGATATTTTCAACAAATAAACTCGGCCGGGGGGAAAATTAATGACCGATTTACAGTATCAGCTGGACCTTTTAAAAGCGATAAATAACAAACTGGCTGAATCGGAGCGCATGTACAAGCTTATTGTAGAGCGCGCTTCGCTGTCATTTATTTATTACTCTAAAGAAAACGACCAGTATGTATCGATGGGTTCCTTCAAAAAGGTCTTCGGGTTTGATATTACGGACCACGGAGACCTGGAAAGATTCTTTTCGAACTTTGATCCCAGTAAAGAAAGCAGAGTCAGAGAAGTTTTCTTCTCGGAGAATTTTTCTAAAAACGAGGAATCCATTGACACTCTTGATTCATACGGTAAACGATGGTTCAGGATCATATGCACAAAACTATACGACAACGATGAGCTGACTGATAAAGTTATTAAGATTATAGATATCACAAGAGATATGTCACGAAATGAAGAGCTTCTATACATGGCTTATTTCGATTCTCTTACAGGTATTTACAACCGTAACTATTTCATCACCCTTTTGGACGGCTTTATAGCCGACGCAAAAGACAACGGAGACAAAGTAGCGCTTATTACCATCGACATCGATGATTTCAAGAAAGTAAACGATGGACTGGGAATGATCATCGGCGACGAATATCTCCAGCAGTTTGGATCTTACTTAAAAGAGTTCCAGGATGACAGAGTACTTGTCAGCCATCTTTCAAACGATATATTCGCTCTCGGTATCTACAACCCTTACGGAGACTACTCTGTAGACAGCTTTATAAACAGGATCCGTAAAAGACTCGTAGAGCCTTTTAAGATGAGCAGCGGACAGGAAGTAAACGTAAGCGTCAGCTTCTCCATATCCGAGTATCCGGATTCGGGAGATGCGGCCTTAACTCTTATAAATTGCGGCGATATCGCAATGTTCAGAGCAAAGACTCTCGGAAACAACCAGATAGTTTACTTTGACGCCAAGATGCTCGAAGACTTTATGAGCAATGTCAACCTTGAGAATAAGCTTTCGGATGCTGTATTAAACCACCGCTTCGAGGTTTATTTCCAGCCCCAGTATCACGCCGATAACCAGACGCTTCGAGGATTTGAGGCCCTTATCAGATGGAAGGATGATGAAAAGGGATTTATACCTCCTTCGGAATTTATCCCTATCGCCGAAAAGAACGGCTCCATCATCCCTATCGGAAACTACGTACTTGATAGAAGCGTCAGACAGTATGCTGTCTGGAGGGATATGTACGACGTTGACTTTACAATGTCCATCAACATCTCCGCCGTTCAGTACAAGAGAGAAGATTTCGTTGACAATGTTATAAGCGTTATAAAGAAATATGATGTCAATCCTCAAAACATCGAGTTAGAGATTACCGAGAGTATTTTGATTGACGATTTTGAGCTTGTTTCAAATAAGCTTAAAGTACTTCGTGACTTCGGAATCAAGATTTCCCTTGATGATTTCGGTACCGGCTATTCATCCCTTTCTTACCTGATGAAGATGCCCATCGATACCTTAAAGATTGACAAGACCTTTGTTGATTCCGTACTTTCGGACAATTCAACACGTATCATACTTGATTCTATCCTCAATATGAGCCACAATATGGGCTTCGAGTCCATTGCGGAAGGCGTAGAGAGCGAGAATCAGTACAATTACCTTAATGACAAGGGCTGTAATGTAATTCAGGGATTCTTGCTTGGAAAGCCGCTTCCCGCCGGGGAGATCCAAAAGGTCCTTGAACAAGCAGCAAACAGTCAGTCTTAGATTTAAAATTCAAAACGCAAGGGCGTATATTTATATATTTGCCGTTGCGTTTTTTATTCTGTAATTGCAGAGGTGGCTTTGAAAAAACTTTTTATCGCGGAAAAGCCCAGTGTTGCGAGAGAATTCGCGGGCGCACTAAAAGAGAATATGAGAAAAGGCGACGGCTTCCTCGAAAGCGACAGTTACGTTGTAACCTGGTGTGTGGGACATCTTGTAACTATGAGCTATCCTGAAAGTTATGATGAGAACCTTCGAAAATGGTCTCTTACGACGATTCCCTTTATCCCTGAGGAGTTTAAGTACGAGGTTATAGGAAACGCCGCAAAGCAGTTCGAGATCGTAAAGAGCCTTTTAAACAGAGAAGACGTTGATACGATCTACATCTGTACCGACTCGGGACGCGAGGGAGAATACATCTACAGACTCGTCGACAAGATGGCGGGGGTGCATGACAAATCCCGTAAGAGAGTCTGGATCGACTCCCAGACCGAGGAAGAGATCCTTAGAGGCATCAAGGAGGCGAAGGACTGGACCGAGTACGATGCCCTTTCCGCGGCGGCATACCTACGCGCCAAGGAAGATTACCTGATGGGTATAAACTTTACAAGAGCTCTTTCCCTTAAGTACGGATATAAGCTTAAAGAGCATTTAGGCAGAGATAAAAGCGTAATCGCCGTAGGCCGTGTTATGACCTGCGTACTTGGAATCATCGTAACCAGAGAGCGTGAGATACGTAACTTTACAAAGACGCCTTTCTACCGCATCGTCGGAAAGTTTGCTCTCGGAGAGCATGAATTTAACGGAGAATGGAAAGCCGTCGAAGGATCGCACTTTTTCGAGTCCCCCAAGCTCTATAAGGAAAACGGCTTTAAGAAAAAAGAGGATGCTTTGGGGCTTATAAACGCCCTTTCAAAGCCGGCTGTAAATCCCGAGACCGGGGAGAGCCAGATGCGCCCCTGCGTCATCGACTCGGTTGAAAATAAAAAGGAAAACAAAAATCCTCCATTACTTTACAATCTTGCCGAGCTTCAAAACGACTGCTCCAAGTACTTTAAGATAAGCCCGGACCAGACCCTTCAGATAGCCCAGGAGCTTTACGAGAAAAAGCTTACAACCTACCCGAGAACGGACGCCAGAGTCCTTTCTACCGCGGTTTCAAAGGAAATTACAAAGAATCTAAACGGCCTTAAGGGATACGGAATCTGCGCGCAGTATGCGGCTGAAGTCCTTGATAATAAAATGTACGAAGGCCTTGCAAAGACAAGATACGTTAACGATAAGCAGATTACGGACCACTACGCTATAATCCCTACAGGACAGGGACTGGGGGCTTTAAACTCCCTTCATCCTACAACCGCTAAGGTCTACGAGATAATAGTAAGAAGGTTTCTTGCGATCTTTTATCCCGCCGCTGTATATCGTAAGTTCTCCGTCGTAACAAAGATCGCGGGAGAAAAGTTCTTTGCAAACTTTAAAGTCCTTGAAACCGAAGGTTACCTAAAACTTACTGAGTTTTCCTTTAAAAAGGCCGAAAATCAGGATAAAGAACAGGCCGCAGGAGCCGGAGGCGCAAATAATCCCGAAAGTACGGACGCAGATAAAGCCGAGAATAAAGACTCCGAGGAAGAACAGGAGACGAACGATACCGGTCTTTTGGAGGAGCTTAAAAAGGCTAAGCCCGGAACACCTCTTGAGGTTAAAGGCTACGAGCTTAAAGAGGGAGAAACCTCCCCGCCCAAGAGATATACCTCCGGAAGCATCATCCTTACTATGGAAAACGCCGGACAGTTTATTGAGGACGAAGAGCTTAGAAGCCAGATAAAAGGAAGCGGTATCGGAACCAGCGCAACGAGGGCCGAGATCCTTAAAAAACTCCAGACGAACGAGTATATAAACCTGAACGCAAAGACTCAGGTCCTTACGCCGACGCTCCTTGGAGAAGCTATATACGACGTTGTTGACAACTCTATAAAGTCCCTTTTAAACCCTTCACTTACGGCAAGCTGGGAGAAGGGCCTTACGGGCGTAGCTTCAAAGGAGATACCGCCGGATGAATATATGACGAAGCTTTCCGACTACGTTACCAAGTGGACAAACGCCGTTAAAGGTATGTACAACCAGGACAGCATCCTTCGTAAGGTAGACGGCTTAAGAGGCTTTTACAAGACGGAAAAGAAGAAAGCAAGTAAATAAAGCGCAATTTAAAGCGTAAAATTAATATACGTAAACAAACGAGGTAAAATCATGGATCATATTAAAATCAAAGATTTATACAGCCTTGAAGAGACAATCGCAGCTCCTTTACTTGAAACTGTGGAATACCCCTGGGAGGCGCTCCCTAAGATTTCTGCATTTATCAAAGAGCTTGGAGAAAGTTTATCAAGCGATCTTTACGAAAAAAGAGGCGAAGATATCTGGGTTGCAAAGTCCGCAAAGGTTGCACCCACAGCTTCCTTAAACGGACCTCTTATCATCGACGAGGACGCCGAAATCAGACACTGCGCCTTCATAAGAGGCAACGCCATCGTCGGAAAGGGCGCTGTTGTAGGCAACTCCACAGAGCTTAAAAACGTTATCCTCTTTAATATGGTTCAGGTTCCTCATTACAATTACGTAGGTGACTCAATCCTCGGATACAAGTCCCATATGGGCGCTGGCTCTATTACTTCAAACGTTAAAAGCGACAAAAAGCTTGTTGTCGTTAAGGGCGATGAAAAGTACGAGACCGGACTTAAAAAATTCGGCGCGATGCTGGGAGACCATGTAGAGGTCGGCTGCGGAAGTATCTTGAATCCCGGTACCGTGATCGGAAAGAATTCCAATATTTATCCCCTTTCAAGCGTAAGAGGAGTAGTTAAAGAAAACTCAATCTATAAAAAGGCCGGAGAAGTTGTAGAAAAAATTTCCGATTAAAAGCGTAAACGTCTATTTATTAAGACTTTTTTAATCTTTTTTGCTCAAATAATTGATATTGGGTATCATATATGATAGAATACTAGATGTTGTTAATATTCTTATTATGCAAAGGAGATTGAAAATGAGCAAAAAGAATAGCATCACTTCTATGGTTCTCGGAATCGCTTCCGTAGTGCTTGGACTTAACGGTTATTATACCTGGGGTATTATGAGCGTTGCAGGTCTTGTATGTGCAATCCTTTCCATGAACTTCAAGAAGAAGGCTGAAGAAGAAGGAATGGGAGAGAGCGGATTCGTTAAGGCTGCTAAGATTACCAGCATTATCGGACTTGTATTCTCAATCATCGGTCTTGTTGTTGGACTTATCTGCGGTATCTGCACATGTGCTGCAGGCGGAGCAAGTGCTATTGGTTCAGCATTATCAAGCTACGGATATTAATACCTTTGTTGGTATCGCCCCGATACTTCGGTGTCGGGGCTTTTTCTAAATTATTACACTTTTAATTTGCAGGATTTAATATGTACCCTTATATCAATGTTTTTGGAAGACCTTTCAGCTCATACGGAGTTTTTGCTTTAATAGGATTAGCAGCTGCTGTTATATATAGCTTTATTGTTCATAAGATTACGAAAGACAAAAAAGACTTCTTCGATCGTATAATCTATATAGTTTACTGCGGAGCGGCGGGAGGCCTCTGCGCGGGTATCCTCTACCAGCTTACAAATATTAAATACATAATTCAGGGACTTCCCTATCTTTTTACTGACTTTGAAAAATTCAAGACATATATGTCTTTCGGAATAGTTTTTTACGGCGGTATGATCGGAATCTTTATCGGATTTATGATCTATACCAAGTACTTTAAAGAAGATACCAGAATGTGGCTTATGACAAGTGTTCCCGGTATCCCTCTTTTCCATGCCTTCGGAAGAATGGGATGCACAATAGGCGGCTGCTGCTATGGCCTGCCCCATGTACATGTGGGAAGCTATAATGAAGCTACCGGCCTTTTCGATATCGAAAATAACCCTATATTTAACGGCTTTTCCGTTTATAACGCAAGGACCGGATCCTACCACCTCCCTATACAGCTTATAGAGTCGGCGGGGCTATTCGCTATTTTTGCAATTCTTGTTGTATTTCTAATCTTTATCTATAAGAAAAAGGCTTATTATAAGCCTATGGGGCTGTACTTTGTACTCTACGGAATACTTAGATTTGTTGATGAATTCTTCAGAGGAGATTCTATCAGAGGAATCTGGGGACCTTTCTCAACCTCTCAGTATATCAGCCTCTTTATAATACCCATTGGCATTTATTGCCTCATCTGCCCCACAGAAAAAAACTTCTTCGAGAAGTGGTACACACCGGGAAAGGCTAAAAAAGCTACTGAGAAGGAAGCTGATAAAACGGAAGAAAACAAGGTGAAAGAGTATTAATTTAAAGAGAATCAGGTAACCGCAATGAAAGCTGTAAAGACGTTAATTTCTATAATACTTACCCTGCTTGGATTTTTCATCCTCTTTGATTTTTGCGTATATGCCGTAATCTTCAGCAAGAGCTATCTGAATAAAAAGTATAGAGAATATAACGTAGCGGCGGATCTGTCTATGACGGATGAAGACCTTGAGGCCGTTACAGCAAAGCTTGCCAATTACGTAAAGGGAAGAGAAGAATCAATAGATATCGAAGTATCCGTAAGAGGGGAAGTTAGCGATTTTTATAACGAAACGGATATCTCTCATATGAAAGATGTTAGGGGAATAATAATAAGACTTCGGGATTTTCTTGTTTTATCAAGCTTTGCAGCCCTTTTATCTGCTGTTTTGCTCATTATCGGGAAAGCTAAAGAAGAGTTTAGAAACGGAGTACTAATAGCGGACGCCCTTATTGTACTTCTTGCGGGAGCTGTGGTAATCGCCGCAAATACGAATCTTGATTGGCTCATCGTATTTGCACATGGTATTTTCTTTAACAACACGGACTGGCTCCTTGATCCGGCATACGATAATCTGATATTCCTTTGTCCGGAGCAGCTATTTATCGATGCCGGAAAGATCTGCGGATTTATCTGGATAGGATATCTTATCTTGATAACCGCTTTTGCAATCATTCAGAAACGATCGTTGCGTCCTCGCTCGTCTCGCCGTTAAGGAAAGAGACTATTACTTTTATACGTTTGTACGCTCTTGAGTAATTTTCTTTTGCATAATCATACTTCGCATCAAGAGCTTCTTTTGTTTCCGCCTCGAAGGCCTGGCGGTAAGAATCTACAGCAGTATCCATATAGCTTGAAGCTTCGTCCGCAAGGTTTTCGAGGTAATCGTAATCTGAAGGAAAATCGACCTGTGCAAAGTCTGAAAAGGCCTGCTTTAAGGAGTCTAAGTCGCTTAGGACCTTCTCGGTATTTTCAGCTTCGCCGGAAGCATTTATATCCGTATCGAGAGAACTTATGGTCTCGCAAAAAGAGTCCACCGTATTTCTGAAATCCGTTAAGGCGGCCGTATCTTTTTCGGATGCAGCACAAGCGCCTAAAACTAAAGCTCCTGCTGAAAATAGGATTGCTAATGATTTTTTTACTTTCATAATATTGCCTCTATTTCTATTTTGATATATTTTTATATATAAGCCTACATTAATTTATCACAACTCAAAATATTAAACAAGGTCAATTGTTAATGACTATTTCGATAAACGCGGTACTTTTTTCAGAACGAAAAACTGTGATATAATCACTACTTAGTAAATTTTGTTTTAACGGAGGCCCGGAATGATTGGTGCAGAGGCTATAATTAAATGCCTGGAGAGTGAAGATGTTAAATACGTTTTCGGATATCCCGGTGTAGCAATTTGTCCTTTCTATAACAGTATTCTTGAATCTGATATCAAAACGATCCTTGTCAGAACCGAACAGAGCGCGGCACATGCGGCAAGCGGACTTGCAAGACTGACCGGAAAGCCCGGAGTCTGCGCAGTTACATCCGGCCCCGGCGCTACGAATATTATTACCGGTATCGCCACAGCTTACGCCGATTCTATTCCTATGGTCATCATCACCGGACAGGTAAAGACCGACCTTATCGGAAGCGACGTGTTTCAGGAGGCTGATATTACCGGAGCTGTTGAGTCTTTTGTTAAATACAGCTACCTTGTTAAAAAGGCTGAGGACCTTCCGAGAATCTTTAAGGAGGCTTTCTATATTGCGGGAAGCGGTAGAAAAGGTCCTGTTCTTATAGATATTCCTATTGATGTACAAAATGCACAGATTAAAAGCTTCAAGTATCCCGAGAGCGTTAATTTGCGTACCTATAAGCCGACGGTTAAGGGAAACGCTTCCCAGATAAAGAAGGTTATCGGAAAAGTGCGTACCGCCAGTAGACCGATCATGTGTATCGGCGGCGGAGTTCAGCTGGGGGATGCCAATGCCGAAGTACTTAGATTTGCCGAGGAACATAACCTGCCGATGGTTACAACTATGATGGGTATCGGAACGATACCTACGGACCATCCTCTTTACTACGGTATGGTTGGTAACAACGGAAAGCCCTACGCAAATAAAGCTATGAACGAAGCCGATGTTATTATGATGGTAGGGGCGAGAGTTGCGGACAGAGCTATTTCCCAGCCGGATCTTATTACAAAGGATAAAGTACTTATCCATATAGACGTAGACCCCGCGGAGATCGGCAAAAACGCCGTTTCCTCAATTCCTCTTGTCGGCGACTGTAAGGCAATCTTTGAAGACCTTAATAAAGAAGAGTTTGAAAGCGATACTTCCAAATGGATTAAAGCTTTGGACTCCTATAAAAAGGATCTAAAGATTAAGCGTAATCCCAATAAAGACTACGTTGATCCCGAGAGCTTTATACAGACCCTTACGGAAGCCCTGGAAGATGACGCGGTTTATATCGCAGACGTTGGACAAAACCAGATCTTTTCCTGTGCTTATGCCAAGATTAAGAAGGGCAAGTTTTTAACCTCCGGCGGAATGGGAACCATGGGTTATTCAATTCCCGCTGCATTAGGAGCTAAGCTTGCAGATCCTAAGAGACAGGTAGTTTGTGTTTGCGGAGACGGGTCTTTCCAGATGTCGATGTGCGAGCTTGCTACCTTCAGACAGCACGGCGTCCTTGCAAAGATTATCGTCTTTAACAACACGTATCTTGGTATGGTCAGAGAGTACCAGCACTATTCCTACAAGGACAATTACTCTATGGTGTCTCTTGACGGAAGCCCAAATCTTGAAAAGCTTGTAAGCGCGTATGATTTTGACTATTTAAGACTTGAAAACGCAAAGGGGCTTAAAAAGACTATCGAGAAGTTCCTCGCGGACAAAAACAGCGCTCTGCTGGAAGTAATGATCGATCCTATGGATCTTGTTAAATAATTTCCTTACGCAGGTGGATAATTATGAAAGCAAAAAGAATTTATTCCGTTACAGTTGAAAACAGGTCCGGTGTGCTTTCCAAGGTCAGCGGCCTTTTCGCAAGAAGAAGCTTTAATATCGACTCCCTCGCCGTAGGAGAGACCGACGATCCGGAAGTTTCCTCTATGACTATCGTTTCAAGCGGTGACGAGCGTACCTTAGAGCAGATTGAAAAACAGCTCAACAAAAAGCTTGATGTCATCAAGGTAAAGACCTTTGATGAGGTTCAGTGCGTTTCAAGAGAGCTGATGCTGATGAAGGTTAAGTACAATAAGTCAAACCGCAACGAGATCATGGAGATGTGCGAGGTGATGAAAGCGGATATCGTAGATATGTCCCTTCATTATATGATGATCCAGATCTGTGATACTCCCGAGAAGATCCAGCTTCTTATAAATATGTTTAAATCAATAAGCATTGTTGAAATAGCACGAACAGGAACCTTATCTCTTTCAAAATGTATAGAGAATGATGGTTGACATTAGGACTTTAACGTGCTAAAGTTATTGAAAGTTTATTAAAGCAGGTGAATAATTATGCAAAAGAAAGTATTTCAGCTCTTAGCTACAAATACCAGCGGTGTACTTTCCCGTATATCCGGACTCTTTTCAAGAAGAGGCTACAATATTGAGAGTATTACCGCAGGCGTTACTTCAAATCCCGAGTATACAAGGATCACGATAGTTACAAGCGGAGATGATGAAGTCTTAGAGCAGATTGAAAAGCAGGTTGCTAAGCTTGTAGATATCAAGGTCGTAAAGGAATTAAAGCCTGACGAGAGCGTATACAGGGAGCTTGCTCTTGTAAAGGTAAGATGCTCTGCTGAAGAAAGACCCAGCGTCATCGCGATAACGGATATCTTCCGAGGAAAGATCGTAGATGTAGCTACGGACAGCCTTATAATCGAGATCACGGGCGACGTTGAAAAGATCGACAAGTTCCTAGAGCTTTTAGAGGGACATGAAATACTTGAACTTGCAAGGACCGGTATGGCGGGACTTTCAAGAGGTATAGAGACCGTTACCATTTAATAGAAACTTTAATTAATAAGTTAAAAACGCTTTGCGCCTTTGATAATATCAAATACCCAAAGCTTTAAAAAATAAAGCCAAACGGAGGAAAAAACAATGGCAAGAATTTTTTATCAAAAGGATTGTAATCTTTCAATGCTCGAGGACAAGACCATAGCCATTATCGGTTACGGCAGCCAGGGACATGCACACGCTCTTAACCTTAAGGAGAGCGGATGCCACGTTGTCATCGGACTTTACGAAGGATCCAAGAGCTGGGATAAAGCTGTAAAGCAGGGATTCGAAGTATATACCGCTGCTGAAGCTGCAAAGAAAGCTGATATTATCATGATCCTCATCAACGATGAGAAGCAGGCAGACCTTTACAAGAACGACATCGAGCCCAACTTACAGCCCGGAAATATGCTTATGTTCGCACACGGCTTCAATATCCACTTCGGATGCATCAAGCCTCCCAAGGATGTTGACGTTACTATGATCGCTCCTAAGGGACCCGGACACACCGTTCGCTCTGAGTACCAGGCAGGAAAGGGTGTTCCTTGTCTTATCGCTGTAGAGCAGGATGCAACCGGAAAGGCTTGGGACCTTGCACTTGCATACGCTCTCGGAATCGGCGGAGCTAGAGCCGGCGTACTTGAGACCACCTTCAGAACAGAGACCGAGACCGACCTCTTCGGTGAGCAGGCTGTTCTTTGCGGCGGTGTTTGCGCACTTATGCAGGCAGGCTTTGAGACCCTTGTTGAAGCAGGATACGATCCCAGAAACGCTTACTTTGAGTGTATCCACGAGATGAAGCTTATTGTAGACCTTATCTACCAGTCAGGCTTTGCAGGAATGAGATATTCAATCTCCAATACCGCTGAGTACGGCGATTACATCACCGGACCCAAGATCATCACCGAAGATACCAAGAAGGCTATGAAGAAGATCCTTTCCGATATCCAGGACGGAACCTTTGCTAAGGAATTCCTTCTCGATATGTCTCCTGCAGGTAAGCAGGTACACTTCCAGGCTATGAGAAAGCTTGCTGCTGAGCATCCCGCTGAGAAGGTAGGCGAGGAAGTTCGTAAGCTCTACAGCTGGAACAACGAAGAAGATAAGCTTATCAACAACTAATTTACCCGGAGGAAAACAGTCATGGGTATGACAATGACTCAAAAGATCCTCGCCGCTGCTGCCGGTCTTCCAAGTGTGGAAGCCGGCCAGCTTATTATGGCGAAGCTTGACCTTGTTCTTGGAAACGATATCACTAGCCCCGTTGCGATAAAGGAGCTTGATAAGATGAAGGTAGAAGGCGTCTTTGACAAAGACAAGATCGCCCTTGTACCCGACCATTTCGCGCCCAACAAGGATATTAAATCTGCTGAACACTGCAAATGCGTTCGCGAGTTCGCCAGAAGAAACAAGATCACAAACTACTTCGAGATGGGTGAGATGGGTATCGAGCATGCCCTCCTTCCTGAGAAAGGTCTTACCGTACCCGGAGATGTGATAATAGGAGCTGACTCCCATACCTGTACTTACGGCGCCCTTGGCGCTTTCTCAACAGGCGTCGGATCTACGGATATGGCGGCCGGTATGGCAACAGGAGAGGCCTGGTTTAAGGTTCCCAGCGCAATTAAGTTTAACCTTATCGGAAAGCCTTCAAAGTGGGTTTCGGGTAAGGACGTTATCCTTCACATCATCGGTATGATTGGTGTTGACGGAGCCCTTTACCGCTCTATGGAGTTTACCGGACCCGGAGTAGCCGAGCTTTCTATGGACGATAGATTTACCATCTCGAATATGGCTATCGAGGCCGGCGGAAAGAACGGAATCTTCCCTGTAGACGAAAAGACCGTAGAGTATTTAAATGAGCACGCTACAAGAGATTACAAGGTATTTGAGGCTGACGAGGATGCTGCGTACGACGAAGAGTATACGATAGATTTAAGCACCCTTCGACCTACGGTAGCTTTCCCTCATCTTCCGGAAAATACACATACTATCGACGAGATCCACGAGATGGAGCCTATTAAGGTAGATCAGGTTGTAATCGGATCTTGTACAAACGGACGTATCGACGATTTACGTATCGCCGCCGAAGTCCTTAAGGGAAGACATAAGACTCCCGATATGCGTCTTATCGTAATCCCTGCGACACAGGCTGTTTATATGCAGGCTATGGAAGAGGGACTTATAAAGACCTTTATCGAAGCAGGAGCTGTTGTATCCACGCCTACCTGTGGTCCTTGCCTTGGCGGATATATGGGCGTCCTTGCAAAGGGCGAGAGATGCATATCTACCACAAACCGTAACTTTGTCGGACGTATGGGCCATGTTGAGTCTGAAGTATATCTTGCAAGCCCCGCAGTAGCCGCAGCAAGCGCAGTAACCGGACAGATTTCCTGTCCCTGCGAGCTTAATTAGGGAGGATTTAAGATTATGAACGCAAAAGGCAGAGTTTTTAAGTACGGAGATAATGTTGATACCGACGTTATCATCCCCGCAAGATATCTGAATTCTTCCGATCCCGATGAGCTTGCGACTCACTGTATGGAAGATATCGATACAGAGTTTGTTAAAAAGGTTAATAAAGGCGATATCATCGTTGCGAACAAAAACTTTGGCTGCGGCTCTTCAAGAGAGCATGCACCTATCGCTATAAAGGCAAGCGGAGTTAGCTGCGTTATCGCAGAGACTTTCGCAAGAATCTTTTATCGTAACGCTATCAATATCGGACTTCCCATCATCGAATGCCCTGAGGCCGCAAAGGCTATTGAGGCAGGGGATGAGGTTGAGGTTAACTTCGATACCGGTGTGATAACCGATGTAACGAAGAATCAGACCTTTAAGGGACAGGCTTTCCCGGAGTTTATGCAAAAGATAATTGCTTGCGAGGGACTTGTTAATTACATCAATAGCAAGCAGTAAATTTCAAAATAATTATTATTTCAAAATATAAGACGGTGGGCTCTATATAATATTCAACGCACACACGCCTCGCGGCTCGGCATCGCGAGCGCAGCGCAACTAATCTCAAATCAAGCTTCGCTTGTTTTCGATAAGTAGCGGCGTCGCTTTACGGTGTGCTTTTGAACATTATATAGAGCCCACCGTCTTTTTACCTTCAGAATAATATCAAAATAATTTTGACTTTCATCCGCAAGACATTTATTGTTTTATCAAACATTTAACTTTGATTATTTGATATAATTAGTAAGTAAATATAGACCGAATAGGAGGTGCAGACAATGATAAAGATTTACGGAATGCCATCTTGCCCGTATTGCGATTATGTACATCAGCAGATTGCGGGACGGGAAGATGAATTTGAATACATAAACATCGGCGAAAATATCCGAAATATGGGCGCATTTACAAGGCTTAGAGATACAAGCCCTGTCTTTGATCGTTGCAAGGAAATAGGAGATGTCGGTATACCGGCATTTGTCTTTGAGGATGGGCGCGTATCAATCGATCCGGCAGATGCGGGGCTTATAGAGTACGGCACTCCCGATGCTTGCTCTATTGAAGATCATAAGAGCGGAAGAAAAGGCTGCTAAAATAATACCGGTGCGAGTAAAAAGGATGCTTTAAAGCGTCCTTTTTTTGCGGTATTAATGTCTTTAAAACCAATGGTTTAAAACTGCTTGATATGATACAATTACTTTAGTTGTGCAAATTATTTAGGGGACAATAATGATGGTTGATTCTCAGGAATTACTTAATGGATTCAAAACTGCTTATATAGACGGCTCAGTTGTTTCGGACGCAGCCCTTCGTCCTACATTTGTTTCAAATGATTACAAAGAAGGTAAAAAAGTTCTTTCATCTATTGAAGAAGAGCTTCTTAGATGTGATCATTTTCAGATAAGTGTTGCGTTTATTACTCAAAGCGGTATAACACCACTTTTACAGACTCTTAAAGAACTGGAAAACAGGAATATCAAGGGAGAAATTCTTACAACTAATTATCTTAACTTCAGTGAACCCAAAGCTTTAGAGATGCTTAGTGGGCTTTCAAACATTACTCTTAAAATATATGATACCGAGAAAACCGGAGAAGGTTTTCATACTAAAGGCTATATATTTAAAAAAGACGAAATCTACAGGATTATTTTAGGTAGCTCGAATATTACAAGTGCCGCACTTACTGTAAATAAAGAATGGAATACAAAACTTATATCTACAGAAAACGGTGCTGTCACAAAGGAAATCATTTCTGAATTCAATGCACTCTGGAATAGTCAAAACAGTATTCCATATGCGGATTTTATTGAAGACTATAAAGAAAAGTATGAAATCATAAAGCATCAAAGAGAAATAGCCAGAAAAGAAAATGTTGTTTCTCTTGAAAAGTATAAGTTGCAGCCTAACAGTATGCAGGTTGCTTTTATTTCCAACCTAAAAAAACTCATTGACGAAGGTGAGGACAGAGCATTATTAATTTCAGCAACCGGAACCGGAAAAACATACGCTTCTGCCTTTGCTATGCGTGAACTCGGATTTAAAAAGGTTTTGTTTTTAGTTCATAGAAATGAATTAGCCAGACAGACAAAAAAATCATACGAAAGAGTTTTTGCTAAAACAAAATCCATGGGTCTTATTTATGGCGGGAATTCAATTTCTGATAATATAGACAAAGATTTTATATTTGCAACTGTACAAACTCTTTCAAAAGAAGATAACCTTAGGTTATTTAATCCCGAACAGTTTAGCTGCATTATATTAGACGAAAGCCATCATAGCCCTGCTAATTCATATCAGAAGATAATGAATTATTTCAGACCGCAATTATGGCTTGGAATGACGGCAACGCCAGATAAAAGAGATGATTATATTGAAGGCCGAAATGTATATGAACTCTTTAATCACAATATTGCTTGTGAAATAAGATTGCAGCAAGCAATGGAGGAGGACTTATTATGTCCTTTTCATTACTTTGGCATTACAGACTTATCTATTATCGGAGATGAAGAAAAGCCCGGTAAAGTAACAGAGAAAGAATTTGCTCTTCTTACATCTGATGAAAGAGTACATCATGTTTTAAAGCAGGCGGAGTATTACAGATATAGCGGAGATAGAGTAAAGGGACTTGTTTTCTGCAGTAGAATTGCAGAATCTAAGGAACTGTCTGATAAGTTTAATCAGCAGATTAATCCTGAAACAGGAAAGTTCTATCGAACTATTGCTCTTAATGGAGATGCGTCGAGTGATGAACGTCAAAATGCTTTTGAAAGATTAGCAGTAAATGAGGATGACGAAAGAGTAATCAGGGGAGAAATAGAGCCTCTTGATTATATATTTTCAGTGGAAATACTTAACGAAGGCGTAGATATCGTAGAAGTTAACCAGGTTATTATGCTTAGGGCTACTCAATCACCTATTGTTTTTATTCAGCAGCTTGGAAGAGGGCTCAGAAAAGCAGAAGGCAAAGAGTATGTTGTTATTCTTGATTTTATTGGAAATTATAACAACAACTTTATGATTCCGATCGCTTTGTCAGGTGATAGAACTTATAACAAAGATAATATACGAAGATATGTTATGGAGGGCGTACGTGTAATACCGGGAGCCTCTACTGTGCATTTTGATGAAATTAGTAGAAAGCGAATATTTGCTTCGGTTGATAATGCGAACTTCAGTGATGTTAAGCTTATAAAAGAAAACTATATAAATTTAAAGAATAAGCTTGGAAGAATACCCGCTCTTGCTGATTTTGACAAATATGGTGAAATGGATGTTCTGCGAATATTCGATAATAATAGCTTAGGCTCATATTATAAGTTCCTTGTTAAATACGAGAAGGATTATAAGATCAGACTTTCTGCTGAAGAAGAAAAAATAGTTGAATTTATCTCAAAGAAATTTGCAAGCGGTAAAAGAATTCAAGAGCTTAGACTTTTTCAGAGAATATTTGAGTATGCAAGAGGTATATCAAGAATTGGCCTTTTTGCAGGGTTGTCTGAAGATTTAAAGACATATAAAAAGGTCATAGATAACGATCAAAAAGATAATTTGGTTAATATAATGACAAATGAATTTCCTTCAGGTTCGGGTAAAAAGACATACGAAGAATGTGTATTTATTGAAAAAGACGGTGAGGACTACAAGCCATCAGGGTCTTTTAATAGAATGATGAGTAACCCTGACTTTTACAATATTGTGAAAGAATTAATTGATTTTGGCATTAGCAGATACGAGAGGGATTATAGCTCCGGATATGCCGGAAGAGATTTGGTTTTATATAAGAAATACACATATGAAGATGTGTGCCGCCTTCTTAACTGGGAGAGTAATGAAGTGCCCCTTAATATAGGCGGTTATAAGTTTGATAAGAAAACTAAGACCTTTCCTGTATTCATAAATTACGAAAAAGAGGATAGCATAAGTGATACAACAAAATATGAGGATCACTTTACGAGCAATAAGACGTTGATTGCTATTTCTAAATCCGGGCGATCGATTGACTCGGAAGATGTTCAAAACTTCATCCATGCTAAGGAAAGGTCAATTCGAGTTGAGCTTTTTGTACGAAAAAATAAAGATGATAAGATTTCTAAAGAATTCTATTATCTCGGACCTATAAGCGCGACGGGTTGGACAAAAGAGTTTATGATGCCAAACACTGATAAAACCGCTGTGGAAATAGAGTGGGTATTGGATAACCCTGTTCGAGATGACGTTTATGAATATATAGTTGGAGTGTAAATAAATGAAAACAATAAGAGTTGTAGCCGCAGTAATACGTGATAAGGACCGCATATTTGCTACTCAGCGTGGTTATGGAGAATATAAAGATGGTTGGGAATTCCCCGGCGGAAAAATAGAAGAAGGGGAAACACCTGAGCAAGCTCTTAAGCGTGAGATCATGGAAGAACTTGATACAGAAATAACCGTCGGTGAACTAATTGATACTATTGAATATGATTATCCAAATTTTCACTTATCGATGGATTGCTTCTGGTGTGAGCTTGTAAGCGGAGATTTAACGTTAAAAGAACATGAAGCCGCCAAATGGCTTGATAAGGATACTTTAGATAGCGTTGAGTGGCTCCCGGCAGATATTACGCTGATTGATAAGATTAAAGTTGTTTTGAAATAATATAGGCAGCTGAAGACATGAATACAGGAGAAACTGATCATGGAAATAACTGATATTCGGATAGATGCCGGAAAAGCTTTTGACTGGGGAAGGACTTCAGAGGAGTATGCAAAGTACAGGGATATCTATCCGAAAGAGTTTTACCGGAAAATCATAGACAGAGGACTTTGCATCAAAGGACAGAAAGTACTTGATCTCGGAACGGGTACAGGGGTGCTTCCAAGGAATATGTACCAATATGGAGCCCGCTGGACGGGAACAGATATTTCACCGGAACAGATAGAGCAGGCAAAGCGTCTTTCAGAAGAAGCCGGGATGAAAATTGATTTTCAAGCGGTACCCACGGAAGAGATTGATTTTCCTGAAGAAAGTTTTGATGTGATCACGGCTTGTCAGTGTTTTTGGTATTTTGACCATGAGCGGGTGATGCCTAAACTGGCTGATATATTAAAGCAGGATGGAAAGCTGCTGATCCTGTATATGGCATGGCTTCCTTTCGAAGATGAGATAGCAGGAAAAAGCGAGGGAATTGTTCTGAAATATAGTCCTAACTGGACAGGTGCGGGGGAAACAAGACATCCGATATGGATCCCGGATGTGGCTTATGAGTATTTCGAGTTGGAAGATCATGAAGAATATGATGTGAAGGTACCGTTTACGAAGGAATCCTGGCATGGACGAATGAGAGCCTGTCGCGGTGTAGGCGCGTCATTGTCCGAGGATGAACTTGCAAAATGGGATGAAGAACACAGAAAGATGCTTGATGAAATAGCGCCTGAACAATTTGATGTGCTTCATTATGCGGCTCTTGCGGTGTTGAGGAAGAAATAAGTTAACAATTTTTAGGAGTTACTGAAATTTTTGAAAGAATTTTTAGACGCATTTAAACATTTGGAAAAGCTCTGCAATGAGGTATATGGCGAGCAGCATGGCGTTACGCTGTATATAAACGAGATGGAGCGTAAATACGGAATTGGTAGTCGCAGTGTTCCGGATTGGGACCGGGATTTAAAGTATCTTAAGTTTGTGCGGCACGTACGGAACAATCTGGTTCATGAGACTGATTATGAATATGATTATTCTGCCGCAGATATCAAGTTTATGAAAGACTTTTATAAAAGGATTATGAACGGCCAAGATCCTTTGTCACTTTTACATAAGCAACGTAAAAGAGTAAGCCCTGTCTTGATTATAATACTTGTTTTAGCTATTCTCGGAGCTGTCTTGTTTTATGTATTTGGAACAAAATACGGATTGATCTGATTTTAAAAACTTTAAGCCGCAACATGGTAAATTCAAGGATTTTACCGCGCAGATTATCCAGCACGAAATTGATCATTTCAGCGGTACGTTGATTTAAAGGTAAATGGCTTATTCACAGGAAGCGAGGTAAGCTATGGGATTGTTTTCTAAGAAAAAGGCAATTGTTCCGGAATATACCTTTGATCCTGAAAACGAAAAGGCTATAATTCGAGCGTCGATTTGTAACGGAGAGCAGGTGGCGGGATTTAAGAATATAAAGACCGGCGAATTCCATGAAGTAATGCTGATCCGAAGCGACGAAGACCTGCAAAACTTCAAGCGGATTTACGGAGTAGATAAAGTGGAGAAGGTATATTAAAGGAGATTTGTATGGATATAGATGATGTTATTAAGATGATAGACGGTAAGATGGAAAGCGGCGTCAGTCGTCTTAAGGTCTCTTTTGATGATGAGCAGATGAAGGATACTGTTAAAGAGCAGTATCATCACGGTCGCTGCGATGTCGGAAGCCCTTGGGCTAAAGGAACTGTGAGTAACTGCGATGCCGTTGATTTGAGTGAGGAATGATATGGGTATTTTAATTAGCGAAACTACGCGCGAAGAACGCGAAAGAATACTTAAATTCTTATGAATCTTAAGAATATGTTCGATTTACAAATTCGAACGGATGTTCTATAATGATTTTAGGATGAGGTTATAGGTACCATACTCATTTAAATATTTGCGGAGGGATTTTAAACCGGTTTATTAAGTATTTTTAAGTGACAGATATAAAAAGAGAATATCAGGATAGTGTTTTTACGAATATGTTTGGAAGAGAGGATAAGGAGTATCTTCTGGAGCTGTATAAGGCGCTTCATCCTGATGATAAAAGCATTCAAAAGGATGATATTAATCTTGTTACGATAGAGAATGTTATAGCAAATGATATTTACAACGATCTTGGCTTTATTGCCAGAGAGAAGCTGGTGATTCTTCTTGAGGCTCAAAGCACATGGAGCCCCAATATCATAGCCAGGATGTTCATCTATCTTGCGAGAACATATCGTGACTATATTTTCAACAACAGAAAGCTTAAATCAAAGCTTTACAGTAAGAGCAAAATTGAACTACCAAGCCCGGAACTTTATGTGATTTATACGGGATATAAGGATGAAAAACCGGAGTTTTTATCATTAAAAGATGAGTTCTTTGCTGATTGCGCTTTTGGACTTGATCTTAAGGCAAAAGTCATATACGCTGATGACGGAAGAAGAGATATTATCGGTCAGTATATTACGTTCTGTATGGTTGTAAAAAAGCAGCTTTTGTTGCATAATGATAAAAAGAAGGCGTTAGAGGAAGCTATTCGAATATGTATAGAAAATGGCGACCTTGCCCGTTACCTTACCGAACACAGGAAGGAGGTAGAGGACGTTATGTTTACTTTACTTACCCAAG
>JAFUFI010000035.1 GCA_017469945.1 Lachnospiraceae bacterium | reverse complement strand
TTTTCTAGTAGATATGTCAAGTGTTTTTTATAAAAAAACGCAAAAAAATCAGAGGCTGGTTGCCTCTGATTAAAGAAACTATATATTTAATCCCGGGAGCGAGTCTTATCTAAATGACATTGCCCCCGTCCCCCTGTGTCAAAAAAATGAACCCCCACCCCGTCCCCGGGGGGCCACCCGTTAGAGCGCGCCCATGGCGCGCAAACAAAAAAGAGAACCTGCTCATAATACAGGTTCTCTTTTGATTTTTTCAATTCAACACCAACGCCATATATAAAAATGAAGTTAGGGAACGGATAGGTGTCAGAACCGAAATCACGTTCCAGACTGCCGTCAGGATCAGACATATCAGCAATACCCGTTCTGTTTTGTTTCTGCTTTTTATCATTTATTGTTTTCTCTGAGAGAAAAGAACTCCTTCAGTTTTTCCAAAAGCTCATCTTTTTTGACAGTTTTTAAAAAATAACCTTCCGGCTTTAGGGCTACAACCTGCATTACGCTGGCCTTGTCGCCTTTACCGGTAAGGAATATAACGGGGATTTTTCTTGTCTCCTCTTCGCTTCGCAGCATCTCTAAAACCTGAGGTCCCGTAGTAACAGGCATCTCATGGTCTAAAAGTATGAGATCGACCGTATTCTTGCCAAGCCATTTTATTGCCTGAAGTCCTGAGCTTGCCATATTAAGCTTGTAAGTATCCTTAAGCCAATCCCTTATAAGGCTAAGATAATTCGGATCGTCATCAACGATAAGTATACTCTTTTTGCTCTCATTTTCCGCAAGAGCTCCCAACATCTGCCTTACCTTTTCAAGATACTTGTCATTGTCCAAAGGTCTCGTAAATACCTTTGCGATCCGAGTCGGGATAATACCATCAACAAAATGTCTTGTATCCTCCTGCTCTCCGATAAGGATTATCTGTCTGTCCGTATCTACCAGCTTATCATTCAGATAGCTCACGATTTCTCCCGGGACTATCTCTCCCGTCTCGAAGTAGTAAGTGATAATACTGTAATTGTTCCACTGCTCGTTTATATCGTTGACGGTAGCAGGAACAAAAGCGGCATCCATACCCGCATCCTTAATCTTTTTAACAAGGACTCTGATGATAAATGTCTCCTTGTCCCCGATCACCATTACGCTTTCTTTGACCATAATCCCTCCAATAATGGACAAACTCTCTTTAAAAAACTCCTATCTTGTATTGTACTAAAAGTCAGTAAATAAATAAAGATGCATAATAAATAAAAAAAACTGCAGCTTTTTTACTGCAGTTTTTATAAATATTTAGATAGATGCGATATCCACTAAGGACAGACTCTCCTCAGCGACAGCGTTTTCAAGCGCCTTTGCAAGGGCGTTTGCGGTGTCCATAGCCGTTATACAGTACACACCGGTCTCGATGGCATTACGGCGGATGAGGAATCCGTCTCGAGTCTTGTCTCTACCCTGAGTAGGAGTATCAATTACAAGATCGATCTTGTGGCCAAGGATAAGGTCCATAACCGTCGGTGACTCCTGTGAGATCTTGTTGACTTTTCTCGCCTTGACTCCGGCTTCGGTAAGAGCCTTGGCTGTAGACCTTGTTGCGTAAATGATATATCCTAACTTTTCGAACCTCTTTGCAACGGCGATTGCTTCGCCCTTGTCCGCATCCTTTACTGTGATGATCATCTGCTTATGCTTGGGGAGTTCAACTCCGGCTCCGAGGAATGCTTTATAGAGCGCTTCATGGTAGCTCTTTGAGATACCAAGGCATTCACCTGTGGACTTCATCTCGGGTCCTAAGCTTATCTCGGCACCTCTTATCTTCTCGAAGGAGAAAACGGGCATCTTGATAGCGTAGTAAGGTGACTCGGGCTGAAGACCGGGCTCATATCCAAGCTCCCTGATAGTCTTTCCGAGGATTACTTCCGTAGCAAGATCAACAATAGGAATACCGGTTACCTTACTGATGTAAGGAACAGTTCTTGAGGATCTGGGGTTAACCTCAATAACGTAAACATCCTCATCGATGGCGATGAACTGGATGTTGATCATACCCTTTACATGAAGAGCCTTTGCAAGGCGTCTTGTGTACTCTGCGATCTTATCCTTGATAAGCTTTCCGATGGTGGGAGCAGGATAAACGCTGATAGAGTCTCCGGAGTGGATACCGGTACGCTCTATATGCTCCATAATTCCGGGGATAAGAATATCGGTTCCGTCGCAAACCGCGTCAACCTCGATTTCCTTACCCTGAAGATACTTATCTACGAGGATGGGATGATCCTGTGCAATACGGTTGATGATCTCCATAAAGATCTCAATTTCTTCATCGCTTGTAGCAATCTGCATACCCTGTCCGCCGAGCACGTAGGAAGGACGTACAAGTACGGGATATCCAAGGCGGTTAGCTACGGCTTTAGCTTCCTCTGCGGTGTATACGGTTCCGCCGGCAGCTCTGGGGATTCCGGTCTGCTGCAGGATCTCGTCAAAGAGCTCCCTGTCCTCGGCAGCATCAACGTCCTCAGCCTTTGTTCCGAGGATAGGTACACCGATCTTCATAAGGTGTTCGGTAAGTTTTATTGCGGTCTGTCCGCCAAACTGAACTACAGCTCCGTCAGGCTTTTCTATATCAACTATAGCCTCAACATCCTCGTTGGTAAGAGGCTCGAAATAAAGCTTGTCGGCGATATCGAAGTCGGTTGAAACGGTCTCAGGGTTGTTATTTACGATAATGGTCTCGTATCCAGCCTTAGCGAAGGCCCATGTTGCATGTACCGAGCAATAGTCGAATTCAACACCCTGTCCGATTCGGATAGGACCTGAGCCAAGGACAAGAACCTTCTTCTTTCCGGATGTCTCTCTTGCTTCGTTCTCACCGCCGTATACTGAGTAGTAATAAGGGGTCTCGGCGTCAAACTCGGCTGCGCAGGTATCAACGATCTTGTAAACGGGAGTAATGCCTTCTTTTCTTCTTAAGGCAAGGATATCATCCTCCTTCATACCCGTAAGGCGAGCGATAACATTATCGGGGAATTCAATCCTCTTAGCCTGTGAAAGAAGCTCCTTGTCAAGGGCTTTTCCGCTCTTTACTTCTTCCAGAGCGCTCTCCATCTCTACGATGGTATTTATCTTATCGATAAACCAAAGGTCTATCTTTGTAATATCGTGAATCTCGTCGTAGGAGATTCCCTTTCTTAAAGCCTCAGCGATAACCCAGATCCTCTGATCGTCTACAACAGTAAGTCTGCTTTTGAGTTCATCTGCTGAAAGAGCCGAGAAGTCATAGCTCCTTAAGCAGTCAACATGCTGTTCAAGAGAGCGGATTGCCTTCATGAGAGCGCCTTCAAAGTTGTTGCAGATGCTCATTACCTCACCGGTAGCCTTCATCTGAGTAGTAAGGGTACGCTTTGCGGTAATAAACTTATCGAAGGGAAGTCTGGGCATCTTAACTACGCAGTAGTCAAGAGTAGGCTCGAAGGATGCATATGTCTTTTTCGTAATAGCATTTTTAATCTCATCGAGAGTAAATCCGAGAGCGATCTTTGCCGCAACCTTGGCGATAGGATAACCTGTAGCCTTTGAAGCAAGGGCAGATGACCTTGATACTCTGGGGTTAACCTCGATAACGCAATACTCGAAGCTTGTGGGGTGTAATGCAAACTGAACGTTACAACCGCCGGTTATCTTAAGCTCTGAGATGATCTTAAGAGCGGAGCTTCTGAGCATCTGATATTCCTTGTCGGAAAGGGTCTGGGAAGGAGCTACTACGATAGAGTCTCCTGTGTGAACTCCGACAGGGTCGATGTTTTCCATGTTGCAGACCGTGATAACGTTGCCTGCGGAGTCTCTCATTACCTCATACTCGATTTCCTTCCATCCGGCGATGCAGCGCTCTACAAGCACTTCACCTACTCTAGAAAGTCTGAGTCCGTTTTCAAGGATTTCTTCAAGCTCAGCCTGGTTGTGGGCAATACCGCCGCCTGATCCACCTAAGGTGTATGCGGGTCTGAGTACTACAGGATAACCGATGGTGTTCGTAAAATCTATTCCGTCCTTAACGTTTGTAACGACCTTTGAAGCTGCAACCGGCTCTCCGATCCTCTCCATAAGGTCCTTGAATTCCTGGCGTCCTTCGGCGTTACGGATTGTCTCGGCTGTAGTTCCGAGTAAGGTAACGTTATGTGCCTTTAAAAATCCTGATTCCTCAAGCTCCATACCAAGGTTGAGTCCTGCCTGTCCGCCAAGGGTAGGGAGGATAGAATCGGGCTTTTCTTTTTCAATTATCTGTTCAAGAACAGGTACGGTAAGGGGTTCGATATAAACCTTATCCGCAATATTTTTATCCGTCATAATGGTGGCGGGGTTTGAGTTTACGAGGATAACCTCTACGCCCTCTTCCTTAAGGGAGCGGCAAGCCTGCGTTCCTGCGTAGTCAAACTCTGCTGCCTGGCCGATAACTATAGGACCTGAGCCTATTACCATTACGCGATGTACATTTTGATTCTTAGGCATATCAGATTTCCTCCTTCTTCATCATCTTTATGAATCTGTCAAAGAGATAACCTGAATCCTGCGGTCCGGGACAGGCCTCGGGATGGAACTGTACGGTAAAGATATTTTTACCGGTATACTTTAATCCCTCGTTGGTTCCGTCGTTTACATTGATAAATGCAGGTACTGCAATATCGCTGCTCAGATTGTCCGTATCAACAACATATCCATGGTTCTGGGATGATATATAAACTCTTCCGTTTGAAAGGTCTTTAACAGGGTGGTTGCCGCCTCTGTGTCCGTATTTAAGCTTATGTGTATCGGCACCTGTCGCAAGAGCCATAAGCTGATGTCCGAGGCAGATGGCAAAGATAGTAACATCGCTCTCATAGAGCTTTCTTACTTCGTCAATTATAGGTCCGCAGTCCTTCGGGTCTCCGGGGCCGTTAGAGAGCATGATTCCGTCTGGATTGTCCGCTAAGATCTCGCTCGCGGGAGTATTAGCGGGATATACGGTCACATCGCATCCTCTCTGAGCAAGAGAAGTTATGATATTTTTCTTTGCTCCGAAGTCCATAAGGGCAACCTTAAGTCCCTTGCCGTTAAGCGCAGTAACCATGCTGGGGCGCATCTCGCGCTTACCTGCTTCATAGGAAGCCTTATCGAATACTGCCATGCCGCTTACAGGGCCGTTCTCGGAAAGATCCTTGCTTCCGGATACGGTGTACTTTTTATCGCAGGTAACTTTCTCCACGACCTTTCCGGTGGTGTATGCTTTCATCTTGGGGATGAGTTCATCAAGATTATAGTTTTCATTTGTAGTGATACAGCCGTTCATAGTACCCTTTTCGCGAAGGATTCTTGTAAGCTGTCTTGTATCGATTCCGGCGATTCCGGGTACTCCCTGCTCAGTAAGGAAGTCCTGAAGCGAGCAGTCGCAGCGGAAATTGCTGGGAATCTTTGAAAGCTCCCTGACGATAAATCCGTCGGGCCAGGCTTTCCTTGACTCCATGTCCTCATAGCAGACACCGTAGTTTCCAATAAGGGGATATGTCATGCAAACAGCCTGTCCGGCGTAGGAAGGGTCTGTAAGCACTTCAAGGTAACCTGCCATAGAAGTGTTAAAAACAATCTCGCTGATTATTTCTTTGTCCGCTCCGAAGTGTGTTCCCTCAAACACCGTTCCGTCTTCCAGTATAAGAAATGCTTTCATTCTTTACTCCTTTAAAAACCGCCAATTACATCATCTTCCCTATATTCTACACCTTTGTAGAGAAGCTGTTAATCAGCGGTTAATAATTTTTCCAAGTTACGGTTCGCCTACCACGCGCGATATGTATCCGGCACCGCCTCTCGGCTTCAACGTCCTAGTGGCAGCGGAACTAAACTCAAACAGCGCTTCGCTTGTTTTCGTTAAGTACCGGCCTCGGACATGCTGCCGGATTACATACCACGCGCGGTCTCGAACCTGTATTGGATTATCAATTTAAATTAATTACAAGAAATATTTTACGCCGCTCTCGAAGATCTTAAGATCCTGCTCGCCGTAGATGTTGATAGCTACGCCGTCGCCGCGACGCTCAGCATGTGCCATCTTACCAAAGCATCTTCCGTCGGGAGATGTGATTCCTTCGATGGACATGTAAGAACCGTTAACGTTCCACTCTTCATCCATGCTGACATTTCCGTTAATGTCTGCATACTGAGTGGCAACCTGGCCGTTTTCAAAGAGCTTCTTTATAACATCAGAAGGTCCTACGAAACGTCCCTCGCCGTGTGAAGCGGGGCTACAGTAGGTAGCGCCAAGCTCAGCGCCTGCAAGCCAGGGGCTCTTGTTTGATACGACTTTAGTATAAACCATCTTGGAGATATGACGTCCGATGGTGTTAAAGGTAAGTGTAGGTGAGTTCGCGGTCTGTCCTGTGATCTCGCCGTAAGGAACGAGTCCCAGCTTGATAAGAGCCTGGAATCCGTTACAGATACCAAGTGCAAGTCCGTCTCTCTCGTTAAGGAGTCTTGTTACAGCATCCTTAAGATGTGCGTTCTGGAAAGCGGTAGCAAAGAACTTAGCGCTTCCGTCAGGCTCGTCACCTGCGGAGAATCCTCCCGGGAACATGATGATCTGGGACTGGTCTATAGCCTTTACGTACTCCTCAACAGAGTCCGTGATCTGACTCTCTGAAAGGTTTTTAAATACCTTTGTAATTACATGCGCTCCCGCTGCCTCGAATGCCTTTGCGGAATCGTACTCGCAGTTGGTTCCGGGGAATACAGGGATAAATACTGTGGGCTTTGCAACTTTGTTCTTGCAAACATAGATGCTCTCAGCCTTGTAAAGAGGGCTCTCTACCTTTTCGGTTCCCTTAACGGCCTTTGTGGGGAATACCTTTTCAAGGGTTCCGGTCCAAGCCTTAAGAGCACTGTCAAGAGAAACGATTGTCTCACCAAAGGTAAATTCAGCCTTGTCGGTTACAGTACCTACAACCTTTGCTTCAAGTTCTTCGAAAGCGGATACCTTGTCAGCGGGAACCTCAAGAACAAGATTTCCGAGTCCGTTTGCGAAGAGCTCTTCAAGCTCTACATCTGAAGCAAAGCTTACTCCGAGTCCGTTACCGAAAGCCATCTTAGCGAGGG
Organism: Lachnospiraceae bacterium; assembly: GCA_017469945.1. GTDB lineage: Bacteria > Bacillota > Clostridia > Lachnospirales > Lachnospiraceae > AC2028. Next base: position 46,845 of record JAFUFI010000035.1, on the reverse strand, counting down.
CAGCGGCGATACCCTTCGCATCTACTGCGTAAGCTGCCTTTACAAATCCCTTAAGCATCAGCTCATGTACCTTGCCGTATATTTCGGATACAGCTTCGTACATAGGAATTTCGAAGTCATCCTTTTCAATCTCCACAAGTATAAGCTTATCTCCTGCATTTTTAAGCTCAGGAGTAACGATCTCCTTGTCCTTTGCGATATCTACAGCGAAGGAAACGAGTGTAGGAGGTACGTCAATATCGTTAAAGGTTCCGGACATTGAATCCTTACCTCCGATTGAAGGAAGGCCGAAACCGATCTGTGCATCGTATGCTCCGAGGAGAGCCGCAAAAGGCTGGCTCCAACGCTCAGGGTCGGAAGTCATTCTGCGGAAGTACTCCTGGAATGTGAAGCGGATCTTTGAAGCGTCACCGCCGGATGCCACGATCCTTGCCATAGACTCAACTACGGCATAGATTGCTCCGTGGTAAGGGCTCCAGCTTGAAAGATAAGGATCGAATCCGTAGCTCATCATAGTTACGGTATCGGTCTTTCCCTCAAGGGTAGGGATCTTGGCTACCATAGACTGAGTCTCGGTAAGCTGATACTTTCCGCCGTAAGGCATAAGCACGCTGCCGGCTCCGATGGAGGCGTCAAACATCTCCACAAGACCCTTCTGAGAGCAGGTGTTTAAATCTCTTAAGGTAGCAAGAAGGGCTTCTTCAAAACTCTCCTTATCAATAGCCTCGCCAACGGCGGGGATAGAATACTTTTCAAAGTAGTTGTCTTCTTCTGAAGGGATATCTACCTTTACGGCAGTCTCCTGATGAGCTCCGTTGGTATCGAGGAATGCTCTGCTTAAGTTAACGATTGGAGTTCCTCTCCAGTTAAGTACGAGTCTGGGCTCCTCGGTAACGGTAGCAACAGCAACTGCCTCAAGGTTCTCTTCTTCGGCGTATGCAAGGAACTGATCTACATCCTTGGGGTCTACAACAACTGCCATTCTCTCCTGAGATTCGGAGATTGCAAGCTCGGTTCCGTCAAGGCCTGCATACTTCTTGGGAACCTTGTCAAGGTCAACGGTAAGACCGTCAGCAAGCTCACCGATGGCTACGGATACACCGCCGGCACCGAAGTCGTTGCACTTCTTGATAAGCTTTGTAACTTCAGCTCTTCTGAAGAGTCTCTGAATCTTTCTCTCGGTAGGCGCGTTGCCCTTTTGTACCTCAGCTCCGCAAGTCTCGATGGAGCTTGTGGTATGAACCTTTGAAGAACCTGTAGCACCGCCGCATCCGTCTCTTCCGGTACGTCCGCCAAGGAGGATTATGATATCTCCGGGATCGGAGGTCTCACGGATAACGTTTCTTCTGGGAGCTGCGCCCATAACGGCACCGATCTCCATACGCTTTGCAACGTAGTTGGGGTGGTAAACCTCTTTAACATAACCGGTGGCAAGACCGATCTGGTTACCGTATGATGAATAACCGCTGGCTGCGGTTCTTACGATTTTTTTCTGTGAAAGCTTACCCTTTAAGGTTTCGGATACGGGAACGGTAGGATCTGCCGCGCCGGTAACACGCATCGCCTGGTAAACATATCCTCTTCCGGAAAGGGGATCTCTGATAGCTCCGCCGAGACATGTAGCGGCGCCTCCGAAGGGCTCGATCTCGGTGGGGTGGTTATGAGTCTCGTTTTTGAAAAATACAAGCCACTCCTCGGTTTCTCTTCTGTCGCCGTAGTCCATTTCGATAGGAACGACGATGGAGCAGGCATTTATCTCGTCGGACTCTTCCTGGTCCTCGAGCTTTCCGTCCTTCTTTAATTTCTTGGCAGCGATGGTACCAAGGTCCATAAGGCAGGAGAACTTGTCGTCTCTTCCGGCAAAAAGCTCCTCTCTTGTATCGAGATAGCTCTGGTAGGTAGTCTCGATGGGAGAACGATAGTATCCGTCTCCGAACTCAACATCCTTAAGCTCGGTAGAGAATGTGGTATGACGGCAGTGGTCAGACCAATATGTATCAAGAACGCGGATCTCGGTCATTGAAGGATCGCGTTTTTCTTCGTTTTCAAAATAATTTCTGATGTGGAGGAAATCCTTGAATGTCATGGCAAGTCCAAGGGAATCGTAGAGCTCTTTTAATTCATGCTCTTCCATTTTGGTAAAGCCATCAAGGATCTTGACATTTGCGGGCTCATCATAATTTGTAATAAGAGTTTCGGGCTTTTCAAGGCCGGTCTCTCTTGAGTCCACAGGGTTTATACAATAAGATTTGATCTTTTCGAAATCGGCGTCTGAAATATCGCCGATGATCATATAAGTAACAGCTGTACGTATAACGGGGTTTTCTTTTTCATTTAAAAACTGTACACACTGAACGGCCGAATCTGCTCTCTGGTCGAACTGGCCGGGTAAAAACTCTACGGAGAAAATATGACTCTTTTCGGGAATATCGATCTTCTCCATATAAAGATCGTCTACAGGCGGCTCTGAAAATACCGTCTTGCAGGCTTTCTCAAAAGTAGCGTCGGAAATATTCTCTACATCATATCTGATGAAGATCCTAACCTCAGCCACATTAATCCCAAGATAATTTTTAAGTTCTTCATGAAGCTCATTTGCTTTAACCGCAAAGGGCTTTTTCTTTTCGACGTAAACGCGCCTTACATTACCCATGAAAATAAATTCCTCTTTATGTAAACTGTTAATCTTTATTCTACTAAAGGCCCCCCGCTTCCGGGGAGCCCAAATATATTATTTAAAAGGCAAGCACTTTATTCAGGATTTGCTTGCAAATCCTGCCGCCGGATCCGCGTCAGCGAAGCTGACACTTTCCTTTGCAGATCCGTGCGATCAAAGGCGAAGCCCACAAAAATAATAAGCTTCGCTTATTATTTTTGTGCTACATCCTTCATTGAGAAGCTGATGCGGCCCATCTTATCCTTACCGAGGCAAACTACGGTAACGATATCGCCGAGAGTTAAGTAATCCTCAACATGCTCAACTCTTTCCTTGGCGATCTTTGAGATGTGTACCATTCCTTCTTTTCCGGGAGCGAACTCGATGAATGCACCGAACTCCTTGATTGATACAACCTTACCCTTGAATACCTGACCCTCTTCGAAGTCGGTAACGATCATCTTGATCATCTCGATTGCATCATCCATGCCCTTCTTGTCGGTACCGCAAACAGATACGCGTCCGTCATCATCGATATCAATCTTAACGCCTGTGCGGGCGATGATCTCGTTGATGGTCTTTCCGCGCTGTCCGACAACCTCACCGATCTTCTCGGGATCGATCTGCATAGAAACGATCTTGGGAGCCCACTCGTTAACGGTAGGTCTGGGAGCTGCGATAGCAGGCTTCATACAAGTATCCATGATGAAAAGTCTTGCTTCACGGCATCTTGCGATAGCGCCTTCAACGATAGGTCTGGTAAGACCGTGGATCTTAATATCCATCTGGATAGCGGTAATACCGTCGGTAGTACCGGTAACCTTAAAGTCCATATCTCCGAAGAAGTCCTCAAGACCCTGGATATCGGTAAGGAGTACGAAATCGTCATCGGTATCACCGGTAACGAGTCCGCAGCTGATACCTGCAACCATCTTCTTGATGGGAACGCCGGCTGCCATGAGTGACATGCAGGATGCGCAGGTAGAAGCCATTGAAGTAGATCCGTTAGACTCGAAAGTCTCGGATACGGCACGGATTGCATAAGGGAACTCTTCTACGCTGGGAAGTACAGGGATAAGAGCGCGCTCTGCAAGAGCTCCGTGACCGATTTCACGACGTCCCGGTCCTCTGCTGGGCTTTGTCTCACCAACGGAGTATGAAGGGAAGTTGTAGTGGTGGATGTATCTCTTCTCGGTAACATTGTCATCAAGTCCGTCAACCTTCTGCATCTCTGAAAGAGGAGCGAGGGTTACAACGTCACAGATCTGAGTCTGTCCACGGGTGAACATTGATGAACCGTGTACTCTGGGGATGATATCAACTTCAGCGGCAAGAGGACGGATCTGGGTGATCTCACGACCGTCGGGACGCTTGTGGTCCTTAAGGATCATCTTACGAACGGTCTTCTTCTCGTACTGATATACAGCCTCGCCAAGAACAGCAAGCCACTCTTCGTTCTCGGCAAATGCCTCTTCGAATTTCTCGGTAATAACGCGGATGTTCTCCTCGCGGGTCTGCTTGTCGTCGGTAAATACGGCAGTCTCCATCTCAGCGGGAGGAACGATCTCCTTCATAGCTGCGAAAAGTTCCTCGGGAACTGCGCAGCTGGTGTACTCATGCTTCTTCTTGCCGCACTCTGCAACGATCTTGTCGATAAATGCGATAACGGTCTGGTTAACGTCATGAGCCTTGTAGATAGCCTCAAGCATCTTTGCCTCGGGAATCTCGTTGGCACCTGCCTCGATCATAATAACCTTCTGCTTTGTGGAAGCAACGGTAAGCTTAAGGTCTCCGCTTGCCCACTGCTCCTGTGAAGGGTTGATGATGAGCTCGCCGTCAATCATACCAACCTGTGTCATAGCACAGGGACCGTCGAAGGGAATGTCTGAAATGCTGGTAGCGATTGAAGCACCAAGCATTGCAACAAGCTCGGGACGGGTCTCGGGATCAACGCTCATTACCATTGTGTTAAGGGTAACGTCGTTGCGATAATCCTTGGGGAAAAGAGGACGCATGGGGCGGTCGATAACACGGCTTGTAAGGATAGCGTTCTCGCTAGCCTTTCCCTCACGCTTATTGAATCCTCCTGGAATCTTTCCTACTGCGTACATCTTCTCTTCGTACTCTACAGAGAGAGGGAAGAAGTCGATGCCGTCACGGGGTTTTTCTGATGCTGTAGCGGTACATAAAACGGTAGTATCACCGTAATGCATAAATGCACAGCCGTTTGCCTGCTTGCCCACACGGTCAATGTCAACCTTGAGGGTTCTGCCTGCAAGTTCCAATTCGTATGTCTTGTATGCCATACTGCTCCTTTCTGCCGCTTTTGCGACTGCGCCGAAGCGCTGTTTATATTCTTGAAGCAGATGCTACCGAAACTACTGAAAATGCCGGGATAAATTCCCGATCTTTTCAGCGGTCTCGGAAGAGCTTTCTGCTTCAAAGTAACCTGAAATAATGCAACAATAGCGGAGCACCCTCTCGGGCGACTCCGCTGATTGTACCGACAAACTTATTTACGAAGACCAAGTTTCTCGATAAGAGCACGATATCTCTCAATGTCCTTACCCTGAAGGTACTTGAGGAGACCACGTCTCTGACCGATCATCTTAAGCATTCCGCGACGGGAATGATGATCCTTGGGGTTCTCCTTGAGGTGCTCGGTGAGCTCCTGGATTCTTGCTGTAAGAACTGCTACCTGTACTTCAGGTGAACCGGTATCGCCGGGAGTTCTTGCATACTCGTTCATAATAGCTGTCTTTTTCTCTTTGGTAATCATTACGATTCCTCCTATAAAAATCTCCGGAAAGTTTCCGGGTTAACGCCGTCCACCAAGAAGCGGTCGGAGTGTCCGACATCTGAGTGAAGGCTTTTACACATACGTTTGTTAGTTTAACACAGGTTACCCCAAATGTAAACTTCTTTTTTCAGTTTCTTATGCGGATATCCGTAAGAGCACATTCGTCTCCGGTTAAAGCAACATATACGGGCTTCGTCTCGTCTTCGGGCTCTGTGACATTCTCTATAAATATACCGAGGTTCTTTGTGGTTAAGGTTATGCGCTTTCCTTTCTTCTCAAGATAGATCTCGCACTCTAATCCTTCGGCATTTTTCTCCTTCCAGATAGCCCATCCCGGGAATTCATCCCCTCGTTTCATTGTAAACCTGTTTACTGCGCCCGTAACCTTATCGTCATTTTCTCCGTTAAGTTTTATAAAGGCGTATTCTATATATCCGTTTCCGCCTATTTTCCCGTCCTCGGAAGTATAAAGGACTATATAGGGACAATGCCAGACCAGATTTGCCCCGGGGAGAGACATAGTATGGAAAAGAATCCTCAGTCTGTCCTTTATCCGGACGCCGTCCGTATATGCCGAGCGTGTTCTGTCTACCTGTACATTCCTTATATCGGACTCGAGGCGGTCGATATAGCTAACCTCTTCCTCTATCCTTTCTATGTCTCCTTCGAGAACTCTGTCCTTTGTATAATCTATATTTATATCCTTTATCGAACAGTTTTCTCCGGTTATGGAGATATAAACCGCCTTCGATCCGCCGAGCAAAGCAACGGTAACGATCTTTTTACCGTAGGGACTTATCATCTCAAGCTTAACGTGGTCTTCGTATCTTCCGGCTCTTATATGATAATGGCCGTCGCAGACCTCATCCGTATCCCTGATATAATCTTCCCTTATCTTTCTTGCCCCTGTTGTTACGCTGTTTCCGTTAAACCAGAGCTCTCCGTACTCAAGATATCTGTACTCCTCTATCATCACCTCTTCGGTATGGATACGCTTGTCAAATGAGTCGAAAAGTATGATGGAGGGAGCGTTGTATTTCTTATCTTCATAGCCCTCGGAGGAACATTCAAAGTCTATATCAAGATACATCTCCTCCACAACTATACCCGATGTAAAGCTCTTTCTGTATTCCCCGCATTCAAGAGATGTCTCAACCTGCGCCTCGCCGGCACTTACCTCCGTGTCGATGATTCTAAGCATGCACTCGGCATATTCCGGATCGTAATCGCTTCCCGCTCCCTTTACAAAGTTTTCTCTTACAACAAAATCCGGGTGGGGTTCTCTGTATCTTTTTGCGCTTGTCTGAGTAACATAAGCGTCGGCAACGGCAATGATCCTTGCGATATCCGGGATTGACTTTCCTTTAAGGCCCTCGGGGTATCCGCTGCCGTCATATCTTTCATGGCTGTAATACGCCCCTTTTGCAAGGAAGGGGAACTCTGAAATATTGGAAAGGATTTCCTTGGATATTATGGGCTTTTTCTTGTAGATTTCCCTTGCCGCCTCATCCGGCGCTTCATTTCTTTCTATTACGCTGTCCGGGATACCTATCATACCGACGTCATGCAAAAGAGCGGCATAGTAAGCCATATCGCATTCTCTCTCATCCCGTCCGCTAAGCTCTGCGATCCTTTTTGCATACTCCGCAACCTTTAAAGAGTGTCCCTTGGAAAAAGCATCCTTTTTCTCAATAGCCGTAACAAAGGCGGTAGCCGTCTGGTCGAAGATCTTTTTCATATTCTTTCGTTCTTCGTTAAACCGAGCCTTTTCGACTTTGTGTGCCCGCTCCACAGTATCGTTGATATCCAGATAGGCAAATATGTAAAGAGAGATTGACACAAGAACCATTGACATATTAACGATGGAGATTCCGTAGGTAAAGATCTGTAATATACCGCAGGCTATCGGTACAAAAAGATAAAGTACCAGGGAAATATAAATAAGCTTGCTGACCCTACTCTTTATACCTCTTATAACGGTGTACTGTATGATCGGACAGGCAATAGGCACTATATAAGCCACCAAGAATCCGTTGCCTCTGTGATAAACATTGGTTTCATCAAAGTAATAATACAGTCCCGTAAATGCGGAAATTATGGCAAGAAGCATTCCGACGATGGAAACATACTTGGTTATCTTAAGCCTCGTAGGGATAACAGCTTCTTTATCACCGCTGGTTATAATATCCTCCACGTAAAGATTGAATCCGAATACTACCATAGAGGTCAGAAAGAACACAGCGAAATTGCTGACTCTGACCATTATATATCCCGTAAAGCTCGTATTTTCGGAATAAAGGTACGCCTGTCTGTCAAACCAGAGCAGTAAAAATGCTACCGATTCCATAAGGATAAGAACCATTTTTCTTTTTCGCGCCAAAAACCTGGTATTGATCAAAAGGAGAATCATAACCGCGCAGGCGCCGCAAAGAAGCAGCATGATATTTAATTGATGATCCTTGAAAAGTTGAAACATTTTTCAATCTCCTTATTTATCGGAAACAAGTTCTTCCATTCCTTCCCAGTCAAAGGCCTTCAGTTTTTTCTCGATCTCTTTCATAAGCTTTGCGTCTTCATCCGGAAGCTTGTACTCCCCGACCTGCTCTAAGATCATCTCAACGGAATCGTAATCCATCTGGGCGGCCACATCCTTTAAGGCATCGTAGGCATCCTTAAGCTCAGCCTCGGGTATGGGCGGCTTTCCTTCATCCGAAGCCTCTTCCTTTTTAAGACCTGAGAGTTTTTCTCTGAATCCAAGATACATAGCCATCATCTTATCGGTATTTTCATCTATAAATGCTGTATCTTCTTTATTACCTGCATTCTCAAGCTGGGCACAAGCTTCTGAGAGCTCAAGGGCGCCGATGATCCTTGCGGAGCTCTTTAAGGAGTGAACCTTGATGGTATAGAGCCTTATATCTCCGTCTGCAAGAGCGTCGTTTATAACCTTTGAGTTTTCCCCTATCGTATCGTAGAAAAGATCGAGGGCAAACATAAAGCTTGAAACTCCGCCGGAATTCGTAATACCTTCCTCTGCATTAAGTCCTTCCGTATCGTAGATCCAGGACATTTCCTCGGGAATTTCTTCGATAACTTGTGCATTTTCCGTACTCTCCGGTCTTTGAACGATCTCTTCGGGCAGATGCTTCAGGATAGTCTTTTCGAGAAGCCTTCCGTCTATAGGCTTTGTCAGATAACCGTCAAATCCCTTTGAAACGTAGAATTCCTCACCAACAGCCGTATTTGCCGTAAGAGCATATACCGGAAGAAGCGGGAAATCTACCCTCAGCCTCTGGATTGTTTCTATTCCGTCCATCCCCGGCATCATATGGTCAAGGAAAACAATGTCGAAATTGGTCTGTTTTACAACCTCAAGGCATTCTTCTCCGCTTGACGCCGTGGAGACAAGTATCTTGGTAGCCTTTAAAAGTCCCTTAAATACGTTTAAGTTCATCTGGTTATCATCAACCACAAGAACATCCGCATCGGGAGCTATAAACTGAGGTATATAAGGTCCCTGGGTCTTTGACTCGTCATGCTCTATAAACGCTCCGAGAGGCGTCTTATCCGCGATCTTTTGCTTTACGGTAAGAATAAACTCCGATCCCTTTCCGTACTCACTCTCGCAAATAAGAGTTCCACCCATAAGCTGGGCAAATTTTCTCGAGATATCAAGTCCCAGTCCCGTTCCCTGAATACCGCTGTTTTTCTCTTCATCCAGTCTCTCGTAAGCTGAGAAAAGCTTGTCCATATCCTCAGGCCTAACTCCGATTCCGGTGTCCTTTACGCAGAACTTAAGCTGACATTCATCGTCATGCCTTTCTTCCATATACACATTAAGGGCAAAGCCTCCCTTTTGTGTATACTTAACGGCGTTGGTGAGAAGATTAAGGACGATCTGCTTGATCTTTCCGGAATCTCCGTAAAGACGGGAAGGCAGGATCTCGTCAACCGTTACGTCAAACAAAAGCTCTTTTTCATTGCTCCTTACTCTTATCATCGAAACGATCGAGCGAAGCATATCTGCGGTATCGTATTCCTGCTCCACAACATGCATCTTTCCGGACTCGATTTTTGACATATCAAGGAGATCGTTTATAAGTCCGAGAAGTGTCTCCGAAGCGTTTCTTATATCAAAGGCATAATTCATCATAGACATGAAATAACCTTTGGGTACCCCGGTGGAGTCCTCTCTGAGAGCCAGTTCGTTCATACCCATGATCGTATTGATAGGGGTACGGATTTCGTGGGACATATTTGCAAGGAATCTTGACTTTGCGGTATTGGCCCTTTCCGCGTCCTCCTTTGCCTGCCTGATAACCTCGTACTGGCTTTGGATGACAGTGCTCTTTAAAACTCTCCAGACGATAAATCCCACAAGAAATGCTCCTGCTACAAATACAAGGATCCTAAAGAGCAAAAGCTCTGTAAATTTGGGCTGCTTTACGATCTTGTAAACATCATCGCAGATCTGGTTTCCTACATTGTCCAGGACTTTTATATGTAAATTGTAATTGCCGTAGGAAAGGCCTGTATACTCAAGCGCGGTAAGCTTATTTCTAGTGGCATATATTCCGTCTCCTTCATTTCCTTCAATAAAGACATTAACCATCGGATTGGCAAGAGTGTAATCCATAACCGATGCGGAGATCCTTATACGCCCGTCGGAAGCCGGGATTATATATGAGCCGTCCTTACTCATGTCTATCCTCTCGTCTCCGCAGTAAATCGTTCCTACCGCAGTCTTAACGAAGACTTTGTTGTCGGTGAAATGGTCAATATTTACCTTGCAGACTCCGGTCCTTCCGGAAATATAAAGATAACCGTCATCAGAAAACTCACTGTAGGAGTTTGAGGTGGGCGTACTCGTAAGACCGTTTGCCATTGTATAAAGATTGTAATCGTTTATACTGTCTGTTAGCATCTCGTCTGCAGAGACCATATAGATTCCGTATGACGAAACGATCCACATATTGTCGTTATGGTCGCAGTAGATATCGTAGTTATTGTTGTAAGGGAAAGACGTAACGGGAAAGATCTTTCCGTCTTTCATATACTCAATGGAGTTTGATGTAACGATCCAGTATACTCCCCTTTTTTCATCCTTTTTTATACGCATGATAACATCGCTTGTAAGTCCCTCATCTCTTGAGATTCTTTTGATGTCACCGTCATTTATTACATATATTCCGTCGCCGTCACTTCCGGCGTAGATCTCTCCGTTATCCCCGGCACACACGGTAAGAAATACGGAGTTTTTGATAATCTCTTCCGTCCCGTTTTTGGAAACAACTTTTCCGTCTTTTATAACGGCAAGTCCATTGTTTGTTCCGACGATCATACTTCCGTCGTCATCAAAGGCGATACACCTTGTCTCATTTCCCGGCATACCGTCTTCTTTTTTAAGCGCCTTTATGGTTCCGTCCTTTGAATAGCAGACAAGTCCCATATCCTTATTAAAGGCACAGATCCAGATATTTCCGTCCGCGTCCTCTTTGATGCATCTTATACGGACTCCCTCTAAGTACTCCGTCAGTTCATTTTCGACAGATTCATTGTTTTTGTTGATTATCCTGACGCCATTGTCCGTACCGACGTAGAGAAGATCATTAGCAAGGCAGGTCGTGTTTGTAACGACTTCCTCCAGACCCGTTTTATTAGAAAGATCCACGAAATTATTTCTGACGATCTTCATTACGCCCAGCGTAGAGGAAGCTACCCAGATATTTCCCTGGTAGTCGGAAGTCGTCATCTCTATCGCACTGTCAAAAGGCAGATCCTCCAATATATTAAAATGAAGCAAAGGATCGATATAGCCTACCTGTGTTGTCGATGAAGCCCAGACTCTGCCACAGTCATATGATAACCAGTGGATACTTCCCATCCCCGTGTTTACTCTTTTAAGCTTTGACCCAACAGATCCGAAAAGTCCGTAATAAACCTCGCCGGCCTCCGTTCCTATATATACCTGTCCCGCATTGTCCGGGTCTGCCAGAATAGTTGTCAGTCTGTCAGTTCCGATTGATTCTCCCGAATAAACATCGGTTACCTTTTTATCCTTTATCCTGAAGATATATCCGTCGCCGGAATGTCCGTAAATATATCCGTCTTTTCCCTTATCAAGCCTTAAGATCCTCTCGGCGTTTAGTTCTTCGCAGTCAATAAAATGTATATTCAGATCGGTATCTGCGTAGCAAAGCCCTGATGTCGTTCCGATATAAACATTTCCCGCTTCATCCTCGGAAAACACTCTGATGGAGGAAGAAGGCAGGCCTTCTTTATAAGTTATATGCGTAATTCCGTATTTCGAGATAACAACTACACCGTTATCGTTGGTGGCAACCCAGACTCTTCCCTCGCTGTCCTCAAAAAGACCTCTTCCGCTGGTAAGACCGCTGCTCGTATCAAGACGTTCGAAATTGGTACCGTCATATCTGATAATACCGCTGTATCCGCCTATCCAGATATATCCGCTGCTTGAGCCCAAAATATAATTGGCGTCGGATGTGGGAAGTCCGTTGGAGGCATCGTATACCTGCGTGGTATATCCCACGTTATCTATCTGCCTTGTCGCAGCATATCCTCCGCCTATAAGTTCCTTTGCCTTTTCATCCCGCTGAGCCTGCAAGCCGGTGACCTCCCCGGCAAAGACGTTCAAAGAACCTGTGCTCAGTACTCCGAGAGTAAGGGCTAGAGCGGCTGTCACAAATTTTACTTTGTTTCTTTTACCTAACATACAATCGCCTCCCTAAATCTCCCTTGAATACTTTCTGAGGATAACCTGTACTTCGGGAAGAGAATCCATAAGTACTTCAACAACCTTGGGATCAAACTGGGTTCCCCTTCCTTCTTCAATGATAGATAGCGCCTTCTCAAGCGTAAAAGCAGGCTTGTAAACTCTCGGGCTGGTAAGCGCATCAAGAACATCCGCAACCGCCATTATACGGGCAGACAAGGGGATGATCTCTCCGTGAAGCCCTTCGGGATAGCCTTTTCCGTCCCATCTTTCATGATGGTAGGCAGCCATATTCCTTGCTTCCTTTAAGTAGTTTCCGCCCTTAACCGTATTCATGGCCTTTTCAAGAAGTATCTTTCCGGCCGTGGTATGAGTCTTCATAATAGCATACTCTTCATCAGTAAGCTTTCCGGGCTTGTTAAGTACTTCGTCCGGAATATTGATCTTTCCCACATCGTGAAGAGGTGCGCTTCTTACTATATCCGAGATAAATTTGGGTGTGATCTTTTCGGCGTAGTATCCCTTATCTTTCAGACCCTCAACCAAAATCTTCACGTAGGCGGCAGTCTTTTGAATATGCGCGCCCGTATCGGAATCTCGGTTTTCGACCATATCCGCCATTGTGATGATCAGTCCGTCCTGCATCTGTGCCGTGGATTCCGAAAGACGTCTTATACTTCTAAACTGCTCTGTCTGGTTAAGAAGCATCCTCTCCACAGATCCGTAAAGCTTTTCGACCTCATCTCCCGTGCGGATATCGGCTGCTCTGAATTTCCTTACATCCCCGTCAAGATTGTCCTGAGTAGGCTCGCTATCCGAGAAAACATCCAAAAGTCTTGTTATGGTCTTAATAGGCATAATAAGCGTGTATTCCGAAAGCCACATGATAAATACACACAGCACGATAAAGAATCCCATGAAAACCGAAATCATTTCCATAAGGAAGCTTTTCTCCATGCCCTTTAGCTGGCCCATATCAACATCTGCACCTACGTAGCAGACGCAGCGTCCGTTCGAGTCAAAGACAGGCTTATAGGCGGTAAGCAAATATCCAAACTGGTCATCCGTGATTATAGGATCTATTTCTTTGCCCTTCAAAAGATCGGGGACAACATCCATAAAGCCTTCGTCAAACTCAATAACCTCGCCTATATCCTCTGCCTCAAGGCTCTCGGTATCGATATCAAAGACCACATGGCATCCGTCCTCAAGGATCTGATAAACATAAAGATATTCAATATCCGTGGAACCGGAAAGTATCCTTGAAAGGATCAGATTTGTCTCTTTATACTCGGTAGTAGTTCCTTTAGTCTCAAGGAACTCCGAAACCAAGTCTCCGTCTATAACGCTGGCCGCAATCTCCGCTGTTCCCTCGGCAATTCTGGTATGCTCCCTGATGATGGTCTTTCTGTAGACAATAATACTTATAGTCGTCGCGACTACCGCCACAAGAACGAGTGAAACACCTACTACAATAAGTAACTTTGCCTTAAGAGACATAACCCTTACGTGGCTTTTCCTTTGTATTTTCTTTTCCTCTTCCGAAACGGGAGCCTGCATCCACATCTCAAAGCCGGCATATTTATTAAGTTTTTTAGGAATAATGCGTAAAAGGAAATATGATAAAACTACAGTTATAGCTTTATCGGGCAGATCTAAGATAAGACTCGACAAAAAGTGTGAAAAGAATTCATTGAAAATACCCGTCGAGAAAAAGATACCGCTTAGGGATTCACCGTCGAAAGGAATCCCCTCGATAAACCACGGGATAAGACAGCCTACGCCGCCGCCGATGAAAGTAAGAACAAACACAAGACCTACCACGCCCATTACTTTCTTCATAAGGCCGCGCTTATAGAAAAACGCGGCCGCAACGGCAATAAGAACATTTATAACCCCATAGTAAACAGATGTGGGGCTGTAAATAATTTTGATAATATTTGTTACAAATCCAACAAGCACACCGGGCAACGGTCCGCCCATAGCCGATACGATGATTGTACCCATCGTATCAAGATAAAGTGGCAGATCAAAAAGCGATACTATAAAGCTGAGAAGGAAATTAGTTCCCACGCCGGCAAGACAAATAAGCGCCGCCATGAGATTCCGTTTTTTTAAAAGTACAAAAAACCTTTCAGAGACTTTCATATACACCTCCGGATTTCAGTGCATTTTCAGAACATTTCAGGCTTATCAGATTCCCTTAAAACAAAACTCAAATTCTAATTTCTTTTTTACATCTATGAGGTATTCAGGATGAACCTTTGCTCCCCAGCTGTCATCTCCTCCGACACCCATCTGAGCCTTTGCGGCTCTGACATATGTATAGTGTACGGGCGGAAGCTCATTGGGATGAGTCGCATTTTCCAGCTCGTGCGGCGAGTAGGGAAGGGCAGAAAAGCTCATAGGCTCTCCGGAAAAAGCAAACATCAGTCCTCTTCCTCTTTCATCAGTAACCTTTGCGTATCTGACTTCTGTATGGTTTCCGCATTCCTGGGGCACCATATAAGCCGCCATCTGATCCTTAACAAGGCCGTCAAACAAAGAAAGCTTAGCTCCCATCTGTCTGTCGCTGTAGGTTTCGGCAGGTCCGTTTCCATACCAAGTAAGCCTGTCATAATCCGCATCCAGCTTAAAGCATACGCCGAACTCAGGCATATCCCCAAGTTCCTTAACAGGCTTATAGGAGAGATTTGTCTTTATAACGCCGTTTCCATAAACGGTATATTTTAATGTAGAGCAGCTTACGGGCGTAGTTGCCATGCAAAGCTCGTAGGTAACCTCAACCCTGTCCTTAAACTCTTTGACAAAGGGATTGGGTCCCTTAACCTTATCGGAACGAACCTGGTAAAGGCTGGCAACCTTCCACTGGGAGTATCTGAAGGGCATCCTGTTTCCATTGTCATTGTCTATAGGCGCTCTCCAGAAGTTTGGCTTAGGCGGAGCTTTAAAGAGCTCTTTTCCGCCATAGGTATAAGACTGAAGACCGGCATCGCCATAGTTAAAGATCGCAGTAAAGTTCTCGCCCTTAACTCCAAGATTGTACTCGCCGTGAACTATCTGCAGGGTATCCGGCCTTACGATAACAGCCTTCTTTCCGCCTATGACTTCGCTTGTCTTTCCTTCAAGATACTTGCATTCGCAGGCTCCAAACACTCCCTGTCCGAAAGAAACTTCATGACCTCTCTCGGCCCATGCGTAGCAGTTTCTCGTAAAGAAGGATGCTGTTAATACATATTCTCCCTCGTCCTCCGGAAGCGTATAAACCTTATCAAAACGCTTTTCCTCTCCGGGACGGACGTTTACATCAAGTATAAGATCATCTACTCTTACACCGTCTTTTCTGACCTCAAGAACGCATTCATAATCCGAAAGATCGGTAAAAAGAAATCCGCTCTTTACGATAAGATCTGCAAGGGTCTTTCCGCCTTTTTTTGTAAACTCAAAGGAAGCCTTAATATTTCTGTAGTTGTACTTAACTTCCTGCATCTTGGGCGAAGGAAGCCTGCTGCCACCGTAAACAATACCGTTTCCGCTAAACTGATAGTCGGAGGGTCTGTCGTCGAAATCGCCGCCGTACTTCTGGAACTTTACGCCGTAGCGGTCGGTGGCATTTAATGACTGGTCAATATAATCCCAGATAAATCCGCCTTGGAAATGAGGCTCTTCTTCTGCATACTCCGTGTATTTATGCATAGCTCCGCAGGAATTTCCCATAGCGTGCATATACTCGCACATAATAAAGGGCTTGGAGCTGTCCTTTTTCAGGAACTCTTTGATCCTCTCAACAGGAGTGTACATCTGGCTTTCAACATCGCTGATGCCGGATACTCTTCTGTCATTAAATACTCCCTCGTAATGAACAAACCTTGTCTTATCAAGCCTTCTGAAAAGGTCTGCCATAGCCTTTATATTCGTTCCGCCGAAGGACTCGTTTCCGCAGGACCAAAGAAGGATAGCCGGGTGGTTTTTATCCCTCTCGTACATTCTGCGGGCTCTGTCAAGAACCATCTCCTTCCACTTGGGATTATTGCCGGGGATAGCCTTTTCGATATCCTTTCCGCCCCACATAATAGGAGTCCAGATACCGTGAGTCTCAAGGTCCGTCTCGTCTATCATGTAGAGCCCTAAGCGGTCGCAAAGCTCATATATCGGCGAATTGTCGGGATAGTGGCAGGTTCTGATAGCATTGATATTGTGTCTTTTCATCGTAACAATATCGAGCCAGAGCTCCTGGGGATCGGGGACTCTTCCGACTTTTCCGGAGAATTCATGACGGTTAACACCCTTAAAGATGATACGCTTTCCGTTAAGATACATAACCCCATCTTTTATCTCGAACTTTCTGAATCCGAAGAGAGTTTCGGCGCCTCCTACCTTTACCTTGTAAAGGTTAGGCTCTTCCGCACTCCAAAGAAGAGGATTCTCTACCGGAACTTCGAACTTATTCTCTCCCTTTGAAAGCTTTACTTTCTCGGAGTAGATAACTTCTCCGAGAGCATCTGCTTTCCAATACGCAGGGAAGCTCTCCGAGGGCATCGCCTCATCGCTTCTTCCGATCTTTACGATCTCAAGCTTTGTGCTCATATCACCGTCGGTTAAAGTGCTTATCTGCACCTTGCCCTTTTTAAGATTAGAATTAAGTGTGCAGACAGTCTTTAAGTCGATAACGTAAGGAGCTTTATATCTGTATAATTTAACGCTTCTGAAGATTCCGGAGAACCTGAAGAAATCCTGATCCTCGGCCCAGCTTGAAGCGCTCCACTTAAATACAGCGGCAGCTATCTTGTTTACCCCCTTTTTCACAAAAGAGGTAACATCAAACTCTGCGGGGAGGAATGAGCCCTCGCTGTATCCTGCGTATTCTCCGTTTACCCAGAGGGCAAATGCGCTCTCTACGCCTTCAAAAGAGATGATAAAGGTATCCTTTTTGGACACTTCGTCAAGCCCTATAGATTTTACATAGCTTCCGACAGGGTTAAAGTTCATAGGCACCTCGCCGGGTTCACACTCTTCTCTACCGTCAAAAGGATACTGGAGATTGACGTACTGAGGCTTATCGTACCCTTCCATCTGAATATGAGCCGGTACTCTTATATCGTCCCAGCCGCTTGTGTCATACCCTTCGGCGTAAAAGCCTCCCGATACTTCATCCGGATTTTTTGAATACTTAAACTTCCAAAGGCCGTCAAGGCTTATTACCTCACCGGTCTTTTCCGTAAAAAGAGTTGTGTGGTCGGAATGCCCCGGAAGCTTGTTTTCGGAGAAAAACTCCGGATCTGCCAATTTACTGAAATCTATCATAACTGTCCTCACATCGTTTATAGTATCAAATCTGATTTAACGCATTCTCTATATCTGCGATAAGATCCTTTTTATCTTCAAGTCCGCATGACATTCTTACAAGACCTGCGGGGATACCTGCCTGAGCAAGCTGTTCGTCGCTCATCTGTCTGTGGGTTGAAGTTGCGGGATTGAGGCAACAGGTTCTTGCATCCGCAACATGTGTCTCGATTGCCGCAAGCCTAAGCCCTTTCATGAATTTCTGTGCCGCATCTCTTCCGCCCTTAAGTTCAAAGCTTACTACGCCGCATCCGCCGTTTGGAAGATACTTCTGTCCAAGCTCATAGTAAGGATCCGACTTAAGTCCCGAATAGTTAACCTTAACAACCTTGGGATGCTTTTCAAGGAACTCGGCAACAGCCTGTCCGTTTTCAACATGTCTGGGCATACGAACGTGAAGTGACTCAAGGCCGAGATTTAAGATGAAAGCATTCTGAGGAGACTGGATGGATCCAAAATCTCTCATAAGCTGAGCTGTAGCCTTTGTGATAAAAGCTCCCTCTTTTCCGAACTTCTCGGCATATGTGATTCCGTGGTAAGAATCATCGGGAGTACAAAGTCCGGGGAACTTGTCGGCATGTGCCATCCAGTCGAATTTACCGGAATCTACGATAACACCGCCTACGGCAGCTCCGTGTCCGTCCATATACTTGGTTGTGGAATGTGTAACGATATCTGCTCCCCACTCTATAGGTCTGCAGTTGACGGGAGTAGGGAAGGTGTTGTCTACGATAAGAGGTACGCCGTGAGAATGTGCAGCCTTCGCAAACTTCTCAATATCAAGAACGGTAAGAGCGGGGTTTGCGATAGTCTCGCCAAATACTGCTCTCGTGTTGTCCTTAAATGCTGCGTTAAGCTCCTCTTCGGAAGCTGTAGGGCTTACGAAAGTAACCTCGATTCCCATCTTTGCCATAGTAACGGCGATAAGGTTAAAGGTTCCGCCGTAGATGGATGAAGAAGCTACGATATGGCTTCCGCATTCACAGATATTAAAGAGGGCAAAAAAGTTTGCCGCCTGACCCGATGATGTAAGCATTGCTGCCGTTCCGCCTTCAAGAGCTGCAATCTTCGCAGCAACGTAGTCATTGGTGGGGTTTTGAAGCCTGGTGTAGAAATATCCGCTGGCCTCTAAGTCAAAAAGCTTACCCATATCTTCGCTGGTGTCATATTTAAACGTTGTAGACTGAACTATAGGAATCTGTCTGGGTTCTCCGTTGCCGGGTCTGTATCCGGCCTGTACACATTTGGTGTTGATTGTGTAGTTTTCCATAAAGTCTCCTCTTTATCTGTTTTTCGGGCTTCCCGCCCGTATTATATTCGTCCCCGTTTTGGGAATGATTATCTTATCTTTTGGCTGCCTTTCATTGCAGCCTTGTCTTCATACATATTTTTGTCAGCTTTAGCGTAAGCTGCGTTAAAGCTTGTTTCACTCTCCCACATAGAGTAACCGATGGCAAATGTATAATCCGTGCCTATCATGGATTGACGCATCCTTGCTATCATATCCTCCACATCTTCCTCATCCACTCCCCTTGCAATTACGGTAAACTCATCTCCGCCGGTTCTGTATAAAGTACATCCCGGCATAATGTTCGTAATGATAAGCTCCGCTGTCTTTTTGAGCGCCTCGTCTCCCGCGAGATGGCCTTTTGAGTCATTTATTTTTTTAAGGTCGTTAAGGTCGATGGACAAAACAGCGCACCTGCCTCTGCTTCTCGCCTTTTTAAGGTCGGCTTTAAAGATTGTGCGGTTAAAGGCTCCGGTAAGCAGATCGTATTTAAAGTACTCTGTATGGATACACAGGTAGTAGAATACGGTAGCCAGCGACATAAAGGAAACAAGTATTCCCCAGACTCCGAACAGAGTCTCGATAGCAGTCGCTCCGACGGCAAGGATTGTGGTGATAATAAGGATCACCGCTTCCGAAACGCGCCTTTCCTTTATCCAGATCCTGATGGAGTAAACAATAATAATCAATCCGTAGACAATGCTGACTATATGAGGGGTGTAGCTAAGAGGTCCCCGGCAAAAAGCACCATCTTCGTCGTACCAGAATACCCACTGTGAGAAGAAGGAAGTAACCGTAATAAAGAATGCAACAAGAAAAGGAACCTGAAGAATCATCTTTCTCCAGTCTCCCAGGAAATTGGTCCTATACACCTTGCGGTCCCTCATAGCTATTTCCATAAGTCTCACAAGTATCCTGATCCTTAAATTATAACCAAGAAAAACAACGATCGCATGGAAAAGCGTGCCGTTTTTTAAAACAGTAAGCCTATAGTCCAGGTTATCAATTAAAAGAAGCAGAAAAATACTTAAAAGTACCGGATAAAACAGCCTTGATACATCTCGCTCATAAGCATCATTCAGTCTCAGGGTTACGAGTAAAAAAATAAGCGTACAAATAGGTATGAAATTTATCAGCAGTAAATCTTTTATCGTCTCATACATGTTTACTTCCACCTGCTTTTTATAATACCATGCATTTGCCTTTATCTCAATCAGACTCTCCCAAAATCTTCCCTATAACAAGTACAAAAAACTTCTCAAAAAGTATGCTCACAAGTACGACTATAACCGTCCATGCAAGAAGATCGTCCGTCGCAAGATAGGTCTTTGCAAGATAGAGCTTTCGGCCAATGGAAAAATGCGGCGTTCCGATCACCTCTGCGGCAATTCCCGCCTTCCATGCTATTCCGGCGCATAGTGAGGCGCTTGACTTTATCTGAGGAGCGATACTCGGAAGAAAGATTTCCTTAAGTGCCCTCGGATAAGATAATTTTTCAAGCTTTGCCAGATCCGTAAGAGACCTATCAAGTCCCTCTATTGCAGTAAGCGTATTTTGGTACATGATGGGAAGAACGATCAAAAAGGATATAAATACAGAAAGCCTCGCAGGCGAGAGCCATACCAGACAGATAACAACAAAAGAAGCAACAGGCACCGATTTTATGGAAGCCATATAGGGCCATAAGAAAATCTTTACGGCTTTATATCTTGCGGCAAGGCAGGCGAGGATAAGCCCTAATACAATGCCAAGTAAAAAACCTCCGAATATATGGAGTAAGCTAAAGCCCACGGCAGTTAAAAACCCGTCTTCACGCCAAATGAAAAAGAGCCTTTTTAAGACCTGCCATGGGCCTACAAGCAGGATATCGCTATCCACCAAAAGCGCCACCAGCTGCCAGAGAAGCAGCGCGGTGGCTATTGATAAAGCTTTATAAAGAATAGATTTTTTTTCGGATGTCCTCTTGTCCTTCATAATCTGTTATTTGCTGAAATAGAAGTCGTCTGCAGGAAGCTGTCCGCCGACACTTGCGGGGTTTAATCCGTAAAGCGCGCTTAAGTATCCCTCGAGATAAGTCTTGAGCTCATCCCCCGTCTTGCAGGTTAAGTTGCACCCCGGAAGAGCTTTCTGCGCTATGGCAGCCTTTGCAACGATGCCGTACTTTTCGATAAGAGCCGCAGCCTCCTCTGTATTTTCATTTGCGAAGGCAACTGAAAGCTCATACTCCTTAAGGAAATTCTCTATAACCTTTGGATGGCTTTCTACGAATTCTTTTCTTGCCAAAACTACTCCGGTAACGATATTTCCGCCGTCTGAAGCCTCGCTCCATGCGTCATTAAGATCTATCACAGGCTTAAGTCCCTCTACCTGCGCACAGGCTGCGGTAACAAAGGGCTGGGGAAGAACAGCTACTGCGGCTTCATCTGCCTTGATATATGAAAGAGCCTCGGTTGTATCAGCGCACCAGATAACCTCTATGTCCCTGTCAAAATCAAGGCCGTTTTTCGATAAGATATATCTTACCGTAAACTCGGGTACGGCGCCTTCTCCGGTCATATAAATCTTCTTTCCGGCAAGATCTGAAACTGCAGCGATACTGTCATCTTTGGCTACTACATTAAGCACACCAAGATTACATGTGGCAAGTACCACAACTCCTCCCTCTGTCTTGTTGTAAATAACTGAGGCAAGGTTTGAGGGGATACAGGCTATATCAAGCTCTCCCTTTGCGATGGGCGCAACAAACGCGGATGCATCCGCAGCCAGCTCACCAAACTCATAATTGCACAATGACTGTCCGTTTGCGGCATCCTCCATGATTTTTACCATACTCATAGCGGTAGGTCCGCTCATAGCTCCGACTTTGACCAAAGTTTCATCTTTTTTGCTACCGCATCCCGAGAGCATTCCGCAGACAAGAGTGACCATGCAGACTGCGGAAAGTACCTTAGCCATTATTCTTTTTTTCATTCTCTTTTCCTTCTTTCCCTACTATCTTATCCGGCTTAAGCCATATTTATCTTTTTAAAGGAAGGGCAGATTATGCCTTTTCCATATCGATATCCGCCGCAGAATAATTGTCAAGATTTTCAGCGATCTTCCTGTCATCGGCCTTAGAGATCATATCGTCTCTGTATCTCTTTGCGGAAACCTCCTTGCTGTACGCGCTGGGACCGCCTACGCAGCCTCCCTCGCACACCATTCCCTCGATAAAGTTCTCCGGGAGCTTTCCGGCTCTCATTAAAAGAAGGGCTTTCTTGCATTCTAAGATTCCGTCGGCCTTGTATACCAAGGGAGTCTCTTCGCATCCCATCTCTTTCATGCTCTCAAGTACTGCCGCAGTAACGCCTCCTGCATTTCCGAATCTCTTTCCGTAGACGGAAGCCTGCTGGGTATACGGATTATCGCAGGGCTCGAGTCTTACACCTTTTGCACGCATTATAGCACGGATCTCACTGTATGTGAGAACGTAATCGGCATTACCCTCGATATTTTCGTCAACTATCTCTGACTTTTTGGCGATGCAAGGTCCGATAAATACCACCACCGCACCGGGATGATCTCTTTTTATCATCCTTGATGTAGCGCACATAGGGCTTACCGTATTTGAGATAAGTCCCTCAAGATCCGAGAAATGTCTCTTTATAAAGTTTACAAATGCGGGGCAGCAGCTTGTAACTTTATTCTTTCCTTCTTTAACAGCTTCAAGCCACTCCTTTGCCTCGGCGTAAGCGGTCATATCCGCTCCGACTCCAACCTCGTAAAAGCCGTCAAAGCCAATTTCCTTCATCGCCTTTTCCCAGCTTGCAAAACCTCTGTCCGGTCCAAACATTCCTTCCGAAGCAGGTGCTACGATAGCGTAAACTTTCTTGTCCGACTTTAGTGCTTCAATAACCGGTACTATAAAGGTCTTTGATCCGATTGCGCCGAAGGGGCAGCTGTGGATACACTTTCCGCATCTGATGCACTTGCTCTCATCGATAACGGAGATACCGTCCTCGTCATAACTGATCGCACCGACGGGACATGAATTCTTGCAGGGTCTTACGAGATGCGCAATAGCATTGTAAGGGCAGGCCTCAGCACATCTTCCGCATTCTTTGCATTTCTGTGCATCGATATGTGAACGATCTCTTCCCGGCTCAACGGCGCCGAATCTGCAGGCGTTGACGCAGGCCTTACCCATACAGTTCTGGCAGTTTTCGGTAACGGTATAGCTGGAGATCGGACAGTCCTCACAGGCCGATCTGATAACCTGGATTATATTTTTCTCGCTGTTTCCGGAAAGAGTCCTTCCGATGGCAAGCTCTATTCTTTCTCTTGTAATCTCCCTTTCTCTGTAGATACAGCACCTGTACTGGGGCTTGGGACCTTTGTGCAACTTATAGGGGAGATCTCCCTTTTTCTCTTCAAGCTCACCCGCAAAAGCAAGCTTTGCAACCTCTTCGAGGATTTCGTG
Source organism: Lachnospiraceae bacterium (assembly GCA_017469945.1). GTDB lineage: Bacteria > Bacillota > Clostridia > Lachnospirales > Lachnospiraceae > AC2028. The sequence goes on along the minus strand of JAFUFI010000035.1, from coordinate 23,563 downwards.
CTTTACTCTGATAACATTTTCATCAGCAAACATAGTTTCTCTTCCTTAGTACAAAAAATAACTTATATACGGTTTCGCATCCTACTCCCGGATAAATCTAAATAACCCCGATCCGGCTTAAAAAGCCTTTAACATTGGAATAATAAGCTTCCTCATCCATGATAACGCACATAGCATGTCCGGCTCCGGGTACTATATAAAGCTCCTTATAACCCTTATTCGCCTCATACATCTTTTTTGCGTGCTCGCAGGGGATGAAATCGTCATCCTCTCCATGGAAAAAGCAGATGGGAATTTCGTTGTTTTTTATCTGCTCGATGGGCTTAACTTCTTTAAAATTGTATTTATAAATAAGCTTTGAAGCGATGCCCGCAGCCTTCTCCAAAAATCCGGGCAGATGCAGGTTATGGCTTACAAGATACTTTAAAAGCTCCGGGAGGTCTGCATATCCGCAGTCGCTTACGATAAAACTAACCTTTGGTGAGTACTTGAGAGCGGTATTTGTAAGTCCCGATCCCATAGACTCTCCGTGAAGCCCGAGGAGTATATCATCTCCGAATCTTCCGTATACATAATCTATTACGCTTATAAGATCCCTGCTCTCCCTAAAGCCCATAGTGCAATAGGTCTTTTCGTTGTCTCCGTGTCCTCTGTCATCGTACATTACGGCATTAAAACCGAGGCGTCTGAAAAGATGGAGATACTTGACGCTTCCCAATCTGCATCCGCTGTAACCGTGGGATATGATGACATATTTATCGCTCTTTTCATCAGCCGGTATATAAATGGCGTTAAGCTCATATCCGTCGTAGGATGCGATCTTAAACTCCTCTTTTGAAAGATCATCGAAATCCTTCCACATCCCCTTATCTTTTTCGTACTTAATCTCGTCAGGAATCGAGATGATATGCGGGTAGGCAACCATCCTAGCAAGGCCTATGGCAAATATAACAATAAATAAAAGACAAAGAAGGATAAGCACTGCAGCCACTATAAGGATGACGCCAAGAGCATTATTGGTAAAAATCATCTGTAACCTCGTTTGAATTGTTCTTAATGTTGGTGTATGATTAACCATTATACTACTAAATTTATTTTCTGTGTCATTTATTTGATAATTTTTTAACGATTTTTTGAGACACAGTTGAAAGGACTTAAATATGGGCGTTTTATCTAATCTTGAACCATCAAAGCTTTTCTACTATTTCGAGGAACTTACAAAGATTCCTCACGGCTCTTACAACGTGGATGCAATCAGCGATTATCTTGCCGCTTTTGGCAAAGATCGCGGCTTAGAGACTTATCAGGACGATCTTAAGAATGTCATCATTATAAAAGAAGCTACCCCGGGGTACGAAAACGAGCCCCCTCTTATCATTCAGGGACATATGGATATGGTTGCGGTGCATAAGCCGGAGCTTAATATCAATATGAAAAAAGAACCCCTCAAGGTGGCCATAAACGAAAAGGAAGATTATATCTATGCCGAAGGCACCTCCTTAGGAGGCGATGACGGGATTGCCGTTGCTTCGGGACTTGCTCTTCTAGATGACGAAACCTTAAAGCACCCTCGTCTTGAGGTTGTATTTACTACCAATGAAGAAACCGGTATGGAAGGTGCTGCAGGCATCGACCTTTCTATGCTTAAAGGAAACAGACTCTTAAACCTTGACTCCGAGGATGAGGGAATATTCCTTACAAGCTGCGCGGGCGGCCTCAGACTTAATGCATATTTCCCGGTAAAGGAAGTTTCTGCTGACGGACTCAGCTTTTATGAGGTAGAAATCGGCGGTCTCCTCGGAGGACATTCCGGCGAAGAGATCATCAAAGGAAGAGCAAACTCAAATAAGCTTACGGGCAGACTCCTTATATCCTACGAACAGCCTGGAAAAGACAAAGTATATATCTCCTCTTTAAAGGGCGGACTTGCGGACAATGCTATCCCCAGAGTTACTAACCTGACTGTAGCTGTAAAAGACGGTGAATCTTTTGAAAAGTTTGTATCTTCTTTCGAAAATGACGTAAAGAAAGAATTTGCGTCAAAAGATCCGGACCTCTACGTAAAAGTTAAGAAAACTTCCCCCGTTGAAAATGCAAAGCTTTTTGATGCAGAGGGTGCTTTAAAGTTTATCTTTACCTGCCCTAACGGCGTTCAGACTATGAGCGGAGATATCGAAGGGCTCGTAGAGACTTCCCTTAACCTTGGCATCATCGAACTTACCGAAAAAGAAGGCGCACAGGTTGTTCACACAACCTTTTCTATCAGAAGCAGCGTAGAGAGCGCCAAGAATGAGCTTACCGAAAAGACCGTTCTTCTTGCAAAGACCTTCGGAGGCGAGACGGTAACAAGCGGAAATTATCCCGGATGGGCTTACAGAGCAGACTCTCCTTTAAGAGAAAAGATGATGGGTCTCTTTGAAAAGATGTACGGCAAAAAGCCCGCACTCAAAGCCATTCATGCAGGCCTCGAATGCGGACTTTTAGGAAACAAGATAAAGGATCTTGACTGCGTTTCCATCGGCCCCGATATGAAGGACATTCATACCACCGAGGAAAAGCTCTATATCTCCTCCTCAAGAAGAGTTTACGAATTTGTAAGAGCTCTTATCGAAGAGAAATAATTATACCGGCCAGATAAGAAGGCCTATATGGTATGCGATAAATGCAAGGATCAAGGCGAATATCGTGTAGTAAACAGATATTATCGCAGTCCATTTTGCGGAGTGGGTCTCCTGGTAAGTAGCCGCAAGAGCTACAATACAGGGAACGTTAAATGTTATGGCAAACATAAACGCCAGCGCCTCGGCCTTCGGAATAACCGCAAGAAGGGTCTGGATATCGTTTGCCGCATTTGTTCCCACTACTGCTCCGTAGATGGTTCCGGTATTTGCATAAAGCGCCGAGAGGACACCGACCGCGCCTTCCTTTCCTACCGAGGAAGCGATGAATGCGGTAAAGAGCTTCCAGTTTAATCCAAACACTTTAGTTACAGGCTCTATAAAGCTTCCAATCTTATAAAGGATGGTGTTTTCCGGAAGACCTGTAGCCGTATATGACAAAAGCCAGAATATAAGGCAGATTGGAATAATAACCTTCATTACTCTGAGGAATGTGTCTTTTGTTCTTCCGAGGACGTAACGAAGGAGAGCTCCTACCTTAGGTTTGTGATAAGGAGGAAGTTCCATTATCATTCCGTATCTGTCTTCTTTTTTTACAAGAATCCTTCCAAAAATATTCGCGGTTACAAACATGTGGAGGATCATTATAAGAAGTATAGCGACTATTATGATAACCGCTCCGGCTCCAAAGAAGTTTGATGCAAGCATCGGAATAATTGACCAGGCCGCTCCGCAGGGTACCGCCCAGGCGATGGCTATTGTAAGCACCTTCTGTCCCCAGTTGTCGATTACTCTTGCACCCGCTGCGCCGCCCATAGTGCATCCAAAGCTTACAAGACAAGGCATAACCGATTTTCCCTGAAGTCCGAATCTCGCCATAGTATTGTCAAATACGTAGGAGACTCTCGCCATAATTCCGACTTCCTCTAAAAGACCGAATACAAAAGTTACACCAAATACAAATCCCAGCATCTGAACTATATAGGCTACGGACTGGATAACAACGTTGCAGATGATTCCGGTAACTATAGGGTGCGCTCCAGCTCCGAGAAGTGCTTCCTGTAAAGGCGCTATCAAAGCCGAAATTCCCATTCCGATTCCCATAAAAGGAAGAGCCGGGATAAAGGAAGCAAGGAGTCCTCCTATTACAATAAGGATAACCAATGGTTTTCCCCATACTTTGTGCGTTATAGCCTTGTCAAACTTTGTAAACTCAGCCTTTTTTTGAACCTTGTTTACTACGCCTGAAAGCAGGTCATCTATCCATGCAAATTTGCACTGTCCGGTAAGTACAGATCCTTTTTGGATCTTAGCTACCACAGCTTCGTACTTTCTTTTTGATTCGGGGTTCAAAAGAGGTATTATCTTTTCGCAGGCTGCCTTATCCCCCTCTATCACCTTCGCCGAAAGCCAGGCGGATGAATATCCCTTTATAGCGTCATCGGGGATAATGCTCTTAAGTTCGCTGTATCCTTCGATGGCTTCGTATGCCTTTTCAAGAGCCGCAGAGTCAAGAAGCGTCTTTTTATCAAAGGCTTCATCAAGGCACTTATAAAAGCTTTCATAGTTTTTAGAATCAGGCGCAGATAAAAGACAAACAGGAATTGACAGCTTTTCTGCAAGTGCCTTTATATTTATTTCTTTTCCTTGGTCCTTCGCCACATCGGCAAGGTTAAGCACAAGGAAACAGGGTACCTGTATTCCGGCATAGTCAGCCAGCATAAACAAACTTCTTTCAAGCTGCGAGCTGTCTGCAAGGATACATACCGCGTCCGCTTTTCCGGAGGCAATGTAATCTCTTGTTATCATCTCCTCATCGGAATTTGCCGAAAGGCTGTAGGAACCGGGAAGGTCGGCTACGATTATCTCCTCTCCGTTTCTTATAAAGGATCCTTCTTTCTTTTCAACCGTCTTTCCGGGCCAGTTACCGACATGCTGCTTTAGTCCCGTCAGTGAATTAAAAAGGGTTGATTTTCCCGAATTAGGCTGTCCTAAAAGAGCCAGTACTTTCTTTCCGTTAATCATACCGCTTTAACCTCCTCGATCAAAATACTCTCACTTTCCTTTTTGTTCAGGGCGATCATCGTATCTCTGGAAAAGATAAGGAGTGGCCTGTTTTTGTCATTTTTCAGCATTCTTACTCTGCATCCGGGTGTGATGCCGATTGAGGTAATACGGCTCAGATATCTGGCATCACCGCTTATGGAGCTGACGATTGCCTCAGAGCCAACCTTTAGATCTCTAAGATTTCTCATTTTCTCTTTCCTCCGTTTTATTTATATTCAGCTTTCTTTCGAAAGCGAAATACCTTTAATAAAAAATTTTCTCAAGTACTTTTTCCCTCAAAAAAGCACTCCACAAAGTGAAGTGCCCTTTTGAGAAGAAAACTATGTATATAAAGAAATAAGCAATATTAAGCACTGACTGTCATCTGCAAAAGACTTCTTATAAGTGACGATTAGTTTCTTTAATCTTTTGTTAGTTTTTCCTAACACGATAGTTAGGATACACTAACTCTCAGGTAAAGTCAAGGCAGTTTTCGAAAAAACCGCCTAAATGAAAAAATTTATCTATTCTTCTTTATCCAATGGATATTTACCGTCAAAGCAGGCAGCGCAAAAGCTCTCAGGATCGGCCCCCGTCAGATTACGGGCATCCATTGGTGATAAAAATCCCAAAGAATCCGCGCCTATCATCTTACAGATCTCATCATTTGTGTGATGGACCGCTATAAGGTTTTCTCTTGAATCCACATCCGTTCCGAAGTAGCAGGGATTTAAAAATGGCGGTGATGATATCCTCATATGAACCTCCCTCGCTCCTGCCTTTCTTATCATCGCAACGATCCTTTCGCTGGTTGTACCCCTTACAATTGAGTCATCCACAAGAACCACGCTTTTTCCTTTTAAAACGGATTCTATGGGACCCATTTTTTGCGAAACAAGGTTTTCTCTGTGGCTCTGTCCGGGAGCTATAAAGGTCCGGCCGATATACTTATTCTTTATAAGTCCTATTCCGTAAGGGATTCCGGACTCCATAGAAAACCCTAAGGCTGCGTCAAGTCCCGAATCGGGAACCCCGATCACAATATCCGCCTTTGCAGGATGATTCTTTGCCAGATACTTTCCCGCCCTTACTCTCGCTTCATGTACGCTCTCCCCTTCGATAACAGAATCAGGTCTCGAAAAATATATGTATTCAAAAACGCAAAGCTTTCTCTTTTCTTTATTGCAGTTGGTTTCGATACTTCTTATTCCGCTGCCGTCAATTACAATTATCTCTCCCGGTTTTACGTCTCTTATAAGCTTAGCTCCCACAGCGGTAAGCGCACAGGTCTCGGAAGCAAATACATAGCTTCCGTCATCCGTCAGTCCATATACAAGCGGACGCATTCCCAGCGGATCTCTGCAGGCCATAAGCTTTGTGGGAGAGGTCAGAACTAAGGAATAAGCCCCCTTAATTTCGTCCATCGCTGCCTCAAGAGCGCTTTCTATGGAGGGCTTTTCAAGCCTTTTTCTTGTAATGATGTACGATATTACTTCCGTATCCGATGTTGTCTGGAAAATACATCCCTTAAGTTCAAGCTCCCTTCGAAGCTTTGAGGAATTGGTAAGATTTCCGTTATGGCAAAGGGCAAGCTGACCTTTAACGTGTCTGACAACCATCGGTTGGGCGTTTAAAGCGCTTCCTCCTCCCGTCGTTGCATATCTTACATGCCCTACCGCAATCTGTCCGCTTCCCATTTCCTCCAAAACCTGATGCGTAAACACATCGCCGGCAAGTCCGGGCGCTTTATGATAGCGGATATTTCTGTCCTCGTTGATTGCCATTCCCGCAGCTTCCTGACCTCTGTGCTGCAAAGCGGTCAGGCCTGTTGCAACAATGTAGGGAAGTGCCTTTTTTTCAGGCGACCATATACCGAATACTCCGCACTCTTCTCTTAATTCATCCATTTTAGTACATACTCCTTAAATATTTTAAACGGGAAATACCCCGGCTAAAAAGCCGGGGTCTGCCCATTATTTGTTAATATCCTATCAGGTATCTATCTACCTCTGCCGCGCATTTTCTTCCCTCATAAATCGCCCAGACAACCAGTGACTGTCCTCTGTGCATATCGCCTGCGGTAAAGATTCCGGGCACTGAAGTATCAAAAGCTCCTTCCGCTGTCTCTACGACTCCTCTTTTCGAGAGCTTTACTCCGAAAGCATCCGCGGTATAATCCTCGCAGCCTACAAATCCCGCCGCTATAAGAAGCATATCACAGGGAATCTCTTTTTCGCTTCCGGCCACTTCCGTAAATTTACCGCCCTCCCACTTTAAAGAAACGGTTACGATACTTTTTATTTCACCTTTCTTTCCGGTGTTTACGCTTTTAACCGTTGTCTCGAAAACTCTGGGATCTTTTCCGAATTTATATATGGCTTCTTCATGTCCGTAATCCGTCTTTAGAACCTTCGGCCATTCGGGCCAGGGATTGCTTGCGGCTCTCTCTTTTGGAGGCTTTGGCATCATCTCAAGGGCCGTTACCGACTTGCACCCTTGCCTTATAACGGTTCCGATACAGTCGTTTCCCGTATCTCCGCCGCCTACTACAACTACATGTTTACCCGCAGCGGAAATCTTAAAATCTATATTGCAGGCGGTTACTTGGTTTTCTCCTTCAGGTACAGTACTTTTCTTATCTGAAGCTTTTAAAACATCTTTGGTGGCGCTTGTTAAAAAGTCCACCGCCATATATGCTCCGGGGATCAGTTTATTCTCATTTTGCTTATCTTCTTTTTGGCAAGCTGCCGGTAAACTTCTTGCCTTTTTAGCGCCGCAGCAAAGGATAACGGCGTCAAACTCCTCTTTAAGCTTTTTAACCTTTTCTGCGGAATCAATATTCTCTCCGGTCTTAAAAACGATTCCCTCTTCTTCCATAAGCTTTTGTCTTCGGAAGATGACCTTTTTATCAAGCTTCATATTGGGAATACCGTACATTAAAAGTCCGCCTATACGGTCCTGTCTTTCAAATACCGTAACAAGGTGACCTCTGTGGTTTAGCTCCGCTGCCACTGCAAGTCCCGAGGGTCCGCTTCCTATTACAGCAACCTTTTTTCCGCTTCTTTTTGCGGGGGGATTTGGCTTCATATATCCCTTTTCGTATGCGGTTTCAATCAGGTACTTTTCGTTGTCATGGACTGTTACCGAATCTTCCCACTGGCCGCACATACAGGCTTTTTCACAAAGAGCGGGACAGACCCTTCCGGTGAACTCCGGGAAATTGTTGGTCTTTATAAGTCTTTCAAACGCGTGTCTGTCATGTCCTTTGTAGAGTTCGTCATTCCACTCGGGGATTAGGTTGTGAAGAGGGCAACCCACTACCATCCCCGAAAGTTTCATCGCCGACTGGCAAAAGGGAACGCCGCAGTCCATACATTTTGATGCCTGCTGCCTTCTTTCCTTTTCGGGTAAACCGGTATAGAACTCCGAAAAGTTTTTAATGCGCTCTTCGCAGGTAACCATTGGGTTGTTTTTTCTTTTTACTTCCATAAATCCTGTTAGTTTACCCATTTTTACACATCTCCTCAAATGCTTCCAGAACAGCCTTTTCGTAAGGGATTCCCTGCTCCTCGTTTTTTCCGATGAGAGTCTGCATTCTGAAATAGTCGTTGGGAACAACCTTCTTAAAATCGGGCAGAAAACTTTCAAAGTTTTCAAGTATTTCGCCCGCAAGTTTAGATCCTGTTTCTTTTACATAATCCTTTAAGATATCTTCGAGTTCTAAGATATCGTATTTCTCTGTCACTTCAGACAGCGAAACCATATCCTTGTTGGTACGAAGATAAAGAGTGTGTTCCCTGTCGAGGACGTAAGCGGTTCCGCCGCTCATACCCGCCGCAAAGTTCTTACCCGTAGGTCCTAATATTACGGCTTTACCTCCCGTCATATATTCGAGGCCGTGGTCTCCGCATCCTTCCGATACTGCCAAAGCTCCGGAATTTCTTACGCAAAATCTCTCTCCCGCTACCCCGCAAAAATATGCCTTTCCTGCGGTAGCTCCGTAAAGAGCCACGTTGCCGACAATAACATTTTCACCGGGCTCAAAGACAGATTTCTCGGGCGGCGTTACTATAAGCTTTCCGCCGGATAGACCTTTTCCGAAGCCGTCATTGGCATCTCCGGAAAGTCTTATGGTTATTCCTTTAGGGAGGAAAGCTCCGAAGCTCTGTCCGCCTCCGCCCTTAGCATTAATAAGTATCGTATCCTCGGAAAGAGAATTTCCGAATTTCTTTGTAACTTCGCTTCCAAGGATCGTTCCGAAGCTTCTGTCCGTACTTGATACTTCCACATCTACGCTGCTTGTCTTTGAAGGATTCTTTTTTTCGAAAACATTTTTAAATGCAGGAAGTAAAACTTTAACATCCTTGCTCTTTTCAAGTCCCAAGGGATCTACTCTTTCTCCCCCGATGTGAACCGGGATGATGTTTCCTTTTTCATCTCTCGGAAGGCTTACATCCTTAAGGATATAAGAAAGATCGATAAGTCCGGCTCTTTCGGAAGCGTGTGTCTCCTTCTTTTTAAGGAGATCGCTCCTGCCGACCATTTCGTCAAGACACTTAAATCCATTTTCCGCCATGATTTCCCTGAGCTGTCTTGCGATAAAGAGCATAAAGTTCATAACATGCTCCGGCTTACCGGCAAAACGCTTGCGAAGCTCTGCGTTCTGGGTAGCGATTCCGGCGGGACAGGTGTCCTTAGAGCAAACCCTCATCATCATACATCCCATACAAACAAGGGGTGCTGTGGCAAATCCGAATTCCTCGGCTCCGAGGAGTGCTGCGATGGCTACATCTCTGCCGCTCATCAGTTTTCCGTCAGTCTCTAAGATAACTCTGTCTCTCAAGCCGTTTTCCACAAGACACTTATGGGCCTCGGAAAGTCCGACTTCCCAGGGAAGACCCGCATGGTGGATGGATGAGATCGGAGCTGCTCCGGTTCCTCCGTCATATCCGGAAATCAGGATGACATCGGCTCCCGCCTTTGCAACTCCGCTTGCTATTGTTCCGACACCGGCTTCTGAAACAAGTTTAACTGAGATTCTCGCATCCCTGTTGGCATTTTTAAGGTCATATATAAGCTGTGCAAGGTCTTCGATGGAGTAGATGTCATGATGAGGAGGCGGCGATATAAGCGCAACTCCCGGAGTTGAAAACCTTGTTGTCGCTACCCAAGGGTAAACCTTCTTTCCGGGAAGATGTCCGCCCTCGCCGGGCTTTGCTCCCTGAGCCATCTTTATCTGTATTTCTTTAGCGCTTGTAAGATACTCGCTGGTTACGCCGAATCTTCCGGAAGCAACCTGCTTAACCGCGCTGTTTTTGATTGTTCCGAATCTTGACGAAAGCTCGCCGCCCTCGCCGGTATTTGACTTGCCCCCGAGCCTGTTCATAGCTTCCGCGAGGCATTCGTGGGCTTCCTGAGATAGAGAGCCGTAGCTCATAGCACCGCTCTGAAATCTCTTAACGATCGATTCCTCGCTTTCAACCTTTTCAATCGGAATGGGCTTTCCGGCAGGAACGATTTCAAAAAGACTCCTTAAGGTGTGAGGATACTTTTCATCATCAACCATGTCCGTATACTCACGGAACTTTCCGTAATCTCCGCTTCTTACGGACTGCTGAAGGGTAACTATTATCTCGGGGCTGTAGAGGTGGTTTTCCTTGTCCTCTCCGCTTCTAAGGCCGTGGAATCCCACGGAATCAAGGCTTGCATCAACGGGGAGTCCCAAGGGGTCAAAGGCTTTATCGTGTCTGTATGTGACATCCTCTGAGATTTCTTTTATTCCGACTCCGCCAACGTGACAAACCGTACCGGTAAAGTAGCGGTCTATCATCTCCTTTGAAAGGCCGACAGCTTCAAATATTCTTGCGGACTGGTAGGACTGCAGGGTTGATATACCCATCTTTGCCGCGATTTTAACAACGCCGCCAAGGAGGGCTTTGTTGTAATCGTCAACAGCGGTAGAAAAATCCTTATCAAGAAGACCGATCTCGATCAGCTCACCTATACATTCATGTGCAAGATAGGGGTGGATTGCTCTGACGCCGTATCCCATAAGTGCCGCGCACTGGTGCACATCTCTCACTTCGCCGCTCTCTAAGATGATGGAAACGGCGGTACGCTTTCTTGTGCGTACAAGGTGCTGCTCAACGGAAGATACCGCGAGCAGTGAAGGAATGGGAACATGGTTTTCATCCACTCCTCTGTCCGAAAGGATAAGTATATTCTTTCCGAGAAGAGCAGCTCTGTCCACAGCCACGTTAAGCTGTTCAAGGGCTTTCTCAAGGGAAGTGTTTTTGTAGTATAAAAGTGAGATAACCTCGGGCTTAAATCCCTCCCTGTCGAGAGTTTTGATCTTCATAAGATCGACGCCCGTAAGGATCGGATGCTCTATCTCAAGAACTCTGCAGTTGGCGCTCTTTTCCTGTAGAAGGTCTCCGTCGGATCCTATATAAACCGTTGTATCGGTGACAACCTTCTCTCTTAAAGAGTCGATGGGAGGATTGGTTACCTGGGCAAACTGCTGTTTAAAGTAGTGGAAAAGGGACGGATGCATATTTGAGAGCATGGCAAGAGGCACATCATGTCCCATGGAAGCTGTGGGCTCTACGCCGTTTTCAGCCATAGGAAGGATCTGCACCTTGACATCCTCGTAATTGTATCCGAAGACCTTGTATAATCTGTCCCTCATCTTTTGGGAATGAACAGGGACTTTTTTATTGGGAATGGAAAGACTCCGAAGCTTTAAAAGGCTCTGGTCAAGCCATTCTCCGTAGGGCTTTCTCGTAGCGTAATATTCCTTACACTCCTCGTCAGAGATGATCCTCTTTTTCTTTGTGTCCACAAGAAGGATCCTTCCGGGAGAAAGCCTTGATTTTTTAACTATATGCTCGGGCTCTATATCAAGGACTCCGACCTCGGAGCTTAAGATAAGTCTGCCGTCATCGGTGACGTAATATCTTGAAGGTCTGAGTCCGTTTCTGTCAAGCGTTGCTCCGACAACATCACCATCGGTGAAAAGGATGGCAGCGGGCCCGTCCCAGGGCTCCATCATCGTTGCGTAGTAATGATAAAAATCCTTTCTCTCCTGCTTCATAAAGCCGTTATGCTTCCAGGGTTCGGGAACAAGCATCATCATCGCAAGAGGAAGATCCATGCCGTTCATATAAAGAAACTCAAGGGTATTGTCAAGCATCGCGGAATCGGATCCCGAGCTTGAGATCACGGGGAAGATCTTGTCCCTGTCCTTTTCATCGAAAGCGGGAGTCATGGTCTCGCGTCTTGCAAGCATACGGTCCGCATTTCCCCTTATCGTATTGATCTCGCCGTTATGAGCGATCATACGATAGGGGTGAGCGCGGTTCCATGAAGGTGTTGTATTGGTCGAAAATCTTGAGTGTACAAGGGCGATGGCGCTCTTGTAGTCTTTGCTTCTTAAATCGTCGTAAAAGGCGCGAAGCTGACCTACAAGGAACATTCCCTTATAGACAATGGTTCTTGAGGAAAATGAGCAAATATAAGTATCCTCAGAGCTTTGTTCAAACTCTCTTCTTACCACATAAAGACGCCTGTCAAATTCGTATCCTCTTTCGGTATCCTCAGGTCTTTTCACAAAACACTGTGCTATGTAAGGCATGCAATCCGCAGCCTTTTTTCCGAGGATTTCGGGGCGTACGGGAACATCCCTCCATCCGAGGAACGGAAGACCTTCTTTTTCAAGTATTACTTCAAGCATACGTTTAGCGAAGGTCCTCTTTAATTTATCCCCGGGAAGGAAGAACATTCCTATTCCGTAATCGCCCCTCTCCCCGATCTGGATACCGGCGCTTTTTGCAGCTTTCTTGAAAAAGCTATGGGATATCTGAAGGAGGATTCCTACACCGTCGCCGACCTCACCGGTCGCATCTTTTCCCGCGCGGTGCTCAAGCTTTTCCACTATAGTAAGCGCATCGTCAAGTACGCGGTAATCACCAATACCGTTAATATTGACGATCATGCCTATACCGCAGGCATCGCGCTCCAAATCATAATTTATTTGCATTGTCTCTTGGTCGCTCATTTTTAACCTCTGAATCGTTTTTCTTTTTATTCGGGGTCAGGCTTATCTTAATGAGAAAAGCATCTCTCCGTAAGTAGGATAAGGAAGATAACTTTCGGGGATCATACTCTCGGCTACGTCTACATAGGATCTTAATACTTCCATATCCGCAAGAACCGTATCCTGATAGAACTTTGCACAGGAAAGGGCGTCTGTATTTTTCTCAGCCTCTGCGGTATCCTCCGAAAGCTTATCAAGAGCCTTTATGATCTTCGCTGATACACAATCGAGCTTTGATGCTACATGGCTTTCAAGGCTGCAGGGTGAGTCGGGAAGAATGCTCTTTTTCTTTATTGCTTCGTCAAGAACATCGCTCTGGTAAGCAATAAGTCCCTCGAGGAAATCTTTTCTTACCATCTCCTGTAAAGTTAATGACTCGATATGACGGGTCTTTGAATAGTTCTCAAGAAGGATTTCATATCTTGAAAGGATCTCTTCCTTTGTAAAGATCTTATGCTTTGTAAAGAGCTCGATGCTCTTATCGGAGATCCATCTGGGCATTGCATCGGGAAGGCTCTTTAAGTTATCAAGTCCTCTTTTTTCGGCTTCAACTACCCACTCATCGGTATAGCCGTTTCCGTTAAAGATAACTCTCTTATGCTTCTCTAAAAGTGACTTCGTAAGTTCCTTTACGGCCGAAGGAATATCTTCCTTTGAAACATCCTTAAGGGATTCGTAGATCTCCTCGAGAGTTTCTGCAACAGCGGTGTTAAGAACAATATTTGCGTTGGCAACCGATACTGCGGATCCGGGCATGCGGAACTCAAATTTATTTCCGGTAAATGCAAAGGGTGATGTACGGTTTCTGTCTGTGGTATCTTTCTGGATATGGGGAAGCACCTCTGCGCCCATCTCCATCTGTACCTTTCCGCTCTCGGTAAACTCCTTGCCCTGCTCGATTGAATCGAGTATTGCCTGAAGCTCATCTCCCACAAATACCGAAACGATAGCGGGCGGAGCCTCATTAGCGCCGAGTCTGTGGTCGTTTCCGGCGGAAGCAACGGAGACTCTTAATATATCCGCATACTTGTCAACCGCTGAAATAACAGCCATAAGGAAAAGAAGGAATTCCGTATTCTCTGCGGGATGCTTTCCGGGATTTAAAAGGTTTAAACCGGTATTTGTCTGGATTGACCAGTTGTTGTGCTTACCGGATCCGTTTACGCCTGCGAAGGGCTTTTCGTGAAGCAGACATGCAAAGCCGCGCTTATCCGCAACCTTCTTCATAACCTCCATCGTAAGCTGGTTGTGGTCTACGGCAACGTTTGCAGTCTCGAATACGGGCGCAAGCTCGTGCTGAGCGGGAGCAACCTCGTTATGCTTCGTTTTAGCGGGGATTCCCAGCTTCCAAAGCTCCTCATCAAGATCATGCATAAACTCCGAAACCTTCGGCTTAAGAACACCGAAGTAATGATCCTCCATCTCCTGTCCTTTTGGCGCGGGTGCTCCGAGAAGAGTTCTTCCGCAAAGAAGAAGGTCCTTTCTTTGTTTATACATTTCCTTGTCGATAAGGAAATACTCCTGTTCCGAACCAATGGTTGTATCTACTCTTGTTACCTCGTCATGTCCGAGAAGTTTAAGAACCTTTACCGCCTCTCTTGAAAGGGCCTCCATAGAGCGAAGTAAAGGAGTCTTTTTATCAAGCGCTTCTCCTGTGTATGAACAAAAAGCGGTTGGAATATACAGCGATCCGTCTTTAATGAATGCAGGAGAAGAAGGATCCCATGCTGTATATCCTCTTGCTTCGAAGGTAGCCCTAAGGCCGCCTGAAGGGAAGCTTGACGCATCAGGCTCACCCTTAACGAGTTCCTTTCCGGAAAACTCCAAAATAACAGTTCCGTCCTTTTCGGGATTTAAGAAACTGTCGTGCTTTTCTGCCGTAAGTCCTGTCATAGGCTGGAACCAATGGGTAAAATGTGTTGCCCCGTGTTCTACCGCCCATTCCTTCATAGCTGCCGCAACCGAATTTGCAACGTCAAGTTCAAGATGTGAACCGTTCTCTATAGTCTTTTTAACCGCCTTATAAACATCCTTTGGGAGGCGCTCCCTCATCACCTTGTCATTAAAAACAAGTTGTCCGTAGATGTCTGTAATGTGCTGTCCTTTTTCCATTTTGTTTTTTCCTCCTGGTGTAAATTATTCTATATCCGTGTTGATCGTCTATTTTCGTATTTATGAATCTTGTATTATTTCTCTTTCTTCACAGCTGCTTTACATATATATGACCTTAAGAGCAATGTGTCCGAGGCCGGCACTTGACGAATACGAGCATCAGCGAAGTATGAGTCTAGTACCGCTGCCACGAGGACCTCATAGCCGAGAGGCGGTGCTCGTAGGACATATATATGCAAAGCAGCGTCACTAAGCAGAATATAAATTACACTCCGGATGCTCCATAGTTGGATAAAACTCTGGCAGAAGGATCGTTCACATTACATCCTTCCCATTCCTTATTTGGCATCCAGAAATCAACTACCATGTGTGACTGACCGGGATAATACTTTTCAAAAATATCTCTGTAAAGTAGCGATTCCTTCGTAAAAGGTCTTGAATGATCGTACTTTTTAATTCCTTCTTCATACTCGGCATCAGTGTATGTCTTTTCTGCAAGCTCTATCAGATCGTCTCTTAAGGAATGTCCCACCGCGTCAGAGAAAGCTGCCTTTTCTCTCATCAGGATGCTTTCAGGAATAAACTCATCCTTTTCAAAAGCATGCCTTAAAAGATATTTTCCGATTCCGTAGGTATTAAGCTTTCTCTCAGGATCGATGCTCATTACGTAAGATACAAAATCAAGATCACCAAAGGGTACTCTTGCCTCTAAGCTGTTGGCGCTTATACACCTGTCCGCTCTCAAGACATCGTACATATGAAGCTCTCTGATCCTCTTTGCAGCTTCCTCCTGGAAAGAGGCGGCATCCGGAGCAAAGTCCGTATATTTGTATCCGAAAAGCTCGTCTGAGATCTCTCCGGTAAGGACTACCCGGATATCCGTGTTCTCTCTTATCCATTTGCAAAGAAGATACATACCGATCGAAGCTCTGATCGTAGTAATGTCGTAGGTTCCAAGAGCATTGATGACGGTCTCTAATGCGTCACAAACATCCTTTTTCGAAATGATCACTTCATGATGATTGCTGCCTATATAGTCAGCTACGATCCTTGCATACTTAAGGTCGATCGCATCTATATCCATGCCGATCGCAAATGTTTCGATCGGCTTGTCGCTTTTTGCTGCTGCGATACCGCAGACCAGGGACGAGTCGAGACCACCCGAAAGTAAAAAGCCTACAGGAGCATCCGAGTTAAGTCTCTTATAAACGCCGCTGATCAGTTTGTCGTGAATTCCTTCACATATTTTGTCCACATTTTCAGAAGCTGTATCTATTCTTACCTTCTCGTTAATTAAGGTCATTTCACGGTATCTTACAAACTCCCCTTTAGCGTAGTAGCATCCGGGCGGAAAAGGTTCTATCCTCTCGCATACTCCCGTAAGGGCTACAGGCTCCGATGAAAATACTATGGCCCCCGATTTGTCATATCCATAGTAAAGAGGGCGGATACCGATTGGATCTCTTGCTGCGATAAAGTCATCTTCATCAGCGTCATATATTACGCAGGCAAACTCCGCATCAAGAAAGTTAAAAACCGCAGTTCCAAGTCTCTCGTAGAGGGGGAGCAATATTTCGCAATCGCTCCCGCTCTCAAATTTCTCTCCGAGAGAAGAAAGATAAGATTTTAAAAATTCGAATCCGTATAATTCTCCATTGGTTATTGCCATATTATTATTGTGAACAAAAGGCTGCATTCCGTTAGGATTAAGTCCCATGATTGAAAGCCTGTTAAATCCCATATAAAAAGACTTTCCGTTTTTTCTTTTTCCTTCAAGGATACGGTCCATGTCGGGACCTCTGTCTTTCATCTTTTGGAGCATGCTCTCAAACTGCTCTCTGCTCACATCCCCCGTATATGTTAATATGGCACACATTTGTCTTATCTCCGTTTCATTTTTATTCAACGTCCTGAAGTGCTAAATAATCTTCCTCACCGGTTCTGATCTTTACAACCTTGTCTACGCTGTAAACAAAGATCTTACCGTCTCCGATATGTCCGGAGTAAAGAGTCTTCTTGGCTGCCTCGATAACGCTCTCAACAGGAATCTTGCTGACAACGACCTCAACCTTAACCTTGGGGAGAAGGGTTGCATCTGTCTCAACTCCTCTGTAGTACTCGCCGGCACCTTTCTGAATTCCGCATCCCATAACCTGAGTTACGGTCATTCCGGTTACACCAAGATCGTTCATAGCCTTACGAAGAGCATCATATCTTGCGAGCTTAGCGATAATAACAACTTTATGAATACCTGTATCTACACGGCTTACGCTTCCGACTACAGGAACAGATGCATCTCTCTGAGCCTTTGTAGCCTCTAAGTAATCCTGGCTTCCAAGATCTGTATTTTCGTTCACGCTCATCTCCATGCTTGCTACGTCCATGATAGCGAATCCTGAGTAAGCGGATGCAAGACCATGCTCGGTAGAGTCAAGACCTGTAATTTCCTCTTCAGCGCTTACTCTTAATCCGAAGATCTTCTTGATAAGAAGGAAGGTTACTGTAATTGCAAGTGCAGTCCAAAGAGCTGTTGCTAAAAGTCCTACCATCTGAATTCCGAGAAGCTTAAGTCCGCCGCCATAGAAAAGACCGACCATCTCGGTTCCGTTAATATCAGCGATTGCGTATGCAGGAGCGCTGTTTGTTGCAAAAAGTCCGACAGCGATGGTTCCCCAGATACCGTTTAAGCAGTGAACTGCAACAGCACCAACGGGATCGTCAATATGAAGCTTGTAATCAAGAAGCCATACACCGAAGCAAACAAGAAGTCCGGCTACGATACCGATGATTGAAGCGCCGAGTGCATCAGTTACATCGCAGGGAGCGGTGATAGCTACAAGACCTGCTAAAGATGCGTTAAGACACATTGAAACATCGGGCTTGCCGTACTTGATCCAGGTGAAGATCATACAGGTTACGGTTGCAAGAGCAGGTGCGATTGTTGTTGTAACAAATACAGATCCGAGCTGTTCAACCGTGGTGCAGGCCGCTCCGTTAAATCCGTACCAGCCGAGCCAGAGGATAAATACGCCGAGGGCTGCTGCCGTAAGGTTATGTCCGGGGATTGCATTTACCTTGGTAACCTTTCCTGCCTTGTCCTTAACGAACTTTCCGATACGTGGTCCAAGGAAGGCTGCTCCGATAAGAGCTGAGATACCGCCAACCATGTGAATGCAGTTAGATCCGGCAAAGTCGTGGAAACCTATCTGTGAAAGCCAGCCTCCGCCCCAGGTCCAGTGGGCCTCGATGGGATAGATGACAGCCGAGATGACTGCCGAATAAACACAGTATGAAAGGAACTTTGTTCTCTCTGCCATGGATCCCGAAACGATTGTTGCGGTAGTTGCGCAGAATACTAAGTTAAAAACAAAATTGGACCAGTCAAAATGTGCATAGTCCGTAAAAATATCAAATCCGGGCTTTCCGATGATTCCCACAAGGTCCTCACCGAGAAAAAGTCCAAAACCGATAAGAATGAAAACAACAGTACCGATACAGAAATCCATCAGGTTTTTCATGATGATATTTCCCGTATTCTTAGCTCTCGTAAAACCCGCCTCACACATTGCGAAGCCCGCTTGCATCCAGAATACAAGCGCTGCACCGATTAAAAACCAGACGCCAAATACCTTTCCATCGATCAATTGTAAAATCTCATCCATTTGTTAACTCCTCCTTAAGATCAGGTGCGCAATATAATGTAATACTAAGCTGCGGCGCACCTTTTTTTATATTAAAACAGGCGATACTCCGGGACACGTGCACTGATGCCCCTTTGCATCGCCTGATCAATACCAGATTCAGAATATTTAGTCATAAAGAAGCGCATAAATACGCCCTTTATAAAAACGGAAAAAGCGCCTTAACCTAAGTTAAGACGCCTTTGCCTTTAATTGTATACAAGTATACGTGGTGCCGATTTACTTGTCAACTACTTTTTTAAATTTTTTTAAGAATTTTTTCATGTTCCCAATTACCCTCTAAAATAAGGGCTTTGCGGCACTAACAGGGACCCCATACAAGAAAAAATATATCACAAGTAAATCCCACGGGCAGTATTCTTAAAGTATACTTTTTTACTGTTTATTTTTATTTATTGCAGCCTCAACAAAGCCCATGAAGATCGGATGGGGTTTGTTGGGTCTTGATTTGAATTCGGGATGGAACTGGACTCCGATCATAAAGGGATGCTCCTTTACCTCCACGGCTTCCACAAGTCTTTCATCCGGAGAAAGACCGCAGATTGAAAGTCCCTTTTCGGTAAGGATTTCCCGGTAGTCGTTGTTAAACTCATATCTGTGGCGATGACGCTCGTCGCAGGAGTCACTGCCGTAGCATTTTTCCATCAGCGAACCTTTGGTTATCTTGCAGGGATAGCTTCCAAGCCTTAAGGTTCCGCCCTTTGCAATATCCTCCGACTGACCGGGCATAAAGTCGATAACCTTATTTTTGCAAAGCTCGTTAAACTCTCCGGAGTTGGCATCTGCAATACCTGCCACGCTCCTTGCATATTCTATAACGGCAATCTGCATTCCGAGACAGATTCCAAAGTAGGGCGTACCCGTCTCTCTCGCGTATCTTGCGGCTGTTATCATTCCCTCGATGCCTCTGTCTCCGAAGCCTCCGGGCACAAGTATTCCGTCCACCTTTCCAAGAACTTCAGCTCTGTTTTCGGCTGTTAGTGTCTCGGAATCAATCCAGTCGATCTTTACCTTTACGCCGTGGTGGAATCCGGCATGTGCCAGGGCTTCCGCAACGGAAAGATAAGCGTCATGAAGCTGGACGTATTTTCCCACAAGTCCGATAACAATTTCCTTTTTCGCAGACTCTATCTGCTTAACCATAGCTTCCCACTCGGACAAATCCGGCTCCGCCGCATCGATGCAAAGCTCCCTGCAGGCAACATCCGCAAGATGCTCCTTTTCAAGCATTAAAGGCGCCTCGTAAAGGCTGGGGAGCGTAAGATTTTCGATTACGCAGTCTTCCTTTACGTTGCAGAACATGGAAATCTTTTTAAAGATCGATTCCTCTAAGGGCTCATCGCAGCGAAGGACAATGATATTGGGATGGATTCCCATTCCCTGAAGCTCTTTGACCGAATGCTGGGTGGGCTTTGATTTATGCTCATCCGAACCGTGAAGATAAGGCACAAGTGTAACGTGAATAAATAGGCTGTTTTCCTTGCCCACCTCAAGGGATATCTGTCTTGCCGCCTCGATAAAAGGCTGGGACTCGATATCACCAATGGTTCCTCCAATCTCTGTTATAACAACATCCGCATCAGTCTTTTTTCCGACTTTGTAGACAAACTCTTTTATCTCGTTGGTTATATGGGGGATGACCTGTACAGTTGAGCCGAGGTACTCTCCTCTGCGTTCTTTGTTAAGTACGTTCCAATAAACCTTACCGCTTGTAAGGTTTGAATATTTATTTAAATTCTCATCGATAAATCTTTCGTAATGGCCAAGGTCAAGGTCCGTCTCCGCTCCGTCGTCCGTTACAAAAACTTCGCCGTGCTGATAGGGGCTCATTGTTCCCGGATCTACGTTGATATACGGATCCAGCTTCTGCGCAGCCACCTTAAGGCCTCTTGCCTTCAAAAGTCTTCCAAGGGATGCCGCGGTAATTCCCTTTCCAAGTCCGGAGACAACTCCTCCCGTTACAAATACATATTTAGCCATGTGCGCTCCTTTCTAACCTTCTCTAAACTATATTGCTTCTTTTTCCCGTTATTGCAGTATCCTGTTTTACTTAATAAGAGGTTTTTGAACCAAAAAAAGGGGCGTCTTAACCAAGAGGTTAAGACGCCTTTGTCCTTGAACAAATATGAATTATAAGCATGGAGCATTTATTTGTCAAATAGTTTTTTCGTATTCTCTTCCTGCTTTATTTAATTGTTGAATTCATGCTTCCCATCTTGTAGCCGCGCATATCGAGACTTACAAACATAAAACCGATCTCTTTGAATTTCGCGTACACGGCTTCTCGTATCTCTTTAGAAGCGAGGCGCTCGATATCTTTTTCGGGGACTTCTATTCTTGCAAGATTTCCGTGAAGTCTGACTCTCTCTTCAAAGAACCCGAGCTCTATAAGAAACTGCTCAGCCTTGTCGATCATATGAAGCTTCTCTTCCGTGATCTCTTCGCCATATACAAATCTTGAAGCAAGACATGCGTATGCCGGTTTACTCCAGGTGGGAAGTCCTAAGGCTTTTGATATGAGCCGGATTTCTTCTTTATTTAGCCCTGCTTCTCTTAAAGGACTTTTAACCGAAAGCTCAGCGACGGCGCGAAGTCCCGGTCTGTAGTCTCCGAGGTCGTCCATATTTGAACCTTCCGCAGCATACTCAATCCCGTTTTCTTTTGCTATATTTAAGATCTCGGAAAAAATACCGCGCTTGCAGTAGTAGCACCTGTCCGGAGAGTTTTTCCGGTAGTTTTCTTCCGTCATGGGGTTAAACTTAAAAGTTATATGCTTGATCCCACGCTCCTCGCAAAAAGAGTCAGCCTCTTTCAGCTCTCTTTCCGGGATTGAAGCGTCTACTCCCGTTACGGCAATTGCTTTGTCTCCAAGAACTTCCTTAGCTACAACAAGAAGAAGGGATGAATCCACTCCACCGGAAAAACCTACAGCCAATGAGCCGAGGCTTTTGATGTAATCCTTTAATTTATCCAGTTTTTCTCTGACATCCTCTGTAAGCATGTCTTCCTTTATAAGCACATTTTTTTCTGTAATCATCTTAAGCTCCAATCTATGTGCGTTTTTATGTTTATACTTCAGGCTTTCTTAAATTTTCGCATAGACCTATGGCGCATTTAAGCTTTGTCCGCTTCCTCGTCGGCTTTTTTTACCGCTTCCGCGATCTCCTCGAAGGAAACCGGCTTATACCCGGTCCTTTCTACGCTTACGCAAAAACTTCTCGGGCTTACGGATTTATACTCAGGATTTGAATGTATATGTCCGAAAACATTGGCGTAGGGGGCGTTTCTGTTCACATACATAGGCTCATGGGATACAAGCCAAAAGTCTTTATAAACAATTGGGTAATCGTAAACCGCGCTTACTCCAAGCTTTTTGTACTCTTCTTCTAAAAGCCTGTCATGGTTTCCTCTGATGAGGATGATTTTGCCCTTTAGCCTTTTTAGCTTACTTTCATCGCCGATATCTCCGACAAGAAAAACTGTATCATCATCACCAATGGTTAGATTCCAGTTTTCGATTATATTTTCATCCATCTCCTTAACAGACTCAAAGGGACGGTTTTCGTATCTTCGTATTGAGTCATCCGAAAAATGCGTATCCGCAATAAAAAAAGTAGCCATAATCTGCCCTCTTTTCCTAAACTTTTCTAATTATAACATAATAAAACCTGCTTAAAATATATATTGAAGAATGTTTAGAGAAGTTTTATGATAAGTTTAAAAATTCCTCCGGAGGCGTTATGAAGATAAGAAGAGCAGAAAATAAAGATGCCGAAAAAATATTGGATTTACTGACTCAGGTATTAAATATACATGCTGCAATAAGGCCCGACGTTTTTATCCCGGATACCACAAAATACACCGAGTCGGAACTCTACGATATGTTCAAAGATGACACAAGACCGGTCTTTGTCGCTGTTAGCGATGATGATAAAGTCCTGGGATACGCCTTTTGCGTATTAAAAAAGCAGCCTTTTTCAAACAACATGGTTCCCTTTACTTCACTGTTTATAGACGATCTTTGTGTCGACGAATCCTGCCGCGGTATGAATATCGGACGGAAGCTTTTTGAGTTTGTAAAAGAGCAGGCAAAAGCCCTTGGCTGCTACGAGATCACCCTCAATGTCTGGGAGGGCAATGACGCAGCAAGAGGCTTCTACGAAAATCTCGGGCTTAAGCCAAAAGAGACTCAGATGGAGTATATTCTGTAGATCCGCGATCAACGCTTTCGGCAGCGATGCGCCTTACGTATGAAATGTAAGACGCTATGCTGCCCGCATCGTCGGTCTCTCTGAAGGAAAATCCCCTCCAAGTACCGAATCGTCCGTTCTCGGCGGTCCTCACCTTTATACCGGTTCCCCCGTTAATCTCCCAGCTTCTTAGCACATCCGAGTTATCATCAATCAGAATATCCGCCTTTGTAATTTCCCTGCCAACCTTTTCGTAAAAATACTCAACCTTTTCGCTTCCGCAGGGGACATATATCCTTTTATTTAAATCTATATGGGGCACATACCGGTCCATCCACCAGTTTTTGTCATTAACGGAATGGCCGTCGTCAAGCCAAGCCGCCCCGAATGTCCCCACAGGGATACCCCAGATTTTAAGAATATGGGATGCATCTATCACGTTTTCATGTGGAAGTACGCTCTTAAAATAACCTTCCTTTTTTACTACGCTTATATCGATCCATCGCCATTTGTTTAAAGTACCGTCCTGGTCAAAAAAGATAATGGGCTCTTCCGAAAATACTCTTCTCATATGTTTTCTCCTCTCTTTCCTATAACCCTATTATACATATTTAGAGTCCGATAAAGAGCCCATAAAAAAATGACACAGGGGGACGGGGTCAATGTCATTTAGATAGTAAATAAGATAAAAATAGTGTATCATTAAAGCCATGATAAATCCAAACATAAATACAGCCAGTTCTCGGGTTTACGGTCAAAAAGCTTATTTTTGAAAAAGGCAAACAGACAGTCTGGGGAGAC
>JAFUFI010000002.1 GCA_017469945.1 Lachnospiraceae bacterium | reverse complement strand
GCCAGCGTTCATCCTGAGCCAGGATCAAACTCTCATGTTGTATAAGGAGATTGCTTGCAGTTTTCGTTTTCTGACCAGACGCTGTGCTCGCACATGCGGATGTGTCTGAAACGAAAGCTGTAGATGCTGGGCCGGTCAATGAAATAGATTTCGTAGAAATCTATGAATTGTCCGGAACAGCGAAGCAATCGACTGTTCAATCCAACCAGAATAACTGGCTATTTATCCATTAACATTTACTGTTATTTGGGTCGTTGATCTTAATCAACTTTGTTCTCTGAATTATTCACGTCTTAAGCTCTCAGATAAAACCTTAAGACTTGGAATGTTTTCAGGGTTGCATTGCTGTTCAGTTATCAAGGATCATTTCGTTTTCGCTGTGCCGTTCTCGGCGACAGCTCACTTAGATTACCACCTTAGGAGATTAATGTCAACAACTTTTTTCAAAAAATTTTCAATGAATTTTTATGCATAGAAAAATCCCCTGCATACGTAGTGTATACAGGGGCGATTAATAATATTCATTATTCAAGCGGGAGGGTGCACTGTCCGTCATTACCCTTTATGATAAGAGAAGCTGTCGATACCTCCACCGATTCGTCTATCTCGAAAATAAGAACAAGCTGCTCTCCATATCCCTGTGCCACCGTTCCTCTGTATGTAGACATATCGTCCAGCAGCATAGTAACTAAAGCAGTCCTTGTCACATTGTCATTGATCTTGCATTTAAAAGCATATCCGTCTCCAAGGAAATCAATAACCTGATCCTGTGGCGATTGATTATAGAGTATAAAATGTACGACAAAGAGTTTCTTTCCGGATGATGCATCAAGAGCGAAGGAATCAGCTTCTCCATCTTCCGGATAGCTGCTGCTTTGAGAGTAACCCTGATAAATAAGCGTCATACCCTCCGCAAGATTCAAAAACTCCTCGGGAGTCATACTTTCCTCAGCTTCTTCCGCCACATCAGTAACCTCTACCGCCCCGGATATATTTATATCTTCTTCCGGTTCAGGCTCAGATAAGGCTTCGGGTTCTGTAGCCACAGGTTCTTCTATAACAGGCTCATCCTGCGGAATTTTACTCCAGTCGATCAGCCTGCTTCTATGATTGGCATCATATCTGAGCATAACAAGTCCGGCGTACTCTCCCACTTTTTGCTCCACGTCTGCATCCATGCTGGGTATAGCATTTCCGCATCCCGAAAGGCTAAGGGAAAGAACTGCCAAAAATCCCGGAATTATTCTTTTTATCAATCTGTTTTTAAACATTTAAATATTCCCTGCACATTTCAAATACTGAGGTATAATCAATAGGCTTGCTCCAGACATATCCCTGAACAAAATCGCATCCAAGCTCTCTGAGTAAAGACAGCTGTCTCTCATCCTCAACACCTTCGGATATAACTTCGCACTTCATAAGGTGTCCCATATAGATTACCGCATTTACAAAGTCACGGTTAGCTTCATTTGTACAGATATTATCGATAAGAATCTTGTCAATCTTAAGAAGATTAACAGGAAGATTAAGAAGCTGTGCCAGTGATGTATAGCCGGTGCCAAAATCGTCGATAGCGAACATGATATTATGCTCACGAAGTTTTTTGATATTTGCGATAGTAATATCCGTAGACTTCGCAAATGAATACTCTGTAATCTCAAGTTCGAGACACTGTCTCGGGAATTCTGTATCCTCTATCACCTCAAGAAGCTGTTCCACAAAACCATCAAGGGCGATATCTTTAGCGGAAATATTGATCGAAAGAGTGATGTTGTTTTCGTAAAGCTCACAAACCTCTTTAAACTCTTCCATAGCACGTCTTAATACGAAATTATCTATCTTAAGGATAAGGTCACTTCTTTCCGCAACGGCAATAAACTCCGAAGGGCTGACAAAGCTTCCGTCCGGGAGTTTCATTCTGATAAGGGATTCAAAGCCCCTAAGCCTCTTTCCGTTAATCCTGAACTGAGGCTGGTATACAAGATAAAAGTAATTGTTCTCAAGAGCATCTTTGATAAAAAGCTCAACATCATGCTCTCTCTCGGCGATCTGCTTGATACGCTCGTTAAAGAAGCAATACTTCATATCCTCGACCCTGAGGGCATGGTTCATAGCAATATCGGCGTTTTTCATAAGTGTGTCCGGATTAACATACTTGTTTAAACAATCCGCAATACCCGCTTTACAGGTAACGTAAACATTCAGGGTGCTGTCTTCACCCTGCATAACGATTTTTTCTTCAACACTGGAAATAAGCTTTTTAACAAGCTCTTCGCAGTCATGTCCTTCTTTGACAAAGATTGCAAATTCACTTCCCTCTAATTTGTACGCTTCTCCAATGCCACCGATTATAGTATCGATTCTGCTTGAGACTGTTTTTAAAACATTATCTCCCATATTTCTTCCGAGATTAACGTTTATATCCGTAAGTCCATGAAGGTGTAGGAAAACAATAGAGCCTTTTTCAAAAGCTCTGATCTTTTTATGGATGATCTCTTCAAATCCGTAGCGGTTTATCTGTCCGGTCAGCTTATCCGTCATCTCGGCAAGTCTGCTCTTTTTAAGCTGAGTACTGATAAGAATAAGAGCAAAGACATTGACGATGCAGTTTATAGCGCCGGGCAAGGAAGAAATGCTGTGTGAAACAAATATTGTTCTTGTTGCACCGAAAAACGAGATTCCGATACAGCAGGCAGAAGCGATAAATCCAAACTTATAATCAAGAAGGACCATCGCAATACAAATAAAAAATGAAAGTGACTGGAGGGTTCCGTTTAATCCGGAAACGGGCACAGCAAGCCCACCTATAGATACATCACCTCTGCGGGCTATAACCGCACCCGAAAAAGCAGAGATGGACACGCACAAAACAGAGCCTAAAATGATTAAAAATTTTGCCGCTTTATATCTGGAGGTCCTCATATCAGTCACTTTCTTTATGAAAAATTACTGTTTTAAATATATTATTAATTTTTGTCTAAATTGTCAAACAATTTCTTATTATACAGACTCATTACTGTCACTTTGCACAGAAGTATCCGGGCTCTGCTCTTCCTTTACATTTTCAGAAAATATAACAGGTTCAGTTTCGGCGGGGGCGGCTGCCTGCTGCGCCTTAGCAGCTGCGATCTGCCCTTCAGCGGCCTGGCTTTTCTTAAGAAGTACCATCTCCATAACAATGTATACCCCGGCGATAATAAGGGCAAGAACGCCGACAACAAAGTACATAATGGTCTTTGTAAGAGTTGCTGCGTCTGCGATATCAAAGATTGCAAGCTTAATGCAAACAAACATAGCAAGAACAAGTCCGTAGATTCTGACTGCCTTTTGCTTCATAAGGAAGCCAAGTGCTACGCACACAAGGGCTACAAACATCAAAATACCACTTGTGATGAAGGCGTCTTTAAGACGGATCACAAATACAAAGTATGAAAGATAAGCAGCAACAGGCATCATATTTCCGGCAAAGAACATACCATAGCTCCTTAGCAGATACTGAACAAGTACGGCAAGTCCAAAGCAGAAAACAAGAAGGATGGTAATATAGTCGTTTTTGTAGAAAGGATGATTCAGGAATCCAAGTACAAAGCAGATAGTTACCATTGCAAAAATATCAAAAACAAGTATACGCTTTGCCTTTAACCACTTTACGTTATGGAAAGCAAATACGGCAAGCATTACAGTTCCGGAAATAAGCATAAGATAAAGCTTATAAGGTGCGAAACTGCAGATCACATAGATAAATGTTCCCGTAAGGATGATGTGTGAAGGAACCTTGAATCCGGATCCAAGCATTACAAGCACTGCAAGGCATGCAGCTGCGGCATAAACCGAAGGGTCGCCTTCGTGACTTGCGGCATTACTGATACAGGAAATAGCAAATAACACCTTAAGGATGATATCCATGATCCGATAGAGCTTCTCCTTTGTAAAAATGCAAAGGAGCGCTACCGCAAGTACAAAGACAAACATTCCGAGTATTCCCGCAATAAATACGGTAAATACCATGCTTGAAAAGAGCCCGAATACCAAAACGGAAAGGATAAGCGCTCTTGAAAGCATCTTGTCCTTCTTATAGAGAAGGAATGCGCAAAGTCCGAAGGCAACGAGTGATGCAAGGATTACAAAGGTGTTTGTAATATTTTTATTAAGGAATACCCTGAATGCATCAAGGTATACAAGATTAAATACAATGTGGAATGCAGTACCGATCTCTAAAAGGGCAATGATTCCGCCGGGGCGTTTCTTAGGGCTTTCTCCTGCTACTGCGGGTGCAAAGAACCTCTTGCAGGAAACGGTAAATCCAACCGCAAGCAAAATATAGTTAACAGCTACAACTGCATTTCTTACAATGAAAATCGTAGCGTCGGACTCTTTCTGAATACCGTACCAGGAAAGTGTCGATATAAGGAAAACGATGTTTCCCGCAAGGGTAACGTAGCTAAACCACGCGCCCTGTTTATCAGCAGGGATGATCATCCAAAGAGCAAGTTCAAAAAGCATTATTCCGTAGAGAACATACATCTGGATCGGATTCTCTATACTTCCGACAAGGGAAAGCTCTGCAAATACGGATGCATATCCTATGATCGTAAAGAGCGCTGCTTTCTTAAATCTTGCAAACACGGCCGTAAGTACCGAAAGCAAGAGTATAATACCCATTGCAATCCAGAAATTAAACAGCTCAAGCGCAAAATAATTGACAACGGTTACAACAAAAAATCCCGCTATTCCCAGTCCTGAAAAGACATAGGAAAGTTTTTTCACAAGCCGTCTCACAATGAGTTCCGAAAAAGCAAGTATTACGGCACAGACAAGATAGAGCGCCATTCCCTGCCAGAAGCTGTCAAAGAAGTTTATAGCCAGAGTAATAAATCCCGTAAGGATAAGGATTGTTCCGAGGATACTAAGTACAATTCCGCCGATAGCAAATTCGGCACCGGGCTTTTTAACCTTTGGAGCGGCGGCCTTTTGCGCCTTGGCAGTTTCCTGATATGACACAGGCTGAGGAATTGCATATGCCGCAGTCTGAGATGCTACCGGTTGCGAAGCTGTCTGCTGCACGGGTTGAGGCTGAACTGCCTGCTGAGGGGCTGTCTGCTGCACGGGCTGAGGCTGAACTGCCTGCTGAGGGGCTGCCTGCTGTAAGGTTACCTGCTGCACGGGCTGAGCTGTCTTTGCTTCAAGCACCTCCGGAATACCCATACCGGGATAAATATAGTCCATATATCTTTCGGAAACAGGGTTTCCGTTAGCCCTCTGTCTTTGTCCGTAAACAAGGAAGTTTTTGATAAGCTCTTTACGAAGCTCGCCGCTAAGTGACGGCGCCGTAGCTGCCCTATTTAAAACAGTATCCAGATAAGCGGTGAATTCGCTTTCGGCCGAATACCTCTTCAGGACATTTACTTCATAAACAAGCTGTTCATAGTAAGTGTTAAATGTCATGTTCATAGTAACTATCTCTCCTCAAGATCGTACCAGAAGGTTACACCTTCCGGATTATTTAAAACACCGTATTCTTTACCAAGAGAATCCTGGATGGCTTTGACGATGGAAAGTCCAACGCCACTACCACCATATTCCCTCGTACGGGCTTTGTCAACTTTATAAAACTTTTCCCAGAGTCTCTCAATAGATTCCTCCGGAATATTATCACCGGAGTTAAAGACATTAACCCTTACGTTAATGCCGATATGCTCTAAAGTAACCCTGATAACTTTACGTCCGTCAGAGCCTTTTTTACAGTGATGAACGGCATTTGAGAAGTAATTTGTAAGTACCTCCTCAGCCTTGTATTCATCACCCCAGGCGCAGACGGATACAGAATCGTCAAATTCTACATCTATCTCATTTTGGCTGGCAAGTACGGAAGCTGACTGAAGATAGTTTTTGATCATCTCCGTAAGATTAAATCTTTCGAGATTAATAGTCTCACCGCCAAATTCAAGCTGGTTAAGAGTAAGGAACTGCTTAACCATTTTGTTCATTTTAGCCGATTCATCAACTATAACATCGCAATAATACGCAATACTTTCAGGGTCATCGGAAACTCCGTCCCTAAGTCCTTCCGCGTATCCTTGTATTATAGCGATCGGGGTTTTTAATTCATGAGAAACATTGGAGATAAACTCCATCCTCATCTCATCGAGCTGCTCTTTCTTCTCAATATCCTTTTTAAGTTCAAGATTGGCGCTTTTAAGCTCCGAAATAGTCTTCTCAAGGGACTCCGAGAGCATATTTATATTATCTCCCAAAAGCCCTATTTCATTTTGATGATTCCCCTTATATCTTGCATCAAAATCAAGATTTACCATCTTTGTAGAGATATCATTCAGCTCCTTTATAGGCTTCGTAACCCTTCCGGTAACGATCCAAATGATCAGGGCTCCGAAAGCAATTCCGATTATACCAACATAGATAAAGAATCTGTTTGCGTATTTTGTACTCTCCTCGATACTTGCGATAGGGATGCGCATAAGAAGCGAAATACCGCTGTCATATCTTCCGAAAAGCTCAAGGGCTTCCCCGGCACCCGGTCCACCACCCATGATCCGCCTGATAACATAATCTCCGCCGTCCTCAACTATATGCTGAGATTTAAACTCTTCATTCTTCCCTAAAATATAGCCAAGGAGGCGAAACTCCATATCCCTCTCTCCGTTTATGGAAGAAAAAAGAGTACTTGAATTATCATCTACGACAACCATAGAAAGATTGTTGGCCCTTGACAGTTCATTAAGCCTGTTCTGCAGCGCAGTCGAGGCACTCTCTGAGTTTGAAAACTCCTTGATTATCTCGTTGTTTATGCTTTTTAAGAGCCTTACCTTGTCTCTCGTATAAAAGCTTTTTAAAGAAAAGGAGTTTATAAAAATGCACAGCAAAACAACTCCCACCATTACTCCGATGAAAATAAGTGAGAATTGTACCTTTATCGATATAAACCTTTTTTTAGCGGTTCTCTTCAAATTTATAACCCATTCCCCAAATAGTCTTGATCATATCGCCGGCCTTGTCTCCAAGCTTGCTGCGAAGCTTTTTTACATGGGTGTCGATAGTGCGGGCCTCACCGAAATAATCGTAATCCCAGACATTGTTGAGGATCTTTTCTCTTGAAAGAGCTATGCCTTTATTCTTGGCAAAATACTCTAAAAGTTCAAATTCTTTAAAGCTAAGATCTACGGGCGTTCCTTCAACATACACCTGATGCGCCGCCGTATCAATCTTTATTATACCACATTCGATAACTTCATCGCTTTCGCCGCTACCCGCACGCCTTAGCACGGCATCAACCCGCGCCACGAGGATTTTGGGTGAAAAAGGCTTTGTAATATACTCATCAACTCCAAGCTTAAATCCCTGAAGCTCGTCCCTTTCCTCGCTCCTAGCGGTAAGCATGATTATGGGTACCTGGGAATACTGTCTGATCTCCTTTAAGGTCTCCCAGCCGTCCATATTAGGCATCATAACGTCCAAAAGTACAAGATCTATATCCTTATTTTCAAAGAAAATATCAACTGCCTTTTGACCGTCCTCAGCCTCAAGTACATCGTATTCACTTTTAACCAAAAAGTCCTTGACCAGTTTCCTCATACGGGCTTCGTCATCAACAACAAGAATCTTACCTCTTCCCATCAGTAACCTCCGGTTATGTCAAAAAGACTATTCTTCTCCCCTTAGCTTAAGCTCTCTTTCCTTTTCCCTAAGCGCATTCTCTCTGACGGAAAGCTCTTCTTCCCATTCAGAGTACCTGTTTATAAGCGCTGTCTCGTAGTTAAGTATATTCGGCTGGTCCGATTTAAGTGTGATAACAAACATAGCAATAACAGCCGCAATAAGAGCGATGTTCAAAACAATCGAAATAAAGATAAAGGGTACTTTTTCCTTCTTCTTTTCAGGCTTTTGAACAGATATCTTTTTGTGATCTATGATCTCGGCGTTTCTAAGAGTCCTGTCATACAAAGCAAAAAGCGGTATCGGCGGAACATCCGCGGGATTGTAATCGCATTGCTCTATCAAAAAGGTCTGCATCTCGCGTAAAAAGTCAACGCCTATAGGAGTCTTAAACATCCTGTCCGCAACAGCCTTTGAATATACCGCAAATACCTTGTCAGGATCGGATGTATTAAGATGCGTATGAAGATATTCAACCTTCTTGCGCTCGGCCTCAGCCAGTATCGCATCCGGTTCATTGTAAAAAGCGTACCCATCAACTATTATGGGCGAATTTTTATCAGCCATGATATCTCCAATATCAGTAGATTAAACAACGGTTCTTTCGTAAGATAAATTAAAGGATCATCTCCGAAATTACCCCCTAATTTTACCATTATTGAAAATATGAGTCAAATGCTCCCAAACCGCGAAATTTAAGAAAAAGCCTACCGCAGATTGCGATAAGCCCTTTCTTAGAAAAATATATGCAGTTTTGATCATACTATCTTGTAAATATAACCTTCGTGGGCGCTGCCGGGTACTCCGAAATGGTACCGGTAAAGCCGGGGTCAACATCCTGACTAAGATTCATATTATATACTGTGTTCATCTGTACCTGGCCGTATGTAAGGCTGTCAAGGTCGGATGCGCCATATCTGTAAGCTACATAATATCCGCTTCCGTCGTATACAAATATATTCAGGTCATCAAGAAGCAAATTAGCAGCTGCACCATCATCCAAAACAAAATCATCCGGAATAGTTATCGTTATGGTATCTCCGGTTACAGGAACATAGTCTGTATCGAATATTTTGTAATATAAACCTCTGTCCAAAACTATCTCAACATCATCTACACAGGTTCCGAATCCGTTTGCTCCGGAGAACGTAGCGGTATATCTCTTGATACCGGTAGACGTAGCCGTAGGCTCAACTATTATTTCGGCTGTAATAGCTGTTGTTGTCTCCGTAACTTCTCTTTGGCAGCTTGTACAAACCTTTCTCGCATTACATGCAACGTGATCCTGTCCCCATGTATAGCTTGCTTCGCCATAGGTATGAACGCCTGTAGCAGGGATGCTTTCCGTCCTTGTCTCGCCACAGTTTAGGCAAGTATAAAGTCTGCTTCCGCCGGATGTGCAGGTAGGATTCGAGGTAACTACTCCTCCGTCCCATCTGTGGGTAGCGCAGGTCCAAACTGCAGTAAAGGTTACATCGGCATTAGGCATCCTTACCTTATCTCCCGGTGCATATTCACTGTCCGAAAGACCTGAGTATGCGGGAGCGTGGAAAAGCCATTTTAGGTCATATCCCTGAGCTTTTCTGGTCTCATCAGTATATGCAGGCGTCTTTACAAAGAAGTCCTCATCCTCATCGATCTTTGCAACTACCCTGTTGCCATCCATAAAGGTTGCGGTATAAGGAATAAACTCATACTCAACAAAGAGCTTAATATCGCTTGCCGGCATGGTCATAGATTCTTCGAGGGGGGCAAGGCCGTTTGCCGTCTCCAAAGACCAGTGCTCTATCTGGTGGTCATTTGAATTATGAGGGAACCAGGGGCTCTTTGAAATCACGCTGCCGTATTCTGCGAAATAATCCCTCGCAAGAATTCTGTCACCGCTGTACCACTCAATCTTATACTTCTTAGGCTGAAGCTTTGCCGTAATGACAGCATCCCTTGCGGGCATCACATACTTATAACCCTTGGTTAAAATATCAGGTATGTAGATACCAAGGCCAAGATCCTTTGACATATCCGAAGTATCCCAGTAAAGGAGATAATAACCTTCGGTTACATCAATCTCGGGAGGCGTAAGCTCTGTTCTGTAGTATGCGCCTACTTCCTGTGTCGCAACCTTTTCTTCATCAAAGACCCAGGTCAGGTTGTAGGTCTTTGCCTTAACATAGAAGTCAACTACAATGGGCTTATCTTCCATAAGGGCCTTCTCATCAAAGGCTTTAAATTCAGCATCCTTCACGTCCTCGGCAATCTCTATCTTATCAAGCTCTACTGCGTCTTCGTACTTTGAAAGGATCTTTCTTGCATCTTCAAGCTTTTCGTTTATGCTTTCGCCTTCTGCAACATTTTCTACCTTGCCGTGTCCAAGGATAGTACCCATCTCACCGGCCATATTCGGGTCACCGAATACTCGCCAGGTTACGTCATTTACGATATGGTCGTAGTAAACCTTAACAACGGTCTCTTCCTCTCCCATAAGGAAATATAACGTTCCCTTGCCGTTTTTAATAGTATCAAGAAGGTTCTGTCCGTATGTATTTAAGTTCTTAAAGGCAGCATCAAGGCGTAGGCGCATAGATTCAACCACATCTGCGTTGTTTCCGTTTCTTAAGTATGCACTTGCCATTTCGTTGTACTCTTCAAGAAGGCTGTAATACTTTTCCTTCAATATAGCGGTATCTTCAAATACAACATTTGAAAGCCTGTAGCCGTCATATTTGTAGGTGAAGTCATCATCAACGATGATATCGTACTCGATGCCGTTAAAGCCGTCGAACTCGCCCTCTTCCTTAAGCTCGTACTCGCCGCTTCCGGGCTTTGTTTCCACATAGTACTCGACTGTAGCCGCAGCGGGAGTACCTTCCCAGTGAAGATATACTGTGCGGCTCATCTTCATTGTATTAAATCCGAAGGAAGTATTCTTGTATGTGAACTTTACTTCTCCCCAAACCTCATTTGTCAGTGTGTTTGCGGGCTTAACAAGTACTTCGTTTGTAGCGGGAACATAGATAAACGAGCAGGTATCCAGCTTATTTCCGTCCTCATCAGTATCGTAACACTCAATATAGAAATTCTCTTCATCGTACTGAGTATAAGTACGTCCGCGCATCGTAAAGGATGTACCCTCTCCGCAGCTTTCCTGGGAATCCACATTTTCTTCGGAGACTTCGCCGGACTTCATATCCATCATATTGATCTTGTAAAGATCCTCGGGAAGAGTAACATAGTTTTTACCCTCGGGATATTCTATATCAAGATCGTCGCTGTACCTCTCGATGGTAAAATCAAGAGGTACAGACTCAGCTCCTAATTTTACAAGTGGCCATGTATTCTCGTAGAGGGAAATCTCCTTCGAATACTTTCCATCGCCCAACTGAGCTACAAAATTGATCTCCAGATAAATACCTACTTCAAAGTATACAGAGCCCATAGCTCCCGACGTAGAGCCCTGTCCCGAAGTCCACTCATACCAGACATACAGGAATCCGTATACTTCTGCATACAGACCGATCTCGGCTGTAACGCCTATAGATGCAAGCTTTGTAGAGATGATACCGAGACGTACATCAATCCTGATACCGACTCTGATACCGATCATACCAAAGGCATAGAAGTCTGCTCTAAAGTGAGGTGTTGCAAGATCGGCCTGACTTGACTCCTTCTCATCCTCACCCCTTGTGCATACATACTTTCTTACGTGATAGGTAAACTGTTTTGCGTTCTCGTAGGATACACCTGTACCGATCATCGCATTAAGCTTAAAGGATACAACAAAGTATGCACCGATACTGAATTCAACAAGATGGAAAGGATCCACAGGTGTTGCGAAGGTACCGATCTCCTTGTTTACAAGATCGATGTAGGCCGCGTCATTTCCAAGCATCGCCGAATACTTATCGGGAAGAGATCCTCCGACACCGGGAGACTGGTTCTCCATAAGAGGACCGTCTTCATTTTCCTTCTTCTTTCCGCCTTCCCACTGACCTCCGGCGCCTGACTCCGCACCCTTCTTAAGGTCTGCAAGTTTCTTTAAAGAATCTCCCGACTTGATCAGGTTCTTTACCGTATCTTCCCGCTTATACTTTCCGTCTCCGGCGTTGTCGTTGTACTCCTTGACCATATCGGCGAATTCGCCGTCTTCATCTTCTTTTTCTGTGGTCATAATAGTAACGTTAAGTCCGAATCCGGTATAAGTACCGCATTCAAAAGTAGGGTCGATATCAATATAAGCAAGATAAGGGATGAATCCAAGTAAATATCCCCACTTACCCTTTACATTAATCGCAGGGCTTATAAGAACCTCCTGCTCAAATACGATCATAGGTGTGATCTCGATGTTTCCGGCCTCTCCAAGGGATACGGTAATCTTTAAAGATACCGTTACCTCCGCGCGAAGTCCGGCTTTTCCTTCGAAATGCTGGAGCGCACCGCTTACAACAAAAGAAACGTTGACATCTCCGACCTCAACCTTCTTTCCACCGTCCGCAAGCTTTCTTACCTCATCAAAAGTAAGCTCGTCGCCGTCTCCGGTCTTGAACTTCATAGCGGCTAATTTATCTCTGTTTTTATAATTGGACAGATCAGCCTCATCTGTAAGAAGCGCGTCGCAAAGATAATCACTTGCCTCATCAACAAGATTGCTTCTCTCGATCTCATCAAGCATGGACTGCTTTATAGCTTCCTCGTCAATCTCGGCAAGCTCGGGGGCTACTTCCCCGGTCTTCATATAAAGATTAACGGAAGATAACACATCTTCAGCGGAAGCGTTTTCAAAGGTAACCTTAAGGCTGCCGTTTTCTTCCGATACGGACAAAACCTTTGCATATCCCTTAAAATCAATGCCTTCCGAAGAATCGATGTCTTTTACTTTTGAAATATCTCCATCATAAAAAGCAAGGTAGTCTCCCGGATCAATCTCCGCAGATTCGCCAAATCCAAGTACTTCGCTGAATCTCTTTTCAAACTTAAGATCAGCCTTTGGAATAACCGCTGTCATCTCCTTGCCGATTCTTTCCGCTTTAACGGGAACGATCTCGGGAAGGGCCAGGACATTTTTAAGGTCTGCGCTCCTATATGCGTACTTTCCCTCACCCTGGTTTTCGGTGATCTCAAAGTATCCGACTTCGCCATCCACGCTGCCGTCATCATTAAGCGTTCCGTCATAAACGGCGATGGTAGAACCCTTATCAATGGCTTCAGTTCCCTTGTACGTAAGGACGCCGCTTATATCTCTCTCAGTAGCTGTCTGGTTTCCGTCCTTGTCTACAGAAACCTCAAACATACTGCCAAGAGTCACTCCGCTTACCTCTGCGGAAGGGATAAATACAACCTTGCTGTCCACGGACAGATTTTTCTTTTCTTCACAATGCGTAGTAAAGTTGTAATAAGTAATATACTTTGTGCATATCTCGTCGCCGAATACGAAACGGAGTCTTTCAGTGTTAAGAATCTCAATCTGGAAAAGGTCACCTTCAGCCCATCCCTCTTCTGAAGGCTTTACAATAAATCTGGAAGTCTCCGCAAAGACAGAATTTGCCTTAACAACGTCGCTGAGTCTGAGCACATCCTCAAGTTCGTATCCCAGCTCCTCGCGCCAGTATTTTTCAAGGCTTTCTCCCTCTTCAATACCGTAAAGAGCCTTAAGTTCATTCTCGGTCTTATTACCGATACCGATGATCTCGGACTCTGCAAAGCCTGTAAGGGGTTCATCTCCGGTCTTGTTTGCAATTTCGTTTAAAAATGTAACTCTTTCTTCGGGAGCATATATAAGAACAAGCCTGTAAATCGTATCCGAATCAAGTCCGAGCGCGTCTAAGCCTTCTGAAAGATTAACCGTATTATCCTCCAGATTGCTCTCGATCAAGTTTTTAACATATGGCATCACTCTTTCGGAGATATTCACATCAGCTGGCAAAGTTACACCATTTTCCTCGATCAAATAAGGAACCTCTTCTTCGCCCAAAGAAAGATCCTTTAAAGTAATCAGCTCTCTTACCTCGGCCTCTGTAAGACCATATGCCGAAAGCTCAATGGTGTAATCCGAAGAAACATCCTGCCCTGATACGAAGTTCATATCGAAAACATTGGTCATTCCCTCAGATATTTTAAATTGAGGATAAAGTGTAAGGTCTTCTTCGATAGAGTCGCCTTCTCCTGCCGACTTAAGACCTTCGGGATCGTAAGAATATCCCATAAAAATACTGCTCGTGCGGTTAGACTCAGGCATTGATGCAACAAGTGTTCCCTTTTTTACCTTTACAGGCTCGGGAAGATAAGTTTCCTCCTTATCAAACAAAGAGGCATCATCGGGCAAAGCAAAAGAAACAGTCACCTTTTTCTTAAAGATATCGAAAAAGCTTCCGTCTCCGGTACCGCAC
This sequence comes from Lachnospiraceae bacterium, assembly GCA_017469945.1. Classification (GTDB taxonomy): domain Bacteria; phylum Bacillota; class Clostridia; order Lachnospirales; family Lachnospiraceae; genus AC2028. The sequence continues at coordinate 222,887 of JAFUFI010000002.1, read as the reverse complement.
CCTGTAAAGCAGGTCATAACCTGAGCGGTTATAAGTAATACAGATAAGATTCTTTTCAGCTTAGTTTTCATCTTTCCTACTCCATATTCAATAGTTATTCGGACTCTAACTCTTTCGCGTAAAGTGCTATGTTCAGATTCTGTCCTTTTTCATAAGTTCCTATTACAATTCCCAAAAGCTCACCATTTTTATCAAAAACAGGTCCCCCGCTGTTTCCGGATGAAACCGGTGCGGTAAAAAGAAGATAACCCACGCCGTCTTCGCTCCAAGAGCCGCTTATTATCCCGGTTGTAAGTAGATTAACAAGACCGGCCTGGCTTCCTATGGTAAAAACCTCCGTCCCCCTTTTAGGGATGCTGTCTGCTACTGTGACCGGAGGCAAATTGATATCCTTCGGAAGATTAAACATCGCAATGTCTCTATCTTCGTCCACGAAAGCCGCCGCTTCTTCAATTCTAAAGGAGTCTCCGCCGTCCGTAAAAGCTACAATATACTTCATATTGACTATTACATGAGCCGACGTAACCAGCTTCCTATCGCCATAGGAAAATCCGGTACCTGTAGAAATCTTATTGTCTTTATCATCGTAGACTTCAAGCTTTACAACTGAAGACGCGATGGAATCTATATCCGTATTTGCTGCGTCTTTGCCAAATATCCCTGCTCCGGTTTCAAAGCTTATTGTTTCCGGACTCATTATGTCACTTGCAGACTCTTTTGAGCATCTGACATTTCTGCAAAATAAAAATACAAGAACGACTGCAAGAATAAAAGCGGCTGCAAGCGGAATAATATTCTTGCTCATTTCTCATCCTCCGGTTCAATACCGTTTTTGCTGTTTTTATGCCTGCGCCAAAGAATGATCAGAGTCACTGTTACTCCAAGTACAAAGGCTATAACCGCCGCGAGCACATAACCTCCTGCCACTCCCGGTATAAGAAAAGACCCGTATGCCGTACTCTCTATATCGAATCCTCCGTTTTTGTAAGACAGGATTCCAAGCCCCAGTACGGAAACCATACACAAGACTCCGCAAAAAGAAATTATCGCATTTTCTATACGCCTGACTCTTTGCTTTATTTTTTTGCTCCGTTTCATAATCTCGGAAACGGCTTCATCTTTTGAATATTTCATATATGTACTCCCTTCATACTTATTAATTGCAGTTTTTTGTAAATTTACTCACCTATATTAGAATTTAAATAAAAAAACCGCGCCTTTATTGACGCGGCATAAAAACTATAGATCTTTTAGATGTTTCTTGTATGGAATAAGCATTATAACAGCGTATAAAAGCGGCAATGTGTACCCAATGTAGGAAGATACTCCGCTCTCCGAAACGAGCAGATTGTACAGCGCATGAAAGATCATTGACAAAGAAAGCGCCCCGGCAACCCCGGCTGCCGACAAAGCCTTGTACTTTCTAAGGAGGATCATCGCAAGAGCAAGCATTACGGTACAAACGATATGCATTACCCCAACGGCAAGACCTCTTATAAGAATAAAAGGAAGTTTATCCGCGCCGGAAGAAAGAATATAGCAGCAGTTTTCAAAGGTTGCGAAGCCCGCCCCTATTCCGATAGAAAAAAGCAGCAGATAACTGTTTTTCGGAGTAAATATCAAAAGATAAAAAAGCACGGGTACGATTTTCATACTCTCTTCGACTATAGGAGATAAAAATATCGCGGCCTCCCCTTCCTGCCATTTCGAGGCATATTCAATAAATCCACTGATATAAGCAGATATAAGGCAGATTATCATTCCTGTCACAAAGGCAGATACAAATCTTTTGGCACTCTTTGTAAGGAAAAAAAGAGAAACTATTAAAGGTACCGCTATACAGATAAGGATGTTTTCAGCATATATCATCAGGCAAAACCTCCCTTCTTATGGTAAAAAACATCAGCGGTCCAATTGCCGAAGTAACGGCAAAGATTACTGAATAAACTATACCGGGGCTCATATAAATACCAAAAACTCCGCACAATAAAGCCGCGATGCTTAACAAAAAAGGCTTTGCTTTTTCTTTTCTACGCATATAAACAATTGCAAGAACTATAAATAAACAAAAAGCTGCGAACATGATAAGATAGCTTATATACTCAAGGATACGGGTAAATGTATTTTGCAGGTATGTTGTAAGCACCTGGAAAAGAATTACCAAAAAAGCTGCCAAAGACATGACCGATTTTACATTTACATTCAGCATCTTCTTTTCTTCACAGACCTGCAAAAAAGTAAGCAGCAAAACAAATAAACAAATACCGCTCACAATATCCTGCAGCCACTCACCCGACCAGATTATCCAAAGAGCAGTATTGGCCAGTGTAAAAACTGATGCAAAGCAAGCTGCAAATACAGAAATTCTCTCCTCTTTATTTTTGTATTTGGATATGGCTGTCGAAAGTAAAAGAAACATTGCACATTCACCAATTTCATTGGCAGCAAGAGGCATATGCTCCCCTGAGCGCAATACATCAAACGCAAGCCAGTAAAGATCGCTCAAAAGCCAGCTTACGATTGAAAATATAAACAGAATTGCAAGAAAAATATCATTTCCACGTTTTAAAAGCCTGCCGGAAGCAACTACTACGAGCGTCAGCAAAGCAATCTGGATTACAAGAATTATACTGTCAAGAAGAGGCATCTCATTCTCCTTTTAAGGTATTAGTATCTTCCCTCTCTAAACCCGTTTCTCAAAAGCACAGTCTTAAGAGCCTCTCTCCCCCTTGCTGTCAGATTGTATATCTGTTTGATACTTTTATTTAAAACCCTTGCTATTTCCTCGGGCTTCATATCTTCAAAATAAGTAAGATAAAGTACCTGTCTGTAATCTTTATTGATCTCAGAAAGGGCCTTATAGAGCTCTTTTCGCTCCTCTTTATCAAAGACCTCAGACTCCGGTAAGTTTTTATCAGCTAAAACTTCCTCATCTATGGAAGTAAAGACGAACTTTCTCTTACGAAGGAGCATCTTTGCTTTATTTCTGGCGATGGCAAAAAGCCAGGTTTTAAATGTACTGTCTTTTCGCACGGTATAATGCACCGTCCCGGAAGCTATAACAGCGAAGCTGTCCAGCATCAGTTCCTCTGCGTCTTCCATATTCTGAACCATTCCGTTTAAAAAAAGCACAAGGCTTTGTCCATGTCTGTCTAAGAGCTCTGCAAGCAAAGTCTCGTCCTGTTCCTTTAAGAAGCGGCTGTATATAATTTCATCTGCTAACCCATGGTAAGGTGATGTCATATATATCCGTGTCCCTTTATATTATAGAATGCTGCCTTACATTATAAAAAGATTTTATCATCCCACCGCCACATTACAAGGTCTAATTTCAGATATCTCTTCTCCCAGTTCATACTTAAGCTGTCTGATATCTATATCATTTTGAATATCCAAAAAATACTTTTCGGATGTACCAAAGTATTTTGCTAATCGCAGAGCGGTATCCGCTGTAACCTTTCTTCTGTCATGAATTATATCCTGAATTCTGGAAGTGGGAACATGAATCTCTTGCGCAAGCTTATAAGCTGAAATATTATTCGGTTTCATAAAATCCTCAAGGAGGATTTCACCCATTGTAGGGGTTTTGATTAACATATCCATATAATACTCCTTTCCTAGTGATAATCAACTATCTCAACATTATAGAATCTATTTCCATCTGCACAAAAGCATATTCTGTACTGATCGTTGATTTTTATACTATATTGTCCTTCTCTATCACCTTGAAGTTGCTCAAGATGATTTCCGGGGGGAACTCTCAAATCTTCAACACTATCAGCATTATCTATTAAAATAAGTTTTCTAAGTGCTGTCCGTTGTATTTCCTGCGGTAATTTTCGTGAAAAACGTTGGTGATAAATCTTCTCCGTTTCTTTATCGTTAAAGTTAATAATCATAGATACAGTATACACGTGTCATGTGTATATGTCAAGCATGTATAAGCATAATTAGACATTTTAGAAAAAAGTGCCGTAAACCCTATGAAATCACAACATTTCTCGGATTTACGGCATTCCTTAAAAAAGTGGAGACAATCCGGTGGGAGTCGAACCGACGGGTTCGCCCAGTGTCTCGTCAAGTGGAGTAGACGGGAGTCGAACCCGTGTCCAAAGACCCATTCCCTGTACTTCTTCTATCACAGTCGGTGGTTTTGGATTGCTCCATTTCCCTTCCTATAAGTCCCACAGACAAAGCTTATAAGAAGGTAGCTTCATAATACACCCATGCGTGCAAAGCTTAACGCAAGTCGTTTCTCACATCTTTGACGCCTGTACCCCGATGTGTGAGTGCACCGGGACAGACGAGCCGCAAAAGCGGCGTCATTTACAGCTTAGGCTGCAAATGCGTACTGATTTTCGTCAGCGTTTATATTTAAGTTTGCGATTAACGGATCGCACCGGATAGCTTCTCCAGCTGCAAAGCCCCTGTCGAAACCTTTACTACCCCATATTAAATTGTAAAAATATATAGGAACCGCCGATATATCCGGCCGTTTCAGATACAATTATTATAACATTTATCGGCTGATCAGGCTATATTTTAAGAGAAACTTTGAAATCTCTTTCAGCTTCTCGCCTCTGGTCTTTCTTGGCAAGATCCTCTCTCTTGTCGTAGAGCTTCTTACCGCGGGCAAGACCGACCTTAACCTTAACCTTGCCTCTTGAAAAATATACCTCGATAGGGACAAGGGTGTAGCCCTTTTCCTTTGTCTTTCCCACAAGCTTATTGATCTCAGCTTTGTGGAGAAGCAATTTGCGTACTCTTAAGGGATCTTTGTTGAATATGTTTCCTTTCTCGTAAGGGCTGATGTTCATACCGTAGATCCAGACTTCCATATGGTCATCTACTCTGACCCAGGCCTCTTTGATAGAGCACTTTCCCATCCTAAGGGATTTAACCTCAGTACCCGCAAGGGCTATACCGCATTCATAAGTCTCATCGATAAAGTAATCGTGAAACGCTTTTTTATTGTTGGCTATAAGCCTTGACGATTCTTTCTTGTCAGCCATTACCTGTCCCTCAAAAATAAATCTGCATCAAACGCGAAGCATTTTACTTATAAAGTAAAAAACACTCCCCGTTTCCGAGGAGTGCGAAAATTCCATTAATTAGAATACATTAAGATTAAGAACAATCGCTAAAACAAGGAAAAGAATAGCGAGCGCCTTGGTAATCTTAACAAGATTGCCCTCCATAGAACGGCCTTTATTCTTGCCCCAATAGCTTTCAGCGGCTCCGGCTACAGCGCCAAGTCCGGCTGACTTACCTTCCTGAAGAAGAACGATAAGAGTAAGGGCAATACATATTATGATAAAAAGTACTGTAAGAATAATTCTTAAAACCATTTTTCAATCCTCGTAAGTTAATGTAACAAGGCAATTACAAATTGCCGTCAACTTGTTTAGATTACCACAGAAACACAAACTGTGCAAGCCTTTTTTACAAAGTTGCACAGTTTGCAGCTAAAAAACTTATACTTTTTCGGAAGTCACCTGTTTAGTGAACGATAAGGCTCTTTCCGGTCATCTCAGCGGGCTGCTCTTCGCCCATAACCTCGATAAGAGTAGGGATGATGTCTGCAAGGCATCCGCCCTCGCGGAGCTTAACATCTCCGGCACCGATAAGAATGAAAGGTACGGGATTTGTAGTATGTGCGGTCCAGGGCTCTCCTGTCTCATAATCTATAAGCTGCTCGCAGTTACCGTGATCGGCACAGATAAACATTGCTCCGCCGACCTCGTTTACGAAATTGACAACCTCTCCTACGCACTTATCGATAGTCTCAACAGCCTCGATTGCTGCTGAAAGGACTCCGGTATGACCTACCATATCGGGGTTAGCGAAGTTACAGATGATCACATCATAGTAAGGCTCGCCGTTCTCATCCTTCTTGGTAATAGCTTCCGAAAGCTTATCGCAAACGGTATAAGCGCTCATACGAGGCTTTTTATCGTAGGTAGGAACGTACTTAGGAGAATCAACAAGGATTCTGTCCTCTCCGGCATTGGGAGTCTCTACGCCGCCGTTAAAGAAGAATGTAACGTGAGCATACTTCTCGGTCTCGGCGATACGCGCCTGGCGCTTACCCTTAGCTGCAAGCCACTCTCCGAAGGTATTGGTAACCTCAACCTTATGGAAAGCAACGTCGTGGTTAGGAATAGTAGGATCGTATTCTGAGAAGCAAACGTAGGTAACGTCCTTTCTTGCTCCTCTATCAAACTTATCAAAAGTATCATCACAGAAGCAGTGTGTGATCTCACGGGCTCTGTCGGGACGGAAGTTGAAAAATACAACTGAGTCTCCGTCGTTAATGGTAGCAACGGGAGCACCGTTCTCCTTTACAACGAAAGGAACTACGAACTCATCGTTAACGCCTGCATCGTAGGAAGCCTGAATTCCGGCAGGTGCGCTATCTGCCTCAGCTCCAACGCCCTTTGTAAGAGCATCGTAAGCTTTCTCTACACGGTCGTAGTTGTTGTCTCTGTCCATAGCATAATATCTACCGGAAACAGATGCAATCTTACCTACGCCGATCTTCTTCATCTCGGCTTCAAGATCCTCTGCGAATCCCTTTGCGGACTGAGGAGGAGTATCTCTTCCGTCTAAGAAGCAATGTACATATACCTTCTCGAGGCCTTCTCTCTTAGCCATCTCAAGAAGTCCGTAAAGATGAGTATTGTGGCTGTGTACACCACCATCGGATAAAAGACCGAAGAAATGAAGAGAAGAATTCTTCGCCTTGCAGTTGTCCATAGCCTTCTTAAGAGCGGGATTCTCGAAGAAAGTACCGTCCTGGATCTCTTTGGTGATTCTTGTAAGCTCCTGGTAAACGATACGTCCGGCACCCATATTAAGATGTCCTACCTCGGAGTTACCCATCTGTCCGTCGGGAAGACCTACAGCCATTCCGCTGGCATTTCCCTTAACAAAGGGATAATTCTTCATAAGCCCCTCAACAACGGGAGTCTTTGCCTGAGCAACGGCATTACCTTCGGTTTTGTCATTAAGTCCGTATCCGTCAAGGATAAGCAATACAACAGGTTTTTTACTCATATTTAAAATCCTTTCTGATAATCAGTATCACTCAAAACACGAAAAATTATACAATAGTAGCCCTTAATTTGCAATCATAAGGCAGGTGCATTATTGAGAAAAATAAGCAAAATACCGCTTTTAACGGAAATACAGGACTCTTTTCCAATAAATTCATTTGAAACTCCGACAGGAAAATCGTTTGTAATCTCTCCGTCCGAGACCTCATACTTAAGTCCTTTTATATAAACGCCGCAGGCTACATCTCCGATACAAAAAACCGAGATCAGCCCTTTATACGAATCGTCAAAACAAACCGACTCGTTTTTAATGACAAAAGCCTTTGTCGTCTTTCCTTCAAAGCTATCATAAAGATAAGCATTCATCCCGAGATTTTTGGCAAATAAAAGGGTCTGGATATTTGCTATATAATGGTCCATCCTACCGCCGCCGCAGCCGTACATAAATACTTCTTTTATCCCCTTAGAAGCGGCGATCCTTAGAGCGTAAACCGTATCCGTATCATCTTTTTCCTTCGGAAGGCGGATTACTTCAATGTCCGGGTAAGTATCAAGAGGAAAGTAATCAAGGCAGTTTCCCTCCAGAGAATCAAAATCCCCTACTATTAAATCAGGTACAAGCCCCGCCTCTTTTGCGCTCTTTACTCCCCCGTCCGCGGCAATTATATATATGCTCTTATCTTTATTTTTTTCTTTGTAAAATGCAAGGGAGCCCGGATCGGACTCCCCCGCACATATAAGTAAACACTGTTTCATTAGTTGTTCTCGTTGATGTAGATCTGTGCTCTGCTCTGGATTATTCCCGCAACATCCTTGGCGGTCTTCTGTCCTGCGAAGAATGCTGAAGCCTCTTCCTCAACAATGGCATTGATATTCTCATTGTTGTAGTTTGTCTTATGGGTGCTCTTAATGATGTTCTTAACCTGTTCAACCTCTTCTGAAGTCATAACGGGTATTTCATGCTCTACACCGTCTACAATATATGTATTTGTGTAATACTGCTTAACGTGGTTTTCGTCTTCCCAATAAGGCTTTTCCATTCCCTTTGCAGCCCATGCGTTAAATGCGCTCTCGAGAACAGGAATACCGCTGCCCAACTTGTTCTGTTGCTCGGGAGTAAGGCAATACTTTGCGAAATCCCATGCAGCCTGAACATTCTTTCCGTTTATGATCTCGAAAGGAGTTGCGCTTGTATTGATGACACAACCCTGTCCTGTGGTTGAAGGGAATCCGATGATGGTACCCTTTTCTCCGTACGCGCTGTACTGCTGATAACGATATGAAGGAAGATCGTAGATGTTGGTCTGTAAAAAGATCACCTTGCCGTTTCTGTACTGGTCGTAGTAGTCGGCATAAATTTCCATATCGTCATAGTTTTGCTCTTCGGGAAGCGTTCCCGCATACTCAAGGAGCTTAACGAATTCATCGGAGTCAAATGCACACTTTCCTGTTGCGGGATCGATAAACTCTGTTCCGTTATAGCTCATTATATTGTAGATAAAGTTGGACCTTGTAGTGTAATCGCTGAACTTTGCATCGGGACGTGACTTCATAATATCCAAGAACTCATCTACGGTAAGATTTGAGCGGTCTCCGACATAATCCGTACTTGAGATAAATGTTCCGACGCTGAATGCGGGTACACAAACATAATGTTTTCCGTTTACTGCAAAAGCGTCAAATACATTATCAAGGTAAGTGTACTGACCAAGCTCGGGGTCATTCTTAATGAGCTCTGAAATATCTACAAGAAGATTCTTCTTTGCAAGGCTAAGTAAATCAAGGCTTGAGATACCGGGATTGATATACATAATATCGGGAAGATTTCCGGAAAGAAGGTCGTTGTTAAGTCTTGTATATCCGGCCTGCCAGTCTTCCTGTGTTGAGTACTCGGAATAATCTTTAATAACAATTCTGTACTCTGAGCTGTTTTTGTTGTATTCGATTACCCTGTTTCTTACGTCGTAATCAAGGTAGTAGGTAGCTAAAGTAAGAATAGTCTTGTCGGGTATCGTTGAAGGATCAACATATGTGAATATTCCCACAACAGTGCTCTCAAGCGCCGAGTCATAGTAGGTACCGATAAAGTTGTCCTTGTCAAAGAAAGCGAAATTATCAACTCCATAGCTGCTAAGGTCGGAATTAATGCTGTTCATAACGGTAGTGACAGTCTCATCTCCGATATTGAACTTTCCGATACCTGAATTTGTACGACAAATAAAGTCGGTATCGGTTCCTATCTGTGCATTTCCGCCGTTGTTAATAAACGTGGAAGGAACAGGGATTACATCGCCAAGCTGCATTGAGTTAAGATCAAGTCTCTTGATAACGGTATTGTAATTTTCATCGTTACTAAATACAGCAAATCCGCCGTCCTTTAAAGCCAAAAGTCTGTAGAAAGAAATATTGGTTCCAAGATCGGCTTCTTTTGTAAAGTTTCCGTCCTTATCGAGAGTAAGGAACATATTGTGGTCGGCTTCATTGTAAAAGTATGCAAGGAAGCAAACTCCGCCGGGATAAGCACATGAGCTGTTGATGTAGAAATAATCAAAACCGTACTTATCACTGAGATTTATGCTCCACAAAAGATTTCCGTTAAGATCCCAGCCTGCAAGATAATACTGGTTTTTGTTAACATACTCTCCGTTTGTGTCTGTATAGCTACAATATCCGTTTATAGCTCCGTAAATGCGTCCGTCGCCGCCGACAACATTATCAATCCCGACAGATGTGTAACCATCCTCAACGCCTTCGGGAATTGTGGTATCAAGTTCAGGAAGCTGGAGCTCACTCTTGGAAGAAATCTCTCCGTCCTTTGTAAGCTCTGCTACAAAAAATCTGTTTACAGACTCATTATAGTTGTATGTGTAATAGCAGATATAACCTTTGTCTTCATAAGTAAATACGTTCTGGATATCGCTGTATCCACTGTCATCGCTTTTAAGGCCAAGGTCGATAGTCTTGTAGCTAAAAACTCCCTCTTTGGAAATTGAAGAATCTGCTACGGCGCTGCCGTTTCCGTTTCCTCCGTTTCCGCTTCCGCCACCAAAGCCGCCGAAGCCTCCGATACCTCCACCGTTTCCGCCTTTTCCGCAGGCAGCCAGTGAAAGGGCCAAAGCGCCGCCGAGGCATATTGCTATAATCTTTTTAAATATAGTATTTTTCATAACTCTCCTCTCTGATCTAAATCCGTTTTTCGATTAACAATCTACTTTTCTTTTTTCTCAAGCTGTTTTCTGTAGAAATGATCTCTGATCCTTTCAAACAGTGAAACAAAGTTGTAAGCAATAACATCTTTATTTTGAATAAGCAGTATAACGCCCAGTATGATAACAAGGGCAGCTGCAATTATTATACCCGAAACAAATACAAATGAAAATACCGAGATTTTATCCCCTTTTACGCGGGTTTCATTCTCCCACCAGGGATAAACAAGAGCCTTTGTTCTTATCCCCCTCAGATTCATCCCCTTAAGATTCTTTACTGCATTGATAACACCGAATCTCTTTGTATTTTCTACATATTCCACCTTGCTTTCATCAAGAGCTAAGGCTTCGGAAAGCTTAGTCATACCGTAATCCGGTACGGGATTTGGAAGTACAATATCAAACGCGGAGATGTTATTTACCGTTCCGTTATTCTTTAGGAAATCGTATGATACGTAGCAGCTTACGGTAACTGCTCCGCAGGCCTTTGAGAGCTTATCCTGAGGCTGTCTGAATACGCCCTTTACAATAAGAGGTCTGTTACCTACGTATATCGTCATCCCAACAATATCATTCGATCCGAAAAGGGCCCATGCCGCCTCTTCATCAAGGATGCAGTAATCATTGTTTAAAGAGTCATCGCTGAAATAACCGCCGGTTAGCATATTGAGCTTGTGGATAAGGAAGAAATCTCCCCATACTCCGACAGCATTAAGACTTGCCTTTCCGACCTCGCTTTCTGCGGAAAGTTTTCCCTCCGCAAAAAAGCAGTTTGCTATAAGTCTTGCGTTTTCATTTTCAGGGTCGGCTTCTATGGATTCCGACTTAAGCTTTTGCTCTATCTGGTAGTGAAGATATTTAAGCGTATCCGCTTCTACGGCCGCATCAGGGGTAAAGTACGCGGAGATATGTGCGTATCCTCCATCCGGAGACCATATCTTCGCCACGTTTTCACCCGGAAGCTTTGAAATCTCCCTTGCGGTTATAAGCTTAAAAATTCCGCCCAATATCAAAAAGAAACCGGCTACTATAAGCACTATTAACTTTTTCTTATTAAAGCCTACTGGTTTCATTTATCAGTTCTCCGAAAGTCTAACCTCTGCTCCGGGCTCTATTGACTTGCTTGCGGTTGTGACAACGTACTCACCCCAATCGGCGAAAGCGCCCTGAATTGCGGTCTTTGTATCATCCTCGGCAAGTACTTCAACATCCCTTCTTACAGCATAATATCTGTTTCCGAGAGGGCTGGGCTTTGACTCAACAACGAGTACAAACTTACCCTTTGTATCTCCTCTTACTGCGCTTGAAGGAACGATTGAATCGTAGTTTGCAGTCTTAGAAGCAACGGTCATAGTAATAGTCTGGCCCGCTGTAAGAGATCCTGTAAGGGAAAGAGTTACTTCTTTCTTTCTGTTGGGGTCTGACTGGTCGGGTCTGATTGAAGTAACAGCGCCCTGAACGTCATCGTACCACCAGGAGTTTGTTACCTCGGCTGTATCACCAACGGATATTGTCTTAGCCTTGTCATTTTCAAGGCTGAACTTCATAATAAATCCCTGTCCTTCGGGCTGGATGACCATAACGGGATCATCGGTGGAAGTCTTCTTTCCGGACTGAACGTTTACGGAAAGGATTGTTCCGTTTATAGGCGCAAGAATCTGGGCCGCACCGCTTACTTCGCTAAACTTGTCAACTTCCTTTTGAGCGTCGGCGATAGCTTTCTGCGCGTCGCTTAACTTTCTGATGGAGCCGATGCTTGCAACAAGCTCGGTAAGTTCATCCTGCTTAGCCTTTAAAGCGCTCTCGGCGTCGGTAAGAGCAATCTTTGCCTGTGTAAGCTGGTTGTTTAAATTAGTACCGGAGTCGGTGGTATTGTTCTCTTTTGCAATAAGCGCATCGTTTGCATTCTTCCACTTTATGTACGCGTCATTGTATGCGGCCTGTGCTGTATTCTTCGCAGTCTGTGCCGAAGAAAGAGCGCTTGTAGCAAGAGCAACGTCTGCCTGCGCAGAAGCGATGTTGGAGGCTTCGTTGGCTACGATATCGTCGTAAGAAGCCTGCGCGGTATTCTTTGCGGTAGTAGCCGCTGTAATAAGACCGGTTATATAATTGCTGTTAAATCCGTAGGTTGTAAGAAGTGCGACTGTGTCGTCATCTAAACCTGTAAGACTGTTACTATTTGCAGCATAAGCAGCAAGTGCCGCATCATGTGCAGTTTTCTCGCTTTCAAGTCTGTTAAACTCGGCGATAGCATCATCAAGTGTTGCCTGGGCAAGAGCCTTCTCGCTCTGTGCCGCGCTAAGGGCTGCATTTGCAGAGTCAAGCGCAGACTGAGCTGAAGTTACGCTTGCGGTAGCCGCATCAAGAGCGTCTTTTGCATTATCCGAAGCCTTAAGAAGGACTGCCACATTTGTCTTTTCAGCTTCCGAAACAGTGTTACCGGTTGTGATGGATATCTGATTTGTAAGATTATCAACTGTTTTTTGCTTCTCGGCTACAGTCTTCTCAGCAAGAGTGATCGCAGTCTGAAGAGCGCTTATCTTGTTTCTGAAACCGTTAATATCAATGGTTCCCTGTGAAGAGGAAATAACAGCGGCATCAACCTCCGGATCGAGGAGCGCGTCATTGTACGCCTTCTTTGCATCCTCTAAAACCTTCTTTGCGGCTGTCAGCTCCTCGCTGTCCTCCGACTGAAGAGTAAGAAGAAGGTCACCCTCCTTAACTTCCTGGCCGACTTTCGCGTTGATACTTCCTACGGTCTTAGAATACTTGACCATAACATTGTAAGGATCACCGCTTTCTACAACACCTTCGCCCCTGATAACCGTTGTGATTGTTCCGGATTCAATATACTGAACTGCAACCTTGGGAAGGGAATAATTCTGTATCGTATTTGAAAAGAAAGTAAGCAAAAGCATTACTACAAGGAATACGATGATAACGTTTTTAATTATGTCTTTTCGCCTTCTGAAGCTCTTTTCCTGAGGATCAAGTTCTTCCTTCTTTTTTATAGTAAATTCTTCCATCTCTTTGTCCTTTCATTAAGCCCTCAGGCTTTAACTCCACCCTGATATGTAATGCCTTCAACCAAGTATTCCTCGCCGTATAGGAAAACCAAAAGCGTAGGAATAAGGTAAATCGTTGCTACTGCAAATGCTAATGTTACTTCCCCCGAATTTATCTTTGAAAGGTAAACGCTTAAGGGATATTTGTCCGGATCCGACAAAAGGATCAGCGGTTGTTCAACCATGTTCCAGTAATCGATAAAGACAAGGATTCCCGTCGACATGATGATACCCTTACTCATCGGCAGGGCTATCTTGGTAAATATCCTAAACTCTCCCGCTCCGTCTATCTGAGCCGCCTCGATACAGGATTTCGGAATACGATTCATATATTTCGTAATCAGGTATACCGAGAAAGGTGAAAAGATACCCGGCAGCCATATCGCCCAATAAGAATCAAGTATTCCAAGCCAGTTGCTGACAAGATAGTTGGGAACAAGCGTAACCTGATAAGGCATCAGCATCAGTATAATGTATGCGAAAAAGATGACGCCTCTGATCTTTCCTTTGTATCTGTAGAAGCCGTATCCCGCAAGGGAAGCGATGGCAAGCTGGAAAAGCATGATCGGTAAAACCAGTATCATCGAATTCCAAAACTTGAAAAGATAATCGCGGCTTTTAAAAAGCACCGTCGCATACTGCGAAAAACTCACCATATCCGGAATAAACTTAAGGTTTACAAACTGGGCAACAAACTGTCGTCCGCCGGATTTCGTCGTTGCAAAGATCGCGCCATAGTTGGCGGCAAACTCTGTAGGGGACATAAAGGAGTTTGTAATGGTAAGTATGATCGGCATCAGGAAAAGAAGCGAGACTGCTGCGGTAAGTATTGTTGCTATCGTAAGACTGACCGCTCTTAATACTTTCTTTCTCTTTCCGCGCCTTTCCGGAACGTACTTTTGATCCGGACTTTTATTCAATTTATCAGATCGTAACTGTTTCATATTTCTTTCCGCCAGATCAACCGTCAAGGTCTTTGCTGAAATGCTCCTCCGCCTTAAAAAGAACAACAATGATGACAACCATAACAATACTCATAAGTACCGCGCCCGCGCTGAGCATCTGATAGTCAAGACTCTTGAACTTATTGTTCATAAAGTGCTGCAGCATATAGATGCTGGCGTAAGGATAATCCGTTGTCAAAAGGTAAATCTCTCTGAATATCTTGAAGGAGTTTATCAGCGACATTATGGTGACAAAGACTATCGTACTTACAAGATATCTGAGCTTTATCATAAAGAAGATCTTTACTCTTCCGGCGCTTTCAAGCCTTGCAACCTCGATTATATCCTGAGGTACGCTGGACAAAGCCGCCATAAAAAGGATCATATTGTAACCGATGTTTTTCCAGAGGAAAAGGATTACGATAACAACGATCGCAAGATCGGACTTAAGCCAGTCAACACCGGTAACGCCGAACTTTGAAAGCACAACGTTTACAGCACCGTTTTGGTCGAACAAAACCTGCCAGATAAGTACGATCGAAGCGACCGGTACCATCATAGGGCTTAAGAGAAATGTCCTAAACTGGGTCCTAAGCGGAATCTTGTTGTCAAGAAGAAGTGCCAAAAGGAGCGAGAGCAAAACCGCCAAAGGCACTGCTATCAATGAAAACATTCCGGTATTCTTGACCGCGGTCTGGAAGGCCGAATTCATAATAACGTTTTTGTAATTGTAAATTCCAACGAAGTTCTTTCCGAATGGGTTGTCGAGAACCGAATAATAGATAACAACCAGATATGGAACGAAAAAGAACAAAGCGCAGCCGGCCACACTCGGAATAAGGAATATGGTCGAGCCCCACTTTGCTCTAAGCTGATGTTTACTGTATTTTTGCCTCGTTTTTTTAGCTTTGGTATTTGTATTACTCATTTTAAAACTACTCATCGACTAAAAATGACGTCAAAACGTCAAAATAGTAAAACACAATTTATTGTTCTCACGCTTTAAACGATAACACAATATAATGAGAAAATACAGTTAAGTTTTCTTAATATGTAAACTAAGAATTAATAATATTTTACAAGATTTTTACTTTTCCGAGGAACTATGCAAGATTTCCTTCAAATACATCTTACGCATATGGTGGTTATGTCTGATCTTGTTGAAAATTCCGCCGCCTTTGTTGTAAACCCAGTAAGCCTGGATCATAATATCGTAGATAAAAGGAACTTTATTCTTGACGGTCTTTCCGTAGTAAGTTCCTCCCGCTTCAACGTCCTTTCCGTCGTTTTTAATAAACTTGATAAGGTCGTTGTTGCTCTTTATAACAGCTCTCTCAGGGAAATCGGTATGTGCAAGGCCCGCGCAGTTAGCTCTGTGGGCGTCGCTTCCGCCGAACCCCGGAAGCTCGTAAGTCCTTGCAAGATAAGCGGCCTTGTGGTTACTGTCCGCATCCTCGCAGGCATTATACTTTTCAACAAAATCAAACTGCTTCATAAACATCATCTGCTTATGACGCTTTAAACTGTTGACAAAGCTCTGGTATCTGATTCCGTAAGGGTGCGCGGGGCCAAGGATCCCCCCGTGATAATGGACAATGTCGATAAGAAGCTTTATGGGCATTCCCTTGATCTCGAGGATCTTTAAGTTTATGTGGTTTGGAAGGATGCAAAGAATATGACCCGCGTCAAGTGTGTCGTATTCTACTCCTTTAAGTACCGTGAAATCGGGATACTTTTCATCAAGTCCCATCTTCTTATAGTATCTGTATCCACCGTAAGAATCATGGTCTGAAACCATCATGCCGTCAAATCCCTTTGAAATAAGGATCTTAATATACTCCTCTATAGGAAGCTTTGCATCTATTGAGCCTTCCTTTGTATGACAATGCATGTCAAATCTCATTGTATTTTCTCCATTCTCCGGTAGAAGTCTTCAAGCCCGTCTATCCTCAGATAGTAATCCGAGTAGCTATAATTTCCGATAGAATTGTCCCAAAGGGCCATATAGCCTTCAACGACTCCCACCAGTCTTCCTTTCTCATCAAATACGGCTGTGCCGCTCATGCCCGCCTCCACGTTGTGGGTAGCTTTAACGCAGCTTGTGGCATCATCACAAAATCTTGCTTTAAGATTAAGTATTGTTGCGCTCCTTATCATCGGATTCTTGTTGATCCAATGTCCGGAGTACGCGATTATATTCTGTCCTATTTTAAGCTCGCGGTAGATATTTTCGTCGCAGTAAATCTCCCTAAGCTCAACGAGGGTCTCTGCAGGAATAAGGCAGGTATCAATCCTTAACATAGCGATTTCGTTAATATCGGATTTTTCCAGATAGAAAGGCACATCGATATTTATCGTCGTGGCCTTACTGTCACAAAACATCAGCTCTATGGGATCCTCAAGGTCTTCTATTACGTGCACACAGGTCACGATATATGTGTAATCCTCATCAATCCTGTATATAAATCCGGAACCCGCAGAGTATCCGCCTACCCCAATCCTATGGATCAGATTGACCAAAGTCGGCTCAACAAGGTCGCAAGCCGCTTCGTAATCATTCTTTGAAAGAGGCTCGTACTCAAAGTAATCATAATCGCAAAGAAGCGAGATTTCCTTTTCCGAAAGGTAATAATCCCCGTAGCCTTCATCGCCTACGTTTAAATTGCAGATAACCGTTGTCGATAAATTATGACTGTCGGTAGCGGTATATTTCACTTCATAAAGACCGGGCGTATAAGGATCAAAACCTCCGTCGTCGACAACGATCGTATCCGTAACATTTCCGTCGGTATTGTCAACAGCAACGATATGATCGAGAAGATCGTAATCCGATCCGACTTTTATATCCTTGTCGGAGGCAGCAATAAATATAGGCGCTTCGTCCACCATCACAGTCGCATCGCAGGTAGCTTCATTTCCCGATTCATCGGAAGCGACAATGGTTACTTTCTGCGGTCCTGTCTTATCAAAGGTTATTTTAGAAACAGTCTCATCGCCAACAATAAACGCGGCGGTATAAAAGTTTGAATTGTCAGAGATATAAAGAGCTATCTCATCCGCACTGTAAGGCTGATTTGTCGCGACGTAATGATACTCAGGCACGGAGTGTGTCATAATATTAGGGGCAATGGTATCTACCGCCTTAACTGTAAAATCCTTGCTGAGGGTATTGCCGCTTCCATCTCTGACTTCGATAGTAAGATTATAATACTTAAGCTCATCAAGAACGAATCTTCCCTCTCTCTTAACGCAGGAATCCTCGATCCTTCTAAGCTGCTCTTCGACGCTCTCGCCCTTAAAGGAGTCCCCGGGATAAATCTTCGCGCTGCTGAGCTCCTTGCCGCCACAATAAAGAAAAGCTTCAAGCTCTCCCGATTCATCGTAGATATAATCGAACATATCACCAATGGTTCGCGCTATGCCGATTTCAAATACTCCGTATCCATCCTCGTCGAGCCCGTTATAAAGGATTATATCATCGGTATAATCGCTTCTAAACTCTACTGTCGGAGCCTTGGTATCGGCAACAGATACCGGATATTCAATAGTCTTTCCTTTGTAAAAAACCTTTACTGTATACTCCCCGGGGACAAAGATATTTACATCATGGGTATCAACGACAGCGCCGCTTCTAAATACCTTAAGTCCCGTAAGGTATTCCCCCGGATCGTCTGATAATTCGTAATAAGCCCCCAGCTCAATCGTCCGCTCATGCTCCCTCGGAACGACTCTGACAAAGAAAAACCATGTGATGATAAGGCTTGCGCAAAAAGCAAGCGCACTAAAAATACAGGCAACGATCAAAGAAGAATTGCTTTTATTTTTTGAAGTATTGTCCATATCGTCCCACCGGTTTTCCATAAATTTTATTATACCATATATATGCTAAAATATCTCGATTTAAAGCCTTTGCAAGTAGATAAAAAATATCAAAATAAAAGTCTGTCTAAAAGGCCGTTTCCAAGCATTACAGCCTTCCCCACTTTTCGTCAACAGCGGGAACAGTACCGGGCTTACGCATCCAGCTCTCCCCGTTAAATACAAAGATGTCTGCTTCACCGTTTTTCTGGAGCCCCGGTCCCCAGTATGTCTTAACATCCGTATTATTCTCGAGATTAAAGATAAGGCCCTTGTTGGCATTTCCGTGGGCAACGACCATTATCCTTTCATATTTTTTTGCTGCAGGAAGCAAAACCTCTTTGTAAAACTCACCCATTCTCTCAATAACCTGATAAAAGGTCTCTCCTCCGGGAGGCGCGGGATACTTCGAAGGGTCGGTAAAGAAAGTAATATACGGGCTTCCTTCCATAAAGATTTCGCGATAATTCTTTCCTTCGAGGTCGCCAAAGCAGATTTCTCTAAGCCTTTCGTCACGTATAATAGGGATATTTCTATGCCCCCTGATCAGACAAGCCGTCTCGTAAGCTCTGATAAGAGGGGATGAAAAGATTACATCAAATGGCGTATCTTCAAGCTTCTCTCCCATCTTTCCGGCTACTTCTCTGCCGCTTTCATTTAGCTCTATATCAACGCTTCCCTGTAAAAGGCCCTTTTCATTCCAGGTTGTCTGTCCGTGTCTGATTACGTAAAGTTCCATTTTTGATTCCTATAAGGCACATGCCTTTTGCCTTTCCGTTGTTTATACTCTTTATCGCCCCTGTTAGGGTATTCGAAGGTGAAAAGACCTTACCGTTGCAGTATACGTTATGAGGTGTGAAATATCCACCTTCTTTTGAGATTGCGATATAATGGACATTTTTGCTGATATCACTTCCGTCCATATAGGCGGTAAGAATAAAGGTATCATACTCTCTTCCGAAGCCTTCAAAATCCGCCTCCTTGTAGGAAATCTTAGCATCAAATCCATTTTCAAGAAAAAACTTTAGTACCGATAAAGGCGAAGTTCCGAGCCTCGCTCCAAAGACGGCACCTTTTTTCTCGTAATATGAAATAAGTTCAGGAAGGATGGCGGGTGAGATTACAGCCGCCTTACTCTCTTTTTCATTATCTCTTAATTCCGCATATGTGTCGGTGCGGTTAGAATCCTCGAGGGACGCTCTCCTTAAGTTAACAAGGGAATTGTACGTAGCAAATACTCCGCAGCCGCCCCATCTCATATCTTTGGATGCATATTTAACATCTCTGTACGCATCCTGATTTTCTATATACCCTTTGTGGCCTTCAATTTCCGGGATATGGCTCTTGATCGTCTCAATATTTATATCAAGATTTCGCGATATCTTCCTCTTACCGGGCCTTCCCAATAAGCTTCCCAGTTTAAGGAACCCCGCCACAGTCTTCCCCGATACCTTCTGCGGTATAAATGCTTTTAAATAACTCTTAAGCCCCATACAAAACCTCTGCATTATCAAGTATCGCCACGAAGCCTAAGCCACGTGGCGATATAAAAAATTATTCAGGATTCTTTGTCTTTCCAAGCGGAGTAAAGTACTGGGCGCCGGATAAATCCTCTCCCGATAGAGTCCAGTAATAATCATTGCTGTCCATCGTCCACTTAAAAGCCTTCCATTTCTTCGAAGAAAGAATAAGCTCTTCTTCCAGTCCATAAGCCTTAGCTGTCTCAGCAGGTAGATTTGTAACAAGTTTGCCGGTATCAGCATCAACCTCTAATGTAACATCACCCGACGGCAACCTGTCATCAAGGATCATAGTCACTACCGCCGTCTTGTACTCCTCGATATCCTGAAGATCCTTCGCTTCTTTAGACCTTTCAACCTGCTTGATAAACTGCGGAAGCAAAAGTGCCACAATAACCGCAATAATCACAATAACGATGATCAGTTCCACAAGCGAAAAGCCTTTGTTTTTGTTGTCTTTCATACAACCCCAAAATTAAATAGATTCTCTCCACCCCTAAATGAAAAACTAATAATGCTATACATTTTTATGGTAATGTACACTCAAGAAATTTAACTTCCCCATCAACATAATCTACAGTACACCTGGCAACAAACGAATACTTATTATCAGATGTAAGTATTAGTTTATTTCCTTTATTATAAGGAGACTTATCATTCACTCCAACAAAACAATACACATAATCTCCTCTATCTCCAAAGGCGGAGCTGGCGGTATCTTTATGCGACATAACAAATTCCCTGCCAAGCTTATCTATGCATGCATCAATACCAATTTTTTTAGCTTTCTCATATGTAAGCATAAATAACCTCCTTTACTCAAATAGATCAGACGTAAACTCTGTTACGCGTCCGGTTCTCCCGGAAACTACAAAACTGGAATACTGATTAATCTCTTTTAAAAATAATCTGTCCTCTAACGACGGCTCAGGTTCTTCCTCTCCGGTATGAGAATGAGCAATCAGTTCATACTTATGATTTCTAATATCCTCTTCTAACTCACCATCAAAAACACAACTTAAAGCCGTACCACGAAATAAAACATCTTCTTTTTTGCTTCTTAAAATAGCAAATTCGTCGCCGGTCTTTGCGCTAAGGTAAGCTAGATCCATAACTTCTAATGAATTTAAGGATAATCTCACATAATCTCCCGATTTAGGAACACGGGATAATAGATTCTTTCTCTGTTCAGATAAATCATATCTTCCGATTCGAATACCGGCCAACGATACTCTTGTTGATTTTGAAGAAGCAATAGTCAAAGTGCTTTCAATGCAAACACTTAACAAGATAAATAACCTCCCTACATAAACATCTAAAGCTATTATAGAACATATGTTCTGTAAAGTCAAATGCAAATCAATAATCATGTTTAAGTAGGAAAAATATATCTATAACAATAATATCATAATATATCTATGGTTTACAACCGCCTCATCGTATAGCAAAGCAGGGATTTCTCCCTGCTTTGCTTTGTATAAATCTAATCTAGGATACACGTCTCTTGCTTTAGCTTCTTCCTGAGTAAGTAAAGTACACATAACATCCTCGATTAATTCTTCTCCCAATGTGCATACAATGTATTACCTGAACCTAATATAGTTGCTGCTTTAGATCCATATACAAGCTTGCTTCCTCCTGTGGGAGCAGTATACCATCCATCAAAGGTATAACCGGTTCTATCAGCAGGATCTGCGATATGCCACACAGCTCCTCCATCGCCAACTGTAATCGTACTGGGACTCCAAGAATAGAGACTGCCTCCATTAGGATTGAGATTTATAGTCGTCGGATAATATTGAGCATATAGCTTCTTTACAGTTCTTCCATTTGTTTGCTGGTAAGATGTATAGTTATTTCCACCTGAAGCGGCATCAAACCATCCCGCAAAGCCAAATCCGCTCTTAGCAGTTACATTTGGTAATTCACCTATCTGAGCCCCATTATTGATATACAGCGCAGTTCCGGTCTTTCCGGTTCCGTCGTTGTAATCAAGAACGATAACATCAGGATTATCACTGTACTGTGCGTAAATCGTAGTGATTCCAACAACATCCGCATAATCCATGCCGGCTGCAAAGCCGCTTCCACCGTTTTCAGCAGTAGCCCAGCCCGTAAATACATTAAGCTGTGAATAAGGTGTTACGTTAGGAAGCGTGGGTACAACGCCATCTTCGATTACAGTGATGGAAGTAACTCCTCCCGCAACGCTACCTTTGTTGCAGGTGTTGAGATTAATTGTAATGCTCTGCTTATCCCTGTAATGAGCGTAAAGCGTAGGAGTATCCTTAACGACATCATAGCTTGCGCCGTTAATAACCATCTCTCCGCCATCGGCTGCGGTAAACCATCCGATAAACTTCTTGGTGTTATCGCTATGCGTTGCATCCTTAAGGCCGGTTAAAGTCTCTCCTACATATACGGTAAACGTCGAAGGAGTAGGATTCTTTCCACCGTTTGCGTCAAGAGTTACAGTTACCTTGTCCTTCTCGGTCCAATGAGCATAAAGAGTCTTAGCTCCGCCAAGTGAATCGAAGGACGAACCGTTGGATATTTCGGTTCCGCCATCCTTAGCGGTAAACCAGCCGTCAAAGTTGTAATGCTCTCTTACAGGATCAACAAGGTTTTCAACCTTCTGTCCCGTGTAGATAGTAATCTTTGTCTTTGAAACAGTTCCGCCGTTAGGATCAAGAGTAATAGGATAAAGCGAGCCCGATCCGTTTCCGAAGGTTCCGTTGGTATCAGCAACCTTGAAGTACAAGATTCCCTTATCCTGTGAAAGATCGTACAAAGGATATGTATAACCAACCTTAGGATTATCATAAATAACAGTATAATTAGCGCTCAGATTACCGCGCGAATCCGTTGTCATATAAAGGTTCGTGCTGAAAGCACCTTCAGCGGTTTTAACGTAAGCCTTTGGTCTGTTACTCTCGGTAAAGAGCACTCTGAAAAGGACATCCTCATACTGCGCATTGGAGCAATAAACTGCAATCCAACCGTCACCCATATTGATATAATTTCCGGTACGAGCCTTGTAATTAGGAGTTCCCGATTTAACTGAATCGTCCAAAGTAACCCAGGTTCCGTCGGATTTCTGATACTGAAGTATACCGTCAACATGCATGAACTCGTTGGAACCAAGTCCGGTCATCTGAGCCTTGTCTATGTTGATCGTATATCCGGCTCCCTGGCCAAGCATCAGGATAATAGGATCATACACAGAGCCCGCAGTAGGAGCACCTTCTACGATACCTAAATCTGTATTCTCCTTAAAGTAGAAATCACCCTTTCCGATACCCATAGTTCTCGCGTAAGCTGCGTAGGGCTCTCCCGCGCTGACGCCTTCAGAAGTCTTTGTTATAAAATTGGAAGAAGAAACTACCAGATTATTTCCGGAAAAGCTTAAAGTAGCGGCGCTTCCCTCCTGAGGTCCCCAAAGAGGTGACGCCTGATATCCGGCCTCCTTAAAGCCCATATTCGTCTCAAGTACTTTGTTATAATTAGGCCAAAGGACATATTTATTGCTTGTATTAGCTTTTTCTACATAAGTGAGACAAGCCAGAAATTCAAACTGATACTCCTTATCGGAATCCATCATATAAGAAAGAGCTTTGTCAATCCTATAGTTTGTACCGCCTTTCGGCTGCAAAGTAATATATCTGCTCCAGCTGCAAACGCCGGTATCGGGATTTGGAGTACCTACGCTACCAAATACACAGAAGTTAAAGTCATATTTTGCTTTAGCGGCTGTAAGCATTGCGCTTTCAATTCCGTCAATTCCGGTCTCAAGGCCGTTGTCCTTCTTATACTGAAGAAGCTTGTTCTCAATATCATAACCAACGGCATTTGCCGCCTCGAGCTGCGCAACCTTAGCAAGATACTCCGGAGTATTTCTTACGTAATACTTGAGGATAAGGTTATCCATATTATCGAATCCAGCCGGAGTAACCCAGTTGGTATCATCGTTTGCACGCTTAAAGTCTTTATCGTTTACATTATCGAAAAATCCCGTAGTAAGGGTCCAGCTGTCCTCAAATTCACCGTAAGGAAGGCCTGTTTTGTTGGTAGTTAAAGTCTCAAAAGTTCCGTCGGAATGAAGTGCTCTGCATGTGAAAGTAATATACTCTCCCGGCGAAAAATCGGAATTTATCGTAAACTTCCACTTCTTCGTAGCGTCATCGCAGACAATATTTCCGGTAACGCTATTTCCGCCCGCCGGATTAGTAACCCCTGTCATCTTCTCTGTATTACCGGTTACTGTCCAGACAAGCTTATAAGTATTTACATAATCATTATCGGTTTTAAAGGTATAGAATCTGTCGCCGTTTATCGCAGTAATAGCAGCGGAAACCTCATACTTTGAACCGGCCTTGCAGTTGGCATAATCGGCCTGGTTTGTCTGTGCTCCGCCGGCATCGATCTTCGTTACGCGGCGAACATAAACCTTAATAACCTTCTCATCGTAAGCATGGTTGTTGCCATCTTCATCGGTATAAATAGCATTAGTGCGAACCTTAACTCTTACGATATCATTCTTTTCATCGTTAGCGGTAATACGTACAACATTCTTTCCTTCTGCGTTGGTCGCAAGAGCCGCCGTCATAACGATGGGCTTACCGTAAACAGTGGTAACATCAATAAGCTTAATGGATGTGTCATCAACATTTCCGGAAGTAAGCACTTCGTAAGGAATGTCGATAACCTGATTGGGCTCGATTACAGCCATAGTATCTATAGCAATAACAGCGCCATTGATATCTGTAATGGTAAGATTATTTCCGCCCTCTGCGTTACGTGAAGTTACCGCAAAGGATGTCATCATTGTTTTATCCGTAGTCTGACTGTTTACAGCGAGCGAAATCTTGACAATATAGTCATTTGAGTAAGTCGATGTATTTGCCGAAAAAGCGCTGACATTCTCTGCAAGAACCTTTGTAAGCGAAGAAACTGCAGGGTATCCCGTGGTAGACTCGCCGTAATAGAGCTTTCCGCCGGAACAGCTGATGGAATAATAAACTCCGGTACTTGAAAGAATAAACAGATTGGAAAGATTCTCTCCGCCTTCATTACCGGTATTGTTGGCTTCGACGGAGTCAAAGATCATATTTGCAATGATATTTGTGATATTCTGAACATCCTGCTGGATGGCAACTTCTTCCGAATTACGTCTGTAGTTGGTAGTTGCAGACACAATCGCAGAACCGATCGCTACCGAAACGATACTCATAAGAGCAATGGTAATGATCAGTTCCACAAGGGATAAGCCTATATTGTTTTTTGCTAATTTCTTAAAAAGAGACATTGTGTACTCCTCTTAATGATTTATAGATTCTCTAAAGTAACCCTTCCGGTTAAGCTGTCAATATCAATACTGTAGGACCTGTTACCTTTTGTTACAACAATAGGAAGAGCGTCATATCTTGTAGCTTCGGATATTCCGGAGTAATTTGAAGTGCAGACATAAAGCTTTCCGTCGCCTCTGTAAAACTCTACAACAAAACCCGTAGCAGTAAGAGGTGAACCAGGGCTACCCGTTTTAACAGATACGCCCTTAGAGCCAACGGTTACAGGTCCGTCAATCTTAGCCGTACCGGTACCGTAGTTTAGCTCTTCCGTCATAGAAATAGTTCCGTCAGCCTCAAGCTTCACAACAAGGCGTCCGTTTTTCTTACCCATAGTATCAACCCGGGTCTTTTGAATAGCCATCTGAAGTTTTTTAGCACATTGCGTCGCAGGCTTCGTTGATGAAAGTCCTACGCCGAGTCCGATAGCGCCGACAAGAACAGACATTATCGCTATTACGACAACAAGCTCTATAAGGCTTATTCCGGACTTATCCTTTAAAAACTTTTTCATATCTTTCCCCTATTATTCCTTTGACCATCCGGTATAAACCACACAGTCCGAATAATAAATATCAGTTATCTCGTTTAGATCATCATCCTTAAATACCTCGTCTCCCCAGTTAAATTCAGGGGGTGTGATGATGAAAGAAGTAACGATTTTGGAAGTATAATCCTTGCCATCGGTTACCGTTATATTAAGGTTACGAAGGAAGGAAGGATTTACGGTATTGTCTGCTCTGAAAACGTCAGCATCCGCAGGAATCTCCAGAGCGCTCTCGTAGGTAAAATCAAATCCGGTGCCGACACCTAATGAATACTCGTTAAAAGTACAGTAGTATGTTCTGCCGCCGGTAGTAACCTTGAAATTGCAGATACCTGTAGCCGGAACATAAGCAATATCTGAAACGCTCGCTCCCCTGAAAATCTCGGATATACCGTGGTTAATGCCGTCTCCCGCACCGGGGGTTGTCTCATCCCACTTCTCTTCCCAAACGTTTTGAAGTTCATTGTTAAATGCGATAAGAAAATGCTCACGGCGGTTTTCCTTTGAGCTAAGAAATACATACTCGCTGTTGCATCTTCCGTAGGCTCTTCTTGCCGCCTCGGCAACGTCTAAAGTAAGATTTGCCTTGAAAAGTTCAACAACCTCTTCCGCCTCGTAAAAGCTTTCCTTTGTCCTTGAATCGGCTATCTTCATCTTGTAGTTTGTAGCGGCAAGATAAAGAACAATCGTTGCAAGGATGCTGATGAAAGCGACGATTACAAGTACCGAGACTAGAGCCGAACCCTTATCGGACTTTCTATTTAGTTTTTTGGAAAAAAACTTTTGTTTCATCATTTCTCTCTGATTAGTAAACTACTGTACCGGACATTGTCGAAAGAGGACTTGTATGTCCCGAATCAGTCGCAGGATCGTAAACCTTTATCTCTACACTGTAGGTAAGAAGATCTGTTCTGCTCTCGGTGATGTCAGTCTTTACGCTTACTCTATCTTTTACAAGATCAGAGTCAAAGCTTAATCCGCTCTTAAGCATCGATGAAGTGTTAACTTCAGGATCAACTACGCTCTTCTGCACGCAATCATAAACATTGGTTAACCCAACTGTAGCAATATCTGCATGGATTTCAAGACTATATAGCGGTTCACAAGCCCTTATGACATTCGCTGCAGAAGGATCGGAAAGAAGTCCCATATCCCTTTGCTTAAACACATAAACATTTACAGGCTCTGTGTCATGATCAGTTGTCTTATTTCTGATATAAAGCTTATCCTTTGATACACGGATAATACCGGGATCAATAATAGTTCCATCCGTATCTGCAGAGCCAAGTCTGTTTCTAAAAGCAGGATAATAATAGTAATAAACATCTCTTAATCTTGTAGCAGAGTCTCCGCGGTCAACAGATGTGGACTTATTATACGTACCATATCCCAAAACAGCGGCACCATTAGGCTCGGGCGTGCTGTAAAGATAATAATCATAAGCATAATCTACCCTCATAGTCGTATCATCAAATACAAGAGTAGCTGATCTGTTTATTTCAATACACTTTACACTCTCCGAAGGCACACCTGAATTTTTAACGCAAGTTGTTGCCACAAAATAAGGATCAAAAGCATACATCCCCTCGCTCTCGGAATTCTCTTCGTAAAGAGCGTCGATGGAAGGATTGTATACATGATACGTCGGAAGGCTCTCCGTCTTATCCGGTGCGATAGTTATATCAACATCATATAAATGGCTGTCCGAAGGACCGTCGCTCATCTTCATACCGGTAATTTTATAAGTTCCCATCTTATCGGCATATCCGGCATTCTCATTGTAAGTATTCGTAGTGGAATAAACCGCTGTAGGATTGTTATAAAGGAAAGCTGTTGTGTCTATATGATTTCCTTCAGAGTCAACACAAAACTTCTCATACAACGAATCAAGATTATAAGCCTTGATATTCTCCATTACGGTCTGAGCCGCTGTGGTGGCGCGCTGGGCTTTCTTGGCCTTGGCGTTGTACCTTGCGGAGTGAGCGAAGGAGTACAAAAGAGGAGCAATCGCCACAGACATTATCGTTACGGCGATTATAAGCTCTACAAGGGACATACCCTTTTGGTTTTTATGCAGTTTTTTGAACAAATTATTATTCTTAAACTTAAGCATATTAACTCTCTTAATTATTATTATCGGTCAAAGTATCAAAAAATCCACCCTCTGAGGAAGTGTTGTCACTTGACGCGCTTCCGTCCGCGGTATTTCCCGTAGAAATTTCGGTTCCCTGAGTGTTATCCTCGGGTACCGAACCGCTTGTTGAAGAAGTATTCTCTACTCCCTCGGTATTTTCAGTAACGGTAGCTGTATCGGAAATAATGCTTCCGTCTCCTGAAGCTTCGCCGTTTGCGCCGATAGGTGCATAGGGACCGAAGATGTTTTGAGTTCCGGCCTCGTATGCAGGGATCTCAGGCTCTACCCACTCCTTGCCGATTCCGTCTACGGCATAGAAGCCAAGCTTAAATGTACCCTTAAGCTCTCCCGTAATCTGCTCTGAATTGTAAGTAAAGCTCTGAAGATTTACGCTGTAAGGTGATGAAAATACCTGTGCGATTACATTCTTTAAAGTAAAGTAATCTACGATATTTGTATAAACAACGTTCTGTCTCTTAAAGACAACGTCACTCTGGTACTCAGGAATCTCTGCCTTTTTGATGGTGTCCGCAGGGATCGTTGCAAGATCCTCAACCTCTTCGAAGTCGATACGCTCGTAGCGTATAGGCGCCTTCTTCTCGATGTTTACGGCCTGCATAATATAATCTTCAAATCCATAGGCTCCGGGGAAGGAAGCAAGAAGATTTGCAACCTCTTTACGAAGTACCTCGGTATCGTTCTCGTACTGAGCTCTGTTGTCGTAATACTCCTGGAGGCTGGAGATATGGTTTCTAATCTCTCTGTTTTCCCTCTCGTAAGCATTTATCTGATCGCCGACATTCTTAAAAGGGACGAAATAAACTACAAGGAAAAGTCCGACTCCAAGAACAAGGCATAAAAGAAAAATATGTGTATCGCTGATTTTACCCTTCATCTTAAAACTCTCCTTATTCTACGCTCTCGGTTTCTTCTATTGCGGGCTCAGCGGTAACCGAGCTCTCGGTCTGTGTTTCGGTCTCAATGGGAAGATACTCGCCGGTTATCGTAAACTTAACGCTTGTCTCGCGGCTTCCGGAATTCTGGATTGCGCTTACGACGCCATCTACGAAATTATCAACCGCCTGGTCAACAGTATCTGCCGTAACGGTTCCGATTGCGATATCTGTAAGCTCCTCGTCCGTAACCTCCGAATGTTCTTCCTCGATGGTTCCCACCTGAAGAGAAAGGAGCGTATCAAAATCTCTGAAAAGATTGATGATTCCGGCTGCCTCTTCCTTGCTGTTACAGATAAATGTCATCACAATGTTTGTATCGTCAGATGTGATTGCCTCAACTCTTATATCGTGAGGAAGCTTCTGTTCAAGCTCATTAAAGAAAGCAAGGATATTGTCGTTTGGATGCTCTAAAAGAAGGCTTGATGAATAAACCTGCTGGTAAACATCCAAAGTACTTGTGTAGCGGTTGTAAATCTCCTCCGCCTCAATGTACTGCGCTTCCATCGCCTTAAGACTTGCGTTTTCATCCTTTAAGGACATAAGGCTAAAGGCTCTCGGTATAAAGAGCGCCAAACTCAGTACCGCGGCAAATGCAAGGATAAGTAATCCCAGTCCCTTGTAATTTGTCTTGTGCTTCTCCTTGTCCTCTCTTGCCTTGCTATAGAGACCTACAGGAGCGAAGGATGCGCCGATAGGTGCTGCGTAGCAGTGGAATCCGGCAAGGTCGGTTGTTGCAACCCACTGAAGCTCCTCAAGCTTTTTAAGGATGTGGGTTTTGATTCCCATCTCATTTGAAAGCAGGGTGTTGATTCCGGTAAAGTCACCACCCATACCGCAGACAAAGATTCTGTCGATAGGAACCGTATATCTTGAATTGTAGAAGTCTACAACTCTTGAAATCGCATTGATAAATCCGGAAATAGAGCGGGTAACGGCTGCTCTCGCCTCAAGAAGTGCCGTTCCGGTGGATGTATTTTCGTTAGCCGTACTTGCGGCGGTATCCGCAAGAGTCTCGAAAATACAGATATTGTTTTTAATATACTGGCAGGCATCCTCGTAGGACTTGCATCCGAAGGCGGGCCTGTCCGCAACTTCTCTTATAACCTCTTCGATTCCGTAGGAAACGTTTCTCTGAAGGAGAAGATTCTGATGGTCGACAATGGTTATGGAAGTCTGTGTCTCCTCAATCTTGAGGATCATATTACAACGGTTTGCGTTCTCGTTTTTGAAGCACTGGTAAATTGAGTTACCAACGTAATCAACCTGTATTAAGGTAAGGCCGATTGCCTTTGCGAGAGCCTCGTAGGACTGAACGAGTGTCTTTTCGGCTGCGATTATAAGTACGCGGTATCTTCCTGCGTTGTCGCCCTCTTTTATATGCTCGAGTACGAGGTTTGAAACCTCATGCTGGGAAAGGTCTATAGGGAAATATTCGCCAAGGTTCATCTGAACTGTGGCATCTATCATATTAGCTTTGATAGGAGGAAGCATAACCTCTCTGGTAAGGATCTTAGAGGATGCGATGGTGAAGATAACGTTTTTGCTTCCGTTCATCTTCTCGTCTGTGATCGCATTTTTAATAGCTTCCGCCAAAGCGGGATTTTCGTTGTTGATATAACCGTCGGATATACATCCTTCGGGGGTAGGTATAGTCGCATGACGATACACCTTGGGGTGCTTGGTTTGATAGTCCATCTGGACTATACGGGTTACGTCATTACCGATTTCGATTGAGATAACTTTGTTTGCCATTACCTTTGGACCTCACAAGATTAATTTGATGTTTACGCCTTCATCCGTAAACATGGAACTAACCGCGTAGGATTTACGCGGTAAAGAAAGACATATACCAGGAAATGATATACTCTCCAAAAAATACCGTAAGGACTACCCCAAGAGACAGATAAGGTCCCATTGCAAGCGTCCTCCCCTCTTTGGAAACCTTCATCCGGATAATATGGATGATTGAGCCTAAAATACAGCCCATCACAAATCCGAGAAGATTGAGTTTCCATCCGAGGAGTAATCCGGTGGCAGCCATGAGCTTCACGTCGCCGCCGCCGATCCCTCTTCCTTTTGAAATCGCGAATATCGCGAATAAAAACAAGCTTACTGATACCAGGCCTATCAGATAAAGCAGCCAATTCTTGTAATCGGTAGCCACTCTGACAAGTCCCAGTATCAGTATAAAGATATTGAATCCCACCGGGATTTCAAATGTCCTAAAGTCGATTACACTTAATGCTAAAAGTGCAGAAAATAACAGGCAATAGAGTAGGGTTTCTATTGTTAGCCCGTATCTTAAAAAGATAAGTACGTAGAGGATACCGTTTACAGCCTCGATTATAGGGTACTGAATTGATATCCTCGTACCGCACTTACGACATCTGCCCCTTAGAAAAAGGTAACTAAAGAGTGGAATAAGGTCATACCATTTTAACTGGTAACCGCATTCCATGCAGTGTGACCTTTTTGTCGCTATGTTCTCATGCTTCGGCAACCGGTAGATAAGTACGTTCAAGAACGAACCTATCACGATACCGTAGAGAAATATGATGATTGATAGGATTAATGTAAGGGGCATGGTGGTTAAACCAACTTATTTATTAGTTCCGTCAATATTGAAATATGTTGCAGAGCCAGCAGGTGTGTTCCACTTATAGGTCGATAAGCTGTACTGCCACTGATTTGTAATTTCCCATTTTGAGGATTTTAAATCCTTTGAATTATCCAGACCATAATCAGCAAGACTTAATGTAACGCCAGAAGGGAGTCCTTCAGTAGCAACTGCTATCTTCTTTGAGCTAGAAAGATTAACATTTACAGTTATAGTGCCTGCGGTAGCGGACTCACCATTTTCAGCTACCCAAGTCTCAATAGCAGTCTTGTACTCTTCAATATTCTGAAGATC
The DNA here is from genome assembly GCA_017469945.1 of Lachnospiraceae bacterium. GTDB lineage: Bacteria > Bacillota > Clostridia > Lachnospirales > Lachnospiraceae > AC2028. The sequence goes on along the minus strand of JAFUFI010000002.1, from coordinate 191,346 downwards.
TGTTGACTCTCTTGACTTCTCAACCTGCTTGATGAACTGAGGAGCAAGTACACCGATGAGAACTGCCATAATAGCAATTACGATGATAAGCTCTACAAGTGAAAAACCTTTGTTTGCATTCTTTTTCATAATAGAATTCTCCTTTGCAATAAGTATAATTTTTATTAAAAGTCCGGGCCCTACTCCCGGGCGATTAACCTTTGTTAATTTATTTACAGCTGATCCAGTGCCTGGTACATTTTGAGCATAGGTGCCATACAAGCTGCGATTATCGTTCCTACTACGACTGCAAGTACGATGATGATTATGGGCTCAAGTGCTGCCATCATAGTCTGAACAGCGGCTTCTACTTCTTCCTCGTAGTATTCTGCAAGCTTTTCAAGCATATCCTCGGTACGTCCGGTTTCCTCTCCGATCTTTACCATATTGTAAACCATCGGTGGAAAGATTCCGGCTTCTTCAAGAGGTCTTGAAAGGGGCTGACCTATCATAATCTCGTCTTTTGCGTTGTACATAGCCTCTTTAAAATAGACATTGTCCATAACGTTTCCGGCTATTTCTACTGCTTCAACAAGAGGGATACCTGCGCCAACAAGAGTTGAAAGGGTACGTGCCATCTGCGCCGAAGCGTTCTTAACGACGAGATTCTTGATTGCGGGGATTGAAATAGCAATCTTGCCTGTTACGTGCTTACCTGTATCGGTCTTGTTAAAGATGATAAGTCCTACAACAATTGCAATGATCACAGGTACTACGATATACCATTGGTGAATCAAGAAGTCGCTGACCGCCTGTACTCCCTTTGTAATAGCGGGAAGGTCGGTCTCGAGATCTTTAAACATCTCGCTATAAGAGGGGATAACCTTTACGAGCATTACGATTACTACCGCCAACATAACGATAAGTACGATTATGGGGTACATCATCGCTTTCTTTATAGTAGCCTTAGTCTTGTTGGACTTTTCAAGCTGAAGGGCGATTCGATCCATCGCAACATCAAGTGATCCGGAAGCCTCTCCTGCAGCAGTCATATTGACCATAATAGGTGGGAAGATCTTGGAATGTTCCTTGAAGGCCATAGAAAGGGCTTCACCTTTTTCAACGGCGATCCTTACTTCGTCGCAGGCTTTTCTGAGCTTTTTGTTCTCGGTAGCCTCGGTAAGCATCTTAAGGGCGTCGATCATAGAAACGCCGGCTCTGAACATCGCCACAAACTGTCTGCAAAATACAGACAGGTCTCTAACCGTCGGTTTCCCTCCGATATCGATGTTAAGATCTTTGTTGAGTATGCCCTGGGATTTGATAGAGATAGGTGTGATGTTCTGACGTTTAAGTTCAGCCTTAACCCCCTCTTCGTTTTCGGCTTCGACCGAGCCTTTTACTATTTTACCAAGACTGTCTATTGCTTCGTACGCGTAGCTGGCCACTTCGCAAGTCCTCCGCTCGTAAGTATATTGTGTATTGTTAAAATATACACAATTCTTGAATAAATATATTATAGCATAGTGAATTATTAAAAAAAAATAAATTATGCCGAAATTCGTCCCTATTTTTAGCCAATCGTCACAAAAAAATTGTTTTTTTACAATTTTCCTTAGGCAAGTTGCGAAGATTCTACCTCTCCCATCAAAAACAGTTTGTTATTTGATCCGTTTTTAATAGGGTTAAGTACTTCCCTCTCGCAAAGCCCCGCTATATTTTGCCGCGAGCATGCGGAGCTTCACAAACCTCTTTTCCCTCCCCTGCATGCTCCACGCCCGCGACTCTAGCATGCGAATTTCCACTTTCCTCTCCCCCGCATGCTCGCACGCCCGACACCGGCATGCGTTTCTCCACCTTCCTCTCCTCCGCACGCTCCCCAAATCCGCTGTGAGCATGCGGAGCTCCTCTTTTCCCTCCCTCGCATGCTTGGTGCTAGCCTGGGCGGCATAAATTTGCGGCTTTTCGCTATCGGCGCATGCCTCCATCCTCCTTTCAAAGCATGTGGAGCTCCACAAACTTCCTTTCCGCATGCTCACCTCTCCCAGCACTAGCATGCATATCTCCACTTTTCTCTCCTCCGCATGCTCCCCAAATCCACCGTGAGCATGCGGATCTCCTCTTTTTCCTCCCCTGCATGCTCCCCAAATCCGCCGTGAGCATGCGGTTCTCCACTTTTCCCTCCTCCGCACGCTTGGTGCTAGCCTGGGCGGCATGAATTTGCGGCTTTTCGCTATCGGCGCATGCCTCCATCCACCTTTCAAAGCATGCGGAGCTCCACAAGCTTCCTTTCCACATGCTCACCGCCCGCGACTCTAGCATGCGAATTTCCACTTTTTTCTTCCTCGCATGCTTGGTGCTAGCCTGGGCGGCATGAATTTGCGGCTTTTCGCTATCGGCGCATGCCTCCATCCACCTTTCATAGCATGCGGAGCTCCACAAGCTTCCTTTCCGCATGCTCCCGGCGTTTGTACACAAAAATAGCGCAGCTAAAGCTGCGCTTACCGCCCCCCTCTCCGGCCTGAGATGTCAAAAAAAGATAGTTACACTGTTTCAGGCACCTTAAAACCGGCTTTCGCCATGCTCTCCATAAATCCCTCCGGAGTCATTCCAAGTTCAGAAGCTCCCTCTTCAATAGTAAGCTTTCCTTTTTGAACATACTTGAACGTTGCACTTGCCTCTCCCTGGGATATTCCTTGGGATATTCCTTTCTCCTCACCCTCTTTATACGCTTTGATATAGATACTTTCTCCAAGTCCGGTCATGCGCTTCACCCCTTCCTTGATACTCTCATTATCTTTAATATCCCCGGAATGACCCCCCGGGACGGGGATGGTGTGTCATTTTTGTTAGACCGTTTCAGGCACCTTGAAACCGGCTTTTTCCATGTTCTCCTTAAATTCCTCCGGTGTCATTCCAAGTTCGAATGCGCCTTCTTCTATGGTAAGCATTTCTTTTTGAACAAGCTTGAATATAGCACTTGCCTCTCCCTGAGATATGCCTTGTGAGATTCCTTGTGAAATGCCCTGTGCTCTTCCCGTCTCCTCGCCCTCTTTATACGCTTTGATATAGATACTTTCTCCAAGTCCGGTCATGCGCTTCACCCCTTCCTTGATATTCTCATTATCTTTAATATCCACGTATTTTTCGATTCTGTCAATATTGGATTTGAAAATTCCTTCAAGATAATCAAAGATTCCTTCGGAAGCTTTCTCGCCGCGCCTGATTATGATCACGGACATCAGGTCATAGTCAGAAACAGGTTCATCCGTGATTCCGATCTCATCTTTTTTAGTAATCGTATAAGAAGTGACCGTATTTCGAAGTCTTGGCGGTACGTTCTCATTGCATATCCAGATACTGTAAACTTTTTCAAGTTTTGAGTAATCCGTCTCTTCAGTAACGATCCCCAGCTGCGAACTGATCTCTCTTGCTCCGTAATAGATTCCCCTCTTAACGACAGGATACTTTGGCGAGCTTGGCCTGTAATCATTTTGAACTTCAAGGTCAATGTGTAGATAAAACTTGATGTTTTTATCGGAAAGCGCCGGATTGATCGCTTTGAAATGGCTGTCATACCGTATGAGTTTTTCTCCAATGGAGTTCATCTCAGTAGGAAGCCGGTCTGCCATCGCTGAGGCGCTGTCTACCGGAGTACTCTCGATACTTGAGCGGTCTATCATTTTAATAACTTGTTCCACTGAATATTTCTTATATTCCGGTACTGACATCTGGATTATCGGAGCGATTATCTCCGGGTTTAAGAATAATTGTTTAGCCGATTCGTCGTATTTTTCGCCGTAGGCCTTGGCAGCATTTATGCTGATCTCTGTTTTTAGTTTCATTTCCCCTCCAATTAAATATAGAATTGTTGAAAATAAAGAATTCTTTCTCGCGAGTAAAGAACAGGCTTTATTATAGCCTGCGATTTCCGAAATTCAACAAGAAACAAAAAATCCGTCAACCTGCACAAAGATTTCCTTCGTCAATACTTACAAAACTATCCCAAAGCCGTGAAATAGTAAAAAAAATCTCTTGTAATAATGACCAAATAGGACGACGAACACATCTGAACCACACAAATCTTTGTCTATAATCACAATAAAAAAAAGACACAGCAACCCCGTCCCTGGGGGTCATTCCTATTTTTTTTGCCAATCGTCACAAAAAGCAGGTTATTTTTTAATTTACCTTATGCAAGTTGCGAAGATTCTACCTCTCCCATCAAGAATAGTTTGTTATTTGATCCGTTTTTTATAGGGTTAAGGACTTCCCTCTCACAAAGACCCGCTATATTTTGCCGCGAGCAGTTTAATCTCTCAGAAACATCTGTTGTATCTGCGACTCTATTCTTGATAAACCCTTTGAGGTCATCATACTTTATTTCCGAAGGCGCCCCCTCTTTTCTGAGTTCTTCCGAAGAAATAAATCTGTCTTCTCCCCATTCTATCCCATTCCCTCCGGGCGAAACTCTGACGTTTTCAAACAAAGACCTATATTTTAATATATTTCCAAAAAGCCTGTCCTCCCTTCTGCTTTTTTCTATATCCACTACCATCGAAGTTTCATCATTAAAAAACACCATAACTTTATAATCTGAAAGAGACATAACATCTTTGACCTTAAGCTTAAGCCTACGAAGTATGTCCTCGTTCATATAATCAATAGACGTTTTCACAAGATGCAGCTCGTCTTGAGCGCATCTTCCCTCGCTTAGTTGCAGAAGTTTTATCGGCTCGTAGCTTTTGAGCCCATTGTCCCTAAGTATAGCTCCAAGGTTCTGTCTGTCCGGCGGTATTATCCTTTGGTTAACAAACTTCATACTCCACTCCGACCCAATACTGTAAATGCCTTTTCGGACAAAGGGGGCAAGCAAAAAAGGCGCACTCCATTCATCCAGTTCGCTTAAGAGTTCGATAAAAAATCTCCTGCTTCTTTCATAGTAAAAAAGATAGCCTAAAAGTCTGTCATTTTCATAACTGTCTCTGATTTCAAATATCATAAAGAGTACACCACCTTTTCCAGATCATCTCCCATATTTTTTCCAAATAAGAAGTATCAATCACTTCTTCAAGGTCTTCCAGCAACTGTTTTTTATCAATTTCTTTAAGAGGATTCAATTTATCAAAATACTCCTTTGGAACCAGCCTGATGTTTTCTGCAGTACTGCTACTTCCTATAAAGGCTTGAACTCTTTTATCTTCTAAAGGTTCAAATTCCTGTACTTCTTTAAGACTACGACATCTGCAAACAAGGGATAAACCGTGATCAAACAAAGGTGCAATCCTTACCGTTTTTTTCTTGCTATCTCTAAGGACCTCAATATTAGCGCCATGTCTGTCTCTGTTTAATAAAAGATAATCTACTATAAGCATTTTATATACATAATCATCCCATCCATTTCTAAGGCAGAATTCAAAAGGTGTTTCTTCTCCTCTTTTTTCAAGGGCAAAAAAGTCTTCCAAAGTAATTTTCTGCTCTCCCGCCTTTTTATAATCAAGCGATTCGCAAAGAAATGTTTCGTATTCCATCCCACCAATGTGTATTAGTGCGTGTATAAGCTTGTACTCTAAATGTTCAATGCCAATGATATTCATTAATCTCTGCGCAATAATCTCATTGACACACTCATGTCCAACTATGCCAAGAGTTGTATCAAAATCTGAAATTTTGTAATACTTTTTTATGGTTCCGGTATCATCATATGACTTTAAAAAAGATCCCGCAGTACCTGATGATTTTCTCGATTTTGTCCAATTTAGGTATCTTAAATCTGTTAACTCTTTGATTATATCGTTCATAGCTATTATCTACTTTCTTCAACGTATGATGATTGCCCAAGATTACCAAGATTGTAATTGACGCTCGTCAACTTATTAATATGATATCAGATTGCTTGACGCTCGTCAATATGTTCGTACAAGCATGCGGAGCTTCACAAACTTCCTTTCCGCATGCTCACCTCTCCCGGCACTAGCATGCGAATTTCCACTTTCCTCTCCCTCGCACGCTTGGTTCCAACCGGGGCGGCATGAATTTGCGGCTTTTCGCTATCGGCGCATGCCTCCATCCACCTTTCAAAGCATGCGGAGCTCCACAAACTTCCTTTCCACATGCTCACCGCCCGCGACTCTAGCATGCGAATTTCCACTTCCTCTCCCTCGCACGCTTGGTGCTAGCCGGGGTGGCATGAATTTGTGGCTTTTCGCTATCGGCGCATGCCTCCATCCACCTTTCAAAGCATGCGGAGCTTCACAAGCTTCCTTTCCGCATGCTCGCCTCACCCTCCACTGGCATGCGTTTCTCCACTTTCCTCTCCCCCGCATGCTCCCCGCGTTTCCCACGCAAAAAGACCGCCTTGCGGCGGTCTTGAAAAGTTTTTCTTACGAATCAAACGAGATCCTGCACATCTCGGAGTAGCTTGTGGTTCCGTCAAGCACGTACTCGGAGCCGGACATATGCAGCGTGCGCATTCCGTCCTTGAGAGCCTGCTTCTTGATAGCGGCGGCGCCTTCCTTGTGTGCGATAACCTGCTTGAGCTCGTCGGTAACGACCATAATCTCATATACACCGATTCGACCCTTGTATCCGGTATTGTCACACTTATTGCATCCGCAGGGCTCGTAGATTGTAACGCTCTCCTTGGGATCAACGCCCATATACTCCTTCTCTTCCACGGAAGCCTCCTTGGGCTTACGGCAGTAAGGGCAAAGCCTGCGGACAAGTCGCTGAGCAATAACACCGATAACGGAGTCCGCAATAAGGTACGACTCGATACCCATATCCTCAAGACGGGTAATTGTACTAGCGGAGGAGTTTGTATGAAGGGTGGATACAACAAGGTGTCCGGTAATTGAAGCCTGTACCGCGATACGGGCAGTTTCCTCGTCTCGAATCTCACCGATCATAATGATATCGGGGTCCTGACGGAGGATTGAACGAAGCGCCGAAGCGAAGGTAAGGTTTGCCTTCGGATTAACGTGTACCTGGTTGATACCGTCGATATTTGCCTCGACGGGGTCTTCGACTGTGATAATATTAACATCCTCTTTATTGAGTTCTGAAAGCGCGGTATAAAGAGTAGTCGACTTACCGGATCCTGTAGGACCGGTAACAAGAAGTATTCCGTTGGGATGGGACAAAATATAGTCGAACTGTTTAAGTTCGTAGGGCTTAAGTCCAAGCTGACTCTTCTCTCTAGTAAGAGCCATCTTGGCGGTAAGTCTCATAACGACTTTCTCGCCGTAAACCGTGGGAAGGATTGATACACGGATATCGTACTCTACTCTGTCTACTACCTGAGTAATACGACCGTCCTGAGGCTTACGCTTCTCGGAAATATCCATACCGCCGATAATCTTGATACGGGCGATGATAGCGGACAAAACGTTAATATTGTAGGAACCTCTCTCATAAAGAGCACCATCGATACGGTATCTTACGCGGATACGATTCTCCATCGGTTCGACGTGAATATCGGAAGCTCTCTGTCGCACAGCGTTATCGATCATATCCTTAACCATGATAACGATGGGCGAATTGTTAATCTCGTCCTGAGCCTCGGCGTCGTCCTGCTCTCCGAGATTTTTCTCTTTCGCGTACGCATCAAGAGCGTCGGCAACCTCGCCCTGTCCGTAGAATCTGTCGATGGCGAGCATAACGCTTCGCTCGGTAGCTACGCAAGGATCAACATTAAAGCCGGTGACGATGGATACGTCGTCTTGCGCGTTAATATCAAGAGGGTCAACCATCGCAAGCTTGATAGCGCTGGTATTCTCATCAAGAGCGAAGGGGAAGCATTTGTTTTTCTTAAGGATATCGGGCTTAACGAGCTTAGTAACATTTTGATCGATCTGAATTGCCTGAAGATCGACCATCTCGTATCCCAGCTGGTTTGAAAGCGCCTGTGCAAGCTTATCATCGGTAATAACATTGTTTTCAACGAGGAATTCACCGAGCTTTTTGCCGGTACCGCGCTGTTTTTCGAGAGCGTCTTCGAGCTGTTCCTGAGTAAGCGCCTCAGCCTGAACAAGTAAATCACCGATCCTGATTTTCTTACGACGATAATCCATTCTAAATTCTACCCCTTGGTTATAATATATTTAGAAAAAGCTTCCTGCCTTTTCTTAAAAAAACTTTTAAAGCAAAATAGAGCCTGAAAAAATATTCCAAGCCCTATAATTATAGCATACATATTTGATTTAGTTAAATCTTTTTTTCTTATAAAGTATAAGTACAAAGCCACCAATAAGAAGTGCTGCCGCAGGCAGTATCCTAAACCTCTTTAAATAGAGCCAGTTTTTAAAGCTCTCCTTTGCCGAAAGCTCATCTGCAGGCGGAGCGGCATGTGCCTCCAAAACATTTTCCGCGGTCAGGATATCACCATCGGATAAGCTGTCCGCCTTCTCAAATATCGCAAAGGGCGATAAATGATAAGTATCAAATCTAACATAAGTCTTATCGCCTGATTCGACGATATCCGGAGAAAGCTCCTCGAGCTGTCCGTTTCTGTCTATAGTAAGAACGGTAAGCGCTTTGTCCTTCGAAAGCTTTTCGGGTCTTGGGATAGCTACCGTTAAAGCGGTATGTCCAAGCTTCGTAATAGAGATTCCGCTCTTGTCCGTAAGCTCGATATCGTAATATGCTCCGCCCGTAAACTGTCTGTCAGACAAAAATGCCTTTGCTCGGTCTATGGCAATAGCAATCTGTAAGCTGCCGTCATCTGTCTCTCCTATCTCTTTTATATTAAGATAGTAGGGACTCTTTGCCCCTTCAAGGGATCCTACCGCGCCTTCAACTCCGCTTACGTTTACTCCGACCTTCCCGCTGCTTTCGGATACAACCGAAAGATCCGTCTTGTAGGCATTAAGTCTGAAGTCCTCGTTTGAAAGCCTCTCGGCAGTATTTTCATGAGTAACCGTCGGAGATGTATTGCCGCTGTAACCAAGGGTGCAGTCAGAATCAAAAGCGTTAATTCCAATCTCGGAAAAGCTCTCGGGGAGCGTTGCCGATAAAACAGCCGTATCGTAGAAGGCTCTGTCAAGAACGCTCTCTAAAGCAGTCGCCTCAAGATTAACCGTTGTCAGATTCTTGCATCCGCAAAAAGCTTCCTCTCCTACGCTTACAAGGCTCTCCGGGAAAGTAACGCTTTTAACAGAAGTATTATCCTTGAAGGCCTGGGCCGCGATAATCTTTACGCCATCCGGGATTACGATTTCCTCATCGCTTCCCTTATAGGCTAAAATGGCAGGGCCGCTTATTAAAAAATCCCCTTCTAAAGCTCCGCTCATAAAAGCCGCATAGTAAGCGGAATAATCAAAAGCCTTAGGCTCAATCTTTTTTATACTCTCGGGGATAGTTATGTATCCTAAATTGTCGCAGTGGTAAAAAGCACCGTAACCGATGGTTTCAAGTCCTTCGGGAAGGACGATTGAGCTTAAGCTGCTTCTTGCGTAGGAAAACTGTCCGATTTCCTTTATAGTAGAAGGTAATGTTACGTAGCCGAGCTTTCCGTCAAGGTAGTATGCCTGGTCGGCAACAGTGCTGTTGTCAACTATCGTATACTTTGGAAGAAGTCCGCTTGTCGCCATATCGGCGTTTTCGTCCATACCTGTTCCCGAGCCGGTTCCGTCAGTAGAGCCGTCGGAATTGTCCACAGCACCTCCGCCTTGATTTCCGAAGTAGACAGTAGGACTTGAGCCGTTCATAAACATCACAGCTTTATTTCCGACGATGTGTACGCTGGCAAGCTCTGTTCCGGTTTCATTAGATATTATAGTAGATTCTCCGGTACCGGTTCCGTCAGGATTGGTAGCGGGCTTTCCGTTACTAATGCCCTCAGAGCCACCATTTCCGCCATTAGAGTCCCCTGAGCCGGTTCCATCTCCGCTTCCCGATCCGTTTCCGTCCGTATTTCCATCAGGATTGTAATTTGCAACATCCTCATACTCGGGGAATTCTTTTTGTCTTTCGTAAAACTTCTCAGCGTACTTCCAAGGGTAAGACCCTTCCATCGCGTGAATTACAAGCTTATAGCATCCGTCGAAGGCAGTCTCATGGATGTCCATTGTCTCGATGGGGATTGTGATATCCGTAAGATTGTAATCGTCCTCAAAAGCGTAGATTCCGATGCGCTTAATATTTGAAGGAATATTGGCGCTGGATAAGCTCTTGCAGTTTGCAAAAGCAAAATCTCCAATCTCACTAAGCCCGGTACCGATGGAAACCATCGACAGCGAGCTACAGTTCCAAAAAGCGTAGGGCTCTATACTTTTTACAGTATTAGGAATGACAACGGATGTAATCTTGGTATTGCCCTTGAAAGCATCCGTGCCAATGGTTATAACATTAGAGGGTATGATGGCACTCGATGAAGTGCCGTTGTATTTTGTTAAAACGCCGTCCTTATCGACGACAAACTCGGTGACGGTCTGCGTCGTAGATGCAGCCTCCGCCCCAAAAGCCGGAAGCTGCATGGTTACTACTGACAATATAAGCAGCAGCGCGCCGAGCAGCTTTCGTATTTTTTTCATATTACTCACAGCCTCTTGTTTAACAATGCCTCCCAAAAAGAGAGGCATCGCTTAACACAATTATTTTGCTATTACTTTCTTGCGTCTCTTGTCGTTCCAAACGAAGAAGAATACGCCGATTGCCGCAAGTCCGGTCGCAAGGAACCACTTGGGCTTAATTCCGTCTCCCGTCTTAGGGGTCTGGTCGGAAGGTCCGTTCGAATTGTCTCCCGCCAGGCTTATCTGCTCGGTATTTACGTAGATAACGTAAGGCGAGAAGTGAGTACATGTAAAGGTTACACAGTCCACACCGTTGATAGTTGTAAACTTGGGGCTTAATATATCAAGCTGGTTATTTACAACCGCCGCTACCTTATTGTTTCCTCCGTAAGGGATAAGGGAATCGGGTAAAGGAAGCGTTATCGTTACGGTAAGTCCCGTTGTGTCTGTAATCTTCTTGTCTCCCGAAGCGTCGTAGAGCGAGATATCCATCGGGAAGTACATGATCTTGTTAACATCTCCGAACTGCGCCTGAAGAGCCTTAAGTACAGCTTCACTTGCGGCGCTCTGCTCTGTGATCTTGATCGTAAAGTTGTCGGATGATCCGTTTACAACCGCCGATACAACTCCGGTATTTGAAAGTCCGTTCTTCTCGATTACAACGGTTGTTCCGCTGCTGGTCTTTGAAGGTGTAGGAGTAGTTCCGGTGCCTGATCCGCTTCCACTTCCGCTACTTCCGCCGCCGCTTGTCTTTGCAATGTAGTTTGCTGTAACAGTAACGTTCTCCGAAGGCATTGTAATTACAGTTGCAGACAATCCTTTAGAAGCAATTACTGTATTATCCGGCGAGATGGTCCAACTACCAAACTGTCTTCCGGTCTCAGGTTCATTAGCTACTATAATCGCCTGAGTTCCGGCAGGGTATGAACCAGATCCGGATCCATTGACAACGGTTAGTGTGTAATAAGGACCTGTTGTTCCTGAGCCGGGATTATAATTTGCTCCTGCAACCATAGTAAATCTAAGGTCTTTATCCATCTTGATTGAAGTAGGATCCGGGCTCCATGCACACTGATAATATCCTGCAGGCATCATCAAGTTCGGAGGAGTTCCGTCCTTTTCAATTTCAAGCTTCTGATAAACGGTAACACCATCGGTGTAATAGTATGTAGCAGTATATGAATCCTTCTCATCCGCATCATCGGATGCAACAAGGTAGAAGCTGTGGTTTGCATCCATAACAGTCTCTAAAGGATCAGGAGACCACTGATACCCCTTCTTAAAAGCTTCCGGATAAGCAACCTTGGGCGCCTTATCGCCCTTTGTAACCTTAATTCTTGTAATAAGATCGATTCCGTTAGGTGCATAATAGGATGCAACAAACGCATTACCTGCTACAACATCAGGATCGGTTGAATAATCTATCTTTGAAGGATCAACAGGAGTAACTGTTCCACTTCCACTTCCGCTTTCACCGCTTCCACTTGAATCAGCCTTATAGAAAGCTCTAAATTCAATAACGTTTCCGCGAACATTTACCTGATCCAAGGTAAATGTCTTACCGTTTCTGGGATCAAGGGGCGACCATCCGGAGAAAGTGTATCCGGTTTTGGCTGTGGTAGGAGCAATTCCTGCTATAAGTGCAGGGGTAATTGCATATACACTGTTACCGGATTCATCTACCGTAGGATTAACAGCTATACCTTCTACCAGAGTTCCGTTGTCAGTACCTGTGGTAGGGTCAGTATCAATGAAGGATGCTGTATAAACTTCCTCCTTGATTCCCTCATAAACAGCATTAAGTACAAGATCACTCTTTATTACAAACTGGTCTCTGTATGCATATGTCTCATCGGTGTCGTCGCGGTTCTCGTAGTGAAGGAAGGTGAATCCTTCAGCAGTAGTACGTAAAGGGTCTATAACTGTTACTGTATCACCTTCGGTGTACTCCTCTGTGGTACGAAGGGTACGCTTGGTTGATGTAGCAGTCTCGTAGTCCCAGTAAGTAACGTAGTAATGAACTACCGGAACAAGAGCTTGAACAAGATACTTTCGGTTTTTAAAATAAGTATAAGCCTTGCTGGGATTAGTAACGTTTCCGTTTTCATCAGTCTCGGCAGGAGCAAATACCGTCAGATTAACATTATTCTCCGAATCAATACCATGGTCTGTTCCAGTTGTAAAGTCGTAGGTAGGTTCTATAAGATTAAGTGCACCATCCTCACAGTCAAGTTCTGAATCATTAACAGTAAGGTTCGATAATCCCGATCCTCTGAATGCATATTTATTTATAAGCGAGCAGGTGCTCGGCAAGTATACGGATACGAGATCATTGCAGTTATCGAACGCATACTCGGGAACATTAGTAATATTGGAGTTCTCAAGGTTTACAATCTGCATTCCGGTATCCGCAAAGGATTCCTGTGCAAGTGTTTTGATATTTAAATCTGCCTCGGAGGACTGCAAAGTCTTTGAGCTTCTTCCGGGAAGTACCTCGACGATCGAAGTCTTTGTACCATCCGAAGTTGTTCCGTAAATAATGCCATTGGTTGTTGTATAGTAAGGATTACCGGCAAACTTTACATTATTTAACTTATTGCAAAGCCTGAAAGGAGCATATCCTAAGGTTGTAGTATCAGCAGAGATCGTTACATCCGCAAGAGCATCATCTCCGAGGAATGCATGGTCCTTGATTTCGGTAACTCCGGCGAGATCTACAGCAGTAAGAGCGTCACATTCAGAGAAAGCCTGTTCTCCTATTGAATCAACCTGCTGTGATATGGTAACTGTAGCTAAAGACTCACAATCATAGAAAGCATAATCAGGGATTGTGATTTTACTTTCACCTCTAAGTTCTAAATTGGTAAGTCCTTCACATCCCGCAAAATCGCTCTTCGTAGGATCAACAATTCCGATTCCGTCGAAGGTTACATCAATCTTTCCGGTTGAAGTATTTACATTGCAATCGTTGTATGCAGTATTCGGCGTGTAAACAACGTCGATTTCCGTAAGGCCTTCGGAGATAACCCCCATCTTAACAAGGCTGGTGCCGTTGGTATTCTTCTCAAAGAGGCCGTCCTGTATAGACTTAACTCCCTTGGGGATAGTTAGGTTTGCAAGGACATCGGCAAGCTGTTTGTCGTAGGTTGTTCCGGTATTGTTTGTAAGGTAATGGTTAATAGCTTCTTTCTCTTCATCTTTCAGATAAATATTACTTGCCGAAGCATATGAAGGGAGTGACAAAACCGTAGGGAAGTTTACAAGCTCAGCACAGTTTTTATCCTTGTTGTAGGAAATCTCCAAAAGATTGGGAAATCCGCTGAAGAGTATAGGATAAGACTCGTTCTGAAGGTTGTTGTTATACTTTCCGCCTTCGCTCATAGCGTAGTTAAACGGCGTCGAGTCGGATGATATAGTCGTTACAAAGTACAACGGAACTAGAGGATCATCATAATGAGGATCATTAGGATCGTTTCCCTTAATAGGAGGGCACTGACTTCCCGTTAAATGGTCGGGGCATTCAGCTTTGTGAGCCAGTGTCTGCTGAGTTCTGAAAGCTTCCGTTCCTATCTGAACTTGGTCGTTTTCAAAACGAACCATAGTAAGATTATGGCATCCCTTAAACGCTGCATCTCCTATGCTGTTAATTGTAGAAGGTAATGTTACCTTTTCAAGAGTACAGTTGTCCTGGAATCTGCCCGCAGGAATCGTCTCAATATGGTAAGGTCCGAAGTGCTCGGGGAATGTAAGAGATTTTACAGTTCCGTTCGCAACAAATCCCGTAAGAGAGTTGGTATTGTCAACCTGGTAGATAGCCTTACCGCCGCCCTCTTCCGTTACGGTTACTTCGTACATTTCCTGTCCGTAATACTTGTAGGTAAACTCATATCCTGTCTTGGTATCCTGGCACTGCTTATGTAAAGCTCCGATATTTGTGCTGGGAGGTATAGCTGCCGGAGGATCGATACTTTCAAAGTAAAATTCAGGATTTACAAGCTGATCATGGAAGCAAACCGTGTTTGCATTGTTATCATCATCCTGTACTTCGAATTTACATCCGTCGTGGGTATCTTTTGTAAAATCGACATAAGGAGAAAGCATCGTAATCTTTGCAAGATTAGGGCAATCCTCAAACATATTGATATTAAGATGTCTGATGTTGGTAGGCGAGTATCCCGCACCAAGATTGCTGGGGAATATTACCTGTGTTAAAGCTCCGCAACCATAAAAGATATGGTTACCTAGTTGTGAAAGGGATGACTGCGCACCAACGGATACATTTGCAGCGGCTGCGGCAGGTTTTCCCTCAAGATCGCAAAGGTCTCCTGTAAGGTCGATATATGTAAGACCTGTGCAGTTCTCAAATACACCATCGCAAAGAAGGTTAACACTGTGAGGGATATACAATCCCGTAAGACTTACACAGTCTTTAAATGCATAAGCTCCGATATTCTGAAGCTTAGGAGCATCGGGCATTTTTACCAGTCCAAGTCCGCGGCAACCCTCGAATGCATGGTTTCCGATAGCAATAAGTCCGTTCTGGAAGGAAATGCTGCCAAGAGCAACGCAGTTGTAGAAAGCGTAATCTCCTATACCTGCAAGGTTTTCATGCGTAATAAGGGTCTTGATGTTCGCACCCTTATCTCCCGCAAAGATACCTGTAGCACCTGAGGTTACATCTCCCGCTATCTTATAATCGTTTTGGCTTGTGTCGTATGTAACGTACTGGTTACCGATATATCTTACTTCAATACCTTCAACCTTCTGGTATTCGGCATCCTTGGCGAGCTTCCAATCATCGGGATCCGAAGGATCGTCCTTGTCATTATAGTAGAGCTGGTCAGCAGCATAATTATCCCAAGCGCTGATAGTTGAATACAGGCAAGGTCTGTAGAAATAATGATCGATCTTGTACTTGTATGTGTACGAGATTACTTTAGTTTCATCGTTTGGATCAAGGTTCTCCGTACTGCTGTCCAGGATGATTCTGATTCTGTTGGGAGTCTTTGTCATGTAGTCATAGCCCTGATCGTACTGGAGTAAAAGGGCATGTAAAGCACCGGTTGTTTCGTAATCATTATAAATATTTAGATAATTCTTAAAAGGCTCCAAGTCGCTGATTGAGCCACTTGTAACGTCGGTCGTAGTAAATGTGGGCGTAGTTTCCTCGGATTCGGCGTAATAAAGGAAGTTACCGGATTTACCTACAAGGCAGTTACCTTGTGCAAGGTTATTATCACTGAGCTGTCTGTAGACATCTACGGTATTGGGTATCTCAAGAGTTCCGCCTTCAAGGTAGCCGGAATTAAATCCCATAATAACCGCAAATTTGTTAGCTTCACCGGGGTTATCAACGCCGGCGTCATTTACATACACAAACTGGAACTCACCACCACCGGTACTGTATACCTGGGTATCTGTGTCGGCTACGTAGGGTACCTTTGTCTGTGGCTTCTGCGTGGTTGCTCCCGTTCCGGTCATACTAAGGGAATACTCATTTATATTTGTTCCGTTACAAGCGTTTGCAGCTTCTACTTCACCGCCGGGTCTGCTTCCCGCGGGTATTGCAGCAACGGCAACAGCGGACGCGAGGAATATTCCTCCGAGCGTCCGTTTAACTTGCTTCTTTAATCTCAGCTTAGGCTTCTTTGAAGTCGAACTTGCCATATCTTATCTCCTCATAAATTGCTTAAGATCCGTTATCAAGCAAAATCTGAAATTTTATCCGTTAAAGACAGGGGCTATCCCCGGTCAAACTAATCCAATTTGTATATCGGTTTAGCCCTGCCAGATATTTAGAGTGAAAATGAAAATTAATCGATCTTTTTGGCGACAACGACAAATCTTCCGTCCTTTTCCTGATAGTCACAGGTTGAAAGGGTGAGGAGTCTGTCTCCGTAGGATGCCGCAACTCCGGTATCGTAGAGAGACATATTCGCCATCTCCTGCATATATGAGGCGAACTCTACCTCGCTGTACGCGTCGATAAACTGATAGTACTTGAAAGCCACTTCCGTTTCCGAATAAACGTGTGACCTGAAGACATACATAACCTGGTACTTGCCCTCCTCATAAAGGGTGTCGAAGTAAATGTATTTATGGTCCTGATAGTAGCTTTCATCCTGGTACTTTTCGAGAAGTCCGAACATATTTCCGCTTCTCATATGATGTCCGTAGAGAATAAGGTTTGTGCTGGGCTTTAAAACGTCGCAGGCGCAGTCCATAAAAATCGTACCGTTTCGGTCACTGTTTTGTTTTAGGTCATGGTCAAGGTAATACTCGTTGTTGGTAGTCTGGGCTACAGGGAAACCGTCCTTTGCATTCTCAGTAACAGGGTCCATCTTTAGCCAGCCGATGATATTTTTGTTTACAGCAAGAAGGTCCTTAAACTTTGGAAGTACGTCGGGAGTCTCCTTTTCTTCATCGTAATGGATGACAACGCCGCTGTCTGCCGCATTACCCGATGCCTGATTGGTGGCCGTCTCTCCTCTTTTGACGATTTCGGAGTATGGCTTGTAGCTGATAGACTTATGGTAATCTCCTACTGAGTAAAAAATAAAAAATCCGATACTTAAAACGCCCACAACCGCCACAGCTATGGAGATTCCCTTGCGGCGCTGTTCTTTCTTTTTAAGCATCTTGCGGGCAAGAGCCTCAATCTCTTTATCATCTGCTGTCGCCGAACGCTTTGACCCCGTTCCAGCGCTTTTACCCGCTCCGGCTGCAGAGGATATCGCTCCTCTGTAACCCAAAGCGTCATTATTTAATCTGTTGTTTACGGAATTTCCCGCCGGCGCTGCCTGCCTGTTTCCGGTAGGTGCCGCGCTCCCGCGGGCTCCGTTTCCCGACGCCGGATTAGCTCTATTTGGTTTTCCGTCTTCGGTAATGTATACTTTTCCTGCCATTTTGTCTTTCCGGTAAGTTTTTCTTTATCGGATGCATTTAGCAAAGCCAATTATTTGCAAACGATATTTACGATCTTTCCGGGAACATAGATTTCTTTAATAATGTTTCCGGTAATCTTTTCAGCGGCAGCTTCCTTTGCCTGTGCGATGATCGCATCCTTGTCTCCGTCCTTGGGAGCCTGGATTGTGGCACGAAGCTTTCCGTTTACCTGAACCGCGATCGTAACGGTTGATTCTACGCACTTCTCGTCTGAATACTCGGGCCATGAAGCGTTGTAAAGTCTGCCTTCGTATCCGTTTGCCTGCCAGAGCTCTTCTGTAATATGAGGAGCTACAGGCGCAAGAAGTCTTAAGAAGGCGCTGAATTCTGCCCTATTTACACTGCCTTTTTTGTAGAACTCGTTGATAAGAGCCATCATAGCAGCGATTCCTGTGTTGTACTTAAGGGTCTCGAAGTCGTTTGAAACCTTCTTGATGGTCTGGTGCATCTTGGCTTCAAGGTCTGAAGAGTACTCATCTCCGTCTACCAGGATCTCCTGAAGCTTCCAAACCCTCTCAAGGAATCTTCTGCATCCCTTAACTCCGTCCTCGCTCCATGAAGCAGCCTGGTCGAAGGCTCCGATGAACATCTCATAAGTACGTAAGGTATCTGCACCGTAGTCATTTACGATATCGTCGGGATTGATAACGTTTCCGCGGCTCTTTGACATCTTCTCGCCGTTTTCGCCAAGGATCATGCCGTGGCTGGTACGCTTAGCGTAAGGCTCTTTTGTGGGAACAACGCCCTGGTCATAAAGGAATCTGTGCCAGAATCTTGAGTAGAGAAGGTGGAGGGTTGTATGCTCCATACCTCCGTTGTACCAGTCAACAGGAAGCCAGTATTTAAGCTTGTCCATGCTTGCAAGCTCTTTGTCATTCTTAGGATCGATATAGCGGAGGAAGTACCAGGATGAACCTGCCCACTGAGGCATAGTATCGGTCTCTCTCTTAGCAGGGCCGCCGCAGCAAGGGCACTTAACGTTAACCCAGTCGGTCATAGCTGCAAGAGGGCTCTCTCCGTTGTCGGTAGGCATATAGCTCTCTACCTCGGGAAGCATAAGAGGAAGGTCTTCTTCCTTGAGAGGAACATATCCGCACTTGTCGCAGTGGATGATGGGAATAGGCTCGCCCCAGTATCTCTGACGGGAGAATACCCAGTCACGGAGCTTGTAGTTGGTCTTAGCCTGTCCGATCTTGTTCTCCTCGAGGTACTCGATCATCTTTTTCTTGGCGTCCGCTACAGAAAGTCCGTTTAAGAAACCTGAATTTACTAAGGTTCCGGTAGCAACATCGGTATAAACCTTCTCGGTAACGGGTACGTCGCTTCCTGCAACAACCTCGATGATAGGAAGATCAAACTTCTTCGCAAAATCCCAGTCTCTTTCATCATGTGCGGGAACGGCCATAATAGCGCCTGTTCCGTAGCTCATAAGAACATAATCCGAAATCCAGATAGGGATCTCTTTTCCGGTAACAGGGTTTGTAGCGGTAAGTCCGTCAAGGCATACACCTGTCTTGTCCTTTGCAAGCTCGGCGCGCTCGAAATCAGACTTCTTAGCAGCCTCTTCTCTGTAAGCTACGACTGCGTCCCAGTTCTTGATTGAGTCCTTATACTTGTCGATATAAGGGTGCTCGGGGCTCATAACCATATAGGTCGCACCGAAGAGTGTGTCGCATCTTGTGGTGTAAACTGTGATCTTGTCTTCTTTACCGGTAATCGCAAAGTTTACCTCTGCACCGGTACTCTTACCGATCCAGTTTTTCTGCTGTGTAGCGATCCTCTCAACGTAATCAACGCTGTCAAGTCCCTCAATAAGCTTCTCGGCATACTCCGTGATCTTGAGCATCCACTGGCTCTTAACCTTACGAACTACTTCGCTTCCGCATCTTTCGCAGACTCCGTTTACAACTTCCTCGTTTGCAAGGCCGACCTTACATGAGGTACACCAGTTGATAGGCATCTCGGTCTTGTAAGCAAGTCCGGCATTAAAAAGCTTGAGGAAGATCCACTGAGTCCAGTGGTAATATCCGGGATCCGTTGTATTTATCTCTCTGTCCCAATCGAAGGAATAGCCAAGGCTGTGGAGCTGATTCTTGAAACGCTCAACATTGTTCTTGGTAACGATCTTGGGGTGAATATGATTCTTTATCGCAAAGTTCTCGGTAGGTAGTCCGAAAGCATCCCATCCCATAGGATATAGTACGTTGTAACCCTGCATACGGCGCTTTCTTGCAACAATGTCAAGAGCGGTGTAAGGTCTGGGATGTCCTACGTGAAGACCCTGTCCTGAGGGGTAAGGGAATTCAACAAGGGCATAGAACTTAGGCTTTGAAAAGTCCTCGCCGGTAGCGAAAGCCTTCTCATCGTCCCAGATTTTCTGCCATTTGGGTTCAACTTCGTGATGATTGTAATACTCTTTCATTTCGGAACTCCTTGTATATAAATTTATTGATTCACATATAATAAAGATGATAAAGGGCAAAGTTCTTTTACCCCTAACTACGTAATTATACTGTATGCAGGGTTTAAATTCAATGGGAAGTTGACTATAACGCTTTAAAGCGGTATAGTGGGTAAGGAAAATAATTGCAAAGATTTAATCGATTAATTATAATCTTGCTGATTTACCAAAGAAAACGCAAAGGAAATTCAAGTTATGTCAACTTATGGTTTTATATGCCTCGGTCTTATCGGAGGAAGCGTAGCCCGCGCTATCAGAGAGAAACAGCCGGATGCCGAAATTATTGCTTACAACAGGAGCTCATCTTCCCTCGATGAGGCGCTTTCAGACGGCGTTATAAACCGCGCCATATATCAGTCTGATTTTGAAAATGACGGATTTAACGCATTTTCAGGTTGCGATTATATATTTCTTTGCGCCCCGGTACAGAAGAATGAAGAGTTTCTTGCAATGTTAAAGCCCGTCATCAAGGCTTCCTGCATCATCACGGACGTTGGAAGCGTAAAGACCGGCATCCACAAAGCCGTAGAAAAGCTTGGCATGGAGAAAAACTTTATCGGCGGTCACCCTATGGCAGGAAGCGAGCGCGTAGGATACTCAAATTCAAAAGCTTCGATTCTTCAAAACGCTTATTATATCCTTACTCCCACTCCTCTTTCTCCCGAAGAGAAAATCACGGAGCTTCGCGCTTTGGTGGAATCTTTTGATTCTATTCCTCTTGTCCTTACCTACGAGCAGCATGATTACATCGTCGCGGCGATCAGCCATCTGCCCCACGTAATCGCTGCCTCTTTGGTAAACCTCGTAAAAGATTCCGACTCCGAGGAAGGTCTGATGCGTCTCGTCGCCGCCGGAGGATTTAAAGATATTACCCGCATTGCTTCATCTTCCGCCGATATGTGGGAACAGATCTGTATGACCAATACAGATAACATCAGAAAGCTTCTTAATGACTATATCTCTTCGCTTAAGACGATTGACGCTTCATTGGACGAAAGAAACGGCGAAGATATCCACCATCTTTTCGACACCGCAAGAGAATACCGCGACTCCTTCACGGTAGCCGGAAGCGGCCCCATCAAGGTAAACTATCGTCTCTTCGTTGATATCGCCGATGAACCCGGCGCCCTTGCTACAATCGCTACTCTCCTCGCAACCAGAGGAATAAGCATCAAAAACATTGGTATTATCCACAACAGCGAATACCAAGGCGGTAATATGCGCATCGAGTTTTACTCAGAGGCTGATCTGGAAAACGCCGCCCATGTGCTGGAAGATAAGAGATATACGATACATAAATAAACCCTGCACTCGCAAATAAAGCTATAAAAAATCTTTTAAGAAATCATTATATTAGTGCTATTGTACTTGAAACACACTGTGTTTTGTGTTATCTTATTAAAAGAAAAAGCACCCACTCCAAAGTGGATGCTCACAGAGATTAGCTTTTAGCTCATTAAATGAGCCGCCTCTCCCGTTTGCCGACGAGAGAGGCATTTTTTATTTCTTTTTATCATTGCTGATATAAGAAAGAAGTGAAACTAAAGCAACATTAGCTGAGATTATTAATCCGACAATTCCGATTATAACCATAACTATTTCGAATGCTGTCATTCACACCACCTCCCTTCTTCGAATAATCGAATACCGGGAGCATACCACCTCGTCATGGGGCTTTTTCTACATACTAAAAGTACGCCTAAGTATATTATCAGTATTGTTTACAAAAAACAAGCAGAACAGAATAATCTTAATCTAATGTTCGACCAATTTTTTCAATGGTTTTTGCTAAATCTTTAGGTGTTTTCACAAAAAATCGCTCCCCCTCCAGCTCTCCGAATCCGTATGCCGCATATACGAAGATTGCGCCGGCAAATTCAGTTGCCGCCTTGTCTCCGGCCGTATCTCCGACGTAAACAGTTTCTTTTTCGGAAAGACCGTTCCTCTCCATGAGCTTTTTCATCGTCTCACCTTTGGTTAGTCCCGTATCTCCGAAGCAAAGATAATCCTCTATGCAGTCCTCTATTCCAAGCTTACCGCAGACCAGCTCTATATAGCCCCTCTGGCAGTTGCTGACAATAAAAACCCTGTACTTTTTCGCAAGGCTTTTAATCTCCGCTACGATTCCCGGATACGAAATATCCTCGGTATTTTCCTCAAGGAGCTCATGCTCGTACTTGCAGCAAAGCTTTAAAAGCTCAGCCTTTTTATCCTCGTCATTTAAGTCACTAAAAACATGGTCTGCGATGATATTCATCGGCAGACCAAATTCTTTTTTCAGTATGGATCCTGTAATTTCACATTTTGAATATCCGGTCTCTTTTACGGCTCTCCTCCAGCCTTTTGCAACGACCTCCGTGGAGTTCCAAAGAGTTCCGTCTATATCAAATATAATGTTTTTTATCATATAAAAATTCCATTTCAACTTATTACAGAAGATGCATTCCGTTCTTCTCGCAAATTTCGATCATCTCCTCGGGCCAAACCGATGCCTGAACCTCACAGATATGAGCCTTTTCAAGAAGGAACATGCAAAGTCTTGACTGTCCGATACCGCCGCCAATGGTTAAAGGAAGGGTTCCGTCAGCGATCATCTTATGATACTTATACTGCATTCTGTCCTCTGCATTAGCGACTTTGAGCTGTCTTGCCAGAGACTCAGCATCTACCCTAATACCCATTGAGGAAATCTCAAGAGAATCGTCGATAACATCATCCCAAAAGAGGATATCTCCGTTAAGCTCCCAGTCATCATAGTCGGGAGCGCGTCCATCATGAGGCTCGCCGGACTTAAGCATCTTACCTATCTGCATAAGAAATACGGTCTTGTATTCCTTTGTAATAAGACGCTCTCTTTCCTTTGCAGTCTTTCCGGGATATCTGTCCTCAAGTTCCTGAGAAGTAATAAAATATACATCCTCGTTAACGGGATTCTTTATATCAGGGTATCTTAAGGTTACCTGTCTTTTTGTATAAGCGATAGCCTTTACGATTGATTTAACAGTCTCCTTAAGAAAATCAATATTTCTCTGTTCCCTGGTAATTACCTTTTCCCAGTCCCACTGGTCAACGAAGATCGAATGAACATTGTCCATCTTGTCGTCGCGTCTGATAGCGTTCATATCGGTATATATACCCTCGCCCTCGCGATAACCGTAGCGGTAAAGAGCCATTCTCTTCCACTTTGCAAGGGACTGAACAACCTCAGCTTCTCCGCCTTCGGCGAGCATATCAAAATTAACTTTTCTCTCAACACCGTTTAAATCGTCGTTGATACCGCTTCCGGAGCGAACGATAAGGGGCGCAGTAACACGATCCAGCGTAACCGCAAAAGAAAGGGTCTGCTGAAAAGTATCTTTAATGTACTTGATAGCATGCTGTGTTTCCCTGAGTGAGAGAGCTGATTTATAACCCTCGGGAATATAAATATTTTCTGACATCTTCTTTTCCTCCCGGTAAATAATTCTCTTTTATATTCGGATAGCTACGTGAATTCGCTATCCGCAATATTACAAAAAAGCGGCATTGCAAGTAGCAATACCGCGCCTTTGCGTTATTATCTTTGAAAATAATATAACATCGTAGAATTAATGTCAAATAAAACTTTATCTGATGTTTCCGACTGTTCTGGGGAAGAGAATTACGTCTCTGATGTTCTGAATGCCGGTAACATACATGATAAGTCTTTCAAATCCAAGTCCGAATCCGCCGTGAGGAACCGATCCGAATCTGCGAAGATCAAGATAATCATTGTAGAGATCCAGGTTCATATGCCTCTCGTTCATAGCGGCTACAAGCTTGTCATAATCCGCTTCTCTTTCACTTCCACCGATAATCTCTCCGACTCCGGGTACAAGAAGGTCAACAGCCGCAACAGTCTTTCCGTCGGGGTTCTGCTTCATATAGAAGGACTTGATTTCCTTAGGATAATCAGTAACAAATACCGCGCGCTTAAATACCTTCTCGGCGATATATCTTTCATGCTCTGTCTGAAGGTCAACACCCCACTCTACGGGATATACGAAGTTCTCTCCTGATTCCTTTAAAAGCTTGATTGCCTCGGTGTAAGTAACGGTAGCAAATTCATGTGAAATAAGGTCCTTAAGTCTTGCAATAAGGCCTTCCTCGAAGTGCTGATCGAAGAATTCCATCTCCTTGGGGCACTTTTTAAGAACATTACCGATTACATACTTAAGCATATCCTCTGCGATCTCGATAACATCGGGGAGCTCCGCAAAAGCTACTTCGGGCTCGATATGCCAGAACTCGGCAAGGTGCTTGGGAGTATTGGAATTCTCAGCGCGGAATGAAGGACCGAAGGTGTAAATCTTGCCCATAGCCATAGCTGCCATCTCACCCTCAAGCTGTCCGGATACGGAAAGTCCGGCTCTTCTTCCGAAGAAATCGTCTGCATAATACTCTTCTTCACTCTTGTACTTGTCGGTATAACCGATGGTTGTTACCTGGAACATTTCACCGGCGCCTTCGCAGTCGCTTCCGGTGATAAGAGGAGTATTTACGTAAACATAGTTATGTTTCTGGAAGTACTCATGTAATGAAGCAGCGAGCACCGAACGAACTCTGAGCATAGCATTAAAGGTATTTGTTCTTCCGCGGAGATGAGGCATTGTACGTAAAAACTCAAGAGTATGACGCTTCTTCTGAAGGGGATACTCTGCAGGGCAGCTTCCCAATACTTCGATTTCCTCAGCATTAATCTCGGGAGTATTGTTTCTTCCTTCAACAACCTTACCGGTAACCTTAAGAGAAGTTCCGAGCTTAAGAGCGTCCTCAGGGAAAGACTTTCCGCTCTCCTTATCAAGAACGATCTGGATGTGCTTAAGAGAAGTACCGTCATTGAGCTCAGCAAATGCAACATTCTTGGAATCTCGGGAGGTACGAACCCATCCGCAGACTGTTACCTGCTCGCCGTATGCGGGCTTGTCAAATACTTCTTTAATGTCAGTGTGTTTCATTTTTTCATAAGTCTCCAATCTGATTTTCTATTGGTATATATTCGCGCATTACTCTGCGTTTTTAAGCTTTTCCGCGTCTTCGCTCAGCTTAGCGACAACGTCAGTAATCTGTTCGATAGTCTTTTGATTATCTTCGCTTGCGCTGTAAGTCTCGTTTGAATGAGCGCTAACCTCTTCGGTTATCGCGGAGATTGTCTGGATTGAATCGATGATCTCTTTATTTGACGCCGCAAGGCTTCTGACTATCTTGTTAAGTTCATCGGATTCATGTCTTATCTTGTCGATATTCTGGGCAATGTTCTCAAAGCTTCCAGCCGTCTTTTCAGCGGCAACGGTCTGCTGTTTATTGCCCTCTAAAAGTCCGTCGATGCTGGCGATCATGCCGTCAAGCTGACTGTTGATCTTTTCTATAAGCTCTGTAATATCTCCGGTAGCCTTTGTCGTCTGGCCGGCGAGATTTGAAATCTCAGAAGCAACAACGGCAAATCCTCTTCCGGCTTCTCCTGCTCTTGCGGCTTCGATCGAAGCGTTAAGCGCAAGAAGACTTGTCTGGGAAGCGACATTATTGATAAGGTCTGTGATGGAGTTCATCTGACCCGCAATCTCACTGAAGGATGCAAGAGATGCGGCAACCTCTTCGCCGGCCTTTTCGGACTCGGAAGTAAGCTTATTCAAAGCCACAACCTGCTCGTCTCCGGTTTCGATCGCGTTCATAGTACTTTCCATACTGTCGCCGATAACAACGGTCGCACCCTGTACGGAGCTGATATATTCCTGAATCTCCTCGGTCTTAACAAGCTGACGCTGGATAGCCTCGGCAGATTCATTTGTACCGCTGTTAACCTCGCTCATAGAATCAAGAGTCTGAACCATTGATTCATTTAAGCGGGCCATCTTCTCATCAACAACAGCGATATTGTCGGTAAGCTTCTTGGATACGCCGAGGATTCTTTCAACGAGTTCATTTGCCTTGTCGGTTTCAAGCGATAGTCTCGCAGCACGGATTTCGGAAATCTTGTTGGTATTCTTGCTGAGCATAATAAAGAAAATTGCACAGACAAGTACGACAAGTACCTGAATCTCGTAGGTTGTGATATCCGATGGTT
Source organism: Lachnospiraceae bacterium (assembly GCA_017469945.1). Taxonomy (GTDB): domain Bacteria; phylum Bacillota; class Clostridia; order Lachnospirales; family Lachnospiraceae; genus AC2028. The sequence continues at coordinate 165,368 of JAFUFI010000002.1, read as the reverse complement.
CGGTTCTGTGATATGCGAAAATCTGTATCAGTACTGAAACAATATTAAATACAGTCGCTCCGACTCCGACGATGACGATAAATCTCATCTTATTAAAGATAAGAAGTATGATCAGCATCGGCATCAGGTAAACAAATACATGATCATTCGAGGCGGTAAATAAAACAAATCCGTAAAGGATCGTGAAGCCTCCTCCGATGGTTCGCATGATTCCGTCACGGGAATCCGGATTCTTTTTGTATAAAAGGAAGGCTATTATCACCGGGACAAAGCAAAGAGCAATTGTAGCCAAAACATAGGGCAGCGAACGGTTTCCCTTGATAAACTCAATAAGGTAAGCAACCGCTATAATTGAAACAAGTACAGTTTGCTCTATGATAGCAACCTTATTTGAGATTTTGTTGATTGATAATTTTGCAAGAACTTCATTACTTTTTTTAAGGTCGGAATTGTTAGTTTCAGCCATATATGAACTCCTTTCAAAAAACTTAGTTAATTATAACATATTTTATTTTTAAAGGGAATTGATAATACCGAGTTATACTTAAAATAATACGATTTTCCTATGATTTTTGGGGGAATTTGTTTGATTTTTCGTCGCTTCCTATAATCCGTTTGATTTCCGCGGTTACATGAAAGGAATAGTGTAATCATCCATAAATTCCGTGTAAACTTTGTAAAAAATATATAAATTTTCAGAAATGTAAGCGTTTACACTTGTCAAATATATTTTTTGCTGTTATAGTGATGCTATCAAAAAGGTTTTACACAATTAAATTAACATCAGAACATTTAAGGAGGCTTATTTTATGAACAATTATTTCGATCTTACCGGCAGAGTTGCCGTTGTTACAGGATGTTCCACCGGTCTCGGTGTACAGATGGCTAAGGCTCTTGCAAGCCAGGGAGCAAACATCGTTGCTCTCGCCCGTCGTCAGAATCTTATCGACGAGGTTGCCGCTGATATTGAAAAGACTTACGGTGTAAAAGCTATCGGAGTAGCTTGTGATATTACAGATACAGATAAGGTAAACTCCGCTGTTGATACTATTCTTGAGAAATTCGGACGTATCGATATTCTTATCAATAACGCAGGTACCGGCGGAGTTACTCCTGCTGAGGACGTTCCCGATGAGATGTTTGCAAACGAAATGAACATCGACCTCTTCGGAACCTTCAAGATGGCAAGAGCTATCGCTAAAAAAGCTATGATCCCTGCAGGCTTCGGACGTATCATCAACATCGCTTCCATGTACGGAATGGTCGGAAACAAGATTGCCGGCTCAGCTCCTTACCACGCTGCAAAGGGCGGTGTTGTAAACCTCACAAGAGCACTTGCTGCAGAATGGGGCGCTAAGGGCATTACCGTAAACGCTATCTGCCCCGGATACTTCTACACTCCTCTTACCAAGGAAACTCTTGATTCCGAGTTCTTCCAGCAGAACGCAAGAACAATGATTCCTCTCGAGCGCTATGGAAACGAAGGCGAGCTCGATACAGCCGCAATCTTCCTTTCCTCTCCCGCTTCATCCTACGTTACCGGCGCAATCGTGCCCGTAGACGGCGGATATACCTGCATGTAATTGAATCTATATAGCTGCGCAGGTGTTTTAAGGACGCCACAAGTGTTTTAGGGCGCTGCAAGTGTTTTAAGGGCACTGAAAGCGTCTCAAGGCGCAGCAGATGTTTTAGGGCACTGAAAGCGTCTCGGGGCGCAGCAACTATTGCAGATTCAAGTATATATAAGTCCCACCCTCCAATATAGTGAAAAAATATATGATAAAAGCTGCCTAGGCACCCGCCGGGCAGCTTTTGTCGTTCCCGCATGCTCGTTCCGTCCTGCAAGGGCATGCGGAACCGCACTTTCTTCTCCCCCGCACGCCGACCGAGCCTAGCAGGAGCATGCGGATTTTGATTCTTCCACTTTCCGCATGCTGACCAAGCCCAGCAGGAGCATGCGGAACCGCGCTTTCCGCTCCCCCGCATGCCAGCCAAGCTTAGCAGGAGCATGCGGACTTGCTGTTCTCTCCGTTCCGCATGCTGACCAAGCCCAGCAGGAGCATGCGGATTTTGGTTTCTTAGCACTCCGCATGCCGGCTGCGCCTGTTAGGGGTATGCGGAACCGCACTTTCTTCTCCCCCGCATGCTCGCTCCGTCCAGTAGGGGTATGCGGAACCGTGCTTTCCTCTCCCCCGCATGCTCGCTCCGTCCAGTAGGGGCATGCAGATTTTGGTTTCTTAGCATTCCGCATGCTGGCCAAGCCTTGCAAGAGCATGCGGATTTTGGTTTTTCAACTTTCCGCATGCCGGCTACGCCTGGTAGGGGCATGCGAACAGATTACATCTCCTCAAGCACATGCTTTACCGCGAGGGCAAGCATCAGATAGTTTGTGGATCCGCCGCCGATTACGTACTCTTTCTGCTGCCAAAGGAACGGGAAATCCAAGAGTTCGGGCAGATCAGGCTGTATCAGCGCTGTTCCGCTTATAACTCCGCCGGGAATATAGGACCAGTCCGCGCGGTTTGCACCGTAGGCGACAGTTGCACTTTTTACACCGACACCGGATGCAAAGGACTCGGTATTTTCTCCCGGGTGGCAGCCAAGAATAAACTGCAGCGCATCAAACAAAAGCTCCGGTCCAAAAATATCCGGAAATGTCTTATGCAGAAAATAATACTGGCTTCCCATTCCCTGGATTGCCCATCCGGCGCCCCAAATATTAGGTCTGTAGGGAATACCGTAGGGAGTCTCCGCCTTCATCTTGTCCATCTCGGCCTTAAGGTCCGGCATAGCGGATTTTATGGTGTCGTAATCCATAGCATCAAGCATATCGATGCTTCTGCAGATTATCCATCCGAGTCCTCTTATGTTCTTGCGGATAAAACCCATGCTGTTGTGAAGAAAATCTTTGTACTTCTCATCACCGGTGGATATAAGAAGCTCTGATGCTGCATGTATCCGGGCGCTGAGCGTTCTACTCTGCTTATCGTCTCCGACATCATAGTTTAAGCTTACCATCTCACCGCCGTAATTACCTGTAATATCGTACAACTCTTCAGAAACCTCTAAACAGTCTGCCGCTAGCTCATCATTAAATCCTTTAAGTGCCCTGGAAGCCGCAGCCAAATGTGCCGCCGCTGTAAGCTCTTTAACCGGATTGTCTTCTGTAAATACAAGCCTTTCCGTAGGATTATCCGGGCTTCCGGCTGTCATATTTGCAGCATCTCCAAGCAAGACATACTGTCTTAAATCGGAACAGATAATCTGTTTATAGAGTCTTCCGAGAGCCTTGTAGCCTCCGATTATGGAAAGAACTCCATGCTCAATCTGCTCTAAAATATCATTTCTTCCATCAGGCTCGTGAATTTCGGTAACATGCTTTTTCTGGTCAATCGTCGTCTCGTCAAGATAGACACCAAACTCCTCAAAAGCCATAGAGAGATTATAGACTTCTGCTGTCTGTGACTCGATTCTAAGGTCGAAATCCCCGGCATCATGCCAGCCGCCATGGTTAAGTCCGCAAATATGCTCACCGGATTTGTACTTTGTAAGGGTACCGGCTTTCTGGAAAGCACCGTCAAAATGGTTATAATACTCCGGAGCCATTCGCGCATCGTCCATATGGCAAAGCCCATGCCATACGCGGTACTTTTCATTCACTCTCATATGGCACATCTGAACCGGGAGAAAATACTCAAGCACAGGCTGCCAGACTCCTCTTTCGTATACGTCACGTGAAATCCTAAAAACATTGGATTTTTGCTCTCCGTAGGAGATGCGGTAAATTCCTTCCTCCCTGATCTCAGAAAAATCAAACTTTAAATAATTGTATCTGAGGAATTTGCCCCATTTATCGGCTTGTTCCTTCTTGACTATAACTGCCCCGTTTTCATCAAGCTTTTCCAGCAAGATTTCCTTAATCTGTCCATCTCTTGCATCAAGCTCAATTATCGCCTTTTTACTCTCAAGAGGATGGTAGCCAACCTGAGATACCTGAACTGAGGGCTTTCTGATACTTTTCATATTAACTTTCGGGGATATTAAGACCTCTCCAACCAGGCTGTCAGTAATTTTCTTTAGAGGAATACTGATTACAAACCAGCCATTATTATGGTTGAAGCGTCCGTCGTATAAAGATAGATTCTCCCCAAAAGATTCTACGCTAAAGCACATCTCTTCCGATTCGGGAGCAATCGTGATTTTCTTTCCGGTAGCGTAAGGAGACGCAATCAGGTCATCCGCAACGATCGGGTTGTAATCGCATGCCGTAGAGTAAAAGGCCTCGTTTTTTTCTACGACTTCGTATTTCTCAGGCGCGTTCTCAGAAGCATTTTCATGTCCGAAGGCCTTTGCCATTTCGAACATCCTCTTTCGTCCGGTCAAAATATCAGCATCAGCACGCATCTCTCTTTTTTCTCCGCTCGCTGATTCTGCGGCTTCTTTTGTACAAGTTTCGACCATATCAGCAGAAGAATCTAATCCTTCGCGGCTCTTTGGTTTCATCTTAAGGCTCTTGCCAAGATTGCTCTCTTGCTTAAGACCTGGCCCTAAAGGCTGTCTGGGAAAAATACCTGTTTTATCGCCGCAAATATAGCTTTTTCCAAACATCGCTCCTGGGAAAAGCTCAAGATTAAAGAAAAGTCTGCCCTCATACTCCGCCGGTATATCTCTATCCATACTGATCTTGATATTTGCTCCATCCTCAGTTCCGATAACCGTAACATCATACTCAAAGCAAAAATCAGGATAGATCATCGGATTGAATCCCTTAAGATGAGCGTTTTCGTCCGGATATTTAAGTCTTGTAACTATAGAATTTTCCTTCTTTAAAACTTTACGATCCAGTTGCTTAGGAAGGGGCTGCCACTGCCCCGGTGTCTGCTCAAACCTGACATCACCATTGGATACAAGTCTCCTATCTCCCATAATAAGAGTTACGCCCGACTGGTGTCCTGCAGGATAATAATCGTTAAATGCCATAATATCAACGTTACCGCATTTAAAATATCCGCTTTCATTTAATTTAAAGCCCTTTGTTTCTTTCATATATACCTCCGGCCAAACTTGTCATCTGTATAATACTCATCCTAATATTATCTTACCGGCCCGGCGATTTATACGTAAATTAATTCAATTTTTATAAAAATATTTTACGTCTCCACCATACTTTCCCAATATTTAACACAGAAATATAAAAATCCACCAAATCAGGCGTTCCGGTAAGCTCATTTCATATATAAGAAAAATAATAAACGCAAAATGAGCACTGTCGCGGTGGATTGGCAAAAAAAGAAGAAGTCTGAAGGTAACATACCTTCCAGACTTCTTTTCTTATTAAAATATTGGATGATCCTCCAAATTTGGAGGGTCGTATTTGTCACTTGCGTTATTCTTTTCTCATTTTGTCCATATACTGCCGTATAGCATTTTCAGTGGCATCTACTTTGCTTATACCCATATCTTTACAGAATGACTCAAATTCTTCGTACAAGGTTTTATCCATACAAACATTCAAATACTCGATTTGTTTTTGATCTTCTTTCATAACAGCCTTTTCACGAGCTGCAGCTTCAGCATCCTGCTTTGCAAGGTCTCTATTAATGCGCCCCTGCTTCAAATCAGCAATCTCGTCACTGAATGCAACATCCAAAGGGAGTCCATGACAAAAAGTCTCGATATCAACATCAGTAATTTTCCCTTCACCCACTTCAACCTTAAAATCGATTAACTCAGAAAGAATATCATACTGATTTATTGCAATTCCACCTTCGGGATCATTGAGGAAATCAAGAACTGCTTGCTTACCCTGTCTACAAAGAGCGAAGAAATCTCTCATAAAAGTCCCTTCAATATTTCCAAGTTTTAAACCATCTGCATATTTTGACATAATATTTACCATCCTTGTAGAATGACCCTCCAAATATGGAGGGTCGTATTTGATTAATACGGCACAAGGTTGTGCTCTTCGGCATATCTGTTTAATTCATCATCCGACATCGTGTCGATTATAGCTTCCTTACCTTTTTCGATTAAATCTTGCATAGCGGCCTCTATATTACGCTCTCTGGCTGCAACGGAAGTCCTAATATAATTAAAAGCTTCTTTACCCTGATCCACTACTGCAGCAAATGCTTCAGCCTTAGTAATCTGCTTATTCTTATATCCGTTAAAGATATCCCTTGTATCAATTGAACAGCAAAAAGCGTTAGCCATATCGGTAATAGTAATTGCAGTTACATCTGTACTGCCAAAGGTATCTCCAATCTTGATAGAGAAGTTTCTTCGTTCTCTCCAACTAAGATTCGGCTTTAAAACCTGTTTTTCAATCAACTTTGCACAAATCTCAGTAAAACGGTTAATATACATTTTTATTCTCCTATATATGCCAAAGCGATACAGATTGCCTTAGCATGCCTTTGGGCAGTTTTACTGTCGGTAGTAATGCCCTTTTTGACTGCCCTCTTGAGACAATCTCTTAAATCGCCACCACAAATCTGTAAAATATTATATCACATATGTGTAAGGCATTCGACCTCATAAATGTAAAACAGGATTGCTATAGCGAAGACGATTAATATACTGACAAAGTCGGGCTTCCTATTATTATTCCTATAACGTTTGTAGTTTCTTCTGAAAGGTTCTATATTGGACATCGAATATTCCCGAAAGTATAGTTTATCGTTTTAAAGGACCCTGCATCTTCATAGTCGGCTCAATCGAAAAGCTGAGTCCTAACTGATTAAAAATCTTTAATAAAGTTGAAAGATTAGGCACAGTCTTACCCGATTCAATACGTGCAACCGATGAGTGCGGTATTCCACAAAGCTCAGCAAGTTCTCTTTGAGACAGTTCAAGATTATGCCTCTGCTCTATCATTGCGCCAACTATCGAAGAAATCTCTTCAATTTCTGCAAAATCTTTGGCGATTTCCGGACTTTCTCTTCTAATACGCTCTTTATATTCTTTCCAATCGCTCATACTTTGCGCCCCTTTCTAGCCTTCCAATCATCTCTTTCTGCCTTAGCTCTTTCAATTTCTCTTCTAGGTGTTTTTTGTGTTTTCTTTCTAAAATGATGAAGCAAAACATATGTGTTGTTTTCAAAATAAAAGAAAAGAACTCTATTATTTCCGGGCCTTAATTCCCAAATATCTTCATCTAAATGTTTAGTAACGTTTTCTCCAAGCCTAACACCAAAATCCTCTAAAAACTGAATATATTGAGCAACTTGCTTATACTGTATACGGGCATCTTTACTAGTTTTAGCTTTATCACAAAGCTCATCAAGAAAATCTTCAATATCTGATTTACCATCAGAAGTACGATAAAAATCTACTTCAAACATACTCCCCTCCTTTTAAGTTTAAATATATGATAGCATAAATGCGTTCAAAGTGCAATATAATTACAAAGCCCGGCCTGAAATATCAGGTCGGGCTGATTGATTTATAGAAATTATTCTCTTAATCAGGTAATGCAACTAAGAAGAATTAGCCAAGCTGTGCAGCAACTTCTGCAGCGAAGTCTTCGTTCTTCTTCTCAAGGCCTTCACCGGTCTCGAAACGAACGAACTTAGCGATCTTGAGGTCAGCTGCTACGCTCTTAAGGTAAGCTTCAACGCTCTGCTTTCCGTCCTCAGCCTTAACATAGGTCTGGTCAAGGAGACAGATCTCCTTAAGCTGCTTGGAGATACGTCCATCAACAAGTCCTGCAAAGATCTTGTCCTGAACATAAGCATCCTTCTCAGCCATAGCGTACTCAGCAAGCTTAGCTGCAGCTTCCTTTGAAAGGAAGTTGAAGAGGAACTTGTTGTTCTTCTCAGCTTCGTAAGCCTTAACATCATCATCGCTCCAAGCCTTCTCGTTAAGAGCCTTCTCGATAAGCTTCTGAAGGATGGGCTTAGGAAGAGATGCAGGATCGTTGAGAGCACTGTCGATTGTGATTTCCTTGATCTTTGCAAGCTCTGCCTCAGAGATATCGTTTCTGCTGATGTAGGTAGGGTTCATAGCAGCAATCTGCATTGCAATGTTGGTAAGAGCTTCCTTGGTAGCATCGGAATTGGTTCCGTTAGCTGCAACAAGAACACCGATCTTTCCGCCGCCGTGAACATAACTTGCTACAACATCACCGGAAACCTTCTGGAATCTTCTGAAAGAAAGCTTCTCACCGATCTGTAATGTCTTCTCATTAACAACTTCCTGAAGTCCGCCGTCAAGGAGTGCCTGTACGTCCTCGCCGTTAGCGCCACCGTTTAATCCTGAAGCAAGTGCCTTGTCAGCGATTTCCTGTACAAACGCCTGGAATACTTCGTTCTTAGCAACGAAGTCGGTCTCGGAGTTAACTTCAGCAACTACTGCAGTATTACCGCAAGAAGCTACTCTTGTGATACCTTCTGCTGCGATTCTGCTTGCTTTCTTCTCTACTTTAGCAGCTCCGCTCTTTCTGAGCTCTTCTACTGCCTCATCAAAATTTCCGTTAGTCTTGGTAAGTGCCTTCTTGCACTCCATCATACCTGCGCCGGTAGCTTCGCGCAGTTCTTTTACCATAGCTGCGGTAATATCTGCCATTTTATTTATCTCCTTATCTTCTTAAAAAATGGGGAGTTATTCGCTCCCCATATTTGAATCATTATTAAACTGAAGGATTATTCCTCAGTAGCAACTTCCTCGATGTCGGTAGCTTCAGCCTCAGCGTCTGCATTTGCATCAGCTGCAACGAAAGCTTCGTCACCCTGGTTAGCTTCGATAACTGCATCTGCCATCTTAGCTACGATAAGCTTTACGGCACGGATAGCATCGTCGTTTCCGGGGATGATGTAATCAAGCTCGTCGGGATCGCAGTTGGTATCACCGATTCCGATAAGGGTGATTCCGAGGGCTCTTGCTTCCTGAACACAGATGTGCTCCTTCTTAGGGTCTACAACGAAGATAGCGTCAGGAATTCTGCTCATATTCTTGATTCCGCCGATGTTCTTCTCAAGCTTGTCCCACTCTTTCTGAAGACCTGCAACTTCCTTCTTGGGAAGTACATCAAAAGTTCCGTCCTCAGACATCTTCTCGATCTCGTGAAGTCTTGCGATTCTTGACTGGATGGTTCTGAAGTTGGTAAGCATACCGCCGAGCCATCTCTCGTTTACATAGTACATACCGCAACGCTCTGCCTCAGTCTTAACTGCGTCCTGAGCCTGCTTCTTGGTACCTACGAAAAGGATTGTTCCGCCCTGTGCAGCGATCTCGCCAACTGCCTTGTAAGCCTCGTCAACTTTAACAACGGACTTCTGAAGGTCGATGATGTGGATTCCGTTTCTCTCAGTGAAGATGTAGGGAGCCATCTTAGGGTTCCATCTTCTGGTCTGATGTCCGAAATGAACACCTGCTTCAAGTAACTGTTTCATTGAAATAACGCTCATTTTTACCTCCTTAGGTTAAAAGGACCATCGTTTCCCGAAAGGTCCGTGCTTCCGTGACTCCTCTGCAAGGCCCTGCGTTAAAAGACTTTGCACTCCGTACCTTACGGTTTCCCGCACCTTCGTACGAATAGATTTCACGTGTATTATCACAACATTCGAAATTTTAGCATAGAAAAACCCCTTGCGCAAGGGGTTTTTACAAGAAAATTGTAAATTCTATAAAAATTCGGAAATAATCTCCATACATGCGTCGGAATCGATGTTATCGACCGCTTTGGAGAGCTCATCGAACTTTGCGCCGAGCGCTTCGGGCAGCTTAAACCCTTTCAGATAATCCCTCGATTTTTCCATCTCATCCATATCGAGATTATCGCATGCATCCCGCAGGCTTTCAAGACACTTTTTAAGCTCTTCCTCCGAAATCTCAGGAAGATTCTCGTCCGAAACCTCTTCCTTCGGATAAACGGCAGAAAGCTTTTCAAGAACGTCTCTGTAAAGCGCCACAGCCTTTTCGTTATTCTCTAAGATAAAATCAAACTTTTCATCTTTTCCGGCTGCCTCGAGCTTCTCGGATATATCTCCAAGTTCCATTGCTCCTATCTGTCTTGAACTGCTCTTTAAGGCATGGATCCTTATTATATAACTGCTCCAGTCCCTAGCCTTAAAGCTTTCCAAAAGGTCTTTAAGCTTATCCTCTCCCGCCTTGTAATACTCAAAGGCAATCTTTTTAAACAGAGCTGCAGAGCCAAGTCCCGATATGGCTTTATCCGTATCAAGAAATGAAAGCGCGGAAAGCTCTTCGTCTTTTTCTTCTTCCGCAGCAAGAAGGCTCTCCTCCTCTTCCTCGCTCATCTCTTTAATAAGGTCCTTCGGTATCCAGAATTTAAGCTTACTTGCAAGCTCTCTTATATCAATGGGCTTCGGGATAAAGTCGTTCATTCCCTCCTGGATAAACATATCCTTAACCCCTTCCATAACATTTGCGGTAAGAGCTAATATCGGAAGGCCAAAGGACTGAGGGATGGTCTCGCGGATAATATGCGTTGCCTCGATTCCGTCCATCTCCGGCATCATATGGTCCATAAGGACAACATCTACATGCTGTGTTCTGATTATCTCGATGGCTTCCTTTCCGCTCGTAGCGCGCAGGCAGGTAACCTTCATCGGCTGCATCAGACCTTCGGCAATCGTAATATTTATCTCATTGTCATCAACGATCAGGATCTTTGCTCCGGGAGCGGTAAAGTCGACGGCGTATGCCTTTGAAGGGTCTCCGATCCTCCTTGTGGACTTGTAACCGTTGTACATCATCGAAAGGTTAAGAGTCGTCTCGGGGCGTCTCATAACGCTTAGATTCGGCAGATCCGATTTAAAGTCGGAGTCAAAGGCAACAAGGATAATTCCCGTAACATGCGGATTCTCTTTAAGAAACTCCCTCATTTCGGTTCCGTAGATCTCGTAGATAAAGAAGATAAAATCCTTCTTTCCCGTAGGCTTGTACTCGTCTAAATTCCTTACTTCTTCAGCCTTTACGCCAAGCTTTTCCGAGTCTGAGATAAACATCTCGATCATCTTGGGATTTTCATTTAGTACAAAAGCATGGATGTTTTCTGCATCGCTTACTTCAAGCTGCCTTCTATCGTCCAACACCTTTTGAGGAATCGAGAAATAAAAGTCCGATCCCACTCCGTACTCGCTTGTAACCCCGATAGTTCCGCCCATAGCTTCGCAAAGCTTTTTTGATATCGCAAGGCCGAGACCCGTTCCTTCAACAAGACGGTTTCTCTTTGAATCAACCTGTTCAAAGCTTCTGAAAAGCTTAGAAATATCCTCCTGTTTGATTCCTGTACCGGTATCGCGGACGTGATAATTCATCATCACATTTTTATCATCGATCCTGTCGCAGGTGATGTTTATATGAACAACTCCCTTAGGCGTAAACTTGATCGCGTTGTTTGCAAGATTGATGATGATCTGTCTGATGCGCATCGCATCTCCCAAAAGGGCGTAGGGTATATCGTAATCGCTCGTAACAAAGAGCTCGATCTTTTTGTCTCCTATACGGTTTTGAAGGATATTCGCAATATCATTGATCTCGGAAAGGGGCTCATATCTGTCAGGAAGGATCTCCATTTTACCGGCCTCGATCTTTGAAAAATCAAGGATATCGTTGATGATATTAAGAAGGTTTTTACCGGATGTCTGAATCTGGCCGATGTAATCCACAACATTCGCGGGGAGCTCTTCTCTAAGAGCCAGCTCCGCCATTCCGATAACAGCGTTCATGGGCGTACGGATTTCGTGGCTCATATTCGCCAAAAAGTCGGACTTCATCTTGGCCGCGCGCTCAATCTCCTCGCTTGCCTCCTTGATTGCTCCGATTTTCATAAGAGTATCTGTAGTATCGTGGAGAATATAGATTGTTCCAAGGAAATGCCTGTTGTCCCAAAGCTCCATCTTGCGGGCTCTGTAATATGTCTCTCCATGTTCATCTCCGAGAACGATAACCTCCATTCCCTCGATGTTCATAGTGTTTTGAATCCATCCGTCAAGAGTCTCCTTCTTTCCGAATATCTCCATCATCTCTTTATTTACAGCCTTACGTATAACCTCATTCATATATAACAGATGGTTATATTCATCATATAGGATAAAGGCATCATTCATCTCATCCGCAAAGCGCATAAGCGATGAATCCTTCAGTCTCTTTACGGGATAATAAGTTGTAATATAGAGATAGAAAATACAGATCGGCGTCATTGCAAGGCAAAGGATCCATGTGGGCCAGTAATTAACGCGGATAATATGTTCAAGAATCGCATAAAGGCTTTCAACTATAATGATGGCAAGGTATCTGTTTCTGAAAGTTGATGCCGTCCTAAGCGCGCCAATGATGCAAAGGACTATAATAAGAATCGTGCTTACGGAATAAAAGCCTCTGAAGGCGCCGAATCCCCAAAATTCAGAGTTTTTGGAGGATGCATCGGCTACCCACCAGAGCTTTCCGAAAGCTATCTTTTTTTCGAAGAGAATAAGATTTGCGCCCACTATGAAGTAATTGCAGGCAAGGATCAGTATCTGATAAATGTTTATAAGACCTACGGGAATGATAAAGAGCCAGAGCCTTTTACTCTTGCTCATAATAAGTATCATTAAAACCGCACTCAAATAGAATACTATATGACAGATATAGTATAATGTGAGATAACGCCTAGCGGCGGCTATTCCGTGGCTGTCAAGAAGAAAGAATGTAACAACATTTGCGACTGCCAGGGCGGCGGACATCAGCGCGTATCCGATATTTCTTCTTTTGTTTCGAACCCCGAAAACAAAACAGGTAACGGCGATCAGGGCGAAAAGAATGAAAAACACTCGAAGCATCATATTTTTTTATCCTTAACGAATAAGACTTAAAAGATCTGCATCATACGTGTCTTTGAAAATTTCTGTAGCTCCCGAAGTAGCTTTTTTAAATTCATATAGGTTCGGAGTAGTGATGTTCATACCAAGCTCAGTAAGCTTATCAACATACTCTTCCGTCTGGCTCTTTATAAGCTCGCGATTTTTTGTCTGCGCCTTCTCGGCGGCCTGATAGATTATCTCCCGGTCGCTCTCTGAAAGCTTACTCCAGATGTCTTCTCTTATAACAAAAAGGAGCACATCATAGCTGTGGTTTGTTATCGCAAGGTTCTTTTGAACCTCATAGAGCTTACTGTTGTAGATAACGGGGATGGGGTTTTCCTGGGCTTCAAAAGTACCGTTCTTTAAAGCGTCGTAAAGCTCGTTAAAAGGAAGCACTTTGGGCTCGGCGCCGAGCATCAGCATCGTCTGCATAACGATCTGGTTCTCGGGAGTACGGATAATAAGCCCGTCCATATCCGAAACGGAATTAATGGGTCCGAAATTCTCGGATGTTGTAATACATCTGAATCCGTTGTCGTAATGTCCGATAACGCGGATATTGTTCTCGGGGAGCTCGCTTTCAGCCTTCTCTTCGATCTCTCCGTCAACAAAAAACCATGCATCCTCAAAATTGCTGAAAAGAAAAGGGAAAGCGGATATTCCAACATTTGGATCGTAGCTCGAGAAATTTCCCGCGCTGGAAGCCGTAATATCAACCGTTCCGTTTACAATGCCTTTAATAAGGTCGGAATCAGCGCCAAGCTCGCTGTCCGTATAAATGTCAATGGTTATTCTTCCGTCTGTATTTTTTTCAACCTCTTCCTTGAAGAGCTTAGTGGCAATAACTCTGGGATCGGACTCACCTGTAGAAAAGCCTGCCTTAAGATTAACGGTATCGATGGTATCTTCATCCGAAGCGCAGCCTATAAGGAGTCCAAAAGCGCAAACAGCGCCAAGTGATATAAGAAACTTTTTAAATCTCATGCAGTTCACCTCCGATAGTAAAATATAGAGCAGCAAACATAAAACCAAAAAGCTTAACTAATTATATCACAAAGCGCTTATTTGTACAAAAAGAATATATAGAAGTCGTAAACTAAATGTACTTAAGGATTTCTTCTCTTACTCCGTCTATTTCGCTTCTTGTAAGTCCGAAATTCATCTCCTTATAGGACCATGTGGCGCGTCCTATGCCGTAATGCTCAAATGCGGCGTTTATAGCCTTGTACCACTCAAGTACGTCGCATGGCTTTGCCACATCGATAACTCCGTACTCGCCGCAGTAAAGAGCTGTGCCCCTCTCGTTTGCGATCCTTACGGGCTCTTCAAATCTCTTTATAAAGTACTCGGCATCAACTTTTTTATCGGGTGATGAGGGAATGTGCATCATCTCAAGTATAGCGGGAGCCTTCTTTTCAATCGTATCCTTCATCTCGCCGAGGGTCATATTAATACCAACCCTAAGGTCTAAAGGAAGTCCCTTAACCCAGTGTGCACCCTGATGAGTAAAGATCATCGGATCGTAGCAGTGGAAATTATAAACGATGTTTTCATCAAAAGGAGCCGCAAGATCCTTAAGCGCGTCTCCCGAATTGTTCCAGTAACCTCCGAGCAGGATCTTTACCGTAGGTGCTATAGCTCTTATACGCCTTATGCACTCGGTTGAAACTCTGTTCCAGGTATCCGAATAAGACTGATCCGTAACCTCGTTTAAAAGCTCAAATACCAGCCTGTTTTCATACTTTGAATATCTCTTTGCAAACTCTTCCCAAAGCCTGTAGAATCGCTCCTGGTACACTTCATTAAAGAAAAATCCGCTCTCTCCTTCCCCGTCATCAAAGGAATAACCAAAGGTTTTGTGAAGATCGAGCACCATATTAAGTCCGTACTTTCCGCACCAGATTACAGCTTTGTCGATGTATTTAAACCCGTCCTCTTTATAGTTTCCCTTTTCATCCTCAACAAGGTCGTAATCAACCGGGATTCTGACATGATCCGCACCCCATGCGGCAACGGTCTCAAAATCCTTCTCGGTAATAAAATTATCGTATCTTTCCTTTGTGTGGTTGCACTGTGAAAGCCAGCCCCCGAGGTCGATTCCCTTAACATATCCTTCCAACTTTTTAACCATAAAAACCTCCGTAAGTAATCGGCAAAGCCGACAAATTTAAGCAAAACTCGTATCCTTTTGCAAGCCATATACTTATTTCGTATACGATTTTAATATAGATCTGTTTTGTAAGCATATAACATTCGTTGCCGAAATAGCAAATAAGTGTTATATTGTTTGTATCTGACAAAAATGCTGAAATAACCAGAGGATATAAAAATGGCTTATAATCGCGAATTTACCGACCAGCTCTTAAAAAGACTCGAAAACAACGAGACCCATATAGATTATAAAAACGAAATACGTTTCTACGACCTTATAGCAGAAGGAAATATCGAAGCCGTAACGCAGATAGCCCTTGCGCCGGTAGAAAAAAACGCATATGAGGACAGGATATTCGGCCACCTCTCCGACGATCCAATCCGTAATATCAAGTACCATGTTGCCATTTCAACCGCCCTCGTAACAAGATACTGCATTAAAAGCGGCCTCGACCCCGAGGTGGCTTATACCTTAAGCGACGTATATATCTACAAGATGGACCAGATGTCGGGAGCCGACGATATCATCTCTCTCCACGGTCAGATGCTTATAGACTTTACAAAGCATATGGCAGCTCTCCCCAAGAAAAACGTATACTCTCTCCAGACCGCTCAGGCTATGAACTATGTAGGAAGTCACTATACGGAGGAGATCAACGTGGAATCCGTTGCGGATGAATTAAATATAAACAGAAGCTATCTCTCGAAGCTTTTCAAAAAAAATACCGGCATATCCCTCGGTCACTATATCCGTATCACCAGAGTAAAGGCCGCAGCCAATATGCTGGAATTCTCGGATTATTCAGCCTCGGAGATCGCCGAATATCTGCATTTCTCATCTCAAAGCCATTTTATCAAATGCTTTAAGGAAGAAATGGGATGTACCCCGGCCCAGTACCGAAATACATCCCACCCCTCAATATAGGAAGATGAAAAAGAAATATGTATTCTTTTCGTCGGTTATTATATTTAAAAGAATAATTAAATGATATCACATTTGTTGTTTTTATATCAAAAATATGTACATCGTTTGATGTCGAATCATATCATTCGACATCTAATCTGTAAACTTTTGACTTAAACACAGCGCCATCCTTTAAATAAACTCTGGGGAGTCTGTCTGTAATAAGACAAACAAATTCATAATTAAATCTTCCGGAAAGATTTCCGATCTCTTCGGCGGTTATGCATTCATCGCCCTGTCTTCCCAAAAGAACAACACTGTCTCCGCAGCAAACTTCGGGTAATTCCGATACATCCACCATAAACTGGTCCATGCAGATACGTCCGATGATAGGGCATCTTTTGCCTCTTATAAGTACACTTCCCTTTCCGGTAAGCATTCTGGGATAACCGTCGCCGTATCCCAAAGGAACGGTGGCAACCTTCGTATCCTTAGTCGCCGTATAAAGGCCTCCGTAGCTTACGCTCTGTCCCTTGTGGAGAGTCTTTATAAACGAAATATGGCTGTGAAGGGACATAACCGCCGTAAGGTCGATATCGCCAACGGTTACTTCGTCCGAGGGCATCATTCCGTACATAGTAATGCCGGCCCTGACCATATCCATATTGGCTTCCTTAAGCTCCAGGATTCCCGCGCTGTTAGAGCAGTGTCTTATAGGAACTCTGTAGCCAAGCTCCTTTTCGATTCTCTCGCAAAAAGCCTTAAAGCAGGAAATCTGTCCCTTAACATTTGTCTTGTCAAACTCGTCAGCCTTAGCAAAATGGGTAAAGATTCCGGTAAGCTCAAGCTCATCTCTTGATAAAACATCCCTCACAAACTCAAGGCCTTCATCATCGGGGAAGATTCCTATCCTTCCCATTCCGGTGTCGACCTTTATGTGTACCTTAAGCTTCTTTCCTACTTTTCTGCATGCCTCGCAAAGCCCGTCAAGACTGTCTTTTCTAAATACCGCAGGGCTTATATCGTTTTTAACCAGCTCTTCAAAGCTGTAAGGGAAAGTATATCCCAAAACAAGGATCGTCTTTTTAAGTCCGGCAGCGCGCAGCTCTAATGCCTCCTCAGCAGAAGCAACCGCGTAACCTTCCACATAGGAGAGACCTTCAAGCACCCTGCCTATCTGTACGGCGCCGTGTCCGTAGGCGTTTGTCTTGATAACGCCAAGCATCTTTGTACCGGGATTAAGAGCTTTATGCATAGACTCCATATTGCTCTCAACCGCGTCAAGATTTATAACCGCGTATCCTCTTGCAAGGTCAGTAAGCTTAGATGCAAACTGCTCCTCGTTAAAAGGGACGCTTTTTATTATATTTTGATTATTTGATTTATCTTTTAAATTTCCTATATTTTCTATGTCCATAAGGTTAATTCCTTACTTCTGTTCTATTCTTTTTTATCTTCGCTTTCGGCTTTCTTTTTCTCAAGCTCAGCCTTGGGGATGGGGTGATGTTCCTCAGGATTATACCTTAAGTCAAATACTTCCACAACCTCGGGTCCGAAAATATCATGCATATAAGAGTATATCTGGTGGTTCTTGGCTTCCTTTTCCTGCTTACGGATAAGATTCTTTTTAAGCTCGATACGTACTCCCGTAAGCCACTCGTCAAGCTCTTCAATATCGTCGGTATTGTCCTGCATCGTCTCGTAGCAATGCTCCATAGTAAGAAGCATCAGCTTTTTGTTGACATCCGCTATCTGCTTTGGGAGATCTACGATCTCGTCCTCGTACTCATCAAGCTTACGGTTACAGTCCTCCACAAGGCGCTTGTTGTCCTGAATCTTTTTCTCGGAATCGGAGTTCCCGCCGGAGGATTCGTCCACAAGGGAAACGATCTCTTCCATAAGGCGCTTTTTAAGCTTTTTTATTTCCTTTGTCTCCGAATTAACCTTGCCCTGGCGCTTTAAAAGCTCGTTGAGCTCATCCTCAAGAGGCTTGACATTCGCCCTTCCGACCTCGTCAAGAAGCTTGTACCATTTATTGTCAAGGGTTAAAACGGGAATATCCCTGCCCACCAGAGAATCTTTAAATGAATTTTCTTTATCTTTCCCCGATCTGTTACCCATAGCGTACCCCTTAAAGCCGATTACTTTTTCTTGGAACCGTTGTAGCGGCTGATGTTGTAGGAAAGCTTCATAAGACTGTCAGACAGATGTACGTTCTCGACTTGTACTCCCTTAGGTACATCAAGGTCAACATGCGCAAAGTTCCAGATACCTCTGATCCCGTTTGAAACAAGCATATCAACAAGTCCTACGGCCCCCGTCTTAGGGATAGTAAGAACCGCGATCTCAACGGGATTTTCCTTTAAAAAGCCCTCAAGCTCTTCTATTCTGCGGATCTTTACGCCTCTGACTTCTATTCCTTCGAGCTCCGGATTCATATCGAAGATACCTTTGAAAATAAAGCCCCTTCTCTCGAAATTAAGATAGTTTCCAAGGGCTCTTCCAAGGTTTCCGGCGCCGATGATGATGAAGCTGTGTTCATGGTCAAGGCCGAGGATCTTGCTGATCTCGGTATAGAGATAGTCAACATTGTATCCGTATCCCTGCTGTCCGAAGCCTCCGAAATTGTTAAAATCCTGGCGGATCTGGGAAGCGGTAACCCTCATCAGAGCCGAAAGCTCCTGGCTGGATACACGCTCTACTCCGTTTTCTCTAAGATCTCCAAGATAACGTAAATATCTGGGCAAACGGCCGATAACCGCCTGTGAAATTCCTTTATTCTGCAAAATATACAACCTCCAAACGATAGATTGTTACAAAATTACCAATCTATATTTTAGGTAAATCGCTCCCTAAAGTCAAGGAAGATATATAAAGCGGGGATTTCTTTTTTTGAAATCCCCGCTTCTTTAATTTGTACATTTATCAAAGCTTTATTTCCTGTCAAAAAACTCGTCAATATTCTTTATCCACTCTCCCGGAGCCATGGTTTTAAGCAGATACTTTTCCGGCTTTAAGGCAAGTACATTCATAACACTTTCTTTATCATTCTTTCCCGTAAGGAACATAACGGGAATACTCTCGGTCTTAACCTCGCTTCTTATCATCTCAAGGACTTTTGCTCCCGATATGACAGGCATCTCATAGTCAAGAAGTATGAGATCAACCTCGTTCGTGGCAAGAAATGTGATGGCATTCATACCCGAATTTGCCATGAATACGCTGTATTTTTCGGAAAGAAGGGTCTTGATCATTCGAAGCATGGTAGGGTCGTCGTCGACTACCAGTATCCTCTTTTTTGCCTCGGCGATATTTCCCTTCTCCACAGCCTTATCCAGCTTAGCCGCGAGGTCCTTGACGTTTAGCGGTCTTACAAGTATATCGGTAATAAACTCTCCGGTAAGTACTCTGGTGGTTTCTTCTATCTCCTCCTGGCTTCCCACAAGGAAAAGATTTATCTCATTTTCAAGCACATGATCTCTTATAAAGACCAGCAGATCCGTAGCCTTTGCTATGTCCGAATCAAGATACAGTACCGCGAGTTTATAATCCGTTCCGGCCTGTGTGAGTTTATTGATCTTTGCCTCGCAAAGCACAGTCTCATAGCCTTCACTTTTAAGCCCGTTCATTATGGCATTTACCATAAATCCTTCGTTACTTGCAGCGATGATAACTTTTTTATCCATGATCTATCCTTTCAACTCTTTGCTCTATAGTATTTCCAAGATTCTATCTCTGTCAAGTGCTGTTACTCTATCGCAAAGAAGTTCAAATCTTTCTTTTTCTTCCCCGGGTATTCTGTAAGCCTTAAGCATACCGATAACAGCATCCGCCGTATCGAAGTCAAAGGCGCTTACCGCTTCTTTGACGGCCTCATATCCTCCAAGAAGCTCCTCCTTTTCTATAAGAGGAAGACTGCTGTCATCATCCCCGTCAAACATCTTGGACAAAGCTTCTCCGTATGACCTGTAAAGCTCTAAAAGCTTCGGCGTCAGTTCATCTATCTTCCCGGTATCTCTTTCATCCGAGCATTTTTCAAGGAACGCAGCCTGTTCCGATAAGGCCGTGGCACCGATTATCCTTGATGAGCTCTTAAGGGCGTGAACCTTGATAGAGTAGTTTTCCAAATCGCCTTTTTTCCAAAGGCTTTCTATCGTATCCGGTCCGTCCTTAAGGGCAACGTAAAAGTCATGAAGTGCCTCTTTAAGTATATCCTCATTCATGCACCCGGCTATACCCGCCTTATAATCAAGATTTTCCGAGTTTTTATAGAACTTTTCAAGCTCGGTCTCTTCTTTTTCCGGGATTTCTTTCCCGGATGCCTCCTCTGTCTCCGGATCGGGTGAAAGAAGCTTTTCGTCAGGAAGATACTTAGCTATCATACTTTCCATCTTATTAGTATCGATCGGTTTACTCAGATAATCGTCAAATCCGGCTTTTATAAAGCTCTCTCTTGCCCCGGATACCACATTTGCGGTAAGTATGATCACCGGGCTGTCCTTACTTTTGTTCTCCTCTCCCATCTGCTTCATTTTCTGCAGAGTTTCGGTTCCGTCCATCTCGGGCATCCGCTGATCCATAAAGATGATATCGTATTTTGCTTCCTTCACCTTTTCAATGGCTTCCGCTCCGCTTTGTGCCGTATCTATCCTTAGCAAAGTCTCTTTAAGAAGTCCTTTGACAACAGTCAGGTTCATTGGTGTATCGTCAACCACGAGAATCCTTCCGTCCGGAGCGATAAACTTACTTCTATACTCTGACATACTCTCCAGAGATTTCATATATGTCTCATTGAAATCACCGATAGGCTCTTTGCTGACAACCTTTTGGATTATCTCAAAGGAAAAATCACTGCCCTCGCCGTATACGCTCTTTACCTCAAGTCTGCTTCCCATCATATCAAGAAGCTGCTTTACTATACTCATACCGAGACCGGTTCCCTCTATGGTCCGGTTTCTTGACTCCTCTATTCTTTCAAAAGGAGAATACAGCTTGCTTAAGTCCTCTTGCTTTATTCCTATACCCGTATCTTCTACCCTGACTCTCAGCGCTATCTCATCTGCAGAAAGCTCTCTGTAGGTAAAGCTCATAGTAACTCTTCCCTTTTGGGTATATTTAACTGCATTGTTCAATATATTCAGGATACATTGTTTGACTCTTATTTCGTCTCCAAAAAGGACATGCGGGATATTTCTGTCAACATCGACCTTAAGCTCCAGCCCCTTTTCGGATGCCTTTGAAGAGACCATATTGATAAGGTCGTTTATAACAGAACTGAGCTCGTACTCCACGGGAATGATCTCCATCTTGCCCGCTTCTATCTTTGAAAAATCAAGCAGATCGTTTATCAGAGCAAGCAAAGTCTTTCCGGAATTCTTGATATCCATGGCGTACTTTTTTATGTGCTTTTCATTGCTCTCTCTGAGGATCATCTCATCCATTCCAAGAACAGCGTTTATGGGGGTCCTGATCTCATGGGATACATTGGAGAGAAAACTCGATTTGGCCTCACTGGCAGCCTTTGCCACCCGCAGATCCTCCCGCAGTTTCTGCTCCTCTTTTATCTTGTCGATATAGGTGTTCAACTCACCAACGGTTTCATACAGCGCACCGTACAGCTCCTCTATCTCGTCTCCGGTATGTATTCCGAGCCCGGCCAGTTTCTTCCCGACAAGTATCCTGCTTTCCGGGTTTTCGTCAAACCCCTTCATAACCCCGGTCATCTTTTCTATAGGCTCGGTAAAGATTATCCTTCCAAGAAGATTTGCAAGATATACAATGGGGTGGATGATACACAAAAGCATCATTATAAGCTTTAAGTCAAAGGCAACAGCCTGGGAACTGAATGTAAACTTCTCAGCGGATTTGTCTATCTTAGCCGCGGAATAAGTATCTTCAAATCCAATATCCCCGATAAAAACATTGATATTTTCCACCATGTTCTTCAAAGAAGTTTCCGAGGAAAGATCCTCGCCCTCTTCCATGATTTCCTGCGTTACATCATCAGGGGCGGAACCCTTTTGCATCATTCCCGGCAGCAGGCTGTTTGCGAAAGCTGCTGCAAAAATACCAAGGAATATCGCTTCAACCAGAAGCACCATAAACAGCTTCTCGCTAAGACCAGCCGCTCTTTGATTCTTTTTAAACTCCCTTATGTTTTCTCTGAAAGAAAAGTCTTTTGCATTAATTCCAAGCCTCTTTAAAGCCTTTTCGGACATCTTGTTCCAGTATAAGTACATCAGAAAACATATAAGCGCCGCCTGGGGAAATACTGCCGCAAGATGCATAAGCGCAGATCTTGGATCGAATATCATAAAGACTGCCTGGCTTACCATAACAAACACAACATAGTATACGGCGGATAGAATAAGTCCTACTACAAGGGAGGACAGTATCGCACTTTTAGCGGTAACGCATCTTTTGTTCGCTCGAAGATTCCATACAGCATAAAGAGTGATAAGATGGAGAAAAAGCAGGTAAACATTGCTCGGTGCAATCACAAGACCGCCGATAAGTATAAGGGAAAAGCTGACTATGGAACTTCCGAACCCATAGAGAATAGTACAAAAAGCAAAAGGAATAAGATAAACAGAAAAAAGAACCATGGACAAAATCATGTTATTTTGTCCGACAACAAAGCAATAATAATACAGCGTAATAGACAAGGCTGCGGAAAGCAGCACATAGAAATCTCTGAACACCCTTCCTATACGCTGGTCTTTATCAAGGGTATCCCATCTAAAGTGTTCCAGAACATTGAGCCAAACCCAGCGGAAACGTGATCTGCGCTCTATTTTATTTTTCATTTTTTCGGCGCGCAGGATTTCTCTTATCTCTTTTTTGTTATTTACTTTCATATCCGGAACCCCTTTCTGATCCGCAAAAAGCAAATTGATCCCCCGAATATCTTTATAATTATAGCAAAAAAAGCGACATATCAAAACCCTATGTTGACAATCCTTTGCCAAAAAGGCTAAAATTTACTGGAATTTTCGTATTCTACAATAAAGTATAACACAAGTATTTAAAGGAATAGATATGTTACTGTCAGTCCAGAATATCAAAGTAGAATTTGTAACCGGTATCGTTTTAAACGATGTCAGTTTCCATATTGAGCGGGGCGAAAAAGCCGCTATCGTAGGCATAAACGGAGCGGGAAAAACCACGCTGCTCCGCGCTATTGTAGGCGAGCTTAATCCCGACAGCGGACTTTCCGTTTTCGAAAAGGATTCAAGCTTCGGATACCTTGCGCAAAACGCAAATGTCAATACCGAAAACTCCATCTTCGACGAGCTTTTAGAGGTAAAAAGTGACATTATAAATATGGAAAAGCGTCTCAGGGCGTTCGAAGAAAAGATGAGCAGCGTAACAGGGGATGAGTTAAATGCTCTCCTCGAAAAGTACGAATCTCTCTCCCATTCTTTCAAGCTCTTAGGCGGCGAGACCTATATGTCCGAAGTATATGGCGTACTTACGGGTCTCGGATTTTCGGAAGAGGATTACGCCAAAAAGATCGCTACCCTCTCGGGTGGTCAAAAGACAAGAGTTGCTTTAGGTAAGATGCTCCTGCAAAGCCCGGATCTCATAATCCTTGACGAGCCTACAAACCACCTCGACTTATCTTCCATCACATGGCTTGAAACCTATCTTAAAAACTACAAAGGTGCTGTACTCATCGTATCCCACGACAGATATTTCCTTGACAAGATAGTGACAAAGGTTATCGAACTTGAAAACGGAAATGCACAGGTTTATTCCGGCAACTACTCCGACTACTCCGTCAAAAAAGAGCAGCGCCGTATCGCCGAACTTAAAGCCTACCTCAATCAACAGGCAGATATAAAGCATCAGGAAGCTGTTATCGAAAAGCTAAAGAGCTTTAACAGAGAAAAATCCATAAAGCGTGCCGAGAGCCGTGAAAAGATGCTGGGTAAAATAGACCGTCTCGAAAAGCCCGCAACGGTTGATGCGGATATGAAGCTTGTTTTAACGCCTCATCTCCAGAGCGGAAACGATGTATTAACCGTAGAAGGCCTTGCCAAGAGCTACGGCTCCTTAAAGCTTTTTGAAAATGTTAATTTCGAGATAAAGCGCGGTGAGCATGTTGCGATCCTCGGAGATAACGGAACAGGCAAGACTACTCTTCTTAAGATATTAAACGAGCTTGAAACAGCCGACTCCGGCTCCTTTATATTAGGCTCAAAAGTAGAAATCGGCTACTATGACCAGGAGCACCACGTCCTCCATCCCGAGAAAAATCTCTACGAAGAGATCGCTGACGAATACCCCTATCTTACGATCACAGAGATCAGAAACACTCTCGCCGCATTCCTCTTTACCGGAGATGATGTATTTAAGCTTGTTGGGGATTTAAGCGGCGGAGAAAGAGGCCGTCTTTCTCTTGCAAAGCTGATGCTGAGTGACTGTAACTTTCTGATACTCGACGAGCCTACAAACCATCTTGATATCCGATCAAAGGAAATCTTGGAGACCGCTATAAACAGCTATGAGGGTACAGTTCTATACGTATCCCACGACAGGTACTTTATAAACAAGACCGCGTCAAGGATCTTAGAGCTTACAGGAAAAGGATTTGTAAACTTCATCGGCAATTACGATTATTATCTCGAAAAGCATGAGGACGTTATAAAGGCCGCGGCTTCGGTCGGAACTATAAGTCTTGATGCAGGGAAAGAATCTAAGAGCGCCGCAAAAGAAGAAACCGCTTCCGCGACGGACTGGAAGGCACAAAAAGCACAGGCTGCGGAGCAGCGAAAGAAGGAGAATGCACTGAAAAAGTGTGAGGAAGAAATCGCGCGGCTCGAAACAGAGCTCGAAGACACGGATACACAGCTTTCAGATACAAGCAACGGAAATAATGTGGCGCTCCTTCAAGAACTTACAAAGAAGCGCGAAGAAATCTCGGGCAAGCTTGAGAAGCTCTACGAAGAGTGGGAAACCTTAGCGGAGTAAATCCCAGCCGGCGAGATATCTTCTGTCTATATAAACCACGCCGGCGAGATGCATACGCTACCTTCATCGCGAAGATAACGCTCCGGCGAAATGTTCCACGAATTTCTATGCGCATACTAAAAACGGGCTCCATTGGAAGCCCGTTTTTTTTACGTATTCGCTTAGAACTTCGGGACAGATTTCGCCTCCGCTAAAAGCATCTTCTAGGTGCTCAGAAGGTATGCGTATGCATCTTCCGGCTTGAGTTTCTGATAGGCGAAGACAGGAATAATACTTACTGCTTCGCTTGAACCTTAAAAGCTAAGCGGGTGTATCTAATAGCTCATCGAAAACAGGCGCCCGGCTTGTCATGAATGATTTCAGCAATGTGTCCGAGGCCGGCACTTGACGAATACGAGCATTAGTGAAGTATGAGTCTAGTACCGCTGCTTCGAGGACGTCATAGCCGAGAGGCGATGCTGAAATTATCATGATAAGTCGGGCGTCGTCATTTTGATACCACACCTGAGATACATATTTCGCGTATGTATCTCGCCGGCGGGGTTTATATAGACCGGAGATATATCCTCGGCGAAACGCGTGTCTTACAGCAATGAATCGAGGGTTGCGCGGATGGCCTTGATGAAATCGAGGGAGTTGAGGATCGTAGGATTCTCGCAGGTAGAGATGAGTGATAAAGACTTTGTCATCTTGCCGTCCTCGATAGTCTTGATGCAGGCCTTCTCAAGCTTGTCGGCAAAGGCTGCAAGCTCAGGGATATTGTCAAGCTCTCCTCTCTTTCTGAGGGCTCCGGTCCAAGCAAAGATCGTTGCGATGGAGTTGGTGGAAGTCTCCTCGCCCTTAAGATACTTGTAGTAGTGACGCTGAACAGTTCCGTGAGCAGCCTCGTACTCGTATACGCCCTTGGGGGAAACAAGTACGGAAGTCATCATTGAAAGATCTCCGTAAGCTGTAGCCACCATATCGCTCATAACGTCGCCGTCGTAGTTCTTACAGGCCCAGATAAATCCGCCTTCGCTTCTGATAACTCTGGCAACGGCATCGTCGATAAGAGTATAGAAATACTCGATTCCAAGCTCTTCAAACTTAGCCTTATAATCCTTCTCATAGATATCAGCAAAGATATCTTTGAAATTATGGTCATACTTCTTGGAGATAGTATCCTTCGTAGCGAACCAAAGATCCTGCTTGGTATCGATAGCGTAATTAAAGCAGCATCTTGCAAAGCTCTCGATGGATTTGTCGGTATTGTGGATACCCTGGATGATTCCGGGTCCCTTGAAGTCATGGATAGTCTCTCTTGTAACGGTTCCGTCGGCTGCGGTAAAGACGATCTCAGCTTTACCTTCTCCGGGAATCTTCATCTCAACATTTTTATATACATCACCATATGCGTGACGCGCCAGGGTAATAGGCTTTGTCCAGTTGCTTACGTAAGGAACGATGCCCTTTACAAGGATGGGCGCACGGAATACGGTTCCGTCAAGGATACTTCTGATAGTGCCGTTGGGGCTCTTCCACATCTCCTTAAGATTGTACTCTGTCATACGAGCCGCATTGGGGGTAATGGTGGCACATTTAACGGCTACGCCATACTTTAATGTAGCATTTGCCGAATCTACCGTTACCTGATCGTTTGTCTCGTTTCTGTGCTCAAGGCCAAGATCGTAATACTCTGTCTTAAGATCGATATAAGGGGTAAGAAGTTCATCCTTGATCATCTTCCAGAGGATTCTTGTCATCTCGTCTCCGTCCATCTCAACGAGGGGTGTGGTCATCTGAATCTTGCTCATTTTTGGTATCCTTTCGCAGGTAGTTATTTATTTTGTAAAACCGCTCTTAATGAGGTTTTCATATGCATTGATGATATGCTCATGCGCAAGCTTTTCCGCAAGGTCGCCGTCTCCTTCTCTGATGGCTATCATGATTCCTTCATGCTCAAGATTGGACTTAGGTCCTCTTGCGCTTGAAAGAGTCTTCTTACGGACTCTTATAACGTACTGGTGGAAGTCCTTAAGCTGGTGCTCAAGCATCTTGCTTCCGCTGGCTTCGTACATTATTTCATGAAAACGGTTATCAAGCTCCGCGAGCTGCTCGTAGTGTCCCTTCTCGGAATGGAACTTTGCGAGATATACATTCTCTTCCATCTCCTCGAGCTGAGCCGGTGTGATGTGCTCTGTAGCCCATCTTGCGGCAAGGCCCTCGAGTCTTGAACGGATCATATAAATATCCTTTACGTCCTTTTCGGAGATACCGGTCACGTAAGCTCCCTTATTGGGAACGATCCTTATAAGTCCCTCCAGCTCAAGCTGACGGAAAGCCTCTCTTACGGGAGTACGGGACACGCCCAATTCCTCACCGATGGCTACTTCTCTGAGCTCTTCGCCTTCCTCATATTTTCCGCTGAGAATATCTTCGCGAAGTCTTGAAAATACTCTGCCTCTCAGGGAGTATTTATCTGTTACTTCCTGTTTTAAATCACTGTCACTCATATTTTTCCTCTTTTAAAAGTACTTTGACCGCAGATATGTATAATTGTATACAATCGTACATTAAAAGTCAACAAGTACAATTATACCACCATTATAATTATTCTCAATAACAAAAATAGCAGGTTATTGTTTTTGAGAATAATTTATTGTTTTTAATTGTTTTTTCAGTGGATCGGAACGAGTTTTCCGTGAAGAACGCTTCTGGCATTTTCAAAAACATATGCACAGGTAGAAAGCATTACGTATCTCTCATCTCCGGGAAGGGAAACCTCGCTTGTAAAAGCGGACTTTGACTTAACCCTTCCGAGATAGGAATCCATCTCCTCACAGGGCGAAAGCACTGCAAAATAAGAATCTGAGCCCGCCGCCGTTGTATAGGCGCTGAAGAGTTCGATCATAAAGGTCTCCTCCGGGGTATAGAGATACATATAGGGATGCTCCTCGTAATATTCCGCATTTTGCCATTTGGAAAGAGAAGCAAACATAGAACCATCCTTCATATGATGGCCGTAGATTATGGTATTAGAATCAACAAAGCCGTCTCTGTTGGCGCACTCTACAAAGATAGAGCCCGCCGCAGAGGATTCTTTTTTGTAATTTCTGTGGAGATAATAATCATTATCATCAGCTTTTAAGATCGGGTAATTGATAACAGTATCCGGACAGTAGATCCAGCCGATGATATCGGGATTAAGCTCCTGTAGGCTATCAAAATCGACCTCTATGGAGTCGGGATATCTGTCTGAAAAAGTCTCCTCTTCTTCTGCCGGCTGCGCGGGAGCAGCTATCTCCGATACAGCCTTCTCCGGCTCCTTAACATATTCACTTACGGCCTCTTGATAAGTATCTGCGTCCTTCTTATATCCGATATAGGTATACGCGATATAAGAAGCAGCTCCGACAAATACAAACAGGGCTACAATAAATACAATTCTGAATATGATTCTCTTCATAAAGGTTCTTAAATCTTTCTTTTATTTATTCTCTGAACTGTCCTTTTCCTCGGACTCCCGGGTTTTATCTGCTTTTTCACTCCTAAGATTCGAGCCTACCAGCATCAGCACAAAGCTTGCCGCCAAGATCGCAAAAAGGATTATCTTTCCCTTAAGGCTTGTAAAAAATACAAAGAATCCGCCGAGATAAGGAATCGAGAATCTTACGTATCCAAGTAAGGAGCCGTATCTTACGGGGGTGGGATCAGCCTCTGCATTGGCATCACCTTTGGTTATAAACTCCTCGTCGTTTAACCTGTTCTCAAGTACTCTGTGAGTAACGGTCATACCGTTTTGGTTAAAGACGATGATATCCCCTTCGTAGATTGCTTTGGGGTCTTCCTCGGTAACATACACTATGCTGCCGGTCTTTAAAGCAGGCTCCATAGAGCCGCTTTCAACATTGTAGATCTTTATTCCCGCAATACGGGGTGCGGTTACGGGAAGGCATAAAAGGATTATTAATATTATTCCGATGGTTCCTATCACAGAACAAAAGACGGAAATGACTTTCCCGCCTTTTGCTCCGGAACCGTTCTTAGTTCCGTTATTACTCATCTTTTTTATTCTTTAAACTCCTCTTGATAAATAAGAAGTATGCAGCTGCGCCGAGTATTACGGCAATTCCTGCACAGATCACGATCTTTGTCCAAACGGGGATACTGGTAAAGAATGCGGAAGGCGACTCGGTACTAATTCCGAGCTCGTCCATAAGTCCTCCGAAGATTCCGTTACCATCGGATAAAGCTGCCTCTTCATCACGGATGTCGAGGATTTCAGCAGGGCCCTGAGGCTCCTCTTCTAAGGGTGCATTCTCATCATTGATATCAGCATTTGCTCCGCCTTCTCCGGCTCCGGCACCTGCTCCGCCGCCTCCGCCGGCCTGTCCGCCGTCTCCGGGGATAACATAAACGCCGGCATCACCGGTAATTCCTCTGTCGATAACGCCAAGATCGGTATATCCGAGATAGTTCTCGGGAAGCTCCGATAAAGGAGTATAAACGAATCTGAAGACGTTGTCCTTAGGATCCTTGAAAAGGGTACCGGTAAGGTTGTATGCCTGAGGAAGGTATCCGTCAATATAGACAAAGGCTATTACAGGTCTGTCACCAACGTTTCCGTGGTGGGTCTCTGTAGGAAGAAGCTGGTTTCCATGGTTGTCGAAGTACTCGATGGAGTAGGTGACAATATCCGCAAGGAGTGCATATCCTACAACATAATCGATATCTCTGTTAACCTGGAAAGAGTTGGTAGAGATGGTATTGTTGTCCATACCGCTCTCTCTGATTCCCTTAACGTAATACTTGCTTCCGTCGGATAAATCTACGGACTTATTATCAAATGTGATTCTGTCTCCGTAAGATAATCCGTCTACGGTTATAACAGACTTTTCTGCGTTCATAGATACGCTCGGAGAAGTCTGGATCCCATTCTTGTCATAAACTACAACACCTACAGAATTGAATGTTCCCTGGGATCCCACGAGGAATCTTACGGTGTACTTGTAGTTTGTAGCTGCCTGTGAAGGTACGTATGAGGAAGCAAGTACGGCAATACCTGCCATAATTCCAAGAAATGCTCTGACAAATCTCTTCATCATGCCTTGCCCCCCTTTCTCTGCTTTCTGCGCTCGGAAACGCCTACGAAGCCAAGTACGATAAGTACTGCTGCGGATACGCCTCCTGCGATAAAGAAAGGTTTAAGATTGGTATCATCACCGGTCTTTACATATCTGGGGTTAACATTATCTCCTCTGTCAGTTCCGCCATTGTCATCGCGCTCACCTGCTGTGCGGAGCATTACGGCGAAATTCATCTGAAGGTCGGCTAATGTATCCTGGTAATCGTTACCCTGGGTCTCACCGTCAAGCTCGATCTTAAGAGTAATCCTTCCGGTCTGGCCCTTATCAAGGGTATCGAGGAAGAAAAAATCCTTTAAAGACTCGGTTGCCTGGTGAAGTCCGACTCCGGCTGCCGATACGCCTTCACCTCCGACGGTGTCGCTGTCAAAGATTGTTGAGACAGCGCCCGTAGGTGAAGTGTATGTAAGCAGATAGGTATATGCACCGCCTTTAATACCGCTGTTCTTGCTTCTGTCTTCCAGTGAATGGAGGACTTTATTGGTCATATACCAATCTGTGGTTGTGTCGTTTTGGTTGCCGAGGGTCACAGTGAAGATTGCGGTATCGCCGGGCTGCATTCCGGAGATTGAATCTGTCATCTCAGATGATTTGAAGGAACTTTCCATCTTGTCATCTGCGGTAAAATATACATTCCAGGTGTCCTTTCCGTATATGGTATCGGCCATAGCGGAAATAGGAAAGCTTAGGGTAAGGACTATGGAAAGTATTGCAGATATTAGTTTCTTTTTCATTTTTCTGCGCTCCTTTCCTTAGTTTTTAAGAGATAGTGTGCCGTCAGCGGCAATCACGATCTCTCGTCCCCAAACGCTCTTGGCAGCTTTCTCTGCGTTGTGGTTCTGAATAGCATTTACAACAGCTTCAACAACAAAGCTTGTTCCGTCGTACTCATAGGTCGTGGTAAGTGTCTTGTAATGCTTACCGTCCGCATCATATCTGTCTCCGATGGTCTGCGTGACCTTTGTTGCAAGCATATCGTTTATCTTTATGCTCTCGGTAAAGGGAGTCGACGTCTCGCCGGTCTTTAAAAGCTTTGTGTAGTAGAGAACCGTTCTCTCCGGTGTTGAGCTCTCGGTATCGATGATCCAGTCGGTTCCGATATTAACGTATTTAAGCTCTATAAGGTCGGGATCAAGATTTGACATCTTCACACCGTTTTTGTCGATCCAGTACTTGTAGATTATTACTCTGTTGTAAGTATTGATACTGTTTTCCGGATCCATACCACTGTTTGTGATATTTAAAACTTCGGGATATTCAACCCCAAGCTTTATTTCCTCTCCGTCAGGCACCATATCAACAAGGAGCGCTCCTCTGTGCTGGCTCCAAACGTAATCGCTGTTTGGAACGTAGTCTCTGTAGGAGATCGGCTTTCCGTTCTCGCTGATGGTAACGCCGATATCGTGCATGCTCACCTGGCTGGTATAATTCTCGGAGTAGTAAGTAAGAGCCGCTCTCGTTCCTCCTACGGAAGAAAAGATAAGGAGTCCTGCGCCTACTGCAAATGCTGCTGCGGAGAATGCTTTTGAAGTGATAATCTTTTTAAACTTATTCATTATTTATCACCCTCCTCCTCGTAAGTTACATCCAGCAGCTCGCTCCAGTCTGCGTATGCTGTACCGTCTGCCCTGTACTTAACCTTTGTAGCCTCGTAGATTACAACTACGTTAAAGCTTTGAGGATCAACGCCTGCAGGGATGTTTGAAATCTTTACATCAATCTCTGCCGTTGACTCACCGGGCTTAATAGAGTCGCTGTAGTAGTAGAAGCCGTCGCTTGCGGGAGTCCATCTCGCATCTCCGATATACTGAAGATTTACGGTCGATCCGGCAAATGCCTTTACCCTGACGTATACATCGTCGAGGGAATCAGCTCTGTTTTTGATGACAACCTTCTTTGTCCAGTCCTGGAATTCCTCGGGGATCTCCTCGTAATGACCGAGGTGGATCACATATCCGCCCATTGCCTTTTCGTATGTTGAAAAGTAAGCGAAAGCCGAACCAATGGATGCTGTCATTATCAGTGCCGCACAAGCAGCGGTTAAAATCAAACTCTTCTTTTTCATCTTAGTTTGTCTCCTCTCTGCTGTCCGTATACTTTGACCATGTGTATTTAGGTAATCCGTTTTCATCAAGAACTACGTTTCCGTTCGCATCAAGTACGGGATCGAAGTGGTTTGTGATCGCTCCGCAGTGCTTATCACGGTGCTCATAATCGTTTACAAAAGTAACTTCCACAAGGTCATCCGCAAGGATCACAACCTGTTTTGTTTGATCGGATACAAGCTTGTAATTGCATCCCGAATAAACTTCGGTTACGGTTACATCGCATCCTGCGGGAAGCTTATCGATTATAAGCTCTTCTTTTCCTGTCTTAGAGAACCTAAGTGTATATACATTTGAAAATACTGTCTTTATCTCATCCCCAACCTTCTTTTTGGCGTCTACGGAGAAGATGAAGTAGGTATCTTCGCTCTTTTCGTATGTAAGAAGGTCCTTGATTATCTTGAGTTTTCCGTATCTGGGCTCCCATGAGGGCTTAAGGCTGATCGTAGCGCTGTAGATCCAATCGGTATTGGCTGCAGTGTTGATCTCTCCGGTTACGGGATCCGGAGCCTTTGTGGGAAGGGCAACAACCTCAGGTACAAACTTATAAACGTTTGCATCTCCGTAAGCAACGGTTACGATATCCTTTTTGGTAGTGGTATTGCCGTTTGCATCAGTTACGGTGCTTTCGGTTTCATCGAAGTAATCCGTAACCTGGCTTCCTCTTGTAAGAACAAGATAAAGACCACCCTTTAATCCGGGAATCTCCTTTCCGGCTTTTTCGGTTGCATCGGGAGTGATGGGCGTCGCTGTATTTTGGCTGTCCTTTACGATGCCGGCTGCTACCTGAGCTATATCGCTCCAAACCTTTGAATCGGTTGTATCCGGAATCTTTACTTTATCCTTGTATGCATCCGCAACCTTAAAGGTGTAGTAATCGTACCCGGTCTTTTTCTCTGCATCGGCGATCTTGTAGATGTCAACAACCACATCCGCCTTCGCTACATCCGCAAGAAACTCCTTGTCGGTACTTGAGGTAGCGATGGTCTTCAGGCTGCAGGCATGGTCGAGATCAAGCTTATCAGCCGCGTCGGTAAAGAGCGGTGATAAAAAGCCTCCGCCTATGCATAGGCCCAGTGCAAGCGTGCAAGCTAGTATTCTTTTAATGAATGCACTTTTTGCGCTTCTCCATTTGTTCATGGAAGAATCCTCCTTTAAAAAAGCAAACGCTTTAAAAACTATTTCTTACCTTTTACTTCATCGAGTATTTCGTATGTAGATAAATGTCTTTTCTTTTGCGCCGTAAAGATCATATAGACGATAGTCATAATAACAAGGGTCGGTATGATGATAAATACAGCTACGATATAGTTGGGAACCTTGGAAGCATCGGGTGTGATAAATACAACCAGCTCCTGTTCCTCATTTTCAACTCTGTGTCCTCTGACAAGCATCCTGTGGGTATTGATACCATAGGGAGTGCATGTTACAAGAGTACAGTAGTCATTTTCTTTGGATATTGCAAGTTCCGAAGTATCTTCGGGGAGTACGACTTTTATCTGGTCGACTCTGTAGGTTATATTCTCGTTGAGGATCGATATTACAAATGTATCTCCGACAACAAGTTTATCAAGATCTGTAAAAAGCTTAGCGGAAGGAAGTCCTCTGTGTCCCGAGATTATTGAATGTGTTCCCTTTCCTCCCACGGGAAGTGAAGATCCCGCGAGGTGTCCGGTTGCGATCTGGAGTACAGTTTCTTCGGTTCCGTGGTAAATCGGAAGCGATACGTTTATGGAAGGGATTGAGATGTAACCCATAATTCCCGTTCCGGATATATCAAGGAGACTTTCGTACTCTGCGTACTCTTCCTCCGAGAGATCGAAATGCTGGTTTCCGGCTAACCTCTGGTTATAGCTTCTCGCCTGGCCGATCATCCTCGAAATCTCTTCGTTATTAACCGACTCCACCGCCATAACGTAATCCGAAATGGATCTTGAAGCATGCATTGAGTTCCACCAGTCGCTAACCGACGGATAAAGCATGACTCCGAGTCCGCCTACAAGCAGTACGGCCAGAGCTGCTGTAATTATACGAGAAACAATTTTCTTGCTCTTCTTCTTTTTACTTTTGCTGTCTCCGCCTGTACTCATAAGCTATCCATTCTTACTGATCTACTGAACTTCGCCGGTCTCCCGTTGCTCACCGCACACCGCGTGAAGGTGTCAGTTATTTGTGCGGTTATCCGAAAAGCTCCGAAGAGCTTCTCGGACATATAAATTATTAATGATTTATTTCATCTTATTTTTGAGGATTATTCCTCTTCTGTTGTTCCCATCTTTCTTCTAACAATGAGAAGAACAACTGCTCCTACAACAAGAACACCGCCTACGATGTAGAAGATTGTGGTACCGATACCACCGGTTGAAGGAAGAACTACACCATACTGGTTGATAATGGTGGTGTCAATTGATTCCTGATTCTCTTTATTGATATCGAAAGTTCCAAGGTTGTTGTTAGCTTTAACGATTGACTTTCCGTCAAGGTCGGTAACATCAAGCTTGGTAAGCTTAGGATCTGCTGCATCCTCATCATGCTCAGCAACTACTGCGAAGTAGATAGGATCGATTGAGTTGAAGCTTTCAGGAGTCTTGGTCTCGGTGATCTTGTAAACACCGTCATCAAGTCCCTTTGCGCTGAACTCGGTTCCTGCATCATTAAGGGTTACGGTAAGAGTCTTAATAACGATTTCTTTGCCGTCTACGTCCTTATTTACAACATACTTTCCGTTAGTTAAAGTAGCTGAAAGCTTCTCAATCTTGAACTCAGCGCCTGCAAGAGGATCTTCGTTCTGGTCAACCTTGTTGATCTGGGTCTTGAATGAGAATACGATTACGGTATCCCAAGGAGTCTTTCCTTTTCCGCCGGTCTTGTTATCGAACTCGATACGTGCCTTGTTGGGGTTACCCTTTACGCCGTAAACAACATTTGTTCCGTTAAGAACTGCCTTATACTCTACTCTGATCTTTGTATCCTTGGTAATAGTTGCTGACTTTACCTTCTTGAGATCTGCAAATTTAACCTGGAAAGAATGTCCGTTAGTATCAACAACAACAGTGTACTCAGAAGCATCAATCTTAGCAGTATCAGCGAATACTTCTACAGTATCAGCCTTGAAATCAAGACCTGCGGAAGCTTCATCGGTGAATACATACTCATACTCTGAGTAAAGATCGTAATCATTAGGAAGAGTACCGGTAAGCTGGAAAGGAATCTCGTCATTTACATCATAGTCTGCAGAATCCTGCCACTCTGAGTAACTAACTTCGATTGAATCGTTGATATCCTTAACCTTCTTCTCGATGGTGATGTTATCACGCTTCTCATTAATCTTTACAACACCGTTAAGAACAACCTGAAGCTGTGATCTGTCAAGATATACAGCTTCATCACCGGTAAGAGGAGTGGTATCTACGATGAGGTAATATCCGTATCCGGTAACCTGGTCAACTTTAACCTGAGTTCCTGCAGTTACGTTTGCTGCAACAATAGCTGCAATCTTCTCAGCCTGTACTGAATCGCTCTGAATCGCGCTGAGAGCCTTTGCGATCTGCATTGCATGTCTTCTTGAATCGGTTTCAGGGGTGGCGATACCAAGTTCAGTATCAAGAGCTGCAATCAGTGCATCGTTTACGCTGGCACCAAACTGGATGTCGGTAAACTCCTGTCTTGCATCGTCATATGATCCGGTAAAGATCTGATATGCGTCATAAGTATGTACAATTGAAGTCGCGGCATTACTGCCGGCTCCTGCAGTTGCATTTGCTGTGGTATCTGCAGCGAATGCGGTCATTGAAGCGCCTAAGCACATCATGACTGAAAGAACGATTGAAATAATCTTCTTCTTCATTTTTTGTCTCCTTTTCTCCTAATGAAATAAATCAGTTTATAATCTTTTTCTGTATATAAGCAGGGCAACTGAGCCAAGAAGCATTAATGCACCTACTATATAGAACGCTGTGAAGTTTCTTCCTCTTCCGCCGGTTTCGGGAAGCTGGAAGGTTGAGGTTGAACGGTTGTTGATTACGATAGTGCTGTAAGTTCCGTCATCCTTAAGGTTTGAATCAAGTACGCTGCCGGGGATTATAATATTTTTTTCTCCGTCGGATACAGCTAAATCAACAAGTGTGTAATCTGAAATACTTATCGCCTTCTCCGATACTTTGTAGCTGTACTTTTCAAGGTATGTCTTTCCATCAGCATCTGTTGCCACGTAGTAAGCAGGAAGCTTTGTAACCTTTACTGCCCATTTCTTGGGAGCATTGTTCTCGGTTACGCCGGTTACTTCAAAGGCCTGGTTAACAGTTTTTGCCGATACCTTGTAGCTAAGGGCTCCTACAGTAATCGTTCCGATCTCTGTAGCTGTTCCATCTTTAGCAACTCTATTTAGTCCAACATCGATTGTTACATCAGTGGTGTCGCTTGTCTGTAAAGAATCTGGAGTTCCAAGGTATGTGAACCACTTCTTGTCAATCTCAAGCTCGGTAGGTAAGAGGATATTCTTTAAGGTAAAGAGTGTAAATACGTTTCCGTCGGTATCAGTCTCTTCAGTTCCTCTGCAGATAGGCTCGCCATCTACACCATATCCTAATGAACACTCAAGCTCGGTTACCAGGTACTTGTAGTAAGAAATGTTACCGTTTTTATCAACTACTACCTTAGGAAGTTCATCAATCTTCATCTTCCATCCATCACGTGCAGTAATCTTGAATACTCCATCTGTGATGGTTGTAGCATTTCCTGAAATCTTGCAGGATCCGGAATAAGCAACAGGTTTACCAATTTCGTTACCATCGGCATCAACCTGTATCTGATCAAGTCTAACCTTGATGTATGCATCCGGATCATTCTTGGGATCAGGGTTATCAAGGAGAGTCTTTTCTCCGTTTAAGTTAAATCC
Source organism: Lachnospiraceae bacterium (assembly GCA_017469945.1). Taxonomy (GTDB): domain Bacteria; phylum Bacillota; class Clostridia; order Lachnospirales; family Lachnospiraceae; genus AC2028. The sequence continues at coordinate 128,406 of JAFUFI010000002.1, read as the reverse complement.
GAAGAACTGCTTGTCGATTTCGATGTAGGTATTCTCTAGGTTCTTCTTATTAACGAATTCCTGAGTTCCCTGAATGAACCATGAATCGCGGCTTCTGCTTACTGCCTCAAATCCAATGGTATCTGCCTCGGTTACGAAGTATACAAACTTCTTTCCGTCAGTTTCATCTTTTGTAAGAAGCTTATCCCAAGTGTAGGTCCAGTTGTTAGCTGCGTTTAGTTCTACAGTCTCAAAAGGTGTTAGACCGGTTACATCAGCAACATCTCCCTCCCCACTATTCTTCGACCTATACAGGTAAACTGTAAGTGAATCAGGTAAATCATCTATAAGTTCTACACCCTGATAATCTTCCCATTTCTTGGTTACAGATATCTTTGTATACTTTGGAGTATTGTCAAAGGCTTTCTGGCTATCATCAGTAATCGATACTGCAGATGAGCTTACTCCAACAATATTCTTATTGGCATCATACGTTATATCTGCATCAGACTTGATTTCAAATGTTTCACTGGTTGCCTCGTATTTTGATGATGAAACATTAAAGGTAACTTCTGTTTTAAGGACGAAAAGCTTTGTGTCGTAGATATACTTGTCTGTATCAGTATCTCCGCTTTTATCAACCTCGGTAACCTTGTACCAATGAGTTCCCAAATCGGATTCGTTTTCATAAACAAGATCCTCAAAAACGATATCTTTTCCGGAGTTCTGTGCAGTTTGTATTTCTACCCACTTCTTGTTCTTATACTCTGAAAGAGAGAAAGTAAACTTCTGATTAGGATCAGGAGTAACTCCGGCTACAGTTTTCTGGAAAGTGAGCTCTGTAGCAACGGGAAGTGTCGTTCCGATAAAGAACGATCTGTGGGTTTCACCTTCCGTATATACGTTATAAGCTATAATCTGTCCCTGAAGGTTACCCTTCGCAATGAATGTTGAATCAGGAGCAATAATCACGCCATGCATACGGCCGGGAGCCACTATAGTTTTTCCGTCAGCATTTATAAAGTTCCAAATAACCTTACCATGCTTATGATCGAAAGCTTCACCTGTATCTGCCATTGATCCGTCAACACACATTACAGACTCTTGAGGTAACGTAATTGTTCCCTTATCCGGAACATTCTTGCAATCTATATTAATTACAAGTGTTCCGTTTCCTGAATCTGAAAAGCCATCAAGTTTAAGAGTATTTCCGGCAATCTTCTCCATAAACTCTATAGCATCTAATGTGATGTATCCGGCTCCATTAGCCTCTTCAAGTTTAATAACGTTTTTCCAGTCGTTGCCTCCATAAGTGATGGTTGCTCCGCCATCCTTAGTAAGTGCAAGATCATTGCTAATCTTTTGTATCTTGAGTCTCATTGACTCAAGATCAACAAATCTGTGAACCCCATCTTCTATATAAATAGAACTTGGATTTTCAATAGCAACACCATTAACCTTAATCTGATTGCCATTATCATAAGTTTCGAGTTCAACATCCGGGCCAAAAACAACTACCGAACCTTCTGTGTTTCTTCCTGGCCTTGGGCTTAATACTGCATTTGCATCAATATTTTGAATATATGTTGCCTCATAAGGCCAGTTTTTAGTACCTGATTCCGACATCATCATTAAGTTTTTAACGCAAAGGTTGCCGCAAACGTCGGTTCCGGTTCCATAGTAATTATTAAATGCAACTATGTGGAAGTAAGCAGCTTCGCCAAGGAAGTTGGAATAGCTTTCGCCCTTGTATGTTCTTAGTTTGCTAAACGTATCAGAAGAAAAACTATTACTTCCATCTATAAGTCCAAGCCAATATTTTCCATAATAACGATTAACTTCAAATTTCTTTTCACTTTTAAGAATTATAAAGTCAGAGAATGAATCCGTCGAAATTGTTGTTGCGTTACTTTCATCAACTGTGGACTCGAGGGTTTCAACATTGTTGTCATCCTTAATATGAAGGATCGTTACATCATCGCCGGTGCTGAAGTTTTCTTTATTTAAGGTGATTTTTACATCAACGGGTCCTTCAGGCTCATATTCCTTATCTCCTAAATAGAATCCGATGTTGATGATTGCTTCTACTTCTGCATCTTCTCCGGCGGTCTGCTTTGTAAGTTCAAGGTCATTGTTGTAAGCTTCGGTTTCGGGCTGAACTATGTAAGCTCTGAGCTCTGCCTTCGAAGGGATCTTTGCGCTTGCGCCGTAGGTTGCGGTGATGGTGTAGTCGCCGGCAACTGCGGTCTTGGTAACGGTCTTCTCTTCGTATACGAAGCACTCTTCGCCGTGTACGTGCTGTGAAAGCTGGAGCTGTCCGCAGATAAGCTTTCCGTCCTCGTCGTAGCAGTCAGCTGTGTGTACGTGAAGAGCGGGGATGTTGCAAACAAGTTCTTTAACAACGCGGTAGCAGTCAGCAGTATGTACGTGAGTGGTGTATCCGCCTTCTGCGATATCGGCACCTGCGCCGCCGAGGTCAACGGTCTCTTCGATGATGTCGGGAGTTGTAGTCTCTGCAGGAGTCTCCTGACTGTTTGTTTCATCTATACCCGTTTCCTCTGCGGGAGCACCCTCAGCAGGGGTTCCCTCGGCGGAAGTATCGTCGGGTGCCGGAGCGTTACTGTCACCGTTTTCGGTGGTTCCCTCAGTAACGTCTGCAGCGGGAGCTTCTTCTGAAGCTTCTTCTGAAGCCTCTCCTGCTGCTTCGAGATTATCACCCTCCTCGGTAACCTCCTGATTTGCATCAGTTTCTTCGGTTACCTCGGCTTCGGTGACATCTTCAACAGTTCCCAGAATTTCAATGCTTCCGATTTCCGGAACAGCATTTATGTCAAAAAGAGGATTTCCGGCTTCGTCAAAAACGGGATTTCCGTTTCTGTCTACAACCTGTCCCTCTTCTATACCGCAAATAAGCTCAAGTCTCTCGATGTAGCAGCTGTCATCATGCTCATGAGGGATGATCTCGGGAAGAGGACATACAAGATCGCCGTTTTCGTCATAGCAAAGCTCGGGATCGTGTACGTGTGCGAAGTAATCCGCCATTCCGCATATAAGATTTCCTTCAGCATCATAGCATTCGGCTGTGTGGGTATGTGCCTGCGCGTTGCACTCCAATGTCTTTTGAAGACTTGAAAAAGCGCGTCCGGGTCTGGTGAGTCCATATACTACGCCAACAACCGTAAATACTGCGGCAATCGAAACCGAAAGGACATATATGCTATGCTTTTTTCTCTTGCTCAGTACTTTCGCAGCCTGCTCTCTTATCGAAAATTTCATATTGCTGCTTCCTCCTTAAAGAAGACTTAAAACCAACAAGTAAATAACTGTTATTTGATAAGACCGAAAGATTTAAAGGGCCATATTCTGAAGAATACTCTTCCGGCTACCAGAGATTTGTCTATACAACCTACTGTGGAAACTCTGCTGTCGATACTCATGTACCTGTTGTCTCCCAGTACAAAATACTGTTCATCGGGAACGGTGTAGGGATATTCAATATCGCTTGTTCCGGCGCTTTTCTCTGTAAGATAGCTTTCCGGAAGCATCTCGCCGTTTCTGTAAACGACTCCGTCTTTGTCGATGTTTATCTCATCTCCTCCGACTCCCACTACTCTCTTAACCATCAGCTGGTTGTTATAGTAGAAAGCGATTATTTCGCCGACCTCGTAGTTTTTAACATTTACCGCTACCGCTACGTCTCCGTTTTTAAGGTTCGGTGACATCGAAGCTCCGGTAATCTGTAAAACCGGCAGGAACAAGACTACGATCAGTATTGCTGCCGCCGCTACAACAAGCAGTGTGAAAAGGGTACTGCGAAGGGCTCGTCCGTAATTCTTTTTTCTTTTTTCCCTCTTAAGCTCGGCTTCAAGCTGATTTAATGAAGGTAAGGAATCAAATGCCATTGCTAGTTATCTCCCTCGGCAATCCTCTTGGCGTTTGCTATATACATATCAGCAGCTTTTTGTGCTGCAGCGAATACATCGTTAAGTGCAAGGGCGGCTTCCGCGATAGACCCAAGGGGTCTGTTTCCGTCTATCATTCCGGTCCCGTCGGCTGAGAATCCGTTTGCCTTAAGCATCGCTATCTGATCCTTAAGCTCTGCGATCTCGCGGTCTTTCTCGTTGAGCTTTTCGTCCTTGCCGGTAAGCTTTTCTTTGAGATGCTCTATAGTTTCCTCTCTGTCAGCGATACGGTCTCTTAATCTTTCGTTACTGTCGAACTGTCTCTGTTCGTTATATTTAGCTTCTTTAAGCTGCTCTTCGATGCTTGCAGCCTCGCGTCCCTGGGCGATTAAAAGCTGTAAAAGGTCTTGCCTTGATAGTTTCCTTAATTCTTTATCAGTCATGCGTCCTCCCCGGGTTTTGGAAAAGATTCAGTTTCCTATCCCACGATACATTCAGATTGTAACAAATTAGCCTAAGGCTTTCTATCCCTTTTACCAGTCATTCAGCCCTATAATCTGCCATTCGTCACAAAAATTTAATAAATCCCTAAATTTCGTTCTTGATTAGCCGAAATCATTAATGTATATTGGTCTTGAGGCGGTAAAACGATGATAAATCCTGTAAATAACAACATTCCAAGCGCATATCAGCCCCAGTCCTCCAAGGTAAATGCCCCGGAGGGCAGTGAGCAGTTTTCCCTTAAATCCGCCCTTGATAAGCAGGATGGACAAGGGGGTGTTATCTACGAGTCCTCTTCTGCCGCGGATGAAAAGCAAAAAAATGTTACCGCAGGCGAAAAGAATCCTTCCTTTGCCGAAAGTCTCGGAAAGGCATCCTTAAAAGATTCAAAAGATAATAAAGAAGAAGCTCCCGACCAGATAACGGCTACCGCCAATATGCTCTGGGAAAATATAAAGGACTTTTTTGAAAGCATCTGGAACAATATAAAGAAGATTTTCGGAAACCTCTGGGACAGTAAACCGATCTCCGACGGCCTCGAGAAAATCCCGCCGGTTATGTCGCCAAAGGATCAGGGGCAAAAAAACGACAATTCCCTCACAGGAGTTTCTTCAGACGAAGTATCCCTCGAAATATCCGCTTCAGCTTCTGATATAGAAGCCCTCGAAAAAAACAGGGATGAAAATATAAAGAAGGCATTAAAGGATGGGGACAAGGATCTTTTCCGAAACCTTATCTCCGAAGAGGGAAAGAAATTCCCCGCAAGAAATACAGATATGCTTACGACATACAATTCAAAAGGGATGATCAGAGAGATCTCCCCTTCCGACCAAAATAAAATACTCCGTGGAGACCGCGGAGCAAGAAAGCTTTAATACCGTCAAAAAACAGCCCTGCCTAAAAAGCAGGGCTGAAATTCTATAATGATTCAATAAATTCTTTAACGGTCTCGTCGTACTTAACGGGAGCTACGATCTTTAGATGCGAATGCATTCCCTTTTCAAACCAGACAAGCTTTTTATGAGGTGAAGGGCAGGAGTCAAACATCTTTTGCGCCTTCTCGGGGAGAGAGAAAACATCCTCTTTTCCGTGGATCATAAGAAAAGGAATATCAAGAAGCTTTATATCCTTTACAGGGCCTTCCGACATAACATTCTTTCCCGTAAGCTTGTAAATCTTGCAGACTACTTCATGGCAAACGGGAAATACAGGCTTATCAAGAGCGATAAAATGTGTACGAAGAGTTTCGTAGAAAGTCTCATACATTCCGTCTGCAATAAGGGCCTCAACATTTTTCGCGTTCTCTCTTGTAACAGCGCGAAGTCCGGTAGCGCTTCCTATACAGATGCCGTGGATAAGAACCTTTTCGTTTTTAAGGTCATTTGTAAGAAACTCGATCCACTTTGCAACGTCTTTTGCTTCCTTCATAGCTGCAGTGGAAAACTCTCCTTCGGAAAATCCGGTACTTCTGTTATCTATAACAAGAACATTGTATCCGAAATCTCTGTAAGGCATCGCGAAGTAGTAGGAATATGTGCAGGGCTCCGCTCTTCCCGCAAGGAAGATTGCTGCCTTTTTAAAGCCAAAGTCAAAGTACTGTCCGCAAAGCTTCAGTCCGTCGTTACGGATAGTAACTTCATGGATAAACTCTTTATTCTCCTCAGCCCAGGCCATTCCCTGTCTGTGCATCTCCATATTCTCTTCGTTGTCCGGGAAAGAGCAAACGCCTCTTGTCCAGCCGGCAGTCGCATCCTTAGGTCTTGTAAACTGAGTCCTAAAGACCATATCAGCGATAGGAAGAGTTTTTACAAGCATTATGACAATACCGGGAATAAGTATTGCTGCTATAATTATGGGTATTATAAATCCGGGCATATCAAATCTTCTCCTGATTGTTTAATCTAAAGTCCGCAGGCCTTAACCCGTAATTCCGATAACAAAATCGTATACTTCCTGGCCGCCGTCGATAATACCGACATCAAGCCAGTCGTAAGTATCCTCGATAAACTCGGTAAGCTCGTCGCACTCTTCGTCCGTAACGTCTTTTCCCTTAAATACAAGGAGAACGTACTTATCCTCGATATCGGGAGTCTGTTCAAGAACCTTTTTAACAGCTTCAAGTCTGTCAGGGTCTGTGGCAACGATCTGTTTTCCATAAAGAGCAAGGTAATCTCCTTCTCTGCAGGAAATGCCGTCAACATTTGCATCTCTGATAGCCTTAGAGATCCAGATGGTATCTACGCCGTCCATCCCCTGTTTCATCTGGTTGTAAACCTCATCAGCTTCGAATCTGTCTGTGATACCCATAGACATCGCGAAGTATCCTTCTGCGATTGACTTTGTGGGAAGGATCATCACCCTGTCCTCTCCGAATATCTTGGCAGCCTGCTTTGCGGCAGCTTCGATATTTGAGTTGTTGGGCATAACGATGATGGTCTCTGCATCAAGCTGCTTAAAGGCTTCCACGAATTCCTCAACGGAGGTATTCATAGTCTGGCCGCCGTTTAAAACTATCTCGCAGCCAAAGTCCTTGAAGGCTTTGATGACACCGTCACCATTGGCTACCGCGATATAAGCGATACCGTGATGAATCTCGCGAACCTGCTCGTCATGCTTTTCCTTCATAGTCTGGGAAACGCTGTCCACAGATTCCGTATTGTTCGAAACCTGATTGTCCATATTCTCGATCTTGACATTATAGAAAACGCCAAGCTCCTGCATATGGCCCAATACCTTTAAAGGCTCGAGGGTATGAACATGGAGCTTTAAGATGTTTCCGCTCTGTACGCAGACAACAGATTTACCCATAGAGGTAAGGTACTCTACGGTCTCTTCTCTTATATTTTTATCCTCGTTTAAGGTAACGATACATTCGGTACAAAATCCGAAGGCTTCCTCGTCCGAATCGTCATGCCACTTTGAAAGATTGGGCAAAGGAAGATTTACGTTTACGTCCTCGGCTTCGCTAAAGCTTCCGTCAAGAGCCGCGCTTGTAAAGCCTTCAAAGAACTTAACGAATCCGTATCCGCCGCTGTCTACTACGCCGGCGCTCTTAAGGATGGGTAAAAGGTCGGGAGTTTTTTCAAGAGCTTCTTTTATATTCTCGATATAGATCTTGAAAAAGTCCCAGACATTTATGTCCTCAAGTCCCTCACCTGAGAAGCCTTCAGCGCCCTCCCTTGCTACGGTAAGGATAGTTCCTTCCGTAGGGGTAACGACGCTCTGATATGCAACCTTCGCTCCATTTTCAAGAGCCTTAAGCATCTCGGAGCAGTCTGCTTTGTCCTTACCCTTAAGCTCTTCTGCGATACCGGAAAAGATCTGTGAAAAGATAACCCCTGAGTTTCCTCTAGCTCCAAAGAGCATTCCGGTAGCGAGGGATGACATATACTCGCTTAAGTTTTCTGTATTTTTGGCCGCACTAAGTCCGCCGCGCAAAGTCGTCAGCATATTTGATCCCGTATCACCGTCGGGCACCGGGAAAACGTTCAGCTGATTGATAAGCGCTTCATTTTTTTCAAGCCTGGCAGCACCCGCTTTCACGCATGCCGCCATAAGCTTTCCGTCTATAGTTATTTCGTTGGAGTTCATTGTAAAGATCCCTTTTACTTCTTCTCAAGGATTTTGTTCATAAGGGCTTCCTCAGGCTTCATATCATCGCTGATAGGCTTTCCGTAATAGAAAGCAGCGCAAAGGCCGGGGCCGATGTTTACTCCGCAGCTGGGGAATACGAATGATTTGATGACTTCCTTGGGAGCGAACTTCTCTTTGATAAGCTCAACAAGCTTGTCAGCGTCCTTCTCTCTGTCAGAGGTTCCGACAAAGATGGTCTGCTCTGAAGGATTCTCGATAGTCTCCTCCATATAAGCGAGGATTGCTTCGAATCCTGCCTTTGCTCCCTTAGCCTTACCGATAACGGTGGTAAGTCCGTTTGAAGAGATGTCTCCGAGGGGCTTGATTCCGACAAGCTGTCCGAAGAAAGCCTTGCTGTTGGACATACGTCCCTTCTTAGCTACGAATGAAAGATCGTCGAGCCATCCCATCTGATGGTAGCAGTTCTTGTTTGCCTCGATCCACTCGTAGGTCTCCTCGATGGTCTTGCCTTCTGCTCTCATCTGAGAAGCCTTAACGCAGATCATACCCTCGAGTACGCTGTAGCGAAGGGAGTCAACAACAAAGATCTTTGCATTAGGATATTCCTTTTCTACCTGATTCTTAGCTTCTACTGCGAAGTTGTAGGTTCCGGAAAGTCCGGTTGAGATGCAGATAACAAGTACGTCTTTTCCTTCCTTTACGTACTCGGTCATTTTCTCGGCATACTCTGCAACGTTGGCAGGTGAAGTAGCGTAAGCTGCGCCCTTCTTAACAGCGGCATAAAATGAATCATGCTCATAGTCCTCAGTCCACTCAAGGCAAAGAGGAACGCTTCTTCCATCGGGCATCTGAAGATGGCCCTTGATGTAATCGATATCAAATCTCTCTCTGATATCCTGTGTAAGGTCGCTGCTTGCGTCGGTAAGAATTACAAAGTTTCCCATAAATAAGTTTCCTTCCTTTTATAAAACAATTAATTAACATATTTAGCGAGGAACGAATCAAGCATTCTTGCAAGCTCCTCTCCTCCGTCTGCGAAGCTTCCTCCGTGGGAAGCTCTCTTTGAAATAAAGATATCCTTGGGCGATGCGCAGGCTTTAAAGTTTTCCTTAGTCTCCTTGATAGGAACTACATCGTCCTTTTCGCCGTGGATAAAGAAGATCGGAATCTTAGTCCTTGAAACCGAAACTCTCGTATCTCCGTCGAATATATCAAATCCGGCTTTTTTGGCGTGATGTCTCATACCTCTGACAACCGGTACCGCAAGGAAAGGAAAAACGATCCTTTGAAACTTGTTTTTGCTCCTTGCCGCTACCTGAGTATGGATGATGGTCTTGGTATTTATAAATCCGCAGTCCGCGATGATCGCTTTGACAGCGCCGGGCTTAATAAACTCCGAAGCCCTCATCACAACATTGCTTCCGAGAGATATGCCGTAGATCACCATCTTCTTAAGTCCCAGCTTTTTCTCAAACATATCAAGCCAGAGGAGCAAATCTTTATGCTCTAACGCACCAAAGGTTATATACTGTCCCTCGCTGCCCTCGTGTCCTCTCGAGATTATGAGTATTAAATTGTATCCTCTGTCTAAAAAGTATCCGGCGGCAACTGCCGTATTTGAAAAGTGGTGGGTTCTGTAGCCATGGTACAAAACAGCTGTTTTATCCGAGCCGTTGTCGTACCTTAAAGCCGAGAGCTTATCTCCGTTGCAGCCCTTTATATAAAGCTTTTCCCAGCTAAGGGCCCGGAGCCTTTTAATGCTTCCGTAGATTATATCTTTCCACTCTTCGTAGTGAGTTCCGTTAAGATCTATCTCATCGAGCGGCGGATCGGTCTGACGCCCGAATACTCTTTTAAAGATGCTGTGTGAAATTAAAAGACACATTCAGGTTTATTCCTCTCCGTTAGTCTTCTTTCCGGTAGCCATTTCCTTTATGGCTTCTTTTGCGGCCTCCGTCTGCGAAGAATACTTCATACCGAAGATGCATTCATACGCAAAGTGCTCGCAATTATTGTAAACGATGTTATATCCGCCCTCGCCGATTCGGCCTCTGGCGGTTTCGATTATCTTTTCAGTCTTAAAGCGCTTAAGCTTTTCTCCAAAGGACAAGTCAGCAAACTCGGGGTATCCGCCGTTTCTGAACTTGTCGATATCGGTTGATAAGATCTTTACCTCACTCTCGGGGACTCCTGCAAGGAGCGCGGGATTAAGCCCGAAGGCTATAACCTCATCGTCACTGACATATACTCCGTAATGGTCCATCTTGCTATTAACTTTTACCCGGACCATATCGCCCGGTTTGCCCTCTCTGACGGACCACTTCATCGTTTCTACCTCTTCTTTTGCTTATGCATTTGCCTCGATAAAGTCTATAACATCTCCGACAGTCTGAAAATCGTTTGCGTTTGTATTCTCAAAGCTGACATCAAACTTCTCTTCGATCGTTATCATAATATAAAGCATTCCGATGGAATTAAGTCCAAGCTCGTTCTTTAAGCTGCTGCTTTCGGTAGCGGCGTCGATTACCGCGTCGTCATGACCTTCGATGGTCTTAAGGATTTCTCTAAGTCCGTTTAATATTTCTTCTCTGTCCATTTTAGGACTCCTTACTGTTTATTTGAATAGTACTGCCTGCAAAGCTCGGCAAGCTCGATCTCCCTGTCCCTGCACATCTTTCCGGCTTCTTCTATCTGCGCCATTGTGGGCATAGAGCCGTACATAGCGTTTAGATCTATTGCCTCCCCCTGGAAAAGAACAAGTCTGTTGTACCAGTGCTTTCTCTTTTCAACGTAAAGAGGGACAAGAGGGCATTTACCCTTTAAGGCCATAAGAACAAGTCCGTTTTTGAAATCATCAACAGCCTCGTCGCTTGTCTTTATATGTCCTTCGGGAAAGATGCCTACCGCACAGCCCGCGTCAAGGAAGGCCGTAAGCTTTTTAAAGGAATTCATATTCATATTCTCCCGGTCTATGGGGATGACTCTGAATCCTTTGTCAAACCAAAAGTGCATCTTGGGGTTGTCAAGTATCTCCTGCATCGCAACAAAGTGGATACGTCTGTAATAGATGCAGGTCATAATATACAAAGGGTCGCCGAAGCCCGTGTGGTTCGCGTAAAACATAACGCCCTTTTTGTATTTCTTTTTGGCTTCCTTACTAGAGTAAACTACCTTCGGTCTAAACCAGACGAGAGCGGGGAAAGCCGCCGTGATTCTGATAATATCGTTAAAGAAGTAGTAAAAAGGAGGTCTGAGCTCGTCTCTTTCCTGACGCTTTTTAAGCTCTTTTGTAAGGCGGATGATCTCTTTTCTAAGGATATCCGTTATAAAGCTGAGATTCTCTCTTCTCTCTTTATTCGGATCCCAGTAAATACTGATATCTATAGGAGTTCCGATAAGAACACGGGCTCTTTTTTTGAGATTAAAGTAAGAACCGTTGGTTACGATAGGTATTATCGGTACACCGCTTATATAAGCAAGGTAAGCTGCGCTCGGTTTAAACTCCAGAGGTCTTTTTTCCTCGGGGCGAGGTATCCTCGACTCCGGAAAGACTCCGACTACACCGCCCTTTTCAAGTATTGCCTGGCTCTTTCCCACAAAGGAAAAATCGTAAGTATCGCGGTTAACGTATATACCGCCCATAAGCTTTAAAAAGGGGCCGAGAAACTTTTTCTTAAAGAGGACTTCCGCCATCTGAAATCTGAGAGTTCTCGTAAAAAATACAAAGAGGTATACGGCATAATCAAAAACCGATGTGTGATTTGAGATGATTATGGCGGGACCTTTTATATGTCTTCCCTGTTTCTTTTTGTCTTCGTAATATATTTTTGTTCTAAATACCGCAAACTGCGCCGGCCACCCTGTGATCTTGGTGAACCAGTTCATAAATGCAACCACTTTAATTACCTGTGTTTTTCTATATAGTCCGCAAACTCACCTGCGGTCTTGAAGCTCTGTTCCCCTTCGGAAGGGAATTTCACCCTGAACTTCTTTTGAAGTTCCATGATGATGGTGAAATAATCAAGGCTGCTTCCGCCAAGATCAAAGAAAATATCCGCTCCGGGAGTCACCTTTGAAAGATCTTTGCCGAGCACCTCGGCAATCACTTCGGCTACCATAGCCGTAAGTTCGCTTTCTTTGAAGCCGTCATTTTCGGGATTAACCGCGCTTATCACGCCCTTTTCAAGTTTCTCGCGGATCTTCTTTCTGTTAAACTTAAAGTCGTTCTCATCCATTAAGGATGCGCTTGTTAAGATGACCTTTCCGATAAGTCTTTCAATGTCAAACTCTTTTAAGCACTTTAAGGCACGGCCTTCGATTTCCTTTAAAGAATCGCCGGATGCGTAGGGTGAAACCTTTACAAGAAGCACAGGAAGTGTGTTTTCTCCCACCTTGCAGCTTGTAATGCAGATTCCTTCGGCGCCTTCTATCTTGATCTTTTCCTCGAGGACATCGGGATTGATATTCTCTCCGGAAAGACCGATTATAACATCATCTTTTCTGCCAAGAATAAAGTATCTTCCGTCTCTCTCCTCGGCAAGGTCATTGGTACAAAACCAGCCGTCTACCGTGCGGTCAACCTCTTTGCCGCCTTCCATGACGATATCTGCCATAGTAAGGCCTTTTACAAGAAGCTCACCGTCCTCTGAAATCTTGTACTCGATCGATGAAAAAGGCTTACCTACGGACTTGTCCGTAAGGTCGCTCCATCTGTTTGAAAGCTCAACGGAGGTAATTCCGATCTCCGTCATACCGTAACCATTGGCAAGGTGGTAACCGATGGCATTAAAGAACTTAAGTACCTCGGGGCTGATTGCGCTTCCGCCGCTTATAAGGAACTTAATGCTGTCCCCGAATATCTGCTCTCTGACGGATTTAAAAGCAAGCTTTGAAAAAGCTCTTGCAAGACCCGGAGCCCATGAAAGCTTTTCATAGATCCTGATTCCCTTTTGCAGCTTCTCGTACTCCCCTCTTTCCTTGGCGGTACGAACTACAGTCTCGTAGATCGTATTCCAAAGAAGCGGGATTGAGAAAATATGGGTAACCTTGTGGCGCCTTACGGTATTTAAGATCGTCTCCGATGAAAAGTCCTTTAAAAATACAAAGCTTCTGTTGAAAAATCCAAACCACATAAACACAGCAACAAGTCCGAATATATGGTAAAAGGGAAGGAAAGTAAGCTGTTTTAAGGCTCCTTTATAATGCGCTTTTATCTGCTTGCATTCTTTGATGATCCTTGCGCTGTCACAGATCTGATAGTACATAGTCTCACCGTTGTAGATGCAAAGCTTGACATGGCTTGATGTACCGGAGGACATAAGTACGATCTCGTCAGCCCAGTTTCTTTTGCTGATATCGCCTTTTTCCGCAGACTTTTTAAGGTCTTCGATATTAAGAGTCCTCTCCCCTAAGCTCTCGCCGTCCGATACAACAGCTTTGATACCGTAATCCCCGATAATATCTTCCAGCAAGGATTTACCCATGCGGTTGTTCATAAGCACGGGACGGTATCCGATCATCAAAAGCCCCCAGAATACTTCGAGCCACTCCTCGGAGTTGTTCATATAGATTCCTACGAAGCTTCCCTCTGATACATCTTTTAACGCCGCTAAGAGAGAACCGGCCATCTGCTCAGTTCTCTCTTTGAATTGTCCGTATGTGATGCTTGTGATCTTGTAGCCGTCGTTAGACTCTGCAAAAAGCTTGTCGGCCTCATCGGTCATCATTCGGAAAATAGCCTTGTAGTTTTTCTCAGATTCCTCGAATCGCTTTATCTTATCACTAACATATTTATCAAGATCATAATTTATGCCATCAGACATTGTAAAAATACTTCCTTATACTCCGTTTTCTGTGAGAGTCTGGTATGTCTCGATTCTCGCTGCATCCATCTCAGGCATGCCGACAAAAGATGCTCCGTAATAGTACATATCTTCACGAAGCTCGATACGTACGATCTGCAAAAATGCGTGGAGTACTTCCTTTGTCCAGATCGTAAGGTATGACTCGTAAACCGTACCGATAAGAAGAGGAGTCTTGCATACAAAACCAACGCCGGTCTTTGACACATCGCTGATCTCGATATCAACTTCCTCATCAGCTCCGCCGTCAAGTCTCTTGATAACGAGCTTTGAGTCCATGTGCATTCTTTTGCTTTTTCTTCTCTCTACATCAACTTCTGCCATATTGTTCCCCTTTTTGGCCTGCGGCCGGCCTAAACTTTGTTTTTACAAGCTGCCCCGCCGCCCGGGCAGCATATCAATTTATTATACCAAAATTAGCTAAAAGCCACAAGATATGAAGGCTTCATACTTTAGGTTAAGGTTAATGAAAATACCTATAAATCACCGGCTTAACCCCGGTCTTAATGGAAAAAGCAGGCATCTCCGAAGGAGAAAAATCTGTACTTTTCCTTGATGGCTTCTTCGTAAGCCGCAAGAACATTCTCTCTTCCCGCAAGGGCTGAAACCAGCATCACCAGCGTACTTTCAGGCAAATGGAAATTGGTGATAAGGCAGTCTAAAACCTTAAACCTATATCCGGGATAGATAAAGATCGATGTATCCGCGCTGCCGGCCTTAACAATGCCGTCTTCATCCGAAGCGCTCTCTACCGTTCTGCAGCTTGTGGTTCCGACGCAGATAACTCTTCCGCCGGATTTTTTTGTCTCGTTTATAATATCAGCCGCTTCCTTCGTAACCTGATATACTTCCGTATGCATATGATGGTCGAGGATATTCTCTTCCTTAACGGGTCTGAAGGTTCCGAGACCCACATGCAAGGTTACGTATGCAAGCTTTATTCCTTTATCCTCGATCTTCTTTAAAAGCTCGGGGGTAAAGTGTAATCCCGCGGTAGGAGCTGCTGCGGATCCCTCAAACTTTGCGTAGACGGTCTGGTATCTGTTCTTGTCCGCAAGCTTATGGGTTATGTAAGGGGGAAGGGGCATTTCGCCAAGGCTGTCCAAAACCTCCTCCCAGATACCTTCGTACTCAAACTGTATAATCCTGTTGCCGTCTTCTATTGTCTCAAGGACAGTTGCCTTAAGCTTACCGTCCCCGAAGACAAGTCTTTGACCGGGCTTGCATTTCTTTCCGGGCTTAACTAAAGTCTCCCAGATATCATTCTCTTTTCGCTTAAGGAGAAGTACTTCTACGGCTCCGCCGGTCTTATCCCTTTCTCCGTAAAGTCTTGCGGGAATAACCTTTGTATTGTTGAGTACAAGGCAATCTCCGGGATTTAGATAGTCCACTATATCCCGGAAGATCTTATGCTCTGTTTTTCCTGTTTCCTTGTCAACCACAAGGAGCCTGCTGGAGGATCTGTCCTCTAAGGGATCCTGAGCAATAAGCTCCTGGGGAAGATCAAAATAAAAATCTGATTTTTTAAGTTCCATATCTAATCCGCTTTATTACATGGAAGCATGCTTTGCAAAAGCCTTGTATCCTCTGTAGGTCTCGTAGATATCAGCCTTGTTTGTAGCTTCCCAGGGAGCGTGCATATTAAGTACAGCAACTCCCGAATCGATAACGTTCATTCCGTAAAGAGCAAGGATGTAAGCGATGGTTCCGCCGCCGCCGACATCAACCTTGCCAAGCTCTGCAGTCTGGAAGAGAACTCCGTCCTTTTCCATAACCTCACGGATCTTTGCCATATACTCAGCATTGGCATCGTTGGATCCGCTCTTTCCTCTTGCTCCGGTAAACTTGTTAAATACCATTCCTTTTCCGAGGAATGCGGCATTCTTTCTCTCGAAGCTTCCCTCATAGGTAGGATCGAAGCCGGCAGACACGTCTGAAGAAAGCATGCAGCTTCTGTTAAGGCATCTTCTTAAGTTAAGCTCTGAATACTCGCCGTTTAAGTTCATAACTTCGGCAACTGCATTCTCGAAGAAGTGTGACTGCATTCCGGTAGCGCCAACAGAGCCGATCTCCTCTTTATCAACAAGGATGCATACGGTAGTTCTGTCGCAAACGGGGCTGTCGAGCATAGCCTGCATTGAGGTATAAGCGCAGACTCTGTCGTCCTGGCCGTAGCCTAAGATGATGCTTCTGTCGAAGCCGGCATCTCTTGCCTTACCTGCGGGAACAACCTCGATCTCTGCTGAGAGGAAGTCTTCCTCTTCGATATCGTAATTTGCCTTAAGGATATCGAGAACGCCTGCCTTAACGGCTTCCTTGGTCTTGGTTTCCTCTTTGTCCTTCTTCTTGCCGTTCTTTTCAGTCTTCTCGATATGGATAGGCTTATTACCAACGATGATATCAAGAGCCTCGCCCTCGATAACCTTTGCACCCTTCTTCTCGAGCTGTTCAGCTGCAAGGTGGATGAGAAGGTCTGATACGAAGAATACGGGATCGTTCTCATCTTCTCCGATATTGATTTCTACTGTAGTTCCGTCCTTTTTAACGATAACGCCGTGAAGAGCAAGGGGGATAGTTACCCACTGATACTTCTTGACGCCGCCGTAGTAATGGGTGTCAAGGTAAGCAAATCCATCCTTCTCGTAGAGAGGATTCTGCTTAACGTCCATTCTGGGGCTGTCGATATGAGCGCCAAGGATGTTAAGGCCTTCAGTCATAGGCTTCTTTCCGATGCGGAACATGCATACTGATTTGTTCATATGCACGCTGTAAACCTTATCTCCGGCCTTAAGCTTTGTTCCCTTTTCGATAAGGCTCTCAAGCTCTTTGTAGCCATCCTTCTCGATGGTGTTAACAATAAGGTCAACGCACTCGCGCTCGGTCTTTGCATTGCTGATAAACTCTCTGTAGTCGTCGCAGAGTTTGTTAAGTTTCTTTAAGTCTTTCTCGTCGTAAGACTCCCATACGTTTTTGTGTTCCATGGTAATTCCTCATTTCTTTATAAATCTATAAAACCGTATCTCTATACGTTTGTATCTATTCCATCCTCGCGGCGTGTCCGGTTCAGGGTCTTCGCAAACACGCTTCCCGCTTTCCCGGCGCGAGCTCTGACGCATTCGTTTCTCCGCACGATTTCGCAGCCTTCATCCTCGCGGCGGGTTCGGTGCAGGGTCTTCGCAAACACGCTTTCCGCTTTCCCGGTGCGAGCGCTGACGCATTCGTTTCTCCGCACGATTTCGCAAGAGCTTATCTTGCGCAGCGCTGCTAAGTACAAAATCGCCCGACTTTAACTTAGTCACGCAACTTGTTGCGTGATTGTGAGTAAGGCTATAACTCGGATTTTAGGGCGATTGCGACGCTCGCCTCATCATGGCGAGCTGCTCGAACAATATCGTCGGGACCGATTTCGCAGCGCAGCTACAGCTAAGCGCTCAATCTTCCGCTGCTAAACAAACGCATCAGCGTTCGCACCTCGAATACCGAATAGCGTTTTAAAGATAACGGAGATAAAAACGGCGTCGTCCAAGCGACTAAAGCTCCGTTCGTTGCGTCCCTCCTATCGTGCTGCACGTGTAAACAAAATACCATATACAGGCGGGAGTGGCGACAGGTTCCACGAGCAAACCGTAAAGCGTCGCCGGCACTTAGCGAATACGAAGTATGAGCTTAGTACCGCTGCGTACGCGACATCGAGCCGCAAGGCGTGTTTGCGACGGAACCGGCGCTGCTACCACCGTCACCGGGATCAAATCACACGCGCAGTTCGATCTCAAGCTCCTTCTTCAGGTTCTTTAAGATCTTGTGTACATATCCGTCAACAGCCTCAGCTGTAAACTCCTCGTCGCCGGGAGTAAATGTTACCGTAAACGCCATACTCTTCTTGTCGGCTGCAATCTGCTCACCCTCGTATACATCAAAGAGCTTGATGTCGCTTACATAAGAGCAAGCTGATGCGATAACGGATTCAACCTGACCGCAGGTGATCTCCTTGTCCATAATAAGCGCAAGGTCTCTGGACTCGGTAGCGTACTTCGGAAGAGGCGCAAATACAGGTGCCTTTCCGTAGAACTTTGAAAGAGTCTCAAGATCAAGCTCTGCAACATAAGCAGGATATCTCATGCTCTCTGCGTTCATGATCTCGTAGGTTACCCTTCCGAGATATCCGATCTCTTTGCCCTCGCAAAGAACCTTAGCGGCCTGGTAGGGATGAAGGAAAGGCTTCTCGGTCTTTTCGAAGGTAAAGCTTATGTTAAGAGCATCAGCTACCGTCTCGACAAGACCTTTGAGAGTAAAGAAACTCTCTTTCTTTCCGAATACACCGATGCAGAGAGTCTCTCTCTCGTCGGGATAGTCGGTAAGAGGAAGTGACTTAGGGATGAATCTGTTTCCGATCTCGTAAATCTTGCCCTCTAAGTTGCCGCGCTTCTGGTTTCTTCCCATAGCGTGGATCATCTGTGCCGCAAGAGTTGTACGCATAAGGGAAAGCTCTTCATTGATAGGATTGAGGATCCTGATGGCGCTTCTCTCCGGAGCATTCTCGGGAAGAGAGAGGAAATCAAGATCCGAAGGTGAGAAGAATGAATAATGCATTCCCTCGTATGCGCCGGCTGCGCAAAGAGCCTTCTTGATATGAAGAGTAGTCTTCTGGCGGGGCGACTGACCACCGATGGTTACTTTAGCGGTGGGCATAAATGTAGGATTGATGTGATCGTATCCGTACATTCTGATAAGCTCCTCGGAGATATCGGGATAATCCTCCATATCCTCTCTGTAAGCGGGAATGTGAATGGTGAGCTCGTCGCCGTTTATCTCGGGGTTAAAGTAAAGTCTTGTAAGGATGTCCTTGATATCTTCAGTAGGTACCTCGATACCGAGTACGCCGTTAACCTTCTTGATGCTTGCCTTTAAGGGTCTGGGCTCTAAGCTCTTTCCGGTGCTCACGTCTTCATGTGTAGATGAAACCTTACCGCAGCCAAGCTCCTCAACAAGATGAAGGACTCTCTTCATAGCCATAACGGTTGCGTACTCATCAACGCCCTTTGAATATCTCTGGCTGGAGTCGGAAGACTGTCCGAGGGCTCTTGAGCTCTTACGGATATTGTCTCTTGCAAACTTTGCAGCTTCGAAGATAACTTCGGTTGTATTTTCTCTGATCTCAGAATTTAATCCGCCCATGATACCCGCAAGGGCTACAGGCTTTACTCCGTCGCAGATAACAAGGTTCTCGGTGGTAAGGGTAAATTCCTTCTCGTCGAGAGTTGTGATCTTCTCGCCTTCCTTAGCGCGTCTGA
The DNA here is from genome assembly GCA_017469945.1 of Lachnospiraceae bacterium. Taxonomy (GTDB): domain Bacteria; phylum Bacillota; class Clostridia; order Lachnospirales; family Lachnospiraceae; genus AC2028. The sequence continues at coordinate 109,278 of JAFUFI010000002.1, read as the reverse complement.
CGCAGATCTCGTTGCCTTCAAGGAAGTTGCAATCGAAAGCGTGAAGAGGCTGACCGAGCTCTCTTAAAACATAGTTTGTAATATCAACGATATTTGAGATCGAATTATTTCCTACAAGAGCAAGTCTTCTTCTCATCCACGCAGGGGACTCACCAAGCTTTACGTCGTATACGTAATGAGCTGAATATCTGGGACAGATGTCCTGTGCCTCGACGCTGACCTTAAATCCGTCCTTTTTAACATCAGTGGGATGGAAATCAAGAGCAGGCTCGTGAAGCTCGGTCTTAAGTACCGCAGCTACCTCTCTTGCAAGACCGAAGATGCTCTGGCAGTCGGGTCTGTTGGCAGTGATAGATACGTCAAAGATCCAGTCATCAAGGCCTGTGATCTCCTTGATATCCGTTCCGAGCTTTGTATCCTCGGGAAGAACAAGAAGTCCGTTGTATCCTGCACCGGGATAGAGGTTTTCGTTAAGTCCGATCTCTACTCCGGAGCAAAGCATTCCGTTTGATTCGTATCCGCGGAGCTTACCCTTTTTGATGGTCATAACTCCTTCGATAGTAACGTGGTCCTTGGCTGTAGCATAAACAACTGCTCCGGGAAGGGCAACAGGGAAGATGCCGCCTGCGCAGACATTATCGGCGCCACAGCAGATCTGTATGTCTTCGTCTCCGCCAACATTTACTGTGCAGACATGAAGATGGGTCTCGGGGATGGGCTCACAGGTAATGACCTTACCGGCTACAACGCCGCTTATATCCTTGCCGACCTGGTATTTCTCTTCTACCTCAAAACCGCAGGAGAAAAGCTTCTCCTCAAGTTCATCGGGTGTAACATTTATATCAACATAATCTTTTAACCAGCTAAGTGGAACTAACATCTTTGGTTTCCTCCGTATTCATTAATCGTCGATCTGGTCAAGTACTCTGAGATCGGATTCGAAAAGCATCTTGATATTGTTGATGCCGTATTTAAGCATTGCGATACGCTCAAGTCCGAGTCCGAAGGCAAAGCCCGAATACTTTTCGGAGTCAATTCCGCAGTTTTCAAGTACCTTTTTGTTAACAACGCCGGCTCCCAAAACTTCTATCCAGCCGGTTCCCTTGCAAAGCTTGCAGCCCTTGCCGCCGCACTGGAAGCAGCTTACGTCTACCTCAACGGAAGGCTCTGTGAAGGGGAAGTATGAAGGGCGGAGTCTTGTTGTAGTCTCTTCGCCGAAAATCTGCTTTACGAACATATCAAGGCTTCCCTTTAAGTCGCAAAGGTTGATACCCTCGTCAACTACGAGTCCCTCCATCTGAGAGAACATAGGCGAATGGGTAGCATCGTCGTCCGAGCGGAATACTTTTCCGGGGCTGACAATCTTGATGGGAGGCTTGGTGGATTCCATAACATGGATCTGGCCTGCCGAAGTCTGAGTCCTAAGGAGGAACTCAGGTGAGAGATAGAAAGTATCCTGCATATCTCTTGCGGGATGGTCCGCAGGAGTATTAAGAGCAGTAAAGTTGTAGAAATCCTTCTCTATCTCGGTTCCTTCGTATACGGAAAATCCCATTCCCGCAAAGATATCGATGAGCTGATTTCTAACGGTGGTGATGGGGTGAAGATTTCCGCTCTTTTGCTTAACAGAAGGCATCGAAATATCGATCTTTTCGCTCTCGTAGCGAAGCTTAAGCTCCTTTTCCTTGAGCTTTTTATCTATATCATCAAAGAATCCCAGTGCCCACTGCTTTGCTTCGTTAACGCTCTTACCGAAATTAGCTTTCTGTTCGGCGGGAACCTGTGCCATTTCTTTCATAAGTGCAGAGAGCTTACCCTGCTTAGAGTCAAGAAAAGACTTCTTAAGCTCATAAAGATCCTTTGAGCTGCTCTGCTTTTCGGCAAACTCACGGATCTGTGCTTTTAAGCTTTCAATCTGACTCTGAAGTTCTGATAGATCCTTCATTTTTCATATCTCCTTAATTATGTAATATATTAAAAATAGTCACGATTAAACGATCCTATTTCAAATAATCCTGTACGTCTCTGATTTCTTCGTTAATCTCTTCGCTGCGCTTGTCGTCATTTTCATGTCCCAAGGGCTTCCTCAGCGACTTTCCGAAAAGAGCCGACTCTTCGTCTTTCGGACTTTTCGCGTTTAAAATCTCGCGGTGCTTTTTCGGATAGACAAGTACGATATTGACCGGCTTAAAATATCTGTTCAAATACGCCCCATAAAGGAAAAACAAAAGGCAAAAATACATCCAGATCATAGCCACGATGACCATAGCGAGATTTCCGTACATACTGTAAGCGTTATAGCGGCTTACGTAAAACGAAAAGATCGCGGAAAAGCCTATCCAGCAAAGGGATGAAAATACCGCCCCGGGGAGCTGTTCTCTGAACTTTTGCTTTTTGTTGGGCAAAAATGAGTAGAGAACCGTAAAAAACAGCGTAAGTATCAAAAATATGTAAAGGTGCCTGGGCCTTACGATATATCCCTGAAACTCATCAAACCAGGGCCATACGGCGCTCAAATACTCCGAGATGGATTTGCCGAAGACCATAAGCAAAAGGCTTATATACAAAGCAGCCAAAAGTATCAATGTGTAAAGGCAGCAAACGCCTCTTCTTACGAAATAATTTCGCTTTTCCTCAACATCGTAAACCGCATTAAGCCCCTGAACAAGACTTGAAACACCTTTCGCCGCCGTCCAAAGGGTGATGATGGCGGAAACTGTAAGTACGGCATATCCGCCGGAATAAACGCTGTCCACAAGCCTTTTTACAAGGTCCCAAAATATCGCCGGAAGGAAACCTTCGATAAAGAGTATCAAATCCGCCTCGGTAATCCTCGTAAAGGGGAGTATCGAGCAAAGAAGTATCAGCATCGGCGTAAAGGACAAAAGCAAAAAGAAAGATGTACATGCCGCATAAGCATCTATGTTCAGTCTTTTAACGCTTCTCGCGAAATCATCATAGATTTTATAAAGCTTTTTAATAATCCGCATAATCTAAATTTGGGCACAACAATAGCCCTTTGGAAATGTCTCCGCCTTTTGACGCCTAGCTAAAGCTAGGTGGGCAACCGCAACCCTGACATCTGCCTTCCCCTGGCTCTTACGAGGGGGCCTGACATCCGACGGGCGATATAGGAATCCCGTTAAAGGTAAATGTAGGTTCAAAAATACCGGAGACTGACCTTAGGGCCACCTTCATTATACTAAAATATAACGAAAGTATCAACCTTTTAGGCCAATTTTCCGCCCCTACCTTCCCTTTGCCTTATCAAGCATAGACTTCTTTTTTATCTCTTCCTGTGGGATCGGTTTTTGCAAAAGCGTAACTATTAAAGCAGGAATAAAGGCAAAATATCCGAAAAGATAATAACCCGCAAAATTCCTGCCCTTCTTTTTGGCGATATTTGCCGGGATCGTAGCAATAAAAAGAGGAATGACAAAAATAGCCGCAAGCACAAGCAGTCCGAAACCGGAGAAAATAAACTCTGCCGGACCGAAATTTGCTATCTCTTCGTTTAAATTTATTGCTTCATTTGCCGCATCCGCAGGAAGCGCCGCTTCCAGTAACATAAGGCTTGTAATCATAAATCTACCCTTAAATCCTATTGCTTTAATGCGTCCGGACATAGTCCACGCACATTACAATATTTTACAACTAATACCGCTGTCAGTCAAAGGGTTTTCAAAAAGAGTAAAGAGCCGCGTCCTCGCTAAGCATTTTATCGTTTCGAAAAGACCGGAGCGCTTTCCAATATGACAAAAAGACCGCCACAAAAGTGACGGTCTTTTGAAATATTTAGCTTAGGATTAAAGCTGAGGGCCTGCTGCAACGAGAGCCTTACCAGCTTCGTTGGTCTCATACTTCTTGAAGTTCTTGATGAATCTTCCTGCAAGATCCTTTGCCTTCTCTTCCCACTCGGAAGCGTTAGCGTAAGTATCTCTGGGATCAAGGATCTCAGTAGAAACTCCGGGAAGCTCGGTAGGAACTTCGAAATCGAAGTAAGGGATCTTCTTGGTAGGAGCCTTCTTGATGTCTCCGTTAAGGATAGCATCGATGATTCCTCTGGTATCGGGAATAGAGATTCTCTTTCCGGTTCCGTTCCATCCGGTATTTACGAGGTATGCCTTAGCGCCAGACTTCTGCATCTTCTTAACAAGCTCCTCGCCGTACTTGGTAGGATGAAGCTCGAGGAATGCCTGTCCGAAGCAAGCTGAGAAGGTAGGAGTAGGCTCGGTGATTCCACGCTCAGTTCCTGCAAGCTTTGCAGTAAATCCGGAAAGGAAGTAGTACTGAGTCTGCTCGGGAGTAAGAATTGAAACGGGAGGAAGTACTCCGAAAGCGTCAGCTGAAAGGAAGATTACGTTGTCAGCTGCAGGGCCTGCAGATACGCCGTTTACATTCTTAGCGATATTCTTGATGTGCTCGATGGGATAAGATACACGAGTATTCTCGGTAACGCTCTTATCGTCGAAGTCAATCTTTCCGTTAGCGTCTACGGTAACGTTCTCAAGAAGTGCATTTCTCTTGATAGCGCCGTAGATGTCGGGCTCATGCTCTTTGTCAAGGCCGATAACCTTAGCGTAGCATCCACCTTCAAGGTTGAATACTCCGTTGTCATCCCAGCCGTGCTCGTCATCACCGATGAGGAGACGCTTAGGATCGGTTGAAAGGGTGGTCTTACCTGTTCCGGAAAGTCCGAAGAAGATAGCGGTATGCTTACCTTCCATATCGGTGTTTGCTGAGCAGTGCATAGAAGCCATGCCCTGGAGGGGAAGGAAGTAGTTCTGCATTGAGAAAAGTCCCTTCTTCATCTCTCCGCCGTACCAGGTGTTAAGGATAACCTGCTCTTTTGAAGTTACGTTGAAAAGAACAGCGGTCTCAGAGTTGAGTCCGAGCTCCTTGAAGTTGGTAACCTTAGCCTTTGAAGCGTTATAAACAACAAAATCGGGAACGAAGTTCTCTTCTTCCTCTTTTGAAGGCTGGATGAACATATTCTTAACAAAGTGTGCCTGCCAAGCAACTTCCATGATGAAACGAACTGCAAGACGGGTGTCTTTGTTAGCTCCGCAGAAAGCATCTACAACGTAAAGCTTCTTGCCTGAAAGCTCTTCTACAGCGAGCTTCTTACAAGCGTCCCAAGCTTCCTTGGTTGCTCTGTGGTTGTCGTTGGGATACTCTTCGCTTGTCCACCAAACTGTGTCATGAGCCTTCTCATCGTCAACGATGAACTTGTCTTTAGGTGAACGTCCTGTGTAGATACCGGTCATAACGTTTACAGCGTCAAGCTCGGTATTTACTCCCTTGTCGAAACCTGTAAGGTCAGACTTGGTCTCTTCTTCGAAGAGAAGCTCGTATGAGGGATTGTAAATGATTTCTGTGGCATTTGAAATGCCGTACTGGGTTAAGTCAATGTTCTTCATAAACTTTAATCCTTTCTTGGTTTTTTATTTTTAACGCCTGCGTGTGATAATAAAAACTATAGGTTTCATATGTCTAACATGGGCGAAAAATTACCTATTCTGTATTTTACCATTTAGGAAAATTTTGTCAATGACGGGAATTATCTGAAAACAATTTTTTTACAAAAAATTTAGAATAAAATCGATACAAAAATCAAGAAATATTCAAAAAGGTCCCGGGTTAAACCAGGACCTTGTGAATCATTTCAAAAAGTGCATTTCTTTCGATTGGCTTACTGATATAGCCTTGGGGCTTTACCTTTACGATCTCAACAAGACGCTCTTTGTCTTTTACGCCTGTTAAGAATACGATGGGTACGGATTCCATTCCGGGAATCGCTCTGATGTTTTTGAATACATCCGGTCCTTTTTCGTCGGGCATTTCATAATCAAGCAGCACAAGATCCGTATGTTTCTTTTCAAGGAATTTGTAGGCTATCTGTCCGCTCTTTGCGGTAGCCACCTCGTAATCTTCGTGTAGATAATCCTTGATGACTTTAAGCATCAGAGGATCATCGTCGATAACAATGATATGTTTTTTGTTTTCCTCTTCGCCGAGCTGGTTTAGGATGTCTCCCCAGCCTACCGCCGCAGCATGCGCCTCTTCCTTTTCAGGCGCAGCATTGTTCGCAAGCTTTCCGGATAATACATCAAGTACTTCCTGCTTTATCTCCGAAGCCGATCCCGGATCGGCTATCTGGTAGTAGTTGTTGGAGCTTGAGAGCCTGCTGAAGCTTTCCAGCTCCGTCTTTCCGCCGATAGCAATGAACTTTCCTTTTTTGACAAATTCCTCCTTGAAGGAATTAACTCTCGGAAGCTCTTTGCTGTCCTCGTTAAACATACAAAAGACAACCGCATCGGGATTAAAGTTTTCTTTGTGCCAGTTTATATCGATGTATCTGGTTGAAGAAGTAATACAGGTAAATTCAGAATCCATACGATCAAAAAACTGATCGATCAAATTGCTATCGTTTCCGATAAGTAATAATCTGTTGCCCATAATCATCACCCTGCTTTCGGTATATTGATGGTAAAGCTAATCCTGAAAACAAAAAACATAATTCATTTTTATTATTATACTATACACTCAAAGAAGCAACAAGTCCAATGGTTATAACGCCGCAGTCTCTTCTTTGAGCCATACCTTTTCCTCTTCGTCAAGGAAAGGTGCTATCTGCTTATAAACCTTGGCATGATACTCGTTTAAAAGTTCAATGTCTTCAATCGTCATAAGGGACTTGTCGATACTTGTCTTGTCGAAAGGAACCATGGTAATAGTCTCGAAACCATAGAAAGGTCCGTACTCCTTGGCGTATCCTTCTTCTCTTCCGGTAAATTCAAAAGACTTTCCGTTCTTTACAAGTTTTTCCGCCTTTAAGCAGACCATCATATTCTCAAGTCTTATGCCGAACTCTCCGTCAAGATAAACGCCGGGTTCGTCGGATGTTATCATACCCTCTTTAAAGGTCTCTGTCAGCTTTCCGGCAGCGCCCTTAAGGTTTATATTTTGAGGTCCTTCGTGAACATTAAGCAAAAATCCTACGCCGTGGCCGGTTCCGTGGCGGTAGTCAAGGCCTCTTCTCCAAAGCTCGCTTCTTGCAAGGACATCAAGGTTTTGTCCGCTTGTTCCCTCGGGGAATATAGCATTTGCAAGCCTTAGATTTCCACAAAGAACAGCGGTATAGAGCTTCTTTTCCTCCTCCGAAGCCTCTCCCATCATAACGGTACGGGTAATATCGGTAGTACCTGTCTTGTACTGACCACCGGTATCCATAAGGAGGAAGGCATCCTTCTTTATTTCGGCATTGGACTTTTCATCCGGCTCGTAGTGGATTATCGCACCGTGTTCAGCGGTAGCGATGATAGGCGCAAAGCTCTGGTCCAAAAATCCCTCTCCCGCCTGTCTTAACTTAAGAAGCTCATCAGCCACTTCAAGCTCGGTTACTTTCTTTTCGCCCGACTTAAAAGCAGGGTCGTTTTTAAGCTTATAAAGTCTGTAAAGAAGCTTTGTAACAGCTACTCCGTCGATTATGTGTGCTTTTCTTTCGGAATCAATCTCCACCTCAGTCTTGCAGGCCTTCATAAGGGTAATGGGGCATCTGCACTCTACTGTTTTGGCTTTCTTTCCTTCCCCGGTAAGCTCCTTATAGATTGAGTAGGAAACTCTCTTGGGGTCGATCATAAACGTAATATCTTTATCCGAATCAGCTCTTAAATCTCCGTAGATATCGTTGTAGGGTTTAAAGCAGACTCCGTCTTTCGAGAGAGTATTCTTTACTTCGCCGCTTACGATATCCTCATTGATATAAAGGTCTACGGAATCCTTTTTGACTACAGCGTAAGAAAGAGCTACGGGGTTAAACTCAATATCGGCGCCTCTAAGTAAAAGAAGCCATGCTATATCATCAAGAGAAGAAAGAACAAGCTCGTCGCATCCCTTCTTATCCATCTCTTCTCTTACTCTCTTAAGTCTCTCTGCCACAGACTCTCCGGTATCTTCCTTTGTAAGAAGCCATACCTTATTAGCCGGAAGCGCAGGTCTTTCCGTCCAGACTCCGTCAGCAAGATCGGCAAGTTTAATACTTGTCTTATCAGGATTTTCGGCATCAAGGCAGGCCTTTTTGTCGACCGCCTTACAAACATCCTCAAGTTCCTTTCCTCTTCCCAAAGGAATACATCTTCCGTCAAAGGAAAGAGTCTCTCCGGGAAGCATACTCTTTTCGAGGAATTCTTCTACAGTAGGAACTCCCGGCATAGCCATCTTCATAAGCTCGATGCCGGTTCCCTCAAGCTGCATTCCCGCCTGGAGAAAATATCTTCCGTCGGTCCAAAGGGCTGCTCCGTCCTTCCAGACAAGGAGATCACCATTGGATCCGTTAAATCCGGAAAAGTATTCTCTTGCTTTAAAGAAATCACTCACATACTCCGAAGAATGATAATCCGCGGTAACGAAAAGATAGTAATCGATACCTGCTGCCTTCATGGCACTTCTAAGGCTAGCGAGTCTCTTATTAATCACATCATTGTACATCTAAAAAAATCCTTCTTTCTTGCATTTAAACGCTAAATAATCCTAAGCGGAAAAATATCCGAATATCGATGCAATCCCGCCGGTTGCGGCCGCTATTGCAAAGGCTATGCCGCATACGATAAGTACAAGAGCAAGCACGCAGAATCTTGAACGCGCAAAATTGGTAAGATTCTTATTGCCGCTTGCACCGCAGGCAAAAACAATCGTAAAGATAAGACCTATAAAAGGAATTCCAAAAAGCACTTCAAGCCAGAAATACTTCCAGGCTCCCAAAGGTCTGTATTCGTAAGGCACATCACCCTCTGTAAACTTTGACATAATAATACCTCCTGTTTTTACTTTGAAATAAGTCCGACTGCGCGGCTGGTTCCTACTCTGTCACAGCCAAGACCTATAAACTTCTCAAGATCTTCAAGGGTAGATACTCCGCCTGCTGCCTTCATCCTGACATTAGGTCCTATATGCTTTTTAAAGAGCTCAATATCTTCAAAGGTAGCTCCGTCGGTTCCGAATCCGGTTGAAGTCTTTATAAAGTCCGCCCCGGCATTCGTAACTGCCTTGCATATAGCTATTTTCTCATCATCAGTCAGATAGCAGGTCTCGATGATGACCTTAAGTATCTTGCCGCCGCAGGCTGCCTTAAGAGCTTTTATCTCCTCTTCTACCTTATCGTAATCTCCGTTTTTCACATCGGAAATATTTACTACCATATCGATCTCGGAAGCACCGTCGGTTATTGCCTTTTTAGTCTCCGCAATCTTACTTTCAGTAACGCTGTATCCTAAAGGGAATCCCACAACGGTACAGATATTAAGGGACGGATATTTTTTATGAACTCTTGCGATATAGCAGGGAGGGATGCACACACTTGCGCACTTAAATTCTACAGCTTCGTTGCAAAGCTTAATGATATCTTCCCATTTTGCAAAAGGCTTTAAAAGCGTATGGTCAACATGGGAAAGCATTTCTTCGTTTGTCATATTAATCTTCCTTACTTAAGAAATCCTCTTACAACATCGGGCATCTCGCTTATCTCGCAAACATGGTCGTGAATAACCGGAGCTGTTCTGATGTCTTCGATTGCCTGAGGAATCTTGACATTTGCAAGTTTTGAAAGCTCGTCGATAAGAGTAAAGTCATCATACTGATCGTACTTTTTGTCGATGGCATTCATAACGCTTCTTGTAAACTTGAAGGGGCTTGCTGTTGATGCTATAACAGTTACGGCCTTATCGCCTGTTTTTTCCTCGTATTTGTGATATACGCTTGAAGCGACAGCGGTATGGGTATCCATAACATATCCGCAAGCATTGTAAACTCTCGAGATTTCTTTAGCAGTCTCTTCCTCATCGGAAAATCCGCCGTAAAAGTCCTTAAGTCCCTTTCTCTCTTCGTCTGTAATAGAGTAGATACCCTTTGAAGAAAGATCCGCCATAAGAGCGCTGTTACGCTCGGGATCGTTGCCCGCAATACGATAAATAAGTCTCTCAAGGTTTGAAGAGATAAGAATATCCATAGAGGGCGAGGTTGTAAGATGGAACTCTCTGTTTCTGTCGTAATCTCCGCTCTCAAAGAAATCGTAGAGAACCTTATTTGTATTTGAAGCGCAGATAAGCTTTGCTACGGGAAGTCCCATATTTTTAGCGTAGAAAGCGGCAAGGATGTTTCCGAAGTTTCCGGTGGGAACAACAACATTAATTGCCTCGCCGTCCTTTATCTTGTCCTCTTTTAAAAGCTGAGCGTATGCGTATACGTAGTAAACGATCTGGGGTACAAGGCGTCCGATATTAATGGAGTTTGCTGAAGAGAACTGGAATCCCTTGCCTGCAAGTTCCTTCTCAAGTTCCTTGTCGCCAAACATCTTCTTAACGCCGGTCTGTGCATCGTCAAAGTTTCCTTTGATTCCGACTACAAGGGTATTCTTTCCCTTTTGGGTAACCATCTGCTTTTCCTGGATGGGGCTTACACCGCTCTTGGGATAGAAAACGATGATCCTTGTACCTTCTACATCCGCAAATCCCGCAAGAGCGGCTTTACCGGTATCTCCGCTGGTTGCGGTAAGGATAACGATCTCGTTTTTGATGTTATTCTTTCTGGCAGATGTGATCATAAGGTGAGGAAGGATTGAAAGAGCCATATCCTTAAAGGCGATGGTTGCGCCGTGGAAAAGCTCTAAGTAGTAAGCACCTTCCGCGTATGCCAAAGGAGCGATAACCTCGGTATCAAACTTTGAATCGTAAGCTCTGTTAATACAGGTTTTAAGCTCATCCTCGGTAAAGTCTGTAAGGAAAAGCTTCATTACCTCGTAAGCTACCTGCTGGTAAGTCATCTCTGAAAGTTCCTTGAGGCTCTTATCGAGCGCAGGAATCTTCTCGGGAACAAAAAGTCCTCCGTCTTCCGCAAGACCTTTCAGGATTGCCTGTGATGCAGTAACTTTTCCGCCGTGTCCTCTTGTGCTGCTGTACATGATTTCCATAATCGTTTACTCCTAAAAATATATTTAACCAACGGTTAATGATTACAATTTAAACAAAGTTCCGATGATTCCTCTTCCGAGAGAAGCTCCGACATTTCCTCCCAGAGTCTTTCCGAAGGAACCGCCCGCGCTTCCGAGGCTCTTTCCGAGCTGACGTCCGAGAGTGCCTGCTGTTGAAGAAGCAACTCCCTTTACAGCGCTCTTAACAGCCTTCTGCTTGGCAAGTGCTGCCTTTTGGGCTGCTTTTTGCTCTGCAAGAGCTGCTTTCTCTGCGGCTTTCTGCTCCGCAAGAGCAGCCTTTTCGGCAGCTTTTTCCTCGGCGATACGGGCCTTTTCGGCAGCCTTTTCTTCGGCAATACGCGCTTTTTCAGCTTCCTTTTCTTCGGCTATACGTGCCTTCTCGGCCTCGGCCGCCTCGGCAAGTTCAATATTTCTTCTCTGTAAAAACTCGAAAGCAGAATCTCTGTCGTAGAAATCCGAATACTTTGTATAAAGAAGATTGCTCTTTATCTCTCTGTCTCTCTCTTCCTCGCTTACAGCTCCCATATAGGACTGGGGCGGGAGGATCGTAGTCTTCATAGCGACTCCCGGTACACCGTTTTCGTCCAGCATAGAGCAGATAGCCTCACCTGTCTGAAGCGCCATAATGGTCTCGTATGTATCAAACTCAGGGTTAACTCTGTAGGAGGAAGCAGCCGCTTTAACAGCCTTTTGCTCCGCAGGTGTGTACGCGTGAAGAGCATGCTGAACCTTGTTTCCAAGCTGTGCGAGTACTCCGTCCGGGATATCTCCGGGATTCTGGGTTACGAAGTAAATTCCGACTCCCTTTGATCTTATAAGCTTAACAACCTGTTCGATCTTTGTAAGGAGGGACTTTGGTGCATCGTCAAAAAGAAGGTGCGCCTCGTCAAAGAAGAATATCATCTTGGGTCTTTCAAGATCTCCGACTTCGGGAAGAGTCTCAAAGAGCTCGCTCATCATCCAAAGAAGGAAGGTTGCGTACATGGTAGGATTGTTTACAAGCTTTCTGCAGTCAAGTATCTGGATGATACCTTTTCCGTCGCAATCTCTTGAGAGCCAATCGGATATGGAAAGAGCTGGCTCTCCGAAAAAGAGGTCTGCCCCTTCTGTCTCAAGAGCTACAATAGAACGGATGATAACTGCAAGGGACTGCTTTGTAATATTTCCGTACTGCATGGAAAGATCCTGTGCGTTCTCTCCGATGTAGTTAAGTGTTGCCTTAAGGTCCTTTGTATCGATAAGGAGCATTCCGTTATCATCAGCTACCTTGAAGGCTATTGTAAGGAGGTCAGTCTGTACTTCGGTAAGTCCGAGGATCCTTGCAAGAAGAATAGGTCCCATCTCTGTGATGGTAGTTCGAAGAGGCATACCCTCTTCTCCGTATACGTCCCAGAAATTAACGGGGTATTTCTTTAGAGCAAATTCCTCCTCGCCGATCCCAAGGCCTGCAAGTCTTGAAGCGATTTTGTCATTCATCACTCCCCCGGCGCAGCAGCCCGAAAGGTCACCCTTTACATCCGCGAAGAAAACAGGCACACCGGCGTCACTGAAGGACTCCGCCAAAACCTTTAAGGTAACGGTCTTACCCGTTCCGGTTGCCCCGGCTATAAGTCCGTGACGATTGGCCATCTTAGGCAGCATAAAGATTTCTTCACCCTTTTCGGTCTTACCAACGAGAATCTTTTGATCCCTGTACATCTGTATCCCTCCGTATTTATAATTTTACGGGCAAGTAAGTCTACTTTCCCAATCTTTATCAGTATACAATATTATCCCCAAAATATCTACAAAATATCTGTCTTTACTATCAAATAACCAAATGTTATAATGCAGATATGAGTAAAGATGATAATAAAGATCTCGTTCGGCTTGAAGGCGTTTTCCCCGCCAAAAGAAAAGACGGAACACCTTTTTACCGCTCGTCTCTCACCTACAAAACAAAGCACATATCCTTAGGCAGTTATGATACTCCGGAAAAGGCTCACCAGGCGTACCGCATGGGGCGTCTTCTTCTTGCGGCCACATATACCCGCCTTGAGGACTACACGGAAGGCAACCCTTTGAACTTTGACAAGTGGGTTGTTCTTTTAAATTTCAGGGACAATGATATTTATATCGGAACCCCTATCTACGTTGATAAAAAAATGTTCCGGTATTACTTAAGCCCCGATAAAGTCCTTAAATTCGATATGGACGATCTCTTCTATTTTTCTTCCCATAAGATCATGGCCAGAGGAGGACATTTTTTCGTCTCCGACTACGGATCCCAGATCACTCTCTATACAAGATACGGAATACGCCCCTACGCTGCGGCCGGGGTTGATTATAAATTCGTTAACGGAGACACCTTAGACTTTAGGCGCGAGAATCTTAAGGTCCTAAACTCCTACCACGGAGTCCGTCCCGGCGCAAAGGGAAAGTTCCACGCAAGAATCCATTTAAACGGATACTTCCACATAGGCACTTACGAAACCGCACTCGAGGCCGCCATCGCTTACAACAAAGCTGTTGACCTTGTAAGGAAAGCGGGCTGTAAAAAGAACTTTATACAAAACTACATCGAAGAGATTTCTGCAAGACAATACGCCGAGATTTATTTCAAGGTTCCTATCTCAGACAATGTGCTAAAATTTAAAGCATATTCATAAAGGCATATCTTTAAAGTTTACCTGAATGTATTAAAAGCATAATACTTATACCAAACGCAAAGATCCCCGCATATAAATGCGGGGATCAGTTTTTATGTATATTTGTTTTTCTAATCTTACAGATCGAAGAAAGATACAGCCTCTACAAGGTGCTCGTCTATAGCTCTCATCTCTTCGGTACGGGCCTGGGTATCGGTGCAAGCCTCCGCTACGGTTGAGCAGCTTGCGGATACTTCCTGGGCGCTGGCGCCAAGCTCCTCGGATACTGCGCCGAGATCGGTAGTTGAATTGGTAAGCTCGGTCTTAATAGAGTCAAGCTCCGCAGTCATCTCTGAAATAGCTGAGATTCCGGCTACGCTCTGGTCTACAGCTCCGGAGAGGATAGTGAACTTACCCTGAGTCTCGGTAATATACTCTCTCTCGCTTTCGATGATTCCTCTAACCTTTTCGGCAACCTGTACGGTCTCATTGGAGATATCCGTAACCTTCTTAACAATATCATTGATCTTTGCCGCATTTTCTGAGCTGCTTTCAGCAAGCTGCTTGATACTCTCGGCAACGACTGCAAATCCTCTTCCGGCCTCTCCCGCTCTTGCCGCCTCGATGGAAGCGTTAAGTGAAAGGAGCTGGGTCTGGCTTGCGATATCATCGATCATCTGAACAGATTCGGAGATATCTTTTACAGCGTCATTTGTAGCGCTGATCTTGTCACTGATCTCGGTAACGGCGTTAACGGATTCGTTGCTCGACTTAAGTACGGTATCCATATACTCGGTAGCTTCGTTGTTTGCTACCATTATCTCGTCGGAAGCATTCTTAAGGATCTCAACGCTTTCGTTAAGTCTCTCGATATTGTCTCCGAGTTCTATAGCCTTTTCAGACATATTCTGTGCCGACTCAGCAACAGTCTGGGATGTCTGGGCTACTTCGTTTACCGCCTCGTTTATCTGGTTGATACTCTCTACATTGTTTGTAGTCTTTGAATCAACGTCTATAACTGCTCCGCTTAGCTCACCGGCTGAAGTTTTAACAGTTCCCACAGCGTTTGTAAGAGCGTTCTTTAAATCATCCGATGAACTGATTAAAGCTCTTATCTCTCTTACATGGCTCTTGGTGTGAAGCTCGGCCTTAAGATTACCCTTTGCAAGCTCCTCAGTGTTATTCTGGAGAGCGATGATAGGATTAGCAACAAGTCTTGCAACCAAAAATGCCACAACAGCAAACACGATCAAAACTCCACCACCAAGAACGATTGAACTGAGCGCAACCTGATTCTTCGCTTTTTCAACGGATTCCATTAGCTCTCCGGAAAAGCTCATTCCGTAGAATGTGCCATCCTCCGAATAAATAGGCATATAGAAAACGTAATACTTTTTGCCGCCAATGGTTACGTCTTTTTTCTCTACATTGCTTCCGGATTTAACCGTCTGATAAATGCCGGAATCGGCCTTAGTGCCGATATTTCTCGTTCCGTCGGCATTTTTAAGGGATGTGATATATCTTGTATCTTCTACGAACAAGGTTACTTCCACACCGGACTTCTGAAAACTGTCACAGTATTCAAAGCTTGTATCATCCTGAGCCAGGATACCTTCGTTAATGTCGTACTCGAAGTATCTCGCCGTCGCTATTGCGGCCGTCTCAAGCCTTGAGAATGTGCTCTTTTCCATCTGGCTGTCAAGCTGAAGTACAGCTGAGGCTGTCACAACAATAATTCCGACAGTAAGAGGGATAAGTGCAAAGAGAATTTGCATCAGATAAATAGAGATTCCACTTTTCTTTTTCATACTACTCCTATCCTACGGTTAGCTTCGAGTTCCCATTCTTGCTACCGTAAAAAAATATTTATAATAAATTACCTTGCGGTAAATATTATTAATATTTATATCGAAAAAATACGAAAAAACTTAAGATGCCTTATTTTATTTTTCGGTATAATCCACAAAAGAAATATTTAAATTCACAACACCGGATACGCCGTCGACGGTGCCGCTCTTTTTATACTGCCACATAGAAAACTTGTAAGGATAATCAGGAAGATCCGCCTCCTCTTCAAGCCAGAAATCGTAAGCAGTAAGCTTAGACATTTCTATCTCTTTAATGAACCATTCCTTGGTTCCGAGTATACAAGCATTATAACCCTTGGCACTTATAATATCAAGAAAAGTTTTTGCGATATTTGTCTTTTCGTTAACGGAAAGAGACTCGATCCGCGCCGTATCCCCTTTTACAAATCTCATATCAAAAGCTATGGGATAATCGATATGATAATCACCAATGGATTCAAGGACAAGATTTGCCTCTTCCGCCGCCTCATCGGTATTAACAGCCTGTGAAGTAAAGTAAACGCCTACTTTAAGCCCGGCATCTGTCGCCCTCTTTATATTATCGAAAAAGTAATCATCAAGAGTTACCTGCCCGTCTCCGTAGCCTCTTAGGCCCACGCGTATCATCACAAAGGCGATACCGTCTTTTTTAACTTTGTTAAAGTCTATATAATCCTGGTACTTTGAAACGTCTATTCCGATATAAGAAATTTTCTTGCCGTCAAGATAGTATTCCATTCGATCATCCTTGCAGACAAGATTTGAAAAATCATATTCATTCTTGGGGAGATACTGGGATATGGTAACCCACTCCGTAGAGCCGTCCCTCAAGGTGACTGCTGTATGCTTTCCGTCCTTTGAAGGATCGTTCTCGTCTGTTCCCGCATCAGTTCCGGACTGGCTCGGAAGAAGCAGTCCATTTCCCACCGCGCTATTATCTCCTGCCCCGGCAAGGTCAGGTACTTTTTCTATTTCGGTCTTACCGCTTTCGGGAACCTCAGGATACAGATTCCAAAAGTCAAGTTCCTCCGGGGATGTGATCCCGTAGTCAGTCTCCTTCTCACCTATAACAGCACCGGAGTCGGAGCTTTCAGGATTTGCCGCGTTTTGATTCTTACTTGTCTCAGAGCTTGAAACCGTTCCCAGCGCAGCAGAATAATCGACGTCGTGTTTTTTATTCTTAAGCTGGGGAAGAACCGCTATCCCTACGATAACAAAAATAAGAAGGACGGAAGCGACAATCACCGCTCCCATCTGAGGAGATATTCTATTGTCGTTTCCGCCCAATTTCATATACTAGTTTTCCTTAATGATTATTTTTTTAGGACATTTTCCGGCGCAGATTCCGCAGCCTACGCACTTTTCCTGGTCGATTATCGCGTGGTTATCCACTAAGGTAATCGCCTCTTTAGGACAGTTCTTTGCGCAGATTCCGCAGCCGATACAGCCTACCGAGCAGGCCTTCATAGTAACGGGTCCCTTGTCCTTTGAGCTGCATCCCACAATGTACTTAGCCTTGTAAGGCACAAGAGAAATAAGTTTTTTAGGGCAGGCGGCTACGCACTTTCCGCAGGCCTTACACTTTTCCTTATCAACAACCGCAACCCCGTTTACAACATGGATTGCATCAAAAGGACAAACCTTTACGCAGGTTCCAAAGCCCAGGCATCCACTGTTGCATTTTTTAGGTCCGCCATCGGGTACAAACTCAAGCATTCGGCAGTCCTTGGCTCCAATGTAATCGTAATTGGTTCCGGCCTTCTCACAGTCGCCCTTGCAGGCTACATACGCTACCATTTTTTCGCTGGAAGCGGCTTCTACGCCCATTATTGCAGCTATTTTTTGACCTACTGCGTCTCCGCCCACAGGGCAGGCATTAACCGGAGCCTCGCCCGCGGCTATGGCGGCGGCAAGTCCGGAACATCCGGGATATCCGCAGCCTCCGCAGTTATTTCCGGGAAGAGCGGATAAAACCTCCTCTTCCTTAGGATTGGTCTTAACTTTAAATACGATACCGGCTACGCCAAGAAACAATCCTACGAAGATTCCTACAGCAGCTACTACGGCGCCGGCTATTATTATTCCGATATAGTTCATATTTCCCCTCCTTTACAATAAGCCTGAAAAGCCGCAGAAGGCGATTGCCATAAGTCCGGCTGTCAAAAGAACCGATGGCATTCCCTTAAAGCTTTCGGGGATATTATTGTACTCCATCTTTTCACGGATACCCGCAAGGATCACGATTGCAATCGTAAATCCTACCGCAGTTGCAAATCCGTTTACAACACCGGTTCCGATGCCGTAGTTTTTCTGTACGTTTGTAAGAGCAACTCCAAGTACAGCGCAGTTTGTCGTAATAAGGGGAAGGTATACTCCAAGAGCCTCGTAAAGAGACGGAATAGCCTTCTTTAAGAACATCTCAACAAACTGAACAAGCGCAGCTATTACAAGAATAAATACGATGGTCTGAAGGTATGTAATGTTAAAAGGCACAAGTATGAACTTGTAGATCACACCGGCTACGGCACTTGCCAGGGTGATGACAAATATGACCGCCGCTCCCATTCCGGCTGCAGTCTTTATCTTCTTCGATACTCCGAGGAAGGGACAGAGTCCCAAAAACTGAGATAAGACTACATTAGAAACCAGGGATGATCCCACAAGGAGTATGAGGAGGTCTCTTACTGTTGAAGTATTATTCATTTTCAGTTTCCTCCTTCTCTACGTTTTTCTCGGCTGCGTTTATTACAGGGTTTTCTTTCGGTGCATCAGCATCGTAAAAGCGCTTACTGCATCCCTTGTCGCCGCAGGAAGCGCAGTCCTCGGTGCATCCCGACTGCACCTTGGAAACATCCTTGCCCCTATCGGCAGCCTTCTTCTTAATAAAGTTTTGAAGGGCTGTAAGGCCGGCGAGTACAAAAAACGCTCCGGGTGCAAGTACAAAGATATTGATAGGCGTATATCCCGCAGGCATCACATGAAATCCGAAGATCTCACCTACTCCAAGAAGCTCTCGTACCGCACCGATCAGGGTAAGAGCGATGGAAAATCCGAGTCCCATTCCCAGTCCGTCAAAAAGAGACGGGATCGGCGGATTGTGATAAGCGTAGCTTTCGGCTCTTCCAAGGATGATGCAGTTAACTACGATAAGGGGAATATAAACGCCAAGCGCTGTATTAAGCGAGGGCAGATACGCCTCCAAAAGCAGCTGAACCATAGTAACAAAAGATGCAACGATTACGATAAATGCAGGTATACGCACCCTGTTTGGAATAAACTTTCTAAGGAGCGAAATAATAAGGTTAGAAAGGGCAAGTACCACAGTCGTCGTAAGGCCCATTCCAAGTCCGTTCATAGCTGATGTCGTAACCGCTAGGGTCGGACACATGCCGAGCATTAAAACGAAGGTAGGGTTTTCTTTTATAAGTCCGTTAATGAGGCGTTCAGCGATTTTCTTATCTTTCATCTGCTAAAACCTCCCTTCCGCTACGGCGTTTGCGTAGATTTCCGCAGCCGCTTCCAGCGCTCCGTTTACAGCGCCCGTAAAAGCTTTTGTTGTAATAGTTGCGCCGCTTATGGCATCGATCTCGTTGTCGGAAACAGCTCCGCTTTTAGTATAGATAAATGATAAAGCCGATTTATCTTTAAACTGGGGTACAAGCACCTCTCCCGCTCTCATACCAAGTCCCGGCGTCTCCGAAATCTTAAGGATTGAAACTCCCAAAAGATGAGCCGGGCTTTCTGACGGGTCTATTCCTAAGTAAAGCACGATATCTCCGTTGTAACCCTGTGATGATGTAGACTCAACCACATATCCGCAGAAGGCACCCGAAGCATCATACGACTCATAAACCGTGCCAACGGTTATACCGTTTTCTGAAAGCTTTTGAAGCGTTTCAGCGCTTAAGCCGAACTCTATTTCTTTGAATTCCTTTCCTTCCGGCATTACCTCGTTGCATGCCTTGTTGATTGCAAGCTGTTCCTGGTACTGTCTGGGCTTTAAGGTAAGCTGGTAAACAAACCCCAAAAGAAGCCCGGCGATAAGTGTTATGACAAGGATTGCTCCGGCTTCTTTAAGCATTACTTTAATATCTTTAGACATATCACTTACCTCCTTTCTTCTTAAGATCGGATCTCTTATATCCGAAAGGAGTAGGTCTTGTAAACTTCTCGATAAGAGGTACAAGCAGGTTTCCTAAGATGATGGCGTAGGATACGCCTTCAGCCGAAGGACCGAAGATTCTGAATATTCCGGTCATAATTCCAAGGAATACTCCGAAAACAACCTGTCCCCATTTTGTAATAGGTCTTGTAACATAATCCGTAGCCATAAAGAAGGCACCGAGCATAATACCGCCGCCGGATAAATGCGCCGCGATAAATGCGGGGTCAAATCCGTGATGTCCGAAGATTATAAGGAAAAGCACGAATGTTACGATATAGCATCCGGGGATTATAAGGTCGATGACGCCCATAATGATGAGGAAGCATGCGCCGAGAACGATAGCTATCAGAGACGTCTCACCAATGGTTCCCGAGGTTTTACCGATGATCATATCAAAGATATTTACGCTCTCTCCCGCTTTTAAAAGAGCAAGGGGCGTTGCTCCGGTATAAGCATCGGTTGCAAAGTTTGTCATAGCCGCAGGGAACGAGATTACAAGGAAGCATCTCGCGCCAAGGGCGGGGTTCATAAAGTTTTGTCCGATTCCTCCAAAAAGCATCTTTACAACGATGATCGCAAAGAAGCTGCCGAGAGCCGGCATCCAAAGAGGGATACTTACCGGCATATTAAGGGCAAGCAAAAGGCCCGTAACTACTGCGGAAAGGTCTGTTATTGTCTGCTTTTTCTTAAGGATAAGATTGAATAAAAACTCGGACAAAACCGCAGAGGCTATGCTTATAGCGATAACAAATACCGCTCTTAATCCGAAATTGTAAATACCAAAGCCCGTTGCGGGGAGCAGCGCGATAATAACAAGGAGCATTATCCCGCCTGTTGTAGCCTTCGATCTTACGTGAGGATTGGAGGATACTTTGTATGTTGTTACTTTAGTTTCTTCAGCCATATTCTCCTCCCTCCTACTTTTTACGCCTGTTGGCAAGTTCTATTTTTCTCATTGATTTGATGCTCTGCGTCAGCGGTCTCTTTGCAGGGCAGATGAAACTGCAGCAACCGCATTCACAGCACTCCATTCCGCCGTATTCAACAAACTTCTCCATATCGAAGTGTTCCGCAAAATCCGCCAGGGCGCTGGGCATTACCCTTCCGGGGCAGACCGAAACGCATCTTCCGCACTTTATGCAGGGTGATGGCTCAGCGGCCGCCACCTCGTCATGTTCAAAAGCAAGAAGGGCTGTTGATGTTTTGGTAGTAGGAACGTCAAGCCCGAACATCGCAAATCCCATCATAGGTCCGCCGCAGATGATCTTTTCGGGAGTTACCTTAAAACCGCCGTCTGCATCGAGGACTTCCTGATAACTCATACCGATAGGTATCTTAAAGTTTCTCGGGTCTGCTACAGCGTCGCCGGTAACGGTAACGATTCTCTCCATAAGAGGCTTTCCGTAAACAACGGCATTATAGATTGCAACAAGGGTATCTACGTTGTCCACGATACATCCCACATCCGCAGGAAGCATTGTAGAATTGATCTTGCGTCCTGTGGTAGCGTTTATCAGCATTCTCTCAGCACCCTGAGGATACTTTGTATAAACGCCCTTAACCGTAATACGCTTATCTTCATGGGTCATCTTCTTTAAAAGAGCAATGCAGTCAGGCTTGTTCTCTTCGATTGCGATTATACCGTGGGCATTATCAAAGAGGCGGAGAAGGATCTTCATACCTCCGATAAGTTTTTCGGGCTCTTCCATCATCCTTCTGTAGTCGCTGGTAAGATAGGGCTCACACTCCGCACAGTTTGCGATGATATATGTAATATTGTCAGGTTCCTTCGGAGAAAGCTTAACGTGGGTCGGAAATCCCGCGCCGCCCATTCCTACGATACCGGCATTTTTAACAGCATCAAGGATCTCTTCCCTTGAAGAAAGGTTCCAGTCCATAAGGGGATTGTATTTAACTTCTTCATCAAGGAAGTCGTTTTCGATGATGATGCTGTTAACCATATCACCGGTAACAACACGCCTCGGCTCGATTGCCTTGACTGAGCCCGATACGGATGAAAAAACAGGCGCAGAAACAAATCCTCCGGCCTCTGCTATCATCTGGCCTCTGAGGACTCTGTCACCTACTTTTACTATTGGAGTTGCGGGGGCGCCAATATGTTGAGATACCGGGTAGACCAAAATCTCGCCGGCCTTTAGATCTGTGATGGGCTTGTCCTTTGAAAGCTCCTTCCCCTCGAAAGGATGGACTCCACCCGAAAAAGTAAATCTGGGCATCTTACGTCTCCTTTTTAAATGGTCCGAAAATCAGAACCTCTTAATGATAATTTTACACTTTTTCTCAAAAAAATACTACTATTAATAGATAATTATGTTATGATACGATATATAGTCTCTCAGATTTTTCAAAAGGAAAAAAATATGAAAATATCCAAAGAAACTCTTGAGGAATTTGAAATTGAATATGACATATCGAGACTTGCTCCCATAGACGAGCTTATTTTTCTTGATATAGAAACTACCGGTTTCACCGCCCGCAGTTCCTATCTGTACTTAATCGGATGCGCTTACAACGAAGGCGGAAAATGGTGCACTGTCCAGTATCTTGCCGAAAGCTACGAACAGGAAGTAGATATCTTAAAGGCTTTCTATGACTTTGCAAAGGATTACAAATATCTTGTGCATTTCAACGGAAACCAGTTTGATATGCCCTATCTTGTACAAAAGTGCAAGCAGCATGAGCTTGATATAAACTTTGACTCCTTCTCCGGCATAGACCTTTACAAGAGAATCTCTCCCTGTAAGGTATTTTTAGGCCTTCAAAACTGCAAGCAAAAGACTATGGAAAAGTATCTTGGCATAGACAGAGAGGATGCTTTCAGCGGTGGTGAGCTTATCGGCGTTTACCATGACTACGTCAAAGATCCTTCGGAGTTTGCCCGCAATACTCTCCTCTTGCACAACGAGGATGATCTTAAGGGTATGCTGAGTATTCTTCCAATGCTCGCCTATTTTGATCTGTTCAACAACAGCCTTCATGTAAAAAAGGCATCTGCCGGAAGCACAAAGGATTACAGCGGAGCTATTCGTCAGGAGCTTATTCTTACTGCGCAGCTTCCCGTTACTCTCCCTAAGAGCGTCAGTGCCTCCGCTTACGGCTGCTATTTCCACGGAGAAGGTGACGAGGGATCTTTCAGGATCCCTATCTACAACGAGGAAATGAAGTATTTCTATGCAAATTATAAGGACTACTACTATCTTCCCGAGGAAGATGTTGCCCTTCACAAATCAGTCTCTTCCTTCGTAGAAAAAGAGCATCGCACACAGGCTACGGCTGCTACCTGCTACACAAGAAAACAGTCCAGGTATCTGCCCCAGTTTGACACGCTTTTCGAGCCTGTTTTCCGTAGAGAATATAGGAGTAAAGAGTGTTTCTTCGAGCTTACGGATGAGCTTAAAAGAGACAGGGCAGCCTTTACGGAGTATGCAAACCACATCCTTCAGACTATCGGAACGACATACTAATTTTTTCAGGCAGTAAAAAAGCCACCGACATAAACGCCGGTGGCTTAAATATTTATATAAGATTCTACATCGGGCGCTCGTAGAAGAAAGAATTCTTTCTCTCGTAGCCGATCTCTTTGTAGTTAAGGATCTGCTCGGTACTTCCGATAAAGAGGTATCCGCCGGGCTTAAGACTCTGGAAGTATTTTTTAAACACCTCATCTTTCGCTTCATCCGTAAAGTAGATAAGAACGTTTCTGCAAACGATAAAATTGTAATCCGTAGGATACTTGTCCTTTAAGAGGTTGTGCTCATGGAACTCAACTCTCGCTTTAATCTCCTCGGAAATCTTGTAAGAAGGTCCAACCTGAGTAAAGTATTTCTTTTTAAACTCTTCCGGTACTCCCGCAATACTCTTTGCGTCGTAGAGACCGACTTTAGCCTTGGCGATAACAGTCTTATCAAGGTCTGTTGCATAAATCTTTATCTGATTAAGCGGAACATGTTTGGAAAGAGCCATAACAAGTGAATAAGGCTCATCTCCCGTCGAGCATGCAGCACTCCAGATCTTTAAGTTCTTTCCGAACTTACTGATAAGGTCAGGGAAGACCTCCTTATCCATAAATTCCCACTGATCCGGATTTCTGTAGAACTCAGATACGTTGATGGTTATATAGTTGATAAATTCATCAAAGATATCTTTGTTGCTCTTCAGAGCATCAACATACTTGTCATATCCGACAATCTTATTCTTTCCGATAAGCGTATCGATACGCCTTTTCATCTGACGCTCTTTGTAAGCATTAAGGTCGATCTGTGTAAGCTTTAGAATTTCTTTTTTGAAATATTCGTAATCGTACTCCATAGAACACACCTCCATATTTATCTATACATACTACTATACACCAAATATCGGAATTTATAAATCAAAATCTATCCATTATAACAAAAAAACGACTGCCGAGATTACTCAGCAGTCGCAAATATTTTGATTTACTCTTCGCTCTCTGATGCGATTACGGCGTCGATATCAACAGACGCAACATCTTCGTCATCATCCTTCTTGGGTTCGGGAGCAGTTAAAGCCTTGATGCTAAGAGAGATCTTGTGCTCAGCCTCGTTGAAGTCAACGATCTTCGCGGTAACTTCCTGACCGGTAGTAAGTACATCACTGGGCTTCTCGATATGATCCTTAGAGATCTGAGAAACATGAAGAAGCGCATCTACTCCGTTGTCAAGCTCTACAAAAGCACCAAACTCGGTCATTCTTGCTACTTTACCGGTAACAACATTTCCGATTGCATACTTTTCAGCAGCATCCTTCCAAGGATTCTGGTCGTCAAACTTAAGTGAAAGAGCAACCTTGTTTCCATTGATCTCCTTAACGAGAACCTTAATGGTATCGCCAACCTTGAAGACCTTCTTGGGATGCTCAACTCTTCCCCAGCTCATCTCTGAGATGTGAAGGAGTCCGTCTACTCCGCCGAGATCGATGAAAGCACCGAAATCGGTAACATTCTTAACTACACCTTCAACGGTGTCGCCCTCATGGATCTTCTCAAAGAGCTCTTTCTGAAGCTCTGCCTTCTTGGCAACGAGAAGCTGCTTGCGATCGCCGATGCAGCGACGCTTTCTGGGGCTGAACTCGATAACTACGAATTCGATCTCCTGATCCTTATACTTTGAAAGATCTCTCTCATAAGTATCGGATACAAGACTTGCAGGAATAAAGATTCTTGTCTCATCAACGATAACGGTAAGTCCGCCATCCTGAACCTGGCTAACAACAGCCTTAAGTACTTCATGGTTGTTGAAAGCTTCTTCGATTCTCTTGCTGCCCTTCTCCTGCTGGAGACGCTTGTAGGTTACAAGAACCTGTCCATCGCCGTCATTAACCTTAAGGATCTTAACCTCAAGAGTGTCGCCGATTTTTACCGCAGTAGTAAGGTCAACGCTGTTGTCATTCGTGTACTCATACTTAGTAAGAATACCGTCAGCCTTGTATCCGATGTTCAGAATGATCTCGTCAGGCTTAACATCGATTACAGTACCTTCTACTACCTCTCCTGTATGAATTGTTTTGAATGAATCTTCCAGCATTTGTTCAAAAGTAAGTTCTTCTGACATTATTTTGAACCTCCTCGATTAATTTTTGTGGGGTGGAAGCCCCTGCGGTAATACCCACCAGATTTGCCGATCTGATTTTATCAAGATATGGGTCGTCGGGTGTCTGAACGTAAAAGGTGTTTTCACAGCAGTTTTTACAGATTTCGTAGAGCTTTCTGGTATTGGAACTGCCTGCGCTTCCTATTACGATCATAGCGTCAGCCTCATTAGCCAAAACCTCGGCGGCGCGTTGTCTTTCTTCAGTCGCATTGCAAATTGTATTCACAACATGAACATTGTACTCTTTTTTTTCAAGAATTTCAACGATTTCTTTAAATTTCTTGCTCTGAAATGTTGTTTGAGAAACCAATGTATACTTTTTTTCGGGATACCCGACAAAATTTTCAGCGTCAGATACGTCTTTTAAGACAATGCATTCCCCCGAAAACTGCCCTTTTATGCCGATAACTTCGGGGTGAAGCGGGTCTCCGACGATCAGTATGGAGTCACCGACGGCACTTTTTTCCGATACGATTTTATGAATTTTTTTGACAAAGGGACAGGTTGCATCAACAACCTCGAAGCCTTTTTCCTCGAGAAGTCTGTAGGTTTCCTTCGGAACGCCGTGAGCTCTTATTATAACAATGGCGTCCGGCTCAGGAGTCATCTTACTCAAAGCCTCCGGGCCTTCAATCACTTTAACGCCCTTTTCTTCGAGCTGCCTTACGACTTCTTCGTTATGGACTATGGGGCCGTAGGTATATATCGGCCTCCCGGTATTTATTTTCTCGTAAACTGTCCCCACTGCGCGCTTTACGCCGAAGCAAAAGCCCGCTTCTTTGGCAAGGCGTATTTCCATAAAAACTCCATTATTTATACTATAAGGCTGCAGATAGTGTCTACAACTTCGTCTATCGTCATATCCGAAGTGTCGATAAGGTGTGCATCATCAGCTTTTACAAGAGGCGAGATCTCGCGGTGCATATCCTGATAATCTCTCTGTTCTATGTCTGCTTTTATCTTATCGAAATCGGGCGTTTCCCCCTTGGCTGTAAGCTCGTCAAAACGCCTCTTTGCCCTTACTTCGCTCGACGCGGTAAGAAAGATCTTGGGATTTGCATTAGGGAGTACAACGCTTCCGATGTCTCTTCCGTCCATAATACAGTCGTTTTCCCGGGCAAGTTTTTGCTGAAGATCAAAGATCCTTGCTCTTACAGCGGGAATTGCGCTTGTCTTCGAAGCTGTATTTCCGACTTCCTCCGTGCGAAGATAAGCATTTACGTTTTCTCCGTTTAAGTAAACTATCTGGGCTCCATCCTCGTATCCTATGGTTACATTTGCTCCCAGACAGTCCTTTGATACTGCATCGGGATCATTTATATCCGTGCCTTTTCTGAGGATATAAAGCGCTATCGCTCTGTACATTGCTCCCGTATCTACGTAAATAATGTTTTTCTTTTTCGCAACAAGCTTTGCGATGGTGCTTTTTCCTGCTCCGGCAGGTCCGTCTACTGCTATATTAAGTGACATTTTTTAACTCCATTCATATATTTATCTTACGGCATCTCCCGCCGCGTGCCCCGTCGACCAGGCTATCTGAAGATTAAAGCCTCCCGTTAATGCGTCAAGGTCCAAAACCTCTCCCGCAAAATACAGATTTTTTATATGCTTTGACTCCATGGTCGAAGGATCTATGTCTTTAACACTGATACCACCTTTGGTTATAATCGCCTCTTCAAAACCTCGCGAGCCCGTAATATCAAGTGTAAGATTCTTCAGGGCATAGAGAAGCCTCTTTCTCTCTTCTTTTGTGATATCATGTACCTTTTTTTCTTTGCTTACCCCACATTCATCCGCTATAACAGGTATCAGCGAAGAAGGAACAAGTCCTCCAAGGGCGTTTGCAAAGGATTTGTTAAGCTGCTCATCAAAGTCTCTTAAAATCCGCTTATCAAGCACTTCTTCAGACAAGGCGGGTTTTAGATCAATTACGGCTTTAGCATCTTTATGCTTTTCCGGGTCGTAATAGGCGCTTGCCGACAAAACCAGGGGACCACTTATCCCGAAATGTGTAAAGAGCATTTCTCCGAATCCGTCATAAACGGTCTTTTTACCGCTTACAAGCTTCATAGAGACATTCTTAAGAGAAAGTCCCATACAGTCCTTAACCCATTTTTGCCTTGTCTCAAAAGGTACAAGGGATGGTCTCGGTTTAATAAGGCTGTGCCCTGTGCCGTACGCAAATCTGTATCCGTCTCCGGTAGAGCCCGTAAGGGGATAGCTTACGCCGCCGGTGCAGACTATAACAGCATCGGCTCTAAGTAGCTGTATCTTACCGGCGGTACCGTTAGGGTTATGCTTTATGGCTTTTACTCCGATCAGTTTATCACCTTCGGTTACAATCTCCCTAACCGTTGTATGTAATCTTACTTCAACGTTTTTTTCGGAAAGTATTCTTTCAAAGGCCTTTATGATGTCGGAGGAATGGTCTGAAACCGGGAAAACCCTCTCCCCTCTTTCGGTCTTTAAAGGGCATCCGGCCTTTTCTATCATATCCATCAGCGCCTGATTGTCAAAGGAATAAAAGGCACTGTATAAAAACTTTTTATTTGTAACGACATTTGAAAGCAAAGTCTCCACATCGGCGCCATTGGTTACATTGCACCTTCCTTTGCCTGTGATGAAAAGCTTTTTCCCTAGCTTTTCATTTTTTTCCAAAAGAACAACACTGTGTCCTTTATCTGCCGCGGCTATGGCTGCCATCATTCCGGCAGGGCCGCCGCCAATTACGCAAACATTACTCATTCTTTTTTTCTTCCTTTTTTCTCAATGAATAATTGAGAATAGGCTCGGAATTGATGAAATTGATCTCATCATTAAGGTATACCTGGTAGTTGCCCCAGACATCTTCAAGGGTCTTAAGGTCTTTATTGACCTCCTCGGGCCTTTTAAGACACATTGCCACAACAAGAGCGTTGATGATGCTAAGAGGCGCAACAAGGGAGTCAACGATTGAAACCATATCGCTTCTTGCAAAGAGGTTACAGGAAGAGTACAGGTTCATGGGCGAATAGGCTGAGTCTGTGATAGAAATAATCTTGGCTCTCCTGTCACTGGCAAACTCCATAGCCTTTAAGGTTCTCATAGAATATCTCGGAAAGCTGATTCCCACAAAGCAGTCTTTTTCGCTTATCCTGAGCATCTGTTCAAAGGTTTCCGTTGTTGATGTTGTATTTAAAAGTACTACATGATCCCGGATCATATTGAGGTAAAAGTGTAAAAATGCCGCAAGGGGCTCGTTGCTTCTAAGACCCATAATATAAACGGTATCGGCGCTAAGGAGCGTATCTACCGCGGCATCAAAGGCATCTGCGTTGAGATTGTTTATGGTGTCCTGGATCTTTTCCATATCGGAGGTAAGAACGGACTTAACGATCTCGGACTGGGTACTGTTTCCGTATCTTTCGTCAAGCTTTTGCATCTTAGAAATCTTGCCCTTGATGCATTCCCCCAGAGCCTTTTGGTACTCGGGATATCCGTCAAACCCCAGAGCCATAGCAAAACGCACAACGGTGGATTCGCTGACGCCTATAGCCTCGCCGACCTTTGCCGCCGTGAGAAATACAGCTTCGTCATACATATCAAGCACATACGCAGCTATCTTTTTATGGCTTTTACTCATTGTAGGCATGCTTTCTCTGATAACGGAAAGCACATCTTTACCTGAATTCATCCGGTTTTCTCTCTTTCATTATTCTCTTGAAAATGATTCGTAGGATTTCTCCAATAAAGATGTGGTCTCCTCATCGGTGAGGTCGAAATCTCCCGATAAAGTCATGCAGGCCGCACCGTGAATAAAGATCCACATTTTCATAAACATGTGTCCGGGGTTGGAGCATCCCATTGTTCTTGCAAGGTTGATTTCCTTAACGACATTACCATCCTCGCCGTTTAAGAGCTCGTACATGCTCTTGCCGCCGGAAAATCCGCCGAGGAAAAGAAGCTTAAAGTAGTTCTTTTCTTCTCTTGCAAAGGTAATGTAGGCAAGTCCTAAATTGGTAAAGGGAACATTGCTCTTTTTCTCGAAAGCTTTGTAGTAATCGAGGAAGTATGTGATACTCTTTTCGTAAACCGCTCTCTGGAGCTCCTCCATATTCTTGTAGACTCTGAAGATGGGCTGTGTGGAGCAGCCGGCTGCCGCGGCAACCTTTCTTGCGGTAACATTTTCTATGCCGTCAGTCTTTACCATTCCGAAAGCTGTATTAAGTATCATGTCGATTGTTATAGATTCTTTACGTGCCATTTAATAAATCCTCTCTTACTGCTGTTAACCAAAATATTTACGAAGTATATCATCAAGTCCCTTTATATCAATGGGCTTGGAAAGGTAATCGTCAAATCCCGCCTGGAGATATGTCTCTTTTGCGCCGATTATGGCGTTGGCCGTAAGGGCGATAACCTTTGTATAATTGTCAAGTAATTTGTTCTCTCTCATTAGAGCCAAAGTTTCAAGTCCGTCCATCTTTGGCATCATATGATCGAGGAAGATCATATCGTAGCGTTTTGCCTTGACCTTTTCGATGGCTTCAGGCCCCGAGAAGGCTATATCCGCCGATACTCCGGCAAGCTTTAAGAATCTCGACGCTACTTTGAGGTTCATACTGTTATCATCAACAACAAGGATCTCTTTTCCCGAAATATTGATCATTTCGTGATGATCAATCTTCTTTTTCTCGCTGCTTCTGATGTCGAAATCACCAATGGGTCTTGCGTCGGTAATCTGCTGTTTGATAACGAACGAGAACTTCGATCCCTCGCCGTATTTACTCTCTACATCAAGTCTGCTGTCCATCATCTGCAAAAGACCCGTTACGATACTCATTCCGAGTCCCGTGCCTTCGATGTTTCTGTTCCGCTTTTCTTCAACCCTTCCGAAGGATTCGAAAAGCTTATCCATATCTTCTTCTTTTATTCCGATGCCGGTATCTATTACCTCAACCCGGATAAAGATGTCATTGACAGTCCTTGAATGTTCCTTGATCACAAGGGTAACGCTTCCCCGCTCCGTATACTTTACGGCATTTGTAAGGAGGTTAACAATTACCTGTGCAAAGCGCACATCGTCTCCGTACATTTCCCTCGGAAGATTCGGGTCGATCTCTCTGACAATTACAAGGCTCTTTGCCGCGGCTCTGGGCATAATAGAGTTTAGGCAGTTTGTGATCATATCCGTTGTCTTGTACTTAACCGGAACGATCTCCATTTTACCGCTCTCTATCTTTGAGAAATCAAGGATACTGTTGATAAGAAGCAGCAAGGTTTTTCCGGCGCCCTGAATACTTTCCGAGTATTCGATGATATCATCATCCTTCGCCTCTCTTAGGATCATCTCATTCATACCAAGGACGGCATTTATAGGGGTTCGGATTTCATGAGACATCTGAGCGAGGAAACTGCTCTTTGCTTTTTCTGCGGCGATAGCCCTCTCCGCCGCCTCTTTCATCTTCAAGCTGTACTGGCGATCCTTGGTAACATCCACAAGAAGCAGATAGTATCCGCAGACTCTCTTGCCATCGTACATGTTTTGAGGAGTGACTTCGTAGAACTTATCCTCAGTCTCTAAAATAAAAGGCTCCGAGATTATCTCGTTATGAGAAAAAATATTCAGACAGTTAAGTATCGTCTCATATTCAAACACATTTCTGTCAAGGGGCGAATCCGCTTTTGCGTTTGCAAGGGGTGGGATAGCCTTTTTAGCCGTCTTATTGGCCACAAGAAATCTTTTGTTTCTGTCAAAGCAGATGATTCCGTCATTGCCCTCTTCAAGAAGGGTTTCCGCAATACCCGATGAAATATCGTACAGCTTGATCCTTCTGAAGAGTAAAAGGAAAACAATCTCGGCAAGTACATAAAAAACGGGCATAACCTCCACATCGATACCGATACTCTTGCTTATCGCTCTGCTTCCGAAAAATACGGTTACGCTTATTACATCGAGTACGATCAGAACGTAGAGGTTTCTTACGGACGTATCCGGCCTAAAGAGCATTGCGTAGATAAGTACGCCTACGCCAAGAGCCATTATGGATATCATATAAACATAAAAGACCGTATGAAGAGGTCCGTATTCTTTTATAAGGGATCCTACTCCGTTTTCAATCTTGAAATCGACGGATTTGTAGAAAAGCCCGTTCCTTCCCATCGTGAGAACACCGCCGTACATAAGAAAAGCTATAAATACGATTCCGGTTCTTACCCAGCTTGAAAGTTTTATATTGCAAAGAGAAATAATACCGAAAAGAAGAAACAGATGCAGGAAGCATCCGCCTATATAAGTAAGCTTATTGGCCATCAGAGCCTCTCCGAGACTCTTTGAATGCGCAAGCCATGAATATCCAAGATTAACAACAGGTACAAGGGCAAAAGTAAACATATACTCAAATGACGCATTTTTACGCCATCTCAGTATAAACACAAGCATCAGCAATCCCGCTATACCCACAAATGTGTCATAATATAATTGGATCATATCTTTTACCGTAAAAAGCTAACCGTGTTTTCAGTATCAATCGCAATATTACATAGATAGTCTATATATTATAACATGTGTAACCTAATTATTCCATAAAAATTCTAAAAAAATACCCTTCGGCTTTTAAAAATCCGAAGGGTATCTGTTTATTTTATCTTGGCCCAAAAATTATACAGGGTATGCCTTGTTTGCGGTATCTGCCTGGGTCATATCAACCTTTTCCTGCTGTGCCTGACGATACTTGAAGAAGTCGGTAGCAACCTGAGGGAAGAGAGCGTAGGAAAGAACGTCCTCGTCCTGCTGCTTCCATTCCTTCATCTCGTTCTCAAGCTTATCCATCTCGTTGTCGAGAGTATCTGCAAAACGTCCGGTAAGTCTCTTCTCTCCGGGAATAACCTTATCGATTACTTCCTGGCTCATAGGCTTAACGGTCTGGCCGTACTCGCCGCGAAGAACTGCCTTTGTCTCCTTGGTAGCCATCTTGTATCTCTCGCCCATAAGTACGTTAAATACAGCCTGGGTTCCGACGATCTGTGAAGAAGGTGTAACAAGAGGGGGCTCACCGAGGTCTTTACGTACGCGGGGAATCTCCTCGAGCACTTCACGGTACTTGTCTTCAGCGTTCTGCTCTTTAAGCTGGCTAACCATGTTGGAAAGCATTCCGCCGGGTACCTGATAAAGAAGGGTCTTGATGTTAACACCGAGAACCTTGGGTGAGAGAAGTCCGCTCTTTAAGCACTCATCTCTGTAGGGAGCGAAGTAGTCAGCGATCTCTGCAAGAAGATCCTGATCGTATCCGGTATCGTAGGGAGTTCCTCTGAAGGTCTCAACCATAACTTCTGTAGCGGGCTGTGAAGTACCCATAGCAAGAGGGCTCATTGCACAGTCGATAACGTCTACGCCTGCCTCTACTGCCTTAAGGTAAGTCATTGAAGCTACACCGGAAGTATAGTGGGTGTGGAGCTGGATAGGAAGCTTGGTGTTCTCTTTCATAGCCTTGATAAGCTCGGTAGCCTTGTAAGGAACAAGAAGTCCTGCCATATCCTTGATGCAGATTGAATCTGCACCCATCTCCTCGATCTGTTTAGCCATATTAGCCCAGTACTCGAGGGTATATGCATCTCCGAGAGTGTAGGAAAGAGCAACCTGTGCATGTCCTCTTCCCTCCTGCTTCTTGATACGGTTGGTTGCATTAACTGCTTCCTGAAGGTTAGGCATGTAGTTAAGGCAATCGAAAATTCTGATGATGTCGATTCCGTTAGCGATTGACTTCTCAACGAAGGCATCAACTACGTCATCTGCGTAAGGACGATATCCTAAGATATTCTGTCCTCTGAAGAGCATCTGAAGCTTTGTGTTCTTGAACTTGTCACGAAGCTTACGAAGTCTGTCCCAAGGATCTTCCTTGAGGAATCTGAGAGATGCATCGAATGTAGCACCTCCCCAGCACTCTACTGAGTGGTAGCCGACCTTATCCATCTTCTCTGCGATAGGAAGCATGAACTCGGTAGGCATTCTTGTAGCGATAAGAGACTGGTGTGCATCACGGAGCACGGTCTCGGTTATCTTGATGGGTTTCTTTTCTATTTCTGCCATGATGATATCCTTTCGTTTAAGTTTAAAATCCTAGTAACAGTTCGCAGAATGACAGTTTCGTCGCTCACACGCCTCGCGGCTCAAATCGCGACACGTAGCGGAACTAAACTCATACTTCGTTACACTCGTATTCGTTAAGTACCGACGGCGCTACATGGTTCGCTCGTGAAATCTGTCATCCATGCTCGCCTGCTTAAATAATGGCTAAATCAAAATACTCCAAAAATCGCCATGAAAGTTCCGGCTGCGACGGCGGTTCCGATAACGCCGGCTACGTTAGGTCCCATAGCATGCATGAGGAGGAAGTTGGTGGGATCTGCTTCCGCACCGACCTTCTGAGATACACGGGCTGCCATAGGTACTGCGGATACACCTGCGGAACCGATAAGGGGGTTAACCTTACCCTTGGTTGCAACGCACATGATCTTACCGAAGACAACTCCGGCTGCGGTACCGAATGCAAATGCCACAAGTCCGAGTCCAACGATCTTTAAAGTGTTGACGTTGAGGAAGGACTCTGCACTGGTGGTAGCTCCTACGGAAGTTCCGAGGAGGATAACAACGATGTACATCATTGCATTTGAAGCAGTCTCTGTAAGCTGTCTTACAACGCCCGACTCCTTAAAGAGGTTACCAAGCATCAGCATACCTACAAGAGGAGCTGTGGTGGGAAGGATAAGGCAAACAACAATAGTAATGATTATAGGGAAAAGAATCTTCTCAAGCTTCGAAACGGGACGAAGCTGACCCATCTTGATCTCACGCTCTTTCTTGGTTGTGAGAAGCTTCATGATAGGGGGCTGGATAATAGGCACGAGGGACATATACGAATATGCCGCTACGGCTATAGGTCCGAGGAGTGCCGTCTGTCCAAGCTTTCCGGCAAGGAAGATGGATGTAGGTCCGTCTGCGCCGCCGATGATTGAAACTGCGGCAGCTGCCTTGTCGTTAAATCCGAGAGCGATTGCTCCGAAGTAAGCGGCGAAAATACCGAACTGTGCCGCTGCACCGAGGAGGAAGCTCTTGGGGTTCGCAATAAGGGGACCGAAGTCGGTCTGCGCTCCTACACCGAGGAAGATCAGTGAAGGAAGAATTGCGAGCTCGTCAAGTTTATAGAAATAGTAAAGGAGTCCGCCCTGTCCGTTAGCTGCGCTCTCCGCACTGCGTATAATGTCCGGATAGATATTTACCAGAAGCATACCGAATGCGATGGGAACTAAAAGGAGCGGCTCAAACTCGTGGCGTATTGCCAGATAAAGGAAAAAGCAGGCAACAAGGATCATCAAGTAGTTTCCCCATGTTAAATTGAAGAATGCTGTCTGATGAAGCAGGTTGCTCAGCGTATTAGCTACGTAAGCCATTTAATTACCTCCAATATTGCGTCTATACGCAAGTTCTCGCTCTGTTAGTTAAGGGTTGCAAGGCATGCGCCTGCTTCGATAGCATCTCCTACTGCAACGTCGATTGATGCTACGGTTCCGTCCTGGGGAGCAACAACGGGGATCTCCATCTTCATAGCCTCGATGATAACTACTGCATCACCCTTCTTAACTGCATCTCCAACCTTCTTCTCAATCTTGAATACCTTACCTGCTGCGCCGGCTTCTACCTTAACAGAGCCTGCGCCTGCAGCTGCCTTGGGTGCTGCAGCGGGTGCTGCCTTGGGTGTAGCCTTGGGAGCTGCGGGTGCCTTTGCTGCTACGGGTGCTCCTGAGGTAGCGCCCTCTTCTACTACAACATCATATACGTTTCCGTTCACGGTAATAGTATAGTTTTTCATTTGTTAATCCTCCATAAAGTTAAAATAGATTATCTTCTTCTGCGAATTGAACGGACAACGTATCCGTCTGTGCTGCTGTTTCCTTCGTATGCTGCGATTGCTGCTGCGATAACGGCTACAAGCTCGGTATCATCCTCTGCAGACTCGCTTGCGATTATCTGGTTAACAGCGTTTTCAATGCCTACTTCATTGGCGCTCTTAGCTTCCTTTGCGGCTTTCTTTCTCTCCGCTGAAGCCTTCTGGATCTTGGGAATTACTCCGAAGACGCTGATGAGGAGGCTTATAAGGATGAGGACTATGAAAACGGTTCCCATTCCCATAAGAGTATTGAGTCCTGCCTTGCCCATCTTCTGAGACATTGTGTAATTCTCGGTAAGGGAAGCAGACTCAAGCTTCATAAACATATCATTGCTGAAAATGATTTCAGCGGTAGCAGATCCCTTTTCGCATTCAACAGGTACGCTTACGATAATCTGACGATCATCGATATAAGACTTAACTTTTCCGGTAACAATGGCACCGGTTTCAGCGTCTTTTTTCATACTTCCGATAGATTCGGATGCTGAAATAAAGCTGCTTCTGGCATTATAGAATCCATATCCGTCGGTTTCAAATCCGAAGAACTGCTCAGCTGCTGTTGCAACTTCTTCCATGGTGTATTCATCCCAGGGAATGTTGCCGTATTGCGCTTCATAGTTGTCGAAGGTTCCGTCGGTAAAGAATCCCATGCAGGGGAGCACCTGTCCTACGGCTTTTGATTCAGCCGCAGCAAGCTTTTGCGATTCGTATGCGGTATTGTCTGCAGCAGTGTTTCCGCAGGCAGTCAGACCGAAAACGCAAAGGGCAGCCGCCATAAAGAGTTGAATTTTCTTCATGTTCCGTCCACCTTTCTTAAATTGTCAAATGCTTTTTGTCGTAAGGAATCTCTTCCTTTGAAAGGAGCATCTCGAAAGCGCCGATAACGTATTTTCTTGTATCGGCGGGCTCGATGATCTGGTCTACATAGCCTCTTCTTGCGGCACTTGCAGCGGCAAGAGTAAGCTCTTCGTATTCTTTAGCCTTAGCATCGATAACATCGCTTCCCTGACCTTCGTACATGATCTTTGCGGCAAGCTTGCTGTCCATGGTCCCGATCTTGGAGCCGGGCCATGCGATTGTGATATCGCATCCGATAGCCTTTGAGTTCATAACATTTGCTGCGGTTCCGTAAGCCTTTCCTACGATAACATTAACCTTGGGAACGGTAGCGCCCGCAAATGCAGCGGTAAGCTTAGCTGCAGCTCTTGCGATGGTCTTTTCGGAAGCAACGGTAGCTTCATATCCGGTAACATTGGTAAGAGAAAGTACAGGAATATCAAAAGCGTCACAGAACTTAATGAACTCTTCTGCCTTATAGCATCCTGCGGTGGTAAGAACGGTACCGAACTTCTCGCCTTCCATATCTCCGTCAGGAAGGATCTCGCTTCTGTTTGCAACAGCACCGACGGTTACACCGTCAAGACGGATAAATCCGGTAACCATCTCTGAAGCGAATGAGCTCTTGATCTCAAAGAAATCGTTGTCATCAGCGATAACCTTTAAGAGCTCTGCGGTATCTCCGGCAAATCCTTCGAGATTGTCGAAGGTGCGGTTGAGATCGTCTGTGCATTCGATGTCGTTAACATCGTAATTGTTGGCGGGAAGGAAATCTACAAGAGATCTGATTGCCTGATAAAGGTCCTCTTCCTCGTCAACTACATCAACAAGCCCTGCTTCTACAGCCTGGAAAGCGGCTGAAGCGGTATTGTTCTTTTGCTCGGTATTGCCGTCAAGGGCATTGGGAGAATTAACAAAAAGCTTTGCATTATCCTTAATCATGAATGTAAAGTCGGTAAGGGTAGGGAACAAAGCAAGTCCTCCGCCGCACTTTCCGACAATAGCTGTGATCTGAGGGATCACGCCCGATGCTGCTACCTGCTTGGCGTAAACTTCGCCGAATGCATTAAGCGCATCTGTTGCCTCCTGAAGTCTTAAGCCTGCGCAATCGATGATACCGATAACAGGCGCGCCCATTTTAAGAGCAAGATTGTAAATGTTTACGATCTTGCGGGCATGCATTTCACCGATAGTTCCACCGAGAACAGACGCATCCTGACTGTATACATAGACAAGATTGTCGTTGATGGTACCGTAACCGGTAACACAACCGTCTGAGGGCAGCTCTGCCGGCTTCATATTAAAATCAGTAGCTCTTGCGGTAACAAGAGAGCCGATTTCAACGAAACTGTTGTCGTCGAGCAGCTGTTTGATTCTTCCGCTCGCTGCTAAATTAGTGCTCATAAGTTAACCTCCGTAATATATATGATAAGAGAAAAGCACAATTTTCCCCATTTTTTGTTATCTTAATCATAATAGCACAAAAAAAGCGATTCGCAAATAGCGAACCGCATAAGAATTAACTAATAAATCGTTTAAATTTCGGAAAATAATCTAAATTGTACGTTAAATGTCAAGCTTTAGCTGAATTTCCTCTTCCGCCTGCTTTTTGAATTCTTCTATCTGAACAGGGTTGATCTCAGGAAGTTCATCGAGGCTGTGTACCCCGAAGCTTCGTAAGAACTGTTCCGTTGTTCCAAAAAGAAGGGGCTTTCCGGGGGCGTCAAGTCTTCCCAGCTCCTGGATAAGGTCATACTCTAAAAGCTTATTTATGGCATGATCGCAGGAAACACCTCTTACCTTTTCGATCTCTATCCTTGTAACCGGCTGTTTATAGGCGATGATGGAGAGAGTCTCCAAGACTGTATCCGTAAGCTGGAATCTGGGGGGATTCTTGGCTATCTTTATAAGAGAATCGTATATCTCAGGCTTTGTGCAAAGCTGAACGGCGTTCTCAAACCATGTGATCATTATTCCGCGATCGCCTGATTTGTAATCCTCGCTCATCTCTTCGAGAATCTTTCTTGTCTGCCTTTTATCCATCTCGATGACGTCGGCAAGTCTTCCGATCTCAACGGACTCTCCCATAGAAAAGAGGACACCTTCAAGTATCATTTTAGCTTTTTTATTATCCATTTTAATTAGCTCTCATTCGATGTGATTATAATATCGTCAAAAATATCATCCTGATGGATCGTAATCTCGCCATCATGCATCATTTCGAGGATGATGAGGAAAGTGACAATTATCTCGGCACGGCTGTTTTGCTTCTCCAAAAGCTTTGTAAAAGAGAAGGTTTTATGGGTCTGGGCGAAGGCTCTTACGTAAAGCACCTTCATATCCATATCAATCTCTTCCTTTTCGATCTTTCCGTACTGGCTCCTTATGGGGTCGACGCGGTCTTCCTGTCTTCTGATGATGGTCTTAAAGATCTCATGAAGTTTTGAAAGGTTCATATCTCCCACAAGCTCTTCATAGTCAATAGGCGGTACAAAGCCGCTTACCTCCTTGGGAAGATTTCTCTTGCGGTAAAAGACCGTTGCCGCATCAACCTGTCTGTCCCGGAGTTCAAAGGACATATACTTGTACATCTTGTACTCGAGCAGTTTCTCCACAAGCTCGGCTCTGGGGTCGATTTCCTCTCCCTCTTCGTCCACTTCGGGAGGAAGGAGCATCTTGCACTTAATATCGATAAGCGTAGCCGCCATAACCAGGAACTCGCTCATCACGTTCATATCCTCGGTCTCCATCTTTTTGATGTAATCAAGGTACTGCTCCGTAATAAGGACTATGGGAATATCGTATATATCAATCTTGTTTTTCTCGATGAGGTGTAAAAGAAGGTCAAGGGGGCCTTCGAATACCTCAAGTTTAACGGGAATAGCCATTTTAAGCCTCTACTTATTATCTTTTTCGGGGGTAAAGCTTACAACCACAAGATCTCCGGGATTGAACATCCTAAACGGGATGGTGTGGAAGCCGAGCCCTCTGGATACTATCATGGTTGTGGAGCCCGATTTGTACTCTCCCTGGTAATACTTAGGGAAAAATGTAGCATTGGGCGAAAGTACGCCTTTGTTTATAAAGGGAATCCTTACGATTCCTCCGTGAACATGTCCGGAAAAAACAATATCCGCGCCGTACTCGCAATAGTCTTCAAAAAAGTCCGGATTATGGGCAAGGAGAATGTTGCAGTACTCCTTATCGGGGTCTCCGAGTTCCGATAAAAGCTCTCCTTCTTCCATGGGTATGATCCCAAGGCGCTTATAATGCTTTTTGTTTATCTCGGATCCAATAACGGTGACCCCATATTCGGGAAGCCTTTCTCTTTCATTAACAAGAAGCTTTATCCCGTATTCTTTGATAGCTTCGCAGAATACGTCATACTGGTCTCCGTACTTGTCTCTGTATATATCAAGCCTCATCTCATGGTTCCCGTTTTCATAATAAACAGGATATTTAGATGAGATATCTTTCAAAAACTGTAAGGTGCCATCGATGTTTTCATTCGGATGGCCGTTTATCATATCCCCCGCTATAAGAATAATATCGGGCGATGCTTCTTCTATCGCCTCTAAGAGCCTTGCATTGTCTTTGCCGAACTTTTTGTTATGAAGGTCGGATAAAACCACGGCAGTAAAATCTCTTTTGATAAGCGGGTGACTGTATGTATATTTGCTAATTGTAAAACGATTGGTATCAAAAACCGCGACCCATATAAGAAATAATACGAGCGCTGCGATTACAGTTATGATAATGTCTCGTACCATCATTGATTTACTACTCCCGATCCTTCGCATCCCCCAATACCCCCAATCAAGGAAAAAAGCCCCTGACAAATAGCCAGGGGCCTGATTTACGTTAGTTAAACTTACGCTTTCTGGCAGCTTCAGACTTCTTCTTACGTCTGACGCTGGGCTTCTCGTAATGCTCGCGCTTACGAATTTCCTGCTGGATACCTGCCTTAGCACAGCTTCTCTTGAAGCGGCGAAGTGCGCTGTCCAGAGATTCATTCTCTTTTACGATAACGCTTGACATGCTTTCTTGACCTCCCTTCAGTCCCATGAGACTGACTCAGGTTTTGTGACTGTCAAAATCTACAGTCCGTTTCAAATTATATCCGCAAATGCACTACATGTCAACAAATTTTTTTAACCTGCAATGATTTTGCATATTTCTTCGTATGAAGAGCCCGTAGGAATCTCGAAAGTACCGGGATGTATCCTTCTGTCATATCCGTTTCGGATCATATAGCTGTTGAAGTCTGCAGCATCTTCTATAAGGCCGGCTCCCGCAAGCGTAGCGGCAGCAGTCTCCGAAGCTGCTCCCCTTGCGATTGAGATTGTAACCTTACTTCCCTCGGCGGGCTTTGTCTCCCCGGCTGCAGGTTCCTCTACCTTAGCTCCCTCAGGTTTTGTTTCCTCTGCCTTCGTTTCTTCGGGCCCTGCTTCCTCAGCCTTTGTTTCGTCAGGTTTAACTTCCTCAGCCTCGATTTCTTCGGGCTTTGTCTCTTCCCCTGGCTTTGTCTCGTCGGAAGCCGGCTCCTCGGGCTTTACTTCTTCCTCGGACTTTGTTTCCTCAGCTTTTGTTTCTTCCGAAGTTACATCTTCTTCGGGATTTACTTCTTTAAGTTCATCGGTTTGGGGTTCACCGGTTTCGGCGTCGTCTTCTTTTTCTGTATTCATAGCCGATGCAGCGTCGGTAAGGGAGTAGCTGTTTGCATCCACCATACCGAGGGCGGCGGCTCTTTCCCTTATCTCGGCATCAGTCATCTCGCCTTTGTTGTTTTTTAAATTGACGGCTATAAGAATAAGAGCTGTAACAAGGATTCCTATTCCGAGGCCGCGCATATAAAATCTGATCTTCGTGTTCATATTGCGCTCACTTTACTTAGCGTGTAGTCCTATAATAAGAGAAACCTCTCCCACTCCCATATCCAGGGCTCTTGCGATCTCAACATCGCTCTTTCCCAGTTTATGGAGAGCGATAACCTGATCGTGGAGAAGATCCTGGGGAGTATCTTTTATCTGCGGTACATCCTCGGCGGGAATATCGGCAGATAAAGGCTGACCTGCGGGCTTCTCGGTATGATTCTCCTTTTCATACGCCTCATCAGCCTGTTCAAGTGCAAACTCAGCCCACTTTAAAGTACGGATCTTCGGCTCCTTTGAAGCCTTGCTTTCTTCCGCGGGGGCGTTTCCGGGCTTTTCAGGCTTTTCCGTCTTCTCAGCCTTCGGAACAGCAGCCGCTGCATCCACAACGGGGAAGCTCTCAGATGAAAGGCTCTTAAATCCTGTGATGGCGGCTTCCGCCTGAGCGGTGCTCTCTCTCGCATCCTCTGCCGCATCTTTGGCTTCCAGGGCGTTTTCTTTGGCTGTCTTTGCTACAACGCTTGCCTCAGATACGGTATTCTTAAGGTCTTCATGTTTGCTGCTTAGCATATCATACAAAAACATAACTTCATTGTGGTTTTTGTTGATCTCGTCGAGAACGGTATCCGAGTACTC
Source organism: Lachnospiraceae bacterium (assembly GCA_017469945.1). Lineage (GTDB taxonomy): Bacteria > Bacillota > Clostridia > Lachnospirales > Lachnospiraceae > AC2028. The sequence continues at coordinate 67,752 of JAFUFI010000002.1, read as the reverse complement.
GTTTACAGCCATTATCTTTTCATTCGAAATACGCTCAAGACTTCTCTCTGTCTTTTCCTGAGCGTATTCAATGGATTCGTCGATAACTCCGTCAATATGGCTTCTGAGCTCTTCTATTTCCTCTTTAACCTTAAGTTTTACCTCGGCTCCTATCATATCCTTGATCTCTTCCGAGGCTTCTTTTTTGGCTACGGGAATAGCAAAGCTCAGTATGAATAAGGCCGCTCCGCATACAAGCAGCACAATCTCTAATGGTGTCATTTTCTTCCGATCCTAATCTTTAGATTTTAAGGTCAAACCCGCTTGAAGTACCTTTAACAACCATCTTCTCTACGGGCTTTTTGTGGTCCGGCTGTTTATTTCTTTCTTTTCCGCCGTCTCCATGATATTCATTGGATCCTTTTTCCTTTGCATCATGGCGGCCTGAGTGCCAGCGACTTTCCGAAGTATTAACAACGTCACTATTTTGAAGCGTTTCTTTTTGCTCTCTGGCGATGTTGATATGGCTTTGATCAACTTCGGGCTTAACATCTTCGTTATGTTTGATAAAAGTGTAATCCTGTGCCCTTACAATAGGGGCGATATCGAGTCCTGCCATACCTTTCCTCCTGCGGTTACAGCGGCATCATCTTGACATCGCCGTTAACCTTTTCAAATCTGCAATATCTGTAACTGTCCTGTACATTCATCGAAACATCTCCGATGACGATGGTTGTACCGGGATAAACTTCTCCGGTAACTCTTACGGAAGCTTTCTTGGTCTGGGCAAAGACCTCGTCAAGTTCCTTAAGCTTCGCGCTCTTTTCCTCGAGCTCTTTTTTCTTGGTTTCAAGAAGAGCTACGCTTTTTTTAACGTACTCAATCTGGTCGGGGGTAAATCTTGCACCCTTTGCCTTCTTTTCGGTAAAGTTCGCAATAACAGGCTGTGTGTTTTTGATAGTCTTTACGATCTCGGCAACTTCCTTTTGTGTAAGGATGTACTGAGCCTTGAGTTGGGGATTTACGCCTACTTCAACGATAGTTGCGGCTCCCATTGTAGCTCCCAGGGTTCTTACTTCCACAACGCTTTCCGCCTGAACTCTTCCGCCCGTGATGAAGCCTTTCTTACCGGTAACCTTAACATCGGATCCGGCCTGCACATTACTGTGAAGGATTGATTCGGTATCGATAAATCCGCCGGCTTCTACAGTGGAGTTTTCGATGAATTTGGAAATAACGTTTCCGCCGGCCTTGAGGACACCTTTGCTCATGCCCTTCATGCCTCTTGCGATGGTGATATTTCCGCCGGCCTCGAGAGTAGCACCCTCAACGACTCCGTTTACAATAATATCACCCGTAGCCTTAACCTCAAAGTTGGTAGCCACGTTTCCGTTTATCTTAACGCTTCCGTCAAAGTCTATATTTCCGGTACTGTTGTCAACGTTTTCAACCTCGTAGATATTGGAAACAAAGACCTGATCTCCAACAAGCATAACATGTCCGTTTACCTTTGAAGTAATGGATAAACGATCTTCCGAAAGCTGTATATTGTTTCCGAAGTGGAGACGAACCGTGCGAACATCCCTGGGCTTTATGGGGGCTCCCTGTATTGTGATTCCGGATTCTCCCTTGTCTTCGGGGATTATTCTCGCAAGAATATCTCCCGCCTTGCAATGGTTTACCATGTTAAGGTGGAAGTAGTCTACAGTTCCGTCCTCAGCCATCTCGGGATGTGCTGATATCTTGGTATTGAAATAATATTCGATAAAAGCATCTGTTCCCTGACGAGGCTTTTTGCCTTTCGCAACGGGAACCTGAACCCCGTAATAACCGGGACCCGAAAAATGCTTCTTTAAAATCTCTTCCTGAATACCGCTTCTTATCTGTCTGAAAGACATATCCTTAATGAACTCTTCATAAGTCATTCTCTCTCCGGTATCCGAAGCGGGAGTAAATTTAGCTACAGCGATCATATTGTCGGGAGATGCTGAAAAAATATAGGTTTCATTTACCTTCGGGCACTCCCCGTCTCCCAATTTAACGATCTTGTCCTCTCCTGATTCAGCGTCGGTCTTCATAGCACTAAGGTCGTAAGCAATTTGCTGATTATCGAGATAATTGACAAGCTCCTGAACAACGATTTTCTCGCCGCCATCCTTAGGCGCAAAAAGATGAACACCAAAACCTCCGGGCACGGTTACCAGTTTGTAATACGCGTTCTGCAAGGCTTTTGTCCTCCTTCTGTTGTGCTTATAAAAGCACACCCCAATTCTTTATATTCTCAGGCCTGGAAAATACCCATATAAGGTCCCAGCTTGGAACGCATCTTTCCGATTGCCCTGGTATGCAACTGGGAAATACGCGATTCCGTAACCTCAAGGATGTTTGCGATTTCCTTTAAGGTCATCTCCTGATAATAGTACAGTTCAATGATTTTTTGCTCTTTTTCGGTAAGAAGCTGCATCGCTTCCCCGAGCATTTTGTATAATTCCTGCTTTTCTATATTCTCTTCGGGCGAAATAAACTGGGCCGTGGTACCACCGTAGTTTTGCTGGGGTACGTCACTTCCCGACTCCATAAATTCATCCAAAGATACAAGACCCGTAATCTTCATCTGGGACTGCCAGTCATAAAACTCATCCTCGGTAATACCGAGCCCCTGGGCAATCTCAATATCCGTGGCAGGTCTTCCTTTCTCCTGCTCGATCTGTTTCATTACGGCATCTATCTGTTTCTGTTTTTGACGGATGGTCCTGGGTATCCAGTCCATCTTACGTATCTGGTCGAGGATAGAACCTCTGATTCTCAGACTTGCGTACGTTTCAAATTTAACTTCTTTCAAAAAGTCAAATTTATCTATGGCATCAATAAGTCCAAAAATACCATAGCTGCATAAGTCCTCATACTCAACATTATATCCAAGATACATGCTGAGTCTGCCTGCGACAAGCTTTACTAGCGGTGCAAATTCAATGATCAGCTTCTCGCGCAGCTCCGGGGACTTGTTTTTAGAATATTCATCTAAAAGTTTCTTTCTTGCAGCATCATCCATCGGATTTTATCCCTACACCTCTTCTTTTTCTTCGACGTTTCCGTCCGTTGCCAATGCTATGCTCTCCTCTTCTTCTTTTGCCTTACGCTCAGCCTCTTCTTTTTCTTTGTTAACCTTATCGAAGTGTCTGAGTACAACGACAATAAGGGTGCCGACGAAATACATCACCGCCATCACCGCTATAAGAGAAGCGAGCTTGGCCAAAATGGAAAAAGATTGAATAAAAGTAACAACAACCGTAATAAGTCCGCCAAGAAGCATCATTATAACCGGCAGGTATTTTTTCTTATCTGTCTCTTCCATCAGCCAAGCTCCCTATCTAAGCATATTAGAAATTTAGATCACTTTTTCGCCCTTGCCGGCGGTTTTGATAACAAAATCGCCTGTCTCAGGGTCGAATATAACTGTACGACCGTAATTAAGTCCTGTGTCTTCTGCCAAAATGGGTATTCCCAGTTCTTTGAGTTTGTCTTTAACTGCCTGAGCGTTTCGCTCACCAACCTGCATCGCGGAACTCTTACTTTGCATAGAGAACATCATAGCTCCGCCCGCAATTTTGGCAACCATACGGCGACGTACCGCGCCCAATTCTTCCATCTGTCGTACGAGTTCAACAATTCCTGTGTCCGCAAATTTTGCGATGTTTGTCTGACTGTTCTTGATAGCTGTACTGTCCGGCAACATAACATGTGCCAAACCTCCGACCTTGTTGGATGTGTCGCGGATAGCAACACCAACGCAGGACCCGAGTCCAAGCGTAGTCACGGTATTCGGAGGACAGCAAGTTTTCAGGTCAGCCATTCCTACTTTAATAACTTCACCCATAGCATTCTCCGAATTAATCAAACACTGATTCCTAATGAACTAAGTATTCTTTCATATGACTCTATATCAGGTACAAGAACAAAGTATCCGTCAATCTCAACCTCATCAAAGAACTGAGACTGGATCAAAAGGATGTTATCACCGTAAATTCCGAATTCGATAGCCGGAACGGACATTATGGCAGCTGCCATATCAACCGTAAGCGCCGGCGGCGAAGGGAATATGGTGAGATTGGTAATAGTAGCAAGAGAGTTAAGGTAAGCACCGGTAATAATATTACCGATTTCCTGCATAGCGGAAAGCTCCATCTCGGAAAACTCATTTCCGGGCTGTGTCATTCCGGGCATTATCTTATCGATAAGATGCTTTGCGGATGACACTTCGGCGAGAAAGAGCATACTTCCCGTAATGTCTCCTTCAACGCCGAGGAAAACGCCGACCATTATCTGTTCGTCGCCTCCTACAGCTTCTCCGACCTGGGAAAACTCAAGCAGCTCGACCTTGGGGACTCTCATATCAATTTTACAATTGAGCATCTGGGAAAGCGCCGTCATAGCGTTTCCAGCGCCGATATTTCCAAGTTCCTTGAGTACATCATAGTACTGCTCGGAAACCTGTGCAAGATTCAAATCACCCATTATTTATCCTCACTTTATCGAAATATTAGTTGTCCTCAAGCGAGATCATATTGAGGTCGAGTATGGAAATAAGCTCTCCGTTGTTCTTTCCTACTCCGCTTAAGAAGTTTGCCTTCTCGCTCTTGTTGTCGTGAGAAATCTTCTCGATCGACTTTTCCGAAAGGGTAACAACTTCTTTAACTTCATCGACAATGATACCGATCTGGCCTTCATTCTCGGTCTTTAAGATAATGATTCTGGTAGCCTTGTCAAATACATCTTCATCGAGCCCCATCTTAAGTCTTAAGCTTACTACGGGAAGGACTTCACCACGAAGATTGATCACACCCTTAAGATAAGGAGCAACCTTGGGAACTCTGGTGATCCGCTGCATTCTTACAATGTTGTTTACATAGCTGATATCGATACCATACTGCTCTTCTCCGAGGCGAATAACAATGTACTGGAAAGTAACATCAACTATTTTGGTCTCATCTCCGTCTTCCGGAAGATTAAGGTTATTATTTGTACTAAGCTGATCCATTTTTTTATTCTCCCTTCGTTACAGTAACGTATTTGCATCAAAGATAAGTGCAACCTCACCATCACCGAGAATAGTAGCACCGGTGATGAACTTGACATGCTTTACATACTTGCCGAGAGGCTTGATAACGATCTCCTGCTGTCCGATGAGTTCATCGATAACAAGGCCGGCCATCTTATCACCTTTCTTGATGATAACAACGATAAGGGAGTTCTCATCAATGGGATGACTCTCAGTCTCGATAACTTCGTTGAGTCTGATAAGAGGGATAACTGTACCGCGAAGGTTTATAACCTCCTCGTTCTGTACAAGCTTAATATCAGATTTTTCAATTGTCTCGATGGTCTGGATGGATCCGAGGGAAATAGCATATTTCTCTCCGCCGACAACAACCATGAGAGCCTGGATGATAGCAAGGGTAAGAGGAAGGCGGATTGTCCATGTGGATCCTACTCCGAGTTCACTCTTAACATCAACTTCACCGCTAAGGGACTCGATCATTGACTTAACTACGTCAAGACCAACGCCTCGTCCGGATACGTCGGTAACTTTCTTTGCGGTAGAGAATCCGGCATTGAAAAGAAGGTTTATTACTTCCTTGTCGCTCATAGCGGCTGCCTGCTCTGGAGTAATGACTCCGCGCTCGATTCCCTTTGCTCTTACTGCCTCGATATCGATACCGTTACCATCATCTCTTACTTCGATGATAACGTTGTTACCATCCTGGTAAGCATCAAGGAAGATGGATCCTGCTTCAGGCTTACCGCGCTGAGCACGAATCTCTGCCGACTCGATACCGTGATCAGCGGAGTTACGAAGAAGGTGCATGATAGGGTCGCCGATCTGGTCAACTACGGTACGGTCTAACTCTGTCTCTTCACCTGTCATATAGAATTCAAGCTTCTTGCCAAGCTGTTTCTGAAGGTCTCTGATCATACGAGGGAACTTGTTAACAGTACTCTCGATGGGAACCATTCGAACCTTCATAACGGATTCATGAAGGTTTGAAGTAACGCTCTCAAGATACTCGATCTGTTCGTTGAATGATGAGTTGTTTCCTTCTGATGAAGAAGATGCGGAAACAAGTGAGTTCTTAGCTGTAATAAGCTCGGAAACAAGGTTCATGAGGCTGTCGAGCTTTTCAATGTCGACACGTACGGTCTGCTTAACAGCAACCTTGCCGGGCTTCTTGTCGGCAGCCTTTGCGGGAGCCGCGCCCTGTGCGGGAGCTGCTGCGGGAGCAGCCTTTGGAGCTTCTGCAACGGCAGGAGCTGTAGTCTGAGCTGCGGGAGTCTCTTCCGCTTCGCTTTCAGTCTCTGAAGAATGTAGCTTGGTAACGTCAAGCTCTTTTCCGACAGCATCCGAAATCTCGGAAACGCTCTTAGCTGCAGCTATAAGGTTCTCGAGGGGCTCATCGGAAATAACTATAAGAGTAAAGTCACTTTCGAATTTCTCGTCTTCAAGGTCCTGAGAATTGGGGTTGGAAACGATAAGTTCGCCCTTTTCTTCGATAGCCTTTACAACGAGGAAAGCTCTTGCGGCCTTAAGTACGCATGAAGGATCAACGGAAACCTTGATTCCGTATACCTTTCCTCCCTGCTTAGAAGCCTCTGTAAGAACGGAAAGCTGGCTCTCATCGTAATTGATATCGTACCAGGGTTCGTCTGAAGAAGCTTCCTCAGCCTTCTCGGCTGCGGGTGCCTGAGCGGGAGCTGCTGCGGGTGCGCCGCTCGCACCCTTGTTGTTTAAAATATCGTTAAGCTGGCGGATAAGGGGCTCATTATCATTGGTTCCCTCATCTGCTGTGTTCTTGATGTTGTCCGTGTATTCCTGAAGCGCGTCGAGGCATTGGAAGAGAACGTCAATCATCTCGGGCTGAACCTTGATATTGCCGTTTCTAACTTCAGAAAAAACATTTTCCATGTCATGGGTGAGATTCTGCATTCTCTTGTATCCCATGGTTCCCGCCATACCTTTAAGGGAGTGTGCGGCACGGAAAATTTCATTTACGGTATCGGAATTCTCGGGATCCTGTTCAAGCTCAAGGATCTGAGTATTCAGGTTTTGTAAATGCTCGTTCGTCTCATCAAGAAAGATTTCAAGATACTGACTGACATCCATAATTTCAAACCTCCGTTGTTTTTACTTCGTGAAGAAGAATTTATTTTGCGATTCCGACTCTGAGGATCACTTCCTGCGCTAAGTCGTCGAGAGGAGCCGACTGGTCCGAAAGTCCGGCAACGTCAACGCTCTTTGGCATACCGTAGATTGTGCAGGTCTCTTTGCTCTGAGAGATAACATGAATCTTCTTTTTGGCTTTAAGATTCTTGATACCTTCGGTTCCGTCGGCACCCATTCCCGTCATAACAACGCAAATGATGTTGTCGAACTTGCTCTCTATAAGCGACTCGTACATATAGTTCGCACAAGGCTTAACTCCTTCTCTCGAAGGCTCGTCGGAAAGATGTATGGTGTACTTGCCGGCTGATGTGGCAAGGTTCATATGCTTTCCGCCGGGAGCGATATAGACCGTTCCTTTTTCTACGGTAAGACCTTCTGACGCCTCAACCACCTTGATCTCGCTGAGGTTGTTAAGTCTCTCTGCAAGAGAAGCGGTGAATCCGATGGGCATATGCTGAACTAGAAGCACGGGCGCATCGAGATTTGCGGGAAGTCTTGGAATGACGGACTGAAGAGCCTTGGGGCCGCCGGTAGAGCTTGCGATCGCAACGATCTTGTTTCCCGGAACCTTGTCTGCAGTCTTCTTGATGATCTCAAGGACTTTCTGACTCTTGTTCTTTTCTTCCTCGATCTTCTCTTTGCTTTGAAATACGGGATAGTTACTGACTACTACGCCGCTTAAAACACGGAGAAACTCAGTAGGGAAGATACCTTCTTTACACTGATAAGCATTGTCCGGTTTATGAATAAAGTCCAGAGCTCCGAGTTCGAGAGCATCAAGAGTTGTCTGAGCTCCTTCTCTCGTATCCGTACTCGCCATCATAACGCGGGCTTTGATCTTGTACTTGCGAAGTTCCTCGAGAAGTTCAAGGCCGTTCATCTTAGGCATGTTTACATCGAGGACAACCGCATCGTACTGATTTCTGCTGATCAGGTCGAAGGCTTCAAGACCGTTTACAGCCTTACCTGCAACTTCGAATCTGTCATCTGACTCGATTATATCACATAGCACTCTTCTCATAAGTGCAGAGTCATCTACAACCAGAATTTTTTTCTTATTCATAGCATTTACCTAACTCTTTCTGCGAACTTTTCGCTCTTCTTCGAAGATAAACTGAATGATCTCTTCTCTTGTTGCTTCGTCGATATTGTAGTACTGAACCCTGTGTTCAAAAGTGCCCGGTCTTTGCTCGAGTTCTCTGACATCGAGAACCTTGCCGACCAGCTCGTATTGCTTTCTGTCGTTTCCTCTGACGAGATTGTAGGAACAATAGATCATGCTTCCTACTTCGTACCTCTGGTTAGATAAAAATCTTATTCCGCCACCGGATATATCCACGATAACGCTTCTTTTAATAGGTCTGTTGGGCTGAAGCCATATCTTGGATTTTTTCTCGACAGCGTTTATTTCTTCTTCTTCGAGATTTCTCGCACACATCTCGAGAGCACAGCTGAATCTGTAATACTCTCTTCTTTGGTATCTGCGAAGGTTGCTCGTAAGTTCGATCGCAAGGAAAAACATCCCGTCATCCTTGTATCTGTCTATAACCCTTGCAAAGCACTGGAAAAGTCCCGCCTCGGTATATACAACAACATTATACTCCGCATCAATGGGAAGAAGGATAAGTTTGGTCTTTTCCATAGGCATGAGGAGCTCTAAGGTGTCCTCCGAAGTAATAGCGGAAATCTTTGTATGATACTGCTTACGGAGCTCGCTTCCGTCCTCCGCAAGTATTACCTTCCCGCCTACCTGAGTGAGTTCAACCCGGTCTCCCTCTTTGATGAACTTATTGATCATATCGATATCTTCTCCTTAATACCCCAAATTTGATTCTACTTTTTCCCCATTATGTGTGAGAAGAATGCTGCCATTCCTCTGTTGGTTCCCTTAAGCTCGCTTTCCTTATCAAGCAGTCTTGCGGCGATACGCTCGTAAGCCTGGCTCGACTTTGCTCCCGGACTTGCGATGGATACGGGTACCTGCTGCATTACAGCTCTCGAAAGCTGCATATCCTGCGGTACGGATCCCAGATAACTCATGGGAAGTCTTAAAAATCTTTGTACGACCGCGTAGAGTTTTCTGAAGAGGAGCTCTCCGTCCGACTCTTTTTCGACCCTGTTGGCGATCATCTTTATCTGCGTGTTTGTCTGGTTGAATCTCGGATGTCTGCTAAGGGCTTTTAAAAGCGAGTAAGAGTCCGTAATACTTGTGGGTTCCGGAGTAGTCATAACGATTATCTCTCCGCTGGCCACAAGAAACTCAAGTACCGCATCCGATATTCCCGCTCCCGTATCTACGATAATTATATCAGCAATAGAATCCAGTTCGGAAAGATTTCTGATGATATAATTAAGGTAATCAACGCTCAGATTGCTCATACCGGCAATTCCGGAGCCTCCCGATATAAAGCCTACCTCGCCGGGTCCCCATGTGATGATATCTCTGATGTTTTTGCCCTGGTATATAAGGTCGCAGAGATTATGCTTGGGAACCGCGCCAAACATTATTTCAATATTTGCAAGTCCAAAATCAGCATCGAGGATAATAACCCTCTTCCCCATTTTTCTAAACTGTATAGCAAGATTGATGGCTGTATTTGATTTTCCGACGCCGCCTTTTCCGCTTGTTACCGTGATGACTCTCGCAAGAGTCTTTTGCTGCTCTAAGGCGGTTTTCATTCTTAAGCTTTCAGCCTGATCCATAGTACTCCTTTGCCTCCCCCGGCGATAATCAGTGTTTTCCGCCAAGCAACTGCTTAACTATCTTTTGTGGATTAAAGGACTCGATGTCGTCAGGTACATTCTGTCCACATGTGATATAAGCTATCGTTGCTCCCGACTCACATTTCATATTGTAAAGATTTCCGTATTCTCCGGTTTCATCAAGCTTTGTAAATACAAGCTGATAATCGGAGATTTCTTTGTAATTGTCGGTAATCTTTTTAAGGTCTTTGTATTTTGTGGTTGCGGAAAGCACAAGGAATATCTGTGTTTCCATTTCCTTTGAAGCCTCGATAAACTCCTTTTGTTTATAGAGAAGCTCCTCGTTTCTGTGGGAATGTCCCGCGGAATCAACAAAGATATAATCGCAATCCGCAAAATCTTCAAAAGCCTTGGTAAGTTCATCCGGCTCATATATAACTCTGAAAGGAACTCCCAAAATACCCGCATAGGTTCTAAGCTGGTCCGTAGCCGCGATCCTGTAAGTATCTGTGGTAAGAAGAGCGATCTTCTTTTTCTCCGCAAGAGATATGCTGCTGGCAATCTTGGCGATGGTTGTTGTCTTTCCGACTCCTGTGGGGCCGATAAAGAATACTACTCTGGGTCCTTTTTCGGCGGGAAGGATTCCGTCGGATTTTCCGAATTTAAGTATCATCTTCTGGTAGATGTTTCCTAAAATGAAATCCATGGAAAGGCCCGGCTTTTTAAGGCTCTCCGCTTCCCCGATGATCTCTCCGGCGTACTTTTCATCCACCTCGTTCTCTACCATTGTGTTGTAGAGAAGTCTGAGGAATCTGTCCACTTCCTTTTCCTGTTCTTCTATCTGTTCTTCTATCTCTTCTTTCCTGTCTTTGCTTTCCGGGCGCTCTTTTCCTACGGCCGAGCCTGCCTTGTCTGCATTATCCCTGGCGGAACCGATAACATTGTTTTCACGGTTTATCTGAGTTTCCAAAAGGGTCTGGAGATTATCAAGCTTCTTTTCAAGAGCTGAAGAATCTGCAGCGGATATAACAGATGCGCTCCTATCTTTTTCCGAAGGACCGGAAGGAGCAGGCTCCTTTTCCTTTTGCACGACTCCCGCTCCCGAAAGAGGTGGCAGGGATTTTTTTTGAGCTTCAACCTGTGCCTGAGCTATCTTTCTTATCTGGCGGATAGGCTCCTCGTCATCCTCCTTTGCGGCGGTAAGTTCCACCTGCTTTTTACGGAATACAGAGAAGGCCCCCTTGGGTTTAACACTTTTTACGTTCATAATAACGTATCCGTCCCCAAGCTCTTTTTGTGCGGCCGCGGCTGCTTCGCTTTCAGTTTTTCCGACAAATTTTCTAATAATCATTTTATGCGGTTACCATTCCTACTGATTGTAATTCTACGTTTGATTCTATTTCGTTGTATGAAACAACGACCAGATCTCTGTAATAGTCCTCAGTCATACGCTTGAAGTACATTCGTACGATAGGTGATGTTATAACAATAGGAGTCTTTCCGAGATTCTCCAGTTTCTCCACTTCTTTTCCAACCGAATCCACAATAGCCCTTGAGCGCTGAGGATCCATATTGAGGAAAGCACCGGTTTCCGTCTGCTTGACGCTTCCCATGATCTCCTGCTCGATCTTGGGGTCCAGGGTAACAACGCTGCTGGTCTCGTTGGGAGGGAAGTACTTTGTTGAGATAGCTCTCTTTAAAGACTGCCTTACATATTCCGTAAGAATATCCGTATCCCTTGTGGTCGGTGCATAGTCCGCAAGAGTCTCAAGGATCGTAAGAAGGTCTCTGATCGAGATTCCCTCTCTAAGCAGATTCTGGAGCACTTTCTGTATCTCTCCGAGTCCAAGAAGCTTCGGAGTAAGTTCCTCCACAAGGGAAGGATTGGAGTCCTTTAAGTTGTTTAAGAGGCTCTGAACATCCTGTCTTGTAAGGAGCTCGTCGATATGCTGACGGATGATCTCCGTAAGGTGTGTCGCGATGATCGAAGGTGGATCGACAACCGTATATCCAAGGCTCTCCGCACGCTCTCTCTGTCCTTCCGTGATCCATGTGGCGGGAAGGTGGAATGAAGGCTCGAAGGTGGGAATACCCGTTATCTCCTCTTCCACATACCCCGGGTTCATAGCCATATAATGGTCAAAAAGAATCTCGCCTTCGCTTACCTGAATACCCTTTATCTTAATAATATACTGATTGGGGTTTAACTGTATATTGTCGCGAAGTCTGATGATGGGGACAACGGTACCGAGTTCAAGGGCAATCTGACGTCTGATCATAACGACACGGTCCAAAAGGTCACCACCCTGATTAAGATCCGCTAGTGGAATTATACCATATCCGAACTCCAACTCGATAGGGTCTACGGCAAGAAGAGAGTTAACATTTTCAGGCTGCCTTATCTCCTCCGCCTCCGCCTCTTCTTCGCTGACCTCCGTCTCGATGGCGGCTATCTTAGCCTTGCGGCTTAGTCTGATTCCGAGGAAGATGAAAAACGCCGCGATGATAAGGAATAAAATATCATTAAGAGGCGTAAAGATTCCGAGGATGATCATTACACCGCCCACAAGGAACATGGACTGTGGAGTTCTGAAAAGCTGATTTAAAATAGTAAGACCAAAATTCTCGGTCTTGCTTCCCTTGGTAACAAGGATACCTGTACTTAAAGCCGTCATCAGGGAAGGAATCTGAGAGACAAGTCCGTCACCGATGGTTAATATAGCGTATTTTGAAAGAGCGTCCTGGATGGAAAGTCCGCTAAAAAGCATTCCCATCGCGATACCGCCGATGATGTTGATAAATGTGATTATAAGGCCCGCGGTGGCATCTCCCTTAACGTACTTGGTAGCACCGTCCATAGATCCGAAGAAGCTTGCCTCTTCCTGTATCTTGTCTCTTCTTCTCTTCGCCTCAGCATCATCAATTGCGCCTGTGTTTAGGTCGGCGTCTATCGCCATCTGTTTACCCGGCATAGCGTCCAAGGTGAATCTTGCGGTTACTTCGGATACACGCTCCGAACCTTTGTTGATGACCATAAACTGGACGATGATAAGGATTATAAAGACGATAACACCGACGACCAGATTACCGCCGCCGACGAAGTTACCGAAGGTCTGAACGACATTACCCGCATATCCGTTTAAAAGAATCTGTCTTGTTGATGAGGCGTTTAGACCGATCCTGAATACGGTGGTAAAAAGGAGCAGGGTCGGGAAAAACGACATATCAAGTACTTCCGACGCAAACATGGTTCCGAACATTATCGTCATCGAAAGCGCAAAGTCAAGTGCAAGTAAAATATCCAAAAGAAAAGGAGGAATCGGAATAATGAGCATTATGATTGCAACTACGATATAGAGCGCAACCGCAAAATCTTTGAAGGGAATTTTCTTCAAAAAGTTCATATTCGTTTCCTCCTTTCGGTTATTTTTTTATTTAACTATACCTTACCCTGAAGGTGGTATACAAAGGCGAGAACTTCGGCTACCGCCTGATAAAGCTCCGGCGGGATGGCCTGACCGATGTCTACGTTGTGGTAGAGCATACGGGCTAAGGGCTTATTCTCAACGATGTGGATCCCATTATCTTTAGCCACATCCTTTATACGCTGTGCAAGATATCCCTCTCCCTTTGCGATAACCATCGGTGCATCAATGATCTGGGGGTCGTATCTGATAGCAACTGCGTAATGGGTAGGGTTGGTGATCACGACATCAGCCTTAGGGAGATCCTGCATCATACGCCTTCTCGAGGCTTCCATCATCTTTTGCCTGATCTTTCCCTTTATCTGGGGATCACCTTCCATTTGCTTGTATTCGTCTTTAACTTCCTGCTTGGTCATCTTCATATCTTTTGAAAACTTCCAGCGCTGATATATAAAATCCGTTCCCGCAATAATTATGTACAGGGCGGATATCCTTATGCCAAGGTCGGTTACAAGCTTACCGATATTTCCAAGGGCAAAGGAGAATTCCTGATCGTAAAAAGAAAAGATCAGTCCTATATTTTTCGAAACGTAATTATAAGCAACAAGCCCGATAAGAAGCAGTTTAAAAATAGATTTAAAAAGCTCCATCAGAGAGTTTAATGAAAAGATCCTCTTAAATCCGGATATGGGGTTTATCTTGTTGAACTTCGGGGCAAGTGGCTTGGCCGTAGGTTTCCAGCGAACCTGTAAAAGGTCTGAAAGGAAAACGACCGCAAAGCCTATGAGCAGTATCGGAAGGATGATCATCAGTATCGTATAGATCATTCTTCTGAAAAGTATGTTTGTATCGTTGACCGGCATCTGCCCGTTCCAGAATACAACCACATTGGAAATCTCTCCGTATACCACGGAAAAAGCATTTTTAAGGCTGCCGCCTATATATCCCAAAAGTACTTTTAAAACTATAAAAAGCGAAAGGAGTGCAAGGCAGTTTGCTATTTCTCTGCTCTTTGCAACCTGACCTTCTTTTCTGGCATCGTCTAGTTTTTTGTCTGTGGCGGGCTCTGTTTTTTCACCGCCCTGGCCTTCGGCAAAGAAGGTCAAAGTATATTCAAATATCATAGACCCTCCCTTAAAACCTAAATCATGCCTTTTACAAAAAGCACCATCATCTTTCTCATCTCGGTATAGATCATATCCGCCGCTGTGGGAAGAAGGCTCGCCGTAAGGAAAAGTATTCCCAGTCCGACGATTATCTTAAGCTGTACACCTACGGCGAACATATTCATCTGCGGCGAAACCTTTGCCATAATACCAAGGATCGCATTAAGCATCAGCATAGCCGCGAATACCGGAAGCATGATCCTAAAGCCGATAAGTATATAATCCGCCATAAAGGTCAGAGCGGAATTAACAAGGGACTCTCCGTTAAAGATGGCTCCGTTAACGGGTATCAGCGTGTAGGTATCCTTTAAAGCTCCCAAAAGATAAATATAAAGTCCGCTGGCAAGCATCATCAGATTAAAGGAATAATTGTAGATACCACCGGTTATTGATGTACTCTGTCTCGTTGTGGGATCAAAGATGGTAACCATTGAAAGTCCCGTCTCCATATCCGCCACAGTACCCGCGAAATTCAGTATGCTGAGACAAATATTAACGGACAATCCTATAAGCAGTCCCGTAATTGCCTCTTTGGCAACGATAAGGCCAAGCTCGACGATGGAATCCGTAACGACAGCCTGAGACGGTGTAAGGGTGTTGTACAGCAGATAAGAGATAAATATGCTGAGAAGGACTCTCACATTTCTCGGCGTATTTGTCATACTGAAAAAAGGAGCGATGTATACGAACATGCTCACTCTCACGAATATCAGCAGAAAATATTCAAGATCATAAAATGAAAAAGAATAATCAATCATCTGTGTACGTAATAGCTAAAGGTTGTCCAAAGGTTGGTGGTATACTCAACGATGGTATTCATCATCCATCCGCCGAGGATCATAAGGGTAAGGAAGATTCCGATCAGCTTCGGAACAAATGTGAGCGTTTGCTCCTGGATGGAAGTAACTGTCTGGAAAATACTGACGATGAGACCGATTGCCATAGATACAAGCAAAAGAGGCAGTGCGGTTTCAAGAATAACATATAGAGCCTGTCTGACCATTTCTGTGACTGCTTCGGTTGTCATATTCACACTCCTCCTTTCCCGTTTCCAAAAAATCTAAAACATCTACAACGTCTATAAGCCGGATCCCCGAGCCCGGGTTTCCGGCATCAATAAAAGGTTTGAACTACCTGTCCGATAATAAGCGCCCATCCGTCCGCAAGAACGAAAAGCAATATCTTAAAAGGCATGGATATTGTCGTAGGCGGCAGCATCATCATACCCATACTCATAAGCGTAGACGCAACAACCATGTCTATGATTATGAAAGGTATATAGATCATAAAACCGATCCAGAAAGCGGTCCGAAGCTCCGATATCATAAAGCTCGTAACAAGTACCGATGTAGGAATGGTTTCAAGTGAACCGTCCCACTCAAGGTCAGCTATCTGCATAAAAAGCTGTACATCCTTAAGCTGGGTCTGGGGATACATGAACTCTCGTAAGGGGTCCATAGCGAGTTCGAAGAACTCCTGAGTCTCAATCTCTCCCGCTTCGTAAGGCTTGACCGCAGTATCATTTATCTTTGTGATAGTGGGCTGCATTATGAAGAAAGTAAGGATGAGTGCAAGTCCCAAAAGAATCTGGTTTGGCGGAGCCGTTTGGGTATTCAGCGCCGCTCTTGTAAAGTGCAGCACTATGATGATCCTCGTAAAGGATGTCATCATAATGATAAGAGTCGGGGCTATTGCGATGAGAGTAAGAGTTATGAGAATTCTGAGAGCTCCGTTTAAAGAGCCGTTGTCTCCCTCATATTCAAGTGTAACTCTGTTAAGAGTATTTAATGTATTAAGGTCCTGTGGGCTATCGTAAGTGCCTGCGGGATCAACCGTTGTTGACACCTCCGTATCGCCGGTCTGAAGATGATGTTCCTCGGTAGCATAAGAAAAAGATTTCCCATTAAACCACAATATGCCCACCGCAAGCAGCAGGCATAATAGCTTTATAATATTTTTTCCAGTTTTACTGATAGGTCCCATACTCATACATCCTTTGAATCATCACTGGAATTCTTATCTTTTTTTAATGCCTTTTCGAACATACTTTTAAAGGCAGATTTAGAACCGTCAGGCTTAATTTCCTTAAGCTCTGACGGATCAATATCTCCCAGAAAAGTAACGCTGTCCTTGGATATAGCCAGTATTTTGTAGGTATTTCCCACTCGTACTATCTGCATCCATTTATTGTTAGCTATATGGGTGGTCTCGATAACCTCGATATTACGGCCTGAATTCTGGCTTTTTTGATAGTTTGCGAGCCACTTTGTCACGACTGCAGTCACGGCCAAAACGACCACAAAAATAACAAGCACAGTGATAAGCTGCGCATACGCAGTCTGGCTAAGGATTATCATTATCCGACAACCTTCTTTACAGCTTCCAATACACGGTCCTGCTGGAAGGGCTTAACGATGAAGTCCTTAGCGCCGGCCTGGATAGATTCGATAACCATTGCCTGCTGTCCCATTGCAGAACACATAATAACCTTTGCGCTGGCATCAGCTGCCTTGATGGCCTTAAGTGCCTGGATTCCATCCATCTCGGGCATAGTGATGTCCATCAGTACAAGGTCGGGTGTAAGTTCTTTGTACTTCTCAACTGCCTTTGCTCCGTTCTCTGCCTCACCTGCAACATTGTAGCCATTCTTTGAAAGAATGTCTTTGATCATCATTCTCATAAATGCTGCATCGTCAACAATCAGGATGTTTTTTGCCATTTTCTTTTCCTCCAACTATATATTAATATTAGGGGTTACTACTTTATAATTTCCGTTACACGTACGCCGAAGCTTTCTTCGATAACAACTACTTCGCCTCGCGCAACGAATTTACCGTTTACAAGTACATCGATAGGCTCACCGGCGATACGGTCAAGCTCTATGATTGTACCGGGTGCAAAGTTAAGGATCTCGGAGATCGTCTTTGCGGTTCGTCCGAGCTCAACGGTTACTTCAAGAGGAACATCCATAATAAGGCCGATATTCTCTCCGCCGGCGATTCCGGCTGCGTCTCCGTTAAAGTTCTGGAACTGAACAGGTTTAACGTTAACTGCCTGCTGGGGCATTGCCATTCCGGGCATCATGCCCATTCCCGGCATCATTCCCATTCCGGGCATCATGCCCATTCCCGGCATCATTCCCATCTGAGGCATCATACCCATCTGGCTCATATCCTGTCCGGGCATTCCCATACCGGGTGCCATCTGGGGAGCCATCTGAGGCGCTGCTTCGGGCATAGGCGCCGCTGCGGGAGCGGGTGCGGGAGCAGGTTCTGCGGCGGGTGCCGGTGCGGCATCTCCTCCGCCGCCCATCTGATTGTTAATGAATGTATCAACAATCTTCTTGGCGAATTCTATAGGATAGAGCTGCATGATACTTGAATCTACCAGCCCGTCTCCAATCTCCATTCTGAAGGAAATCTTTACGAAGGTTCCCCCTAAGAAAGGAGCTATTTCTGCGCCGCTTTCATATTTCGAAAGATCAAGGAGCGATGAATCCGGCGGCGAAATGTCTATCATTGTTGAAAGCATGGTGGAGAGTGAGGTGGCTGCCGAACCCATCATCTGGTTCATGGCCTCCGAAATAGCCGAGAGGTGAATCTCTGATAACTCGCCTTCGGTATTTGTACCGTCTCCGCCCATCATCAGGTCGGTAATAACCTTAACATCCGATTCCTTAAGAACAAGGATGTTGGTTCCGTCCAGTCCCTTTGTATACTTGATTTGGATGAATACACAGGGCTTTTCGTAATTGCCGAGGAGTTCATCCCATGTAGCAAGCGTAACAACGGGCGTTGTGATGTTTACCTTACGGTTAACAAGGGAATAGAGAGTAGTGGCCGAAGAACCCATGCTTATGTTGGCTACTTCGCCGATCGCATCTTTTTCCACATCGGTAAGCTCGAATCCTTCAGCTGATGCGGCAGAGCTTCCGACAAGGAAATCTTCCTTGGGTGGCTGCTCAGGTTCCGGCTTCAGATCCAGTCCGCTGAGGTCAGGTGCTTCATCTCCCGACAGATCCATACCGCTTAAAAGGGCATTGATCTCGTCCTGGGAAAGCATTCCTTCCATCTTCTATTCCTCCTCTCTTATCACTGATGTAATCCTTACAGCATAACTGTCATCGTCAGCTCCGGGAAGCGCAGTGAATTTTTTTATGTTTCCGACATATATATCCATGTCGTTATCAACCTTGGTATCGAGTCTTAAGCAGTCACCCACCTGCAGGTTCATAAAGTCACTTACGGAGATGACCGTCTTACCGAGAACTGCCCTTATAGGGATATCAACTCTTCGGATCATCGACTCAATGTAATCCTCAAAGTTCTCATCTCTGTTCTCCTGCATTGTGGAGAACCAGTACTTGGTATTGAGCTTATCCATAACATCCTCGAGTGTGATGAAAGGTAAGCAGATATTCATAAATCCTTCGACATCTCCGATCTTGATGTTTAAGGTGATGATGGCTATCATCTCGTTCGGAGCGATGATCTGTGCAAACTGTGGATTGGTCTCCACTCTTTGAAGTACCGGAGAGACATCCAAAACGTTCTTCCAGGGCTCTCTGAGGAGGCTGACCATCATGATCAGTATCCTTTGGACGATGGTCATCTCAATCTCGGAAAAATCTCTTGCTTTGTCAAGAGCCTGTCCCGTTCCGCCCAGCATTCTGTCTATCATAGCATAGGCGATGTTCGTTGCAAGGTCCATGATGATATTGCCATTTAAGGGCTCGAAGTTAACTATTCCGAGGATTACGGGGTTTGACAGTGCGTTTGAGAACTCGTTGAAAGTAACGGTCTCGGAGCTGGCCACGGTAACCTGTACGTTCTTTCGAAGGTACACCGGAAGGTTGGTCGAAATAAGTCGGCCGTAGTGCTCGAATATGATCTCAAGCGTTCTTAAGTGCTCTTTGGAGAATTTCGTAGGTCGTCCGAAGTCGTAGTTTCTGACCTGTTTTTCTTCTTCTCCCGATATCGAATCAACATCAAGATCACCGCTGGACAGAGCCGCAAGCAGATTGTCTATTTCATTTTGCGAAAGGACCTCTCCCAAAGAAATCCACCTCCAAGCGACGCTGTTTGCGTCAGTTTTTTATCCAAACTGGGTGTCGCTGATTGCGATAGCGTAAATAAAGTCAGATCCGAAAAGATCCTGAATCGCCTTTAAGATCTCGGCCTTAAGTCCCTCTTCATTGCTTCTGCATTCAGCCTCGGTCTTTGAAGAGATGATCTTTCTGATAGCGTCTTTTATAAGGCTTTCGCTTCCGGCCACAAGAGGCTGCATCTCTTTGTAGTCGTCATGGTTTTTATTTATCTGAAGAGAGATATGACAAACCATATAAGGAGTCTTTACCTTGCCGTCAGCGGTAGTCTCGGGCTGAAGGGCGATGGTGAACTGATCCGCAATATCAAATATCTCGGTATCAGCGAGAGATATCTGCGCAACGCTGCTCTCTTCGGTGCCATCGGTTATCTCAAGGTTCATAACGGTCATGATCGTTGTGATCATTGCCGCGGTCTTGCTGTTTGTAGTTGTAACGCTTATCATCATCACAACGCTGAGTCCGATGTTGACAAGAAGCAATGCTAAAATTACGATCGAAAGCAAACTTTTTTTCATTTCTTTTCCTCGTTCGTAAGACTTAACAGTTACTTGGAACTGTTGTATATTCTGATTTCAACTCGTCTGTTCTTCGCTCTGCCTTCCTCGGTGGAATTGTCTGCAACGGGAACTCTCTCTCCCATACCTGCATGCTTAAGCTTGGTAGAATCAAGAGTGCTGTTGTTAACAAGATAATAAAATACCGAAAGGGCACGGGCACTGGACAGCTCTTCGTTGTCCGCATACTTGGCGCTCTTAATGGGAACGGTATCTGTGTGACCGTTTATCTCCACCTCTCCGCCTGCGTATCTTTCAAGAATAACCGCAACCTTATCAAGAACCTGTTCGGATTCTTTTTTGAGTCCCGCGGAACCGGAATCGAAAAGGAGCGATCCTTTCATAGTAAGCAGAACGTATTGTGCGGTAAATGAAACATCTATCTGATCGGACATATTGTTGTCCGCCACAGCTTCGGAAATAAGTTCGGCGAGCTGTTCGTTCTCGGCAAGGCTCATCTCTTCCATCTTATCGCTCATTTCCTGCAAGCTTTCAGGATTTGTAGCGTCGCTGGGAACAGCGGAATCCGTTGCCTCATATTCCTGGAGGTTGTCGGACTGGGTCTCTGCGTCTTCCGCAGCGCCCATACTGTTGATGTACTCGGCAAGGTCGTTAAGCTGGCTGACTCCGTTGCTTATGAGAATGCCTTCACCGATTGAAGTAGCTCCGGCGCTGAATATCGAGAAGGAGCTGTTCATCGATGCGATAAGTTCGTTCAGCTTTGCCTCGTCAATGGTGGACATCGAGAACAAAAGCACGAAGAAACAAAGAAGCAGGTTCATAAGGTCGGAGAAAGTCGCCATCCATGCCGGGGACCCGGCTGGGGGATCTTCCTGCTTTTTGCCCATGCTTACTCACCTCCCTCATCAGAGGAAGCGGATTCACGATCCTTAGGAGCAAGGAAGGCCTTAAGCTTCTCCTCGATTACTCGGGGGTTCTCACCTGCCTGAATAGACAAAAGACCCTCGACCATAACTTCTTTCTGAACCATCTCAATTGCGTTGTCCGTTTTGAGCTTATTGGCTGTAGGACCGCAGATCCAGTTTGCAAGGAGCGAACCGTACAGAGTCGTAATAAGCGCAACCGCCATGGAAGGTCCAATGGAAGATGCGTCTTCCATGTTGTTAAGCATGTTAACAAGTCCAACGAGGGTACCGATCATACCCCAGGCAGGGCCCATGGCTCCAAGCGTATCCCAGAAGCCGACGCATGTTTTGTGTCTCGCTTCGGAGTTGTCCATCTCGGCCTGCATAATATCACGCACAAGATCGGGGTCGGTACCGTCTACAACAAGAAGGATGCCCTTCTTTAAAAACGGCTCGTCCATATCTGCGGCAGCTTCTTCGAGCGCAAGCAGACCGTCCTTACGTGCGACATTGGATAATTCAATTATTTTTTTGATGATATCGGTTGTATTAGCGCTGGGTGCCTTGAAGATCAGCGTAAGGCTCTTGAGTCCCGAAATAAAGTCAGGCATCGTACAAGAGCAAAGCGTAGCTGCTAGCGCTCCTCCGAAGGTGATGATTGCCGAAGGTGCGTCAAGGTAGCTCGGGAATCCGGTGATTCCGGCCGCTGATATAATACCGAATATCAGCATACCCAGACACAGAAAGAATCCGATTAAGGAAGCTATGTCCACTTAGATAAACCTCTTTTTCACGCAAAAATCAACATTATCTCCCCTCTTTTTTGACTCAAAAAAGGAAGAAAATGTTCACTCTATGCAAGAATATCCTTTCTGTACGATTTTACTAAATTTTTGATGTCTTGTCTACTTTCTTTTACAATTATTTTTCTTCCCGTAGTAAGGGTCATAACAGTGTCCGGCGTTTCCTCGCAAAGCTCGATCAAATCAGGGTTTACAAGGAGTTTGGTACCGTTGATCCTGGTAACCTCTATCATAAAAAAGTACCCCTTTCTCTTCTCACCATTGTATCATAATTGTATATAAATGCTTAAATAATTTATAAAATTTTATATATTTTTAATAAGCCGAAAAGGAACGGGTTTTTGCCCGTTCCTTGACTATTTGTTTTTTTCTTTGGGAATATGCTTTATTCCCCCTTAAAACTTATTATCTCTTAAGGTTTGTAAGTTCCTCAAGAAGAGTATCGGATACTGTGATGATTCGGCTGTTTGCCTGGAATCCACGCTGGGTTGTGATCATAGTCGTAAACTCGTTTGAGAGGTCTACATTACTCATCTCGAGTACGCCCGTTGTCATGTATCCGCCGGTTGATGTGATATCAACTCCGATTCCGTCGAACTCTCCGGAGTTCATTGTTGCGGAATAGAGGTTGTCTCCTTCCTTGGAAAGACCTGAGCTGTTTGCGAAGGATGCAGTCGCAATCTGTCCGAGGATCTTTGTCATACCGTTGTCATAGCTTGCATGGATAAGGCCGTCCTTGGCGATTGAAACTCCGATCATATCTCCCAACATACGTCCGGATCCGATTCCCTTATCGTCACCGCTGGTCGCTGCTACGGTCGAAGTTCCGTTGTTGTTAAACATTGAGATGTCTGAGAAGTCAATGGTTACATCCTCAAAGTTTCCGCCGAGCTGCTTTAAACCAAGGACTGCGGTTGTAGCGCCTGTTCCGTTGATTCCGGTAAATGCTCCGGTGTTGGTATTGAAGTTAACGTTGATACCGTCGATCTTTCTACCGTCTATCTCAATAACATCGGGAAGTGCTGCGGTAAGCATATCTGCTATAGTGCTGTCAAGGGTTTTATCACTGTCGGTATCCTGCGCAAGTTTTAAGAATCCTTCCGTATCTCCGCCGTATCCATAAGCCTTTGCGATAGCATCAAGCCCTTTGAGCGCTTCTTCGGTGTAATTTCCGTCTGCATCTTTTGCAGGAGGTACAGTCGCTACCACGTTGTTGTCCGCATCCTTTAAGTCGTTTCCGTCCCAGGTGTATGCAGGGTCTCTTGTAAGAGTAGTCTTATCGAGGGTCTGGTTTACTCCGAAAGCCTCGATCTTGGAAATATCTATGGTATTTCCGTTTGAATCAAGAAGCTTTGTAAGCTCTACTGAGAAGCTTCCTGCGGTATCGGAATCCTTGATGGTAAGTCTTGCTGTGTAGCTGTATCCGAGGGCATCGTAGAAGTTAAGGTTGATGTTCTTACCTGCGTCAGATGTAACATCCGTGTCGTTCTGGTCGAGGATTCCCGCAACCTTTGCCTTACTTGTTGCCTCAGGGGGATAAGTCATGTTTGCATCGCTCATGATACGAAGAGCCTGAACGGTATCTTTCTTGATCTCGTTTGTAGTCTCGTCAAGTACCCAGCCCATTACATTGTAACCGGTTGAAGTCATAGCGAGGTTTCCTGCGCCGTCAACATAGAATGAACCGTCGCGGGTAAAGAAGTTTGACAAACCGTTACTTACAACGAAGAAGTTATTTCCTGTGATCATTATATCAAAGGGATTTCCTGTTGACTGAGCCGAGCCCTGACCTTCAATGTTCATTGTGATGGCTCCGGTCTTAACGCCGAGTCCGATCTGGCGGGCGTTGGTACCACCGGTTCCGGTAGTAGCGTTAGGTCCGCTGGCCTGCTGGGTTGTCTGGCTCATAAGGTCAGAAAAGTTGATTGTACTAGATTTGAAAGCGGTGGTGTTGACGTTGGCAATATTGTTACCGATAACGTCCATTCTGGTCTGGTGGGTCTTAAGACCTGCCACACCTGAAAAAAGTGATCTCATCATAAGGCAATTACCTCCTAAGCTTTTTGCTCGGGAGAAGTTATCACTTGGCTTCCTTCTGTCTCTCGGGAAGCTTTGACCCCCATCCAGGTCCGGTCATTTACATGATAACTGCTCCGTTAATGTGTGTGAATACGTTTTCAATTGTTTCTGTAGAATCCATAGCCGTAACAACCGTCTGATTGGGGATGTTTACGATAAATGCCATATCATCCACAAGAACGAGTGAATCTTTGATTCCTTTCTCGGCAGCCTTCCTGGCGCCTTCGTTCAGCCTGCTGACCTGACTCTGTGTCATCTCGATTCCTCTGTCGTTTAATCTAAAAGAAGCATGTTTTGAAAACTTAAGTCCGTTTTCCTCGATGCTCTTTTGAGTAAAGATCTGACCAAAAGAGAGTCCGTCGTTTGTTCTGGTAGCCTGCGCTTTCTCATCCTTGGGAGCGTTGCGCAGCTGGTTTGCAAGTTGATCGATAGAAAGGAAACTGTTTTTCTGTATATCCATATCAGTCATCTCCTTTCTAAATCTGTGTTCCGTCACACATTCTATATCGTCCCCGGGGCCCGTTTTCTTTAGCCCCGGAGAGATAAATCTTTAAAAAAATATTTAAAAAAACTTTTAAAACAATTACTTAACCATTGGCTACGAGTGCAGCCGACCGAAGCTCCGCAAGTTTATCGACATACTTCTGGAATCTTGCCTGAGTATCCTTTGCTACAAAGCTCTTTTCGTAGTCGTTCATACCGTTAAGGGTTTCGGCGAGGGAGTCGATGGTCTTTCCTTCACTCGATATTGTGATGTTGTCAACGGCAGGGAGCTTGTTTAAGGTAACGGTAAAGTCCGTAGCCTTAGTGTAAGCATCCTTGTAATCCTTGTCGACAACGGTATCGAGATCGTCGAGGGAGTAAAGGTTCTCGTTTATTGAAAGATAGGGCTTGCCGTTTTCGTAAACAACGTAATCAACCTTACCTTCAACGTAGTTGCTCTCTCCGTTTGCAGAGGTCGTTCTCATATAAACCTGCTGGCCTACAAGTCCGCTTGCTCTTGAAAGGTTCATACTCGAAGCCATGCTCGAAATAGCCTCAACCTGCGAGAACTGGGCATACTGAGCGATGTACTCGGTATTTGATGTGGGCTCCATAGGGTCCTGATACTTCATCTGAGCTACAAGAAGCTGGAGGAAAGTATCCTTGTTCATATCATTGGTCTTAGTCTGATTGCTCTTGGAAAGAGATTCCTGAGACGTAGTCTCAACAACTTTTCCGTCCTTTATAGGTGCCACAAGTGCCATAGTGGTACTCCTTTCTTATGCGCGGGCATCCATCGTCTGTCCGTTTGCCGCCATCATCTCTGCGGCTATGCGCTCGTCATCTTCAAGCTCTTCAAGGTTCTCTTCATCGAAATCGGATGCAAAGTTTATCTTTCTGACTTTGTTCTTTTCCTTGCTTTCGCTCTCTTTGCTTCCCCCGTTTCCTTCGGAGAGGTTCTGGTCGGAAAGCTGGGCTCCGACGGATACTTCGATGGAATTAACCTTGATTCCCTGTTCTTCAAATCTTTCCTGAAGTTGGATCATCTGGTTTTCGAGAACCGCTCTTACCTGCTCGTTGGCCGCAATGAAGTTCGCGGTAACGGCTCCGTCCTTATGTACCAGATTTATCTGAATGTTTCCGAGGGACGCGGGATGAAGCTGCATCTCAAGGGTCTGCATATCCGGCTTAACCTGGGAACGCATATAGTCCATTATCTGGTTCGCGATCTCCTGCGGCGATACGGTTTCCCTTATCTGGCCCGCAAAGTCGGCCTCAAGAGGTGTATTTACCTCGGTAACAAGCTGCTGAGCGAAGTTCATCCCTGAATTTAACTCGCCCCTGTTTCCTTCGTTTCCTCTTCCTTCAAAATGCGAAGAAGAGTTTTTAAGAAGTGCTCTCGCTCCCAAGGTATTTCCGGAAGTGACCTCCACCTGCTCAAGCTCTGAAGCGATTTCCTTATCACTTACCGGCTTAAGGGGAGCATCCTCTTTCTTAACCTCTGCGGGTCTTATCATTTCCTCCGGGATTATCTCTTTTGCCGGGATTGCATCATCTGCGATTTCGATCTCTCCGGCTGCAATATTTTTAAGCTCGGAAATATCTATTCCCTCAAAAGGACTCTCGGAAGAAAGCACTTCTTTAAGTGCCTGATTGATATTCTGAAATTGCTCAAATTGGGTTTCGTTTGTAAGAAGTGAGAGGGAATCCTCTTCACCCATCGCACGAAGAGCAAAAGCAGAAAGGGTCTCGGGATCTAAAAGCTCGGTATTTTTAATACTCATATCGTCCATGATATTTTCAGCTTCTTCGGGGGTAATATCCAAAATCTCGATAATTTGGTTAAGAAGCGTTGCTGCCGCTTCCTCTAAAGCTACTGTAATTTCGGTTTCGTCACCTATAACAGCTTTTTCGCTTTTTTCGGATAGACCCTGTCCCTTAACTTGTTTGCCGTTTGTCATATCGGCATCTTCGTTTTTAGTATCCTGCTTTTTATCGGCGGCTGTTGTCTTTCCGGCATCAGCCTTGTCCTCTCCGGCAATTCGGTCCGAGGTATCTTCACCTTTTCCTGCAGGATGCTTGTCCATCGCCGCTGTCTTTATCTCTGGAGTATCTTTTTCTGCATTCATCTCTCCTGCAGATAAGAAACTCTTAAATCCCGGCGATGCGCTTTTAGCGTCTGTGGAAATCTTACCCATCATCATGCTCTGAGCTCCGATACTCAGACCACCAAGCAGATTTCCCACATCTTTAACGGATGTGCTGCCCATAAGCGTTCTCCTTTCCGTATGAAATTATTTTAGGACTTCATCTATTTTATCGGAGAACAGAATAAAATATTTAGGGCAAAATAAAAATATTTTCGGATTTTCATGGACCCTAATTGTCAGGGTCCATGATCTTTGTAAGCTTCGCAGCAACCTCAGCATCCATAACGCCGAGGATCTTTCCTCTGTCTTCGGCGGTCATAGCCTGCAATATCTTAGCGGCAAGTTTAAGGCCGTCCGCATCCGTCATCTTCTCAAATATTCCGGCCGCCTGTTTAGGCTTCATAGACGAGTAAGCAAGAGCGTATGCCTGTATCTCGGCATCGGCCTCAAGCTGGGCCACAACCTGCTTGTAGAGATATTCCGCAGTTGTAGGATCCATAGTCTCGTAGTATTTTCTGTATTCTTCGGCTCCGGGTCCGTTCTCGGCGTAGATAACCTCTTCATAGAACTGGTTCCTGATACGCTGAAACTCCACCTGCATCTTTTCAAACTCTTTAAGTCTCGTAACCTCTGCGGTGAGCTCGGCTATCTGCTCGTCTTTAGCGGTATTTGAAGTCTGAAGAGAATCAAGCTGCATCTCGAGTACGGCTATCTGATTTACAGCCTCCTCAAGGGAAGAATATCCGCCGTAGCTGTCGGGATCTCCCGTAATGCTCTGGGTGCTCTTGGGAAGGATGGTATTAAGGATCGGAACATCCTTCAAAATAGGAGTCATAACAGAGCTTCCGAATCCGCCCACATCAAGCTTTATTACAACAACGACCACCGCAAGCCATAAAACGACAATAAAAACAGTGGCAAGGAAAGTAACAAATCCGTTTCCTTCCTTCTCCTCATCAAGAGCCTCTTCCTGCTTGGCGATCTCTTTTGCTCTCTTTTTCGCCTCGGCTTTGGATTTGGCCTGGTCTTTTTTAAGTTGTTTCTTTTCGTTTTCGAGCTTTTTACGCTCTTCCGCTGCCGCCTTTTCTTCCGGCGTCATATTCTTAGCCATTTTATGTTCCTTTTATTCGATTATCTTTTACTTACTTTTCAGACAGAGCCTTACGGCCGTGAACATAGCTTGTAAGCTCGTCGATTGTCTTTCCCTCGGCCCTGTTTTCTTCAAGCCGGTACTCCTCAAAAGCCTTTTCTCTGAGCCTTTCGTAAGTCTTTCTTTCCATAACGGCCTCAGCCATTTTAACTCTCGCCCTCTCCAAAGCCTCCTTAGCCTTTTCCACGGCTTTCTCCTGTTCCATTACCAACTCTTTAGTCTGCATTATCGCAAGCTGGTTATCGTCAATATCCCTGAAATTCAGGTTCCCGAGAAGGAGCTTTTTTGCTTCTTCCTCAAGGCTCTCTTTTTTTGAGTAAAGCCTTCGAAGCTTTTCTTCTTCCTCTGAAAGATAAGCGGCGGCGGCAGAAAATTCCTGCTTAGCCATGCTTTCCATCTGAACTTTGATATCCAGTACATTCTGGAGAGAGAATCTAAATCTTGCCATTAATCTTCAAAAAGCCCCCGGAGCATATTTATGCTTTCCTCGAAGGTAAACTTTTCATCCGTCTCCTGACAAAGAAAAGCATTTACCTCATCAATCTTGGAAATGGCGTAATCAATCTTGGGGTTGGAACCGTTTTTATAGGCGCCGATATTTATAAGGTCTTCCGCCTCACCATACGTCGCAAGGACGGTTTTAAGCTTGCCGGCTGCCACTTTATGTTCCTTATCCGCGATCATACTCATACATCTCGAGATGCTCTGTAAAACGTCGATGGCTGGGTAATGGTTTTTATGTCCCAGCCTTCTGTCGAGCATAATATGTCCGTCAAGAATACTTCTTGCGGTATCCGTAATAGGCTCGTTAAAATCATCTCCGTCAACAAGAACGGTATAAAGACCCGTGATCGATCCTTTATCACTTCTTCCCGCCCTCTCAAGGAGTTTCGGCATCTCCGAATATACGCTGGGGGGATATCCTCTTGTAACCGGCGGTTCGCCGCTTGCAAGACCGATCTCTCTTTGAGCCATGGAAAAACGGGTAAGGGAGTCCATCATAAGGAGCACATCTTTTCCGCAGTCTCTGAAATACTCAGCGATGGCGGTTGCGGTCATAGCGGCTTTTTTACGCTCAAGAGCAGGTCTGTCGCTCGTTGCGACAACAACAACGCTTCGCTTCATACCTTCTTCGCCGAGGTCCCTCTCTATAAACTCGCGAACCTCTCTGCCTCGCTCTCCGATAAGAGCGATGACGTTTACATCCGCCTTTGTATTTCTCGCGAACATACCCATTAACGTAGACTTACCGACGCCGGAGCCGGCGAAGATACCGATACGCTGTCCTTTTCCAAGGGTGATAAGTCCGTCAACGGCTTTAACTCCAAGGGGCAAAACCTCATCAATGATCTCTCTTTTTAATGGATCGGGAGCCGTGGCATCAACCGGGTAGTACTCGCCCTCAACGGGGATCCCGTCCGTAGGGATTCCAAGTCCGTTAAGACTCTTTCCGAGGAGTTCATCCGATACGGCAACCCTTAAGGGGTAGCCTGTGTTTTCAACGATGCTTCCGAGGCCGATTCCGTCCGTAGCGTCATAGGGCATAAGAAGAGTCTTTTTATCGCGGAAGCCTACAACCTCCGCCATGATCGGTTTGAGCATTTCCCCGTCTTCATCCTCAGGCTTTATAATACACAAATCCCCGAGCTTTGCATCGGGGCCTGCGGATTCTATGGTAAGGCCGACAACATTTACAACCTTGCCTTTTTTCAGGAAAAAGTTCATTTCCTTGACTTTATTATATTTTTTAATGTCTATTTGTGTAGCCATCTATTTTAAAAGTCTAATATGATTTTTTCTCGTAGGAGAGAACCTTAAGCTTGTTTGAAAGCTCTGTAAGCTCCGTATCCAGACCGCAGTCAAAAATACCGCCGTCAGTCTCAATAAAGCATTGATTCTTGGAAAGAGATATGTCCTCTATAACCTCAACGATACTGTCGGGGTGAGTAGCCGCTGCTTCAAGCGCTTTCTTTTGCATCGTAACGTAAGCCGCATCTTCCGCGGATACATGTACGAAAAAGCTCTTTGTCCCTTCGATCTTGCGCATCGCGCTCTCTATTAAGTGAAGAAGTATTCCTCTTTCACCGGACAGATCAATATTAAAAATATATTCGTAGATATCCGTGATAGTATCAACAAGCTCGGTCTCTATGGATTCAAAGCTCTCCGCGTACTGCGCCTCGAGCTGTTTTTCCCTCTCCGCGAGCTGTGCCTGTTTTTCTTCGTATTCGGCTCTTGCTCTCTCCGAGCCTTCATTGTAACCGCGTTCGTTGGCCTCGGCGTATATTCCGTCGGCATCCGCCTGAGCCCTTGCCCTGGCGTTTTCTATGATCTCATTTGCCTCGATATGGGCTTTTTCGATGATCATAGCAGCTTCTTCGTTGGCTTTGTCTATAAAAGCGGAAGGACCTATATTAGCCCCTCCTGCGCTTTCTGCCATAACACCTTCGCCGTCATACTCCGCCTCTTCGCCGTTTTCGGCAAAAAGACCCTCTACGCCTTCCTGCGCCCCTTCTATGGGCTCGCCGTTTTCATCAACGACTTCGGCATTTAGTCCTTCGACAAATCTTTCCTGCGCCTTTCTTTGCTCTTCCTGGCGCATTTTCTCGAGCTTGGCTTCCATAAGCGCATTCATGTCGATAACGCGCTTATCTTTATTGCTGATATTCACATAAGATGTTTTCAAAAGATTAGGCAATTATCTCGTCGCCTCCGCCTCTGGAAATAATGATCTCGCCGGCATCTTCCAGCTTTCTTATGATGTTTACGATCTTTTGCTGAGCTTCTTCCACGTCCTTCATACGAACAGGGCCCATAAATTCCATATCCTCTCGTATCATAGTTGCAAGACGCTTTGAAAGGTTGTTGAAGATCGCGTTCTGAACCTGTTCGTTCGCACCCTTAAGAGCAATTCCGAGGTCGTTGTTGTCAACATCTCTAAGCACACGCTGAATGGACTTGTCGTCGAGAAGGAGGATATCCTCGAATACGAACATCTTCTTTCTGATCTCGTCGGCAAGCTCGGGCTCTTCGATCTCGAGAGATTCCATAATATGTTTCTCAGTACCGCGGTCAACAGAGTTGAGGATTTCAACAACAGAGTCGACACCGCCGATAATGGTGTAATCCTGGTTGACGAGGGAAGCAAGCTTTGATTCGAGCACTTTCTCCACCTCCTTGATGATATCGGGACTTGTTCTGTCCATAACGGCGATACGCTTTGCAACATCCGCCTGTCTGTCGGGAGCGAGAGCAGCGATGATCTGTCCTGCCTGCTGAGGGGACAGATATGAAAGGATAAGGGCGATGGTCTGAGGGTGCTCGTCCTGGATAAAGTTGATGAGCTGTGATGCGTCGGTCTTGCGGACAAACTCGAAGGGCTTAACCTGCAAGGATGCGGTAAGACGTCCGATAACCTCCATAGCCTTGTCGTTTCCGAGAGCGTTTTCCAAAAGCTCCTTGGCGTATGTAATACCACCTTCCGCGATGTACTGCTGTGCAAGGCAGACCTCGTAGAATTCGTTGATAACATCCTCTTTTACCTGAGGCGTAACGCTTCTTGTATTGGCAATCTCAAGAGTAAGCTCTTCTATTTCCTCTTCCTTGAGATGTTTGAATATACCCGCAGATCTCTCAGGTCCTAAGACAATGAGCAGTATTGCGGCCTTTTGTAATCCTGAAATTGATGATTCAGAAGAACCTCTTGCCATAATATCTCCTTTTTACCATTCTTCGGTAAGCCAGTTTCTAAGCAATATAGCGGCAGCTTCGGGATTCTCGTCCACAAACTTCTCCACCATTTTTCTGGTTTCGGACTTTGTCTCCACATCGATATCCTCGATAGTTGATTCGGGCGTAGATTGCAAAATAGTCTCCACGGAAAGTTCCTCCTCCTGAGGCTCTTCCTTCTTGACTGCCATGCTCCGAAGTACTACGACTACAAGGAGTATAAGGATAAGCAAAAACAGAGCTACGGAAAGAACCGTTGTCCAGCTAACGTTAAGGCTTTCCTTGTCGTAGAAAAGGGGTGACTCATACGCAACAATCGTAATATTCTCAACCGGAACTCCGGTGGCATTGGCTACCATACGGTAGAACTCTTCATCTACCTCAAGCTTTTTGTCCGAAGAGTTGGCAAGCTTGTATTCATCCCAGCTGATGCCGTCCAAAAGTCCCATAGTCTTGGCATCTTTCTCATAAACCTCCTTGAAGGTGATCGCGGCGATAGAAAGGGATGATTTGCCGTAATCAATAGAGCCCGCAGGTATTACCGCGTACCTCGAATGCTCGTTGGGAAGATAATCGCTTACCGTTTCCGCAGTTGAAGCCTCGCTGTTTTCAGCGTCCTGGTAGACATAGGTCTGTCCCTCACCGTTTGAATCGGTTCCGGGTACTCCCCCTACTCCGTTCGTAGACTCGGACTCGTATGTTTCCTGATGGGATAAGTAACCTTCGGTTCTGTCTCCGGTAACGGAATACTCTTTTACGGTATCCTCGTAGTTCGCATAATCCATATTAAGATGGCTGGTAACTTCGATATTGTTGTACTGGTTTGTACCGTAAAGAACCTTTTTAACCTGATTTGAAATATAGGATTCGGCAGTATTTTGAAGCTCCTGCATAGAGTTGGCGATACCCGCTGTGGTGTAATCGTCTCCTCCTACAAAGAGCATATTTCCGTCATTATCAAGGATCGTAATGTTCGAAGTAGTCTGGTTTCCGAGGCAGGTGGCTACCGCTTTCGCGATTCCTTGAGCAGAGCCTGCGTTAAAGGTAACGCCGGTCTCTAACTGTATATACGCGGAGGATTCCTGCTGTTCGGATAAAAGGGTTCCCACATCATTGGGAACATGTATCTTGACCTTTACTCCCTTAACGCCCTCGATAGTCTTGATCATATTGACGATCCCTGTCTCATCGTACTTCTGATAGCTTCTTTGTCTGTCGAGAGTAGTTGTTGAAAGGGATGAACTCTGGGCGTCGGCAAGTGAAAAGCTGTCCGGCACATATCCCGAGGAAGCTATTGCAAGCTCGGCTGCCGCAAGGTCTTCTGTCTTAACGCTTATAACAAGAGCGTTTGAAGATATACGATATTCAATCCCCGCATCCTCAAGTATTGTGGTTACTTCATTGGACTCCTTTGTGGTCTCCGATACTCGAATGGTTGTAAACCTGGGGCGTGTAACCACGGTAAGGATGACTATAAACGTGACGATAGCAACAACCGCAAGGAAAATGATTATAGCCTTTTGTCTTGTGGTAAATTTAAGCCACCATTCCTTTATTCTGTTAAAGATATTCCGTAACCATTCAGGCATTGGAATGTGCCTCCTTTATTGGGGATTCTTAAATCGCAGGACTTGTAGATCAAAGCTTTTTAAATCTGGATCTGCATAAGCTCCTTGTAAGCTTCAAGGACTCTGTCTCTTATAGCGACAGTATATTGCAGAGCCGTCGATGCCTTTTCGAGAGCAATGGTAAGGTCGTGAGTCGAGTCACTCTCGCCGAGGGCAAAGAGAATCTCCTGGTTCTCGGCATCGGACAGATAGCTGTTTGTTTTTGTAATATTGTTGATGGCACTGTTTAAAGCCGCCTCAAACATAGTTCCGTCGGTCTTTACCTGGGAACTGTTCATCCCAAGACCTTTAACGTTTGTCAGCTTTGTGACATCATTTGTTGCGCCTGTCATAGCGCGTACCATAGCAGCGTTCATATTCTACCTCTGAATACGGAAACTAAAATCTCTTTATCTTTTCACCGGGCAGATCCGGGCAGCATTAAAACTACTGTCCAAGCTCAAGACCGGTCTGAGCCATAGACTTGCTTGCGTTAAACGCGGTGGCGTTTGCCTCATACGAACGGCTGGCGTCAATGAGG
Organism: Lachnospiraceae bacterium; assembly: GCA_017469945.1. Taxonomy (GTDB): domain Bacteria; phylum Bacillota; class Clostridia; order Lachnospirales; family Lachnospiraceae; genus AC2028. The sequence goes on along the minus strand of JAFUFI010000002.1, from coordinate 34,191 downwards.
TTCGTCATCTCGGTAATAATATTTACGTTAGGGTAGGTAACATATCCGTTCTCGTCCGCATCGGGATTTGAAGGATCGTAGACCATATTCATCTCGGTGACATTATCCTCAAAAACCTTAGTCACCTTAACGCCCTTTCCGGCGTAATTCTTTGAGATGCTTCCGAGAACATGGCTGAAGGAATCGCTGTTTCTGACGCCCTTTTCCTCAAAGACAACGACTTTTCTTCTGTAGGGAGTGCCGTCCTCCGTACGGGTCGTGTTGGCGTTTGCAACATTTTCCGCGATTATATCCATACGGTATCTTTGAGCGGTAAGGCCGGATGCACTTGTATCAAAAGAAGTAAACATACTCATATTTTTGCCCTCTGATCTTTCTTACAAAAAACTACTTTCTCATAACGGTTTGAAGGTTTTGGAACTCCTGAGTAATGCTCTTTATAAGTCCCTGATATTTAAGCTGGTTTTGAGCCAGATAAACGTTTTCGTTTTCGATGTCAACATTGTTGCCGTCAAGTCTGTAGGAGAAATTGGCGGCGTCGGTATATGTTCCGACTCTTAAGTGAGATAGATTGACCCTTCCTACCTTTGTATCCGTATCAACGAGCACATTGTTTCCGAGCTCTCTTGCCAAGACGCTTTCGAAATCAACATCCTGACGCTTGTAGTTGGGCGTATCCACGTTTGCTATATTGTTGGCGATAGCTTCGTTTCTGAGCCATGATGCATCAGCGGCTTTCTCCAAAACATTAATATAATCAAATGCGTTTGTTCCGATCATAATTGCCTTTCCGAGCACAAAATAAGCTCTGTTTGCGCGCACTACCCCCAATATATGTGATATACAGATATCATATTACCACAACACTGCACCATTTTCAATATTGGGGGAAGAACCTAAAAAGGTTTCCGCATAATGCACAAAATCCATTCGTGCTTAAGGGAAACCTTTAAATCCATTTAGTATAAATTATCCAAAAACTAGTTCATTGTCCTGCGAAGCTGTTCGATCTCATCAAACACAACATCATTGACAACCTTGATGTATGTACCCTTCATTCCGGAAGATCTCGACTCGATAACACCGGCGCTTTCGAACTTCCTTAGGGCATTGACGATAACAGATCTTGTAATTCCGACCTTGTCGGCAATTTTGCTGGCAACAAGAACTCCCTCTGTTCCGCCGAGTTCATCAAAGATATGTATGATTGCTTCAACCTCGGAATAAGAAAGAGTACTGATAGCCGATTTAACGACCGCGATCTTTCTGGTCTCTTCGGCATTTTCCTCATTGACCGAGCGGAGCATTTCAAGTCCCACAACAGTTGTACCATATTCGCAAAGGATTATATCGTCGATATCGTACTGCTTTTCATTCTTGTAGATGAAAAGAGTTCCGAGGCGCTCTCCCGCTATCTCGATCGGAGTAATGATGGCCTGGAATTTCGAAGTATCGGTCTTTTCAAATCCGAGAGTTGCGAGATTAACATTTTCCTTTGTAGAAAGGATTCCAAGGAATCTTTCGTTGAGCATCGGATCGATAAAATCCCCGACTTTACCGGAAACAAGCTCGTCGATTGCTTCGATGCCATCGCAGAAGCCTACTCCGAGGACCTTTCCTTTTCTGCTGATAACAAGAATGTTTGATGTAAGGATTTCTTTCATCACATCGCAGATATCGTTAAAAACAACTTTGCTTGTATTGTTGTTATGAAGCAGCTTGCCTATTTTTCTTGTCTTGTCCAATAATGATACACTACCCATTTGTACCCTCCGGCCGTTAATGGCCACAAAAACTCCAAGTTGTGTACAGTATATCATGTTTTAGAGTACATTTCAATTGAATTATCTGATAATTCTATGGCTATTCTCTAATTATTATTCAAATTCTCGCTAAAAAGCAAAATTTCGAAATGTTTTATGCTCTATAACCACATTCCTTGTTGCTGCAAAGGTTGTACTTACCTTTTGCGACCATGAAACTGCCGCATTTAGGACATTTTTCCGCCACGGGCTTGTCCCAGGAGATGAAGTCACAGTCGGGATATCCGATACATCCGTAGTATCTGCGGCCCTTCTTTGACATTCGCATAACAATATCCTTACCGCACTTAGGGCAGGGAACGCCGATCTTTTCGTAGAAAGGCTTGGTAAAGCGGCAATCGGGGAATCCGGGGCAGGCGAGGAATTTTCCGTGAGGTCCGTATTTGATGACCATGCGTCTTCCGCACTCTTCGCAGATCTCATCCGAAAGCTCGTCGGCTATCTTTACTTTCTCGAGCTTCTTCTCGGCGGCTTTAACCGCTTCGTCAAGGTCGGGATAGAAATTCTGTACTATGGTCTTCCACTTAACGTCTCCGCTTTCAACACCGTCCAAAAGGGTCTCAAGATTTGCTGTAAAGCTCTCGTCAACGATGGTGGGGAATGCCTCTTCCATTATATCGTTAACCGCGTTTCCGAGCTCTGTCGCAAAAAGAGTCTTTCCTTCCTTTGCAACGTAGCGTCTGGAAATAATGGTTGTGATCGTAGGTGCGTATGTACTGGGGCGTCCGATACCTTTTTCCTCAAGAGTACGGACAAGGGATGCCTCCGTAAAGTGCGCAGGGGGCTGAGTAAAGTGCTGTTTGGGATCAAACTCTTTTAACTTAAGCTTGCTGCTCTTACTGATGGCACCGGTAAGGGAGTTTTCCTCCTCCTTATCTTCCTCGGTCGTATATACGCTCATAAAGCCATCAAACGTACATCTGCTTGCCGACAGAGAGAAAATGTGCTCTCCGGCGCTTATCTTTACATTTGTATTTTCGTACTTTGCAGGTGCCATTCTGCTGGCCAAAAATCTTTTCCAGATAAGGGTGTAAAGTCTTAAGAGGTCTCTTGAGAGCTGGCTCTTAAGCTCCGAAGGAGTACGGTTCACGTCCGTAGGACGGATTGCTTCGTGGGCATCCTGAATCTTTTTACCCTTAGGATCCTCGGGCTGCTTGCTTCCCTGATACTCGTCGGAATAGTGTTCTGCGATAAAGGTGTGAGCCATCTTCTCGGCTTCTTCGGAAACTCTTGTGGAGTCTGTACGAAGATAAGAGATAAGGCCGACGCCCTCTCCGTTTATCTCTACGCCTTCATAGAGCTGCTGTGCAAGACGCATAGTCTTTGAGGTTGAGAAGTTAAGTACCTTGCTGGCTTCCTGCTGAAGGGTGGAAGTCGTAAAAGGAAGGGGTGATTTTCTGACACGTTCACCAACGGTTACATCAGTAACCTTGAACTTTGCCTTCTTTAAATCCTCTAAAATTTCATTAACCTGTTTCTCGCTTTTAAGTTCAACTTTGCCGCTTGCATCTCCGTAGTACTTGGCGATGATGGGCTTTTTCTCTCCCTCGACATTGATCAGAGCGTCAAGAGACCAGTACTCATCGGGTATAAACTCTTCTATCTCTTTTTCTCTGTCGCAGATAATGCGAAGAGCGATGGACTGAACTCTTCCCGCGGAAAGACCGCGCTTAACCTTTGCCCAAAGTACGGGGGATATACGATATCCAACCATACGGTCAAGGATACGTCTTGTCTGCTGCGCATCAACAAGATCCATATTGATCTCTCTGGGATTTTTTAAGGATTCCTTTACGGCATTCTCGGTGATCTCATTGAAAGTAATACGGTATGTGGGTTTATTTTCAAGTTTTAAGATATGGAAAAGATGCCAGGAAATAGCTTCACCCTCACGGTCAGGGTCGGTTGCGAGATATACGGCATCGGATTTTTTGACAAGCTTTTTAAGTTCCGCAACAAGGTCGCCCTTTCCGCGGATGGTAATATACTTAGGTTCGTAGTCATTCTCGATATCGATTCCGAGAGAGCTCTTGGGCAGATCGCGAATATGACCCTGGCTTGCTGCTACTTCAAAATCATTACCAAGGAATTTTTTAATTGTCTTAACTTTTGCAGGTGACTCAACAATTACAAGATTCTTTGACATTTTTAAACGCTCCTTTTTGATTTCCCCTTTAATGAAAAAATCTTGAGGGACATTCCTCAAGACTTCATTTGGGTTGGGCTGTTCAATTTTCTAATTGAATAAAGCGCAGCTGGTAGGGGAATCGAACCCCTGATTCCGCCGTGAGAGGGCGGCGTCTTAACCCCTTGACCAACCAGCCACAAGCTCGCTTTGTTCACGCGACTTGCTTATATTACTATAAAGCCAAAAATAATGCAAGTACTTTTTTTATTTTTTTTAAAACTTTTTTTGCGGGCTCCTTTTTACATAAAATCAAACAGCGATATCTGGTTTGTTTCAGGCAGATCTCGCAAGATTCCGAGACGCACAAGTCCATCGGTTATTGTCTGAGATGCGTGTGCTCTCTCCCTGAAATCCTGTTTTGAAAGGAAGGGACCGTCTTTTGCCGCTTCTACGATTGAATCCGCAACAGTTTCGCCGAGACCTTCGATACTTGTAAGGGAGGGCATGATCTTTCCGTCATCCGTTACCTGGAAAAGGCGGGCTTTTACTTTAAATATATCTATAGGAACAAAATCATATCCTCTTGCGCACATCTCTTCTACAACGCGAAGATCCGAGAACTGACCTTCCTCTTTGGGAGAAAACTTTTGTACCCCCTCAACCTTTGCGTCAAGATCCGCTTTGCGCTTTCTAAATTCTGCCAGATATCTTTCTCTTGTAGCTTTACCCATACACATTATCTCGTAGGAAAATGCCTTCGCACGGATACTGAAGTACGCCGAATAGTATGCCTGAGGCCTGTGGATCTTGCAGTATGCGATTCTCCAGGCCATCATAACATAAGCCGCAGCATGTGCCTTGGGGAACATATACTCGATCTTCTGGCAGGATTCGATATACCAGTCCGGAACGTTGTGTGCCTTCATATCTTCCTTCCACTCGGGCCACTTGTCGCTCTTTCCCTTGGCGACGATTCCTTTACGGACAGCTTCCATTATCTTAAAGGATTTCTCGGATTCGATACCCATACTGATGAGGTATGTCATAATATCGTCACGGGTACAGATTGCCGTGGAAATCGTAGCTTTTCCCTCTCTGATAAGGTCCTGGGCGTTGCCGAGCCAAACGGCGGTTCCGTGGGACAATCCCGAAATACGTACAAGGTCCGAAAAGGCCTGGGGCTTTGTCTCCATAAGCATCCCCATCGCAAAGTCGGTTCCGAATTCGGGTATTCCAAGGGCACCCAACTGCGTTCCTCCAAGGTCTGCGGGAGTTACGCCCAAGGCATCGGTATTCTGGAACAGGCTCATAACGTCTTTACCGTCAAGAGGAATATCCTTAACGGGATCGAGGCCCGTAAGATCCTGGAGCATTCTGATCATGGTAGGATCATCGTGTCCGAGAATATCAAGCTTAAGAAGGTTATGGTCTATCGAGTGGTAATCGAAATGTGTTGTTATTGTAGGTATAGGCTTGTTTGCCGGGTGCTGTACGGGGGTAAAGGAGCAAATATCCTCTCCCACGGGAAGTACGACGATACCGCCGGGGTGCTGACCCGTACTTGTTCTTACGCCCATACATCCCTGAACGATACGGTTGATCTCCGCACCTCTTTTGGCAATGCCTCTTTCCTCGAAGTATTTCTTAACATATCCGTATGCGGTTTTGTCCGCAAGGCCGGAAATCGTACCCGCACGGAAGGTCTGTCCGGATCCGAAAATAACCTCTGTATATTTATGTGCCTTTGCCTGGTACTCTCCGGAGAAGTTAAGGTCGATATCGGGCTCCTTGTCTCCCTTAAATCCAAGGAATGTTTCGAAGGGGATATCAAATCCTTCCTTCTTTAAAGGCTCTCCGCAAACGGGACAGTTTCTGTCGGGCATATCGATACCCGCCTTACCTCCGTACTTTTTAACCTCTTCGCTGTCAAAGTCAACGAAGTGGCACTTGGGGCAGATATAATGAGGGCTTAGAGGATTTACCTCCGTAATACCCGACATCGTAGCGACAAATGAGCTTCCTACGGATCCACGGCTTCCTACGAGGTAACCGTCCTCCACGGATTTCCAAACGAGTTTTTGCGCTATGATGTACATAACAGCGAAACCATTGGATATTATTGAATGAAGCTCTCTCTCGAGTCTTTCCTCTACGATCTTTGGAAGCTCGGGACCGTATATTTCGTGGGCTCTGTTGTAACAGATATCCGTAAGTGTCTTATCCGAATCGGGGATCACGGGAGGACATTTATCGGGTCTTACCGGCGCGATGGTTTCGCACATATCCGCGATCATATTTGTATTGGTAACAACAACCTCTTTTGCTTTTTCGGGGCCTAAATACTGGAACTCCTCGAGCATCTCCTCCGTTGTATGAAGATAAAGTGGCGGCTGTCTGTCAGCGTCATCAAAGCCTTTTCCGGCCATGATGATACGCCTGTATACTTCGTCAGCGGGATCGAGGAAATGCACGTCACAGGTAGCCACAACGGGCTTATGGAATATCTCTCCAAGCTCCACAACTCTTCTGTTGATATTGCGGATATCGTCGAGGGAGTTTATGTTCTTGAACCTCTTTTCCATAAGGACTTCGCCGTTGTCCAATTTCTTTTTGTCAATGGCGTCGACCATATACGCGTTGTTTCCGACGGGCTGGATCTCGAGATAATCGTAGAACTCCACAAGTCTTGATATCTGCTGCTCCGTTTTCCCCTCTACGAGGGCTCTGTAGAGTTCACCCGCTTCGCAGGCGCTTCCCACGATAAGTCCGTCGCGGTATTTTTGTACTCTGCTCTTGGGTACAATAGGGAATCTTCCGCTGAAGTAGTCAAGGTGAGATTCGCTGATAAGGTGGTAGAGATGCACTCTTCCAAGATCGTTTTTTGCAAGGATGATGCAGTGGTGCGATCTCATCTTTGAAATGGCTTCCTTGCTGGATCCCGCCTTTTCGTTTATCTGTGAAAGCTTTGAATAACCTTCTGATGAAAGCTGATTCATAAGCTTTATAAAGATAAGGGCAGTACACTCCGCATCATCAACCGCACGGTGGTGATGTCCGAGTACTATATTAAGAAGCTTTGCAACAGCATCAAGGGTGTATCTCGCATGTCCCGGGAGCTGAACCCTCGACAAAAGAAGGGTATCCATATAGGTGAACTTCTTAGGGTATCCGAGCCTCTCGCAGTTTGCCTTTATATAGTTAACGTCAAATTCCGCGTTGTGGGCAACAAGAACACAGCCTTCGCAGAATTCAAGGAATTTGGGCAAGACAAGGTCAATTGTCTCCGCCCCCGAAACATCCGCGTCGGAAATAGATGTAAGCTTTTCGATTTCATAGGGAATAGGCCTCTCGGGATTAACAAATACCGAGAAGCGGTCTACTATATTGCCGTCCTTTACTTTAACGGCACCTATTTCGATTATGCGGTCGTTTACGGGTGAAAAGCCTGTAGTCTCTATATCAAAGACAACGAATTCGGAATCAAATCCGCAGTCCTCATCATCCATTACGACCTTCAAAAGGTCATCGACAAGATAGCACTCCACGCCGTACAAAACCTTAAAGAAGTCCTGTCTGTCGGGATTTTTGTCACCCGCTTCGGCACGCTTTCCTTTTTCGGCTTTCCAGAGATCGTCCCAGGCATGTCCCGCATCGGTAAAGCCTTGTACAACACCGTGGTCAGTTATGGCGATTGCTCTGTGTCCCCATTTATACGCGCGCTTAACAATATCCTTTGGTTCGGATACCGCATCCATATCGCTCATCTTTGTATGGCAATGAAGCTCTACTCTTTTGTGAAGCGCAAGGTCCTCACGTGACTTGACGAAGCTGACTGATTTTGTAATTGAAGAGAGGTTGCCAATGGTTATCTCATGCGCAAATCTGTCGTAAGATGCAAGTCCTTTTACTTTTACAAAACTTCCTATCTTAAGCTCTTTTTCAAGCTCTTTTAACTTATCCGTCTGAATGAATATTTTAACGGAAATAGAATCCGTGTAGTCTGTGATCTCAAAGGTGTAGATCGTGCTGTCAGGGCGGTTTTTAAGGGTTATGGGCTCAGCGGACATAACCTGTCCCTGTACCACAACTTCTCCTATTTCGCCTACAATATCCTCGATCTTTGTAAGGGTAGCTTCGGGCTCGATCTCGCGTCCGTATATAACATCCGGAGCATCAGTCCACTTAAGCTCGCCGTTGTTTCTTCCTCTGGAGTAGCCGCTCTTAAAGCCGCCTTTATTAAAGGAGCCTTTATCGCCTCCCTTTTGGAATTTGGATACTTTGCTGTTTTGGGAATCTGCGGGCTTAGGTGCGTTCTGCGCGCTTTGAGCGTCCGTTTTTCCTTCCGAAGCGGCGGGTGCATTTTCCTTTGCGGCAAGCTCCGCAATCTTCTTTCCTTCCGGGCTTTCCTTTTCGCCGGTGCTTTCGGGTTTACCGGAAGAAGCTTTTCCTCCTTCGCCCTTTTCCTTTGCAACGCTTCCGATATAGATGGTATCTTTTTCTACGCCATATCCAAGCTTTTTCTCAATCTCTTTAACTCTTAAGTCTAACTTAAATTCAATCTCTTTCTGGTACTCGTTTTCGGGCACCTCAAAATACTCCACACTTATAGTAGCGTGAAGCATAAATCTGTTATTAAAAACATTTAAAAGGTATTCTTTTAATTCATTTTCCTTGTCTTTGTATAAAAAGATATCCGGAATCTGAAGATGGAGAGTCGTATCGCCAACCGCCTCTGCCTTGGCCCCGTGAAATGCATTATACAGAGTAAGAGACCTGCTCATAAGCTCGGCCTCCAAACTGTCCCTGTAGATCTCAAGGACATGCTTTAGGTCGTAGCTGTCCGAGAGGTCAAACTGCTCTATGATCGTAACGGAAAAGTCCTCCGGATCCTGTCCGCAGGCCTTTGAAAACTGCTTTCTTATCTCCTCTTCCACCTCAAAGACAATGGACTTTGGGATCACATGCTCCGAAAGCAAATATATGCGAAGAACATGTCTGTCTTTTGTTGCAGCAACCTTCTTTATAACGGTATCCGTGAAATAATCGGATGCTTTACTTTTTAATTGTAAAGTAGGAAATACTTCAAAAAAGCTTTTGTCTACCAAAATAAACCACCTGTAACCTGATTTTTTTAAGCCGGTGCGTCTAAACGACCTTTAAGCCGCTTAAGCTTTTTAAGTTTTCTAAACTCTCTAAGTTTATTAAACTCTTTAAGATCTTTATAATCTTTAAGTGCATTAGGCTTTGTTCCAGTTATCAAGCTCGTACTTAAGTGTACTTAGAAGCTCACTCTCCGGAACCTTTTTTATAATCTCCCCTTTTTTAATAAGAAGGCCCTCTCCAATACCGCCTGCTATACCAAGGTCAGCTTCCTTTGCCTCTCCCGGGCCGTTAACAACGCATCCCATAACAGCAACCTTGATATCGAGCGGATAATCCTCCACAAGTTTTGATACCTGTTCAGCAAGGGAAATAAGGTCTATCTGCGTTCTGCCGCAGGTAGGACAGGAAACGACTTCTATTCCGCCCTTTCTAAGTCCGAGCGTCCTGAGAATAAGCTTTGCCGCTTTAATTTCCTCCACAGGATCGCCCGTAAGGGATACGCGGATCGTATCGCCAATTCCCTGATTTAGGATAAGACCTAGACCTATGGAGGACTTAATACTTCCGCTCATAACCGTTCCCGCTTCGGTAATACCTACGTGAAGGGGATAGGCGGTCTTTCCGGCGAGGAGTTCATGTGCCTTTACGCACATCATTACATCCGAGGATTTGATACTGATAACGAGATTGTCGTACCCAAGGTCTTCGATGATATGAACCTTGTCAAGAGCGCTCTCAACGATACCCTCAGCCGTAACACCGCCGTACTTTTCAATAAGCGGCTTTTCAAGGGATCCGGAATTAACTCCGACTCTGATAGGGATATTTCTTTCCTTCGCGCAGTCAACAACAGCTTTGATCTTTTCGATGCTGCCGATGTTTCCGGGATTAATACGTATCTTGTCAGCTCCGTTTTCCATAGCGGCGATTGCCATACGATAGTCAAAATGAATATCTGCAACAAGGGGGATATGAATCTGCTTTTTGATCTCCTTTATGGCGTTTGCAGCCTCCAAAGTCGGAACTGTGCATCTTATGATCTCGCATCCCGCCTTTTCAAGGCGAAGAATCTGGTCTACGGTAGCTTTCACATCCTCAGTCTTTGTATTTGTCATAGACTGGATAGCGATAGGCTCTCCGCCTCCGATTACCCTTCCGCCTATATTAATCTTTTTTGTTTGTTCTCTGTATGTTGACATATTTCTTTCTCTTATACCAAACTGATAAGTTGTTAATTCCACTGAATAATATAATACCAAATTTTCCCGCAAAAAACTTACCAAATATATGATGTATATTTCTCATATATTTTATATTTAAGTTCACGGCGCAGAAATACCCCCGATGTAATCACATCGGGGGCCTGCTTAAATAATCTTATATAATTCCCACCCATCTTTATCGCAAAACCTCTTTAATTCTTTCCATCTTGGCATACAATATCCTCCAAGATTTCATCAATATTAAGGCTAAGTGCCTTGAAAACATAGGGTATGTGAGGCTTTCTGTTTGGTGCAGCGGACCAGGTGGGAAACTCATCGTAAAACTCCTCGGCATATTCTTTTATATACGCTGCCATTCTTCTCAATGCCGAATTCTCATCAGGTCCATTAGCAATAATATCCATTTCTTCAGAGCTTAATGTTACACTACCATCTTCTTCATTGAATCTCTTTACATTAAATCTATATCCGGAAAGAATGGTGTTTAATGTCTGAACTCCAATAATAGCAATACTATCATGCGTTCTCTTGACATATGCAGGCTTTTCTCTTACGACAGAATCGAGAGTAACAGACCAATTCTTTCTAACATCCGTTGCATTAAGCATATCCATATTAAAAACTCCTTTCAAAATACTATACTTATATTTTAGCCTTGTTTGTACATTGTGTCAATAGTGTACGTTTTGTACATGTATTGGAATTCATATTTAAAAAAATAAAAACTCCGCCTGGGCGGAGTTTTTATAAAAAGGAGAGAGATTTATGAGAACCCACTTGCGTGGGTGGTGTAGGTACGATTACCTCAACCGTTGAATAGATAATAACATTAAAATGTGGCTACTTTGTGTCCAAATTCAAAAACAAAAATAAAATTTCTAAAAAAGAAATAAAGAAATGACACAGGGGGACGGGGTTGGGGGTTCATAGTCAGATAATTTTGAAATTATTCTGACTATGAACCCCCAACCCCGTCCCCCTGTGTCATTTTTGACAAAAAAAGTCGCTGCAAAAATGCAGCGACTTGCCGGGTGGCTTCTATAATGAAGCTGATTGCTTTTTTCAACTCGCCGCAGAGGACGCGGCGAGTTGCGCAAGGGCTTCGCCACAGGTTGCGCGTAAATACATCGCGACAATCGATCAGCTTCATAAAGTACATGAAGCTGATTGCTTATGCATTAACGATTTGGCCGAAGTCAGGCTTAAGGCTTGCGCCTCCGATAAGTCCGCCATCAATGTTGGGCTTTGAAAGAAGCTCAGCAGCGTTTGAAGCGTTCATAGATCCGCCGTACTGGATACGAACTTCTTCTGCGGTAGCCTTGTCATAAAGCTTTGCGATAAGCTCACGGATAAATCCGCAAACTTCCTCAGCCTGATCAGCGGTAGCGGTCTCGCCGGTACCGATAGCCCAAATAGGCTCGTAAGCGATAACAAGCTTCTTTACCTGATCAGCGGTTACGCCTGAGAGATCCCAGGTAATCTGTCTCTCGATCCACTCTTTGTAAGTACCTGCCTTACGGAGCGCAAGAGACTCGCCGCAGCAAAGGATGGGAGTAAGTCCGGCAGCGAATGCCTTCTTAACCTTTGCATTGATAAGAATATCATTCTCGCCGAAGATGTCTCTTCTCTCGGAATGTCCCATAATAACATACTTAACGCCTGCATCAACAAGCATGGGTGCGGAGATCTCTCCGGTGAATGCACCCTTGTCCTCGATGTAGAAGTTCTCAGCACCAACTGCTACGTTGGTTCCCTTAACAGCTTCTACAACAGGAACGATATCGATAGCGGGTACGCAGTAAACTACGTCAACCGCATCATTCTTAACAAGATCTTTTAATTCTGCACAGAGTGCAACTGCCTCGCTGGGAGTTTTGTTCATCTTCCAGTTTCCGGCAATGATTCTTCTTCTTGCCATTTTGTTATCTCCTTTATATATGAGCGATTTACGGATTTCTCCGCTCCGCTCTCGAAATCCTGCGGTGTTCGCAATATCTCTTCCGTGCTTTGCATGGGATATTGCTCAACCGTTTCGTTCGTCAAAGAAGATGTGTTACCTGCAAGCAGAAACACATCTGCCTTGACTCACTTTAAATCGCTCATTTGTCATCTGCTGCTACAACTCCGGGAAGTGCCTTACCCTCAAGGAACTCGAGAGAAGCACCACCACCTGTTGAGATGTGGCTCATCTTGTCGCCAAGACCCATCTGGTTAACAGCTGCTGCAGAGTCACCGCCTCCGATGATGGTGGTAGCTGAAGAATCTGCAAGAGCCTTAGCTACTGCAAGAGTACCTGCTGCAAGAGTAGGGTTCTCGAATACGCCCATAGGTCCGTTCCAAACAACGGTCTTTGCGTTTGCAACTGCCTCTGCGAAGAGTGCCTGTGACTTAGGTCCGATATCGCATCCCTCGCGGTCAGCAGGCATCTTGTCTGAATCAACTACTTGCGTTTCAACGGGAGCATCGATAGGATTAGGGAACTCAGCGATGGTAACGGCGTCAACGGGAAGAAGAAGCTTCTTTCCAAGCTTTTCAGCCTTTTCCATCATTTCCTTACAGTAATCGATCTTCTCGTTGTCTACAAGAGACTTACCGATCTCATATCCCTTAGCCTTAAGGAAGGTGTAAGCCATACCGCCACCGATGATGAGGGTATCGCACTTCTCAAGAAGGTTGTTGATAACGTTGAGCTTGTCTGCAACCTTAGCTCCGCCGAGGATTGCAACGAAAGGACGAACGGGATTCTCAACGGCGTTGCCGAGGAAATCGATCTCCTTCTGCATAAGGTATCCAACTACGTTAGCTCCGCCCTTAGCGCTGATAAACTTGGTAACACCTTCAACTGAAGCGTGTGCTCTGTGAGATGAACCGAATGCATCGCAAACATAGATATCAGCAAGATCAGCAAGTTCCTTGGAGAACTGCTCACCATTCTTGGTCTCTTCTGCTCCGCGGAAACGGGTATTCTGAAGGAGAACAACGTCGCCTTCCTTCATAGCTTCTACAGCCTTGGTAGCTGCTTCGCCGGTAACGTTGTAATCTGAAACGAATACAACTTCCTTGCCAAGCTTCTCTGAAAGTCTCTTAGCAACAGGTGCAAGAGATTCCTTCTCGTTAGGTCCTTCTTTAACTTTTCCGAGGTGTGAGCAAAGGATAACCTTTCCACCGTCGTTAATAAGCTTCTTGATTGTAGGAAGAGCAGCTACGATTCTGGTCTCGTCGGTAATCTCTCCGTTCTTAAGAGGAACGTTGAAATCGCAACGAACAAGTACTCTCTTTCCCTTAGCATTGATATCATCAACTGATTTTTTGTTAAGTCCCATATGGATTCTCCTTATAAAAAAATTGTCTGGGTTTAGATAAGAAAACATATCGCTTGGATATGTCTTTTAAAGAAAAAAGGGCCCGACCCTAAGCGGCCGGGCCCCGAAATATCATACTTTCGTAATAAGCCTAATATATATTATTTATTAAGAAGGCTTCCGAAGTGCTTGATGGTACGAACCATCTGGCTGGTGTATGAGTTCTCGTTGTCATACCATGAAACAACCTGTACCTGAGTGGTTCCGTTGTCAAGAGGAAGAACCATGGTCTGGGTTGCATCAAAGAGTGAACCATAGGTCATTCCAACGATATCAGAAGATACGATCTCATCGGTGTTGTATCCGAAGCTCTCGTTTGATGCTGCCTTCATAGCTGCATTGATCTGATCCTTGGTAACGTTTCCTTCTACAACTGCAGTAAGGATAGTGGTAGATCCGGTAGGGGTAGGTACACGCTGTGCAGCGCCGATGAGCTTTCCGTTGAGCTCAGGGATAACAAGTCCGATAGCCTTTGCAGCTCCGGTAGAGTTGGGAACGATGTTGCAAGCAGCAGCACGTGAACGTCTCTTATCACCCTTTCTCTGAGGTCCGTCAAGAGTCATCTGGTCTCCGGTGTAAGCGTGAATTGTGCACATGATACCGGACTTGATGGTTGCACAGTCATTAAGAGCCTTTGCCATAGGTGCAAGGCAGTTGGTTGTGCAGCTTGCTGCTGAGATGATCTTGTCATCAGCAGTAAGAGTCTGATGGTTAACATTGTAAACGATAGTAGGAAGATCATTTCCTGCAGGAGCAGAAATGATAACGTGCTTAGCACCTGCATCGATATGAGCCTGTGCCTTGTCCTTGCTGGTGTAGAAACCGGTGCACTCAAGTACAACGTCTACATCAAGAGCCTTCCAAGGAAGATCAGCTGCCTTAGCCTCAGCGTAGATGGTAATCTTCTTTCCATCAACAGTGATGCTGTTCTCATCGAAAGATACCTTGTCTGCAAGAGCATAACGACCCTGAGTAGAGTCATACTTAAGAAGATGAGCAAGCATCTCGGGGCTGGTAAGATCGTTGATAGCTACAATCTCGAATCCCTCTGCACCAAACATCTGTCTGAATGCAAGACGTCCAATACGTCCAAAACCATTAATCGCAACTTTAACTGCCATTTTTGATTCCTCCTAGTGAAACAATTAATTATGTATTTTTTAAACCCGACAAAATAAAGATTGTCAAATTTTTGTCAGCACAACTATTTTACAGTTTTCTTTAAATTAATTCAAGATATAAATAGAATTATTTATATACAAAATGCCAAAATTTTATACAATTAAGCCTTCTTCTCTCTGCCGTATACGAAAGTACCGCAGGCAGCAAGTACGAGAAGTACGACTGCTACGATGGCTGCCACAAGTCCGAGTACGGAGAAGTGAGGCCCGAATGTCATAAATGCAGGGAATGCTTTAAAATTAAACTTAAACAGGAACAGGAAAAGAGCTACAACGCAAAGGATGGCTCCGATGACAAAATGAATAATAACGTCTCTAAGTGTGTTTCTCATAGTAAATACTATACCTCCTTATCGGTTTTCTTTTGAAAACACGCTACCTACATTTTAACACCTTAAGCGGCATTAAACAACTCTATTTGACTATATTTCTTGCCCAAATACCGCTTAATACCATTCCACCGCCGATACATCCCTTGATGACCTCGAGAGACTGAACGATAAGTACCATATAAAATACGTCTACTTTCGTAAATCTGCTGAGTACAAATGCCACGGGAACAGACAGCACCCAGACAAAACAGCTGTCAAAAATAAAAGTGATAAGCGTATTTCCGCCGGACCTTATGGTAAAATACGAAGCGTGGGTGTATGCATAGATCGGCATAAAAGCTCCGTAAATAAATATAAGTCCCGAAGCAAGCTGCTTAACATCGTCCGTTGTTTTGTAGAGTTTCGGGAAGAAAGGAGCCACCGCGATCATCAATACTCCGAAGACTGCTCCGCACGCCACGGTGAAGGCCCTCATCTTTCTTGCGGTATCCTTTGCCTTATCGATATCTCCGCTTCCCAAGATCTGTCCTACGATTATTCCGACTGCCTCTCCCATCGCAAGGAATGATACACCTAAAAGATTCCAGATAGTGGACTCAATATTAAGCGCCGCAACCGCGTTAAGGCTTCTGAAGGAGTAGGACTGGTTCATAGTCGTCTGTCCAAGAGCCCAGAGAGTTTCGTTTGCCATAAGAGGTAAGGATTTAAGTATAAATTTACCCGCGAGATTTCCGGGGACTTTAAGGCTTCTGAAAGCGCCGACGATAAAGCCGTATCTTGCGCTATGGGTTCCCGTGTATACGGCAAGGACGCCAAGCTCAACAAATCTGGAGATAACCGTAGCTATAGCCGCACCTCTTGCTCCGAGAGCGGGAAGTCCCAAAAATCCGTAGATGAGGAGCAGATTTCCGACAAGGTTCACAAATATCGCAACAACGGAAGCTATCATAGGGACCTTTGTCTGTCCGATATCTCTGAGGGTTCCGGAGTAGGAGTTTGTAATGGCAACAGGCACAAGACCTATCATCATTATCCTCATATACTCTACGCCGATCTTAAGAGTCTCCGCAGCATCCTGAGGCGTTCCCTCACCCTTTAAAAACAGGCTTATAAGCGTAGGCGCCATTACAAGGAAGAAAACTATGCTTGCAGCTGTGAGGACAGTATTGATAATAAGCTTGAATCTGAAGGTGTATCTTACGCCCTCGTCATCTCCCATTCCAAAATACTGAGCTGTGAAGATTCCGACACCTGCGGAAGCTCCGAAAATAAGAAGGTAAAAAACAAACATTATCTGATTGGCGATTGCAACGCCGGAGAGCGCATTTGTTCCTATCCTTCCGATCATCAGATTATCCAAAAGGTTTACGAAATTGGATACTCCGTTTTGAACCATTATGGGTACCGCTATAGTCAGTACCATTTTATAAAAATTTTTATCACCGATATATTTCTTTAAAGTCATACAAGTCAACTCATCGTCTTCATTTCATTAAACATTTCTATATCGTCTTTGGTCACGGAAATATTGGCCGTAACCGCATCCTCGCCGGGACGCTTTACCGTGATCTCGATAACTGTGCCCTCTTCTATAGGTCTTGAAAATACTGCCTGAATAAAAGCTATAAACTTGGGATGATTTTTCTCAAACTTAGCTTTCATCGTCATCATTCTCATTAAACTTGCAGGATTCATTGCCATAAAAAACGCCTCTTTTCTTAATATATATGCAAAAATCAAAGCTTATGGAATTCGGGAGATCTCTTCTCAAATACGCAATAGTACTCAAATCCGCATTCCTTAAGGACCTCTGCCGCCCTGTCAAAATACTCTCCGACATTTTCGGGCTTATGAGCGTCGGAACCGATGGTTATAATCTCGCCTCCGAGCTCCCGATACCTTTTAAGGACTTTCATACAGGGATGGAACTGCGTCATTCCCTTTTTGATCCCGCCGGTATTAAGCTCTATTCCCTTTTCCTTGTCGATAAGAGTCTTAAGGATTTCATCGAAAAGTTCGGCATGCCTTCCAAAGTCGTATTCCTCCCAAGGATCCGTGCCGTATCTTACTACATAATCAAGGTGTCCGTAAATATCAAAGTTGGAATTTTTCTTAATATTTAATAATTCGTCCTCAAAGTATTCATGGTATGCATCCTCCGCATCCCTTCCCTCGAAGTACTCGGGATAGTAAGGATCCATGCCGCGTACAAGATGTGTGGATCCGATTATAAAATCGAAGTCATGGGACTTTGCGAGAACGGCATTTTCACGCATACAGCTTGTCTGAAAACCGATCTCCACTCCGAAAAGGATCCTTATCTTATCGGCGTACTGCTCTTTGTATTTCAAAAGCTCGTAGAGATAGGAATCCACGTTAAGGATCCAGTCTCCGGCCTTAAGATCATCCTGGTCGATATAGTTGAAATCATTATGCTCCGTAAAGCACATTGTCTTAAGTCCCGCTTTTATCCCCGCCTCGATCATATCCTTCATAGGCGCATCGGAATCCGCCGAAAATGAAGAATGTAAATGACAATCAGCCAATATAGCCATATTTAACCCTCCTTTTTACTAAGGCTCAAAATCTGCCGGTAATCAATCCGCCGCCCAAAACATAGTCTCCGTCGTACACAACAAGGGACTGCCCCGGGGTAGCGGCTCTAACCTTTTTATCGAAGCGGCAAACAACTTTACCGTCCTCTAAAACCTCCATCTCGGCATCTTCTCCAAGATGATTGTATCTGATCTTTGCTCTCACCCTCTTTTTAAATCCGGGCTCCGGGGGCTCTATGGACATATACTGAAAGTCTTCAGCAAAAACCATATCCGTAAAAAGCTCCTCGTTTTCACCGATAACAACGGTATTGTCCCCGGGATTTATCTGCGTAACGAAAACTCTGTGGCCTGCCGCGATCTCTAGTCCTCGCCTTTGGCCGATGGTGTAGTGGACTATGCCTTTATGCTTTCCAAGCACTTCTCCCCCGGAATTTACAAAGAGCCCGGGCTCAGACTTTTTACCCGTCTTTTCTTCTATATATCTTGCGTAATCGTCATCATCAACAAAGCATATTTCCTGGCTGTCAGGCTTTGAAGCAACGGGAAGGTGAGCCTCGGCTGCAAGCTTTCTTACATATTCCTTTTCGTACTCCCCTATAGGCATCAGAGTCTTTGAAAGCTGCTCCTGGGAAAGACCGTAGAGCACATATGTCTGATCCTTTTTTGCAGTAACGGAATTCTTAACAGCAAATCTTCCGTTTTCAAGCCTGTCAACTCTTGCATAATGTCCGGTTGCCACAAAGTCCGCCCCATAGCAAATCGCACTTTCCATCATCGCTGCCCATTTAACGGTAGGGTTACATCTGACGCAGGGGTTCGGAGTTCTTCCCAGCAGGTATTCGGAAGCAAAATAATCCTCCACATTACGTCTAAACTGCTTTGTGTAATTAACCGCTTCATGACGTATACCCAGTTTATCGGCTACCGCTTTGGCATCGGAAGCGTCCGACAGATTCTTATATATATCTGCGGGATCGTCGTCATCGTGCCAAAAATCGTACGTAACTCCGATAACCTCATATCCCTGATCTCTTAAAACCATAGCGGCAACGGAAGAATCCACTCCTCCGGACATGCCGACAATTACTTTCTTTTTATCCATAATGTCTCCGTAAAATCTTTAGTAGTTCCATAGATGCCTATTAATTCTATCATTTACCGCTCTCTATGTAAATCAGAACAAAAGGAGCCCCAGGTGCTTTTTTTAGATGCAGAAGGTACCGAAAAGCTTTTCTTTAAACAGAAAAAAACCGGAACCCGAAGGTCCCGGTACAGACTTTATAATTATTCTTTAATAAACCTTTGGGATAACCACTCCGTCGGCATTGTCAACCAATGCTCCGGTGCCGGTATTTCCTACAAAGAACTGGTACTGTTTCAAAACGTTATCTTTCTGCATATCAGAAATAGCGTTTTCAACATCCAGGGAGTAGATGTCGCTGTCTTTACCGATGTAACCGTAATCGTCGCCCTTGTTGAAGGTGATCGAAATATCCTCGAGAGCAGCGTCATTTCTGGGTTTAGCAGATGAGACGGCGTCCTGAAGAGTACTTTCTAAAGCGGGGGAAGATGCTAATTTCTTAAGCTCTTCGTCCTGCCTTTTAACTTCATCGACACTGACACTGGGGATGGATGGTATCCGATAATTGTTTATGAAATTAGAATAATTGTTAATTCCATTGATGCCCATCCTATCACCTCCTTGTCATTTAAACGGATAAGTATCTTCCGAAAGAATTCCGTTTCTATCGTTGTCTGCTATACAATATATCGGAAACCGTTTCGGAAAATTTAGTCTCTTTTCTAAAAAATCTATAAACTATTTGAGCATGGACTTAAGTTCATCCATAAAGGTATTAACATCTTTAAACTCGCGGTAAACGGAAGCAAATCTAACGTACGCAACCGCATCAAGATCCTTAAGCTTATTCATAACAAGCTCTCCGATAACATCGGAAGGAATTTCTTTTTCCTCCATCTGGGAGATATCGTTCTCAACATCATCAACAAGCTTTGTGATCTGCATGGCACTGACAGGTCTCTTGTGACATGCTCTGAGTACACCGCTCTCGATCTTTGATCTGTCGTAAGTTTCGCGGTTGTTGTCCTTTTTGATAATGATAAGGGGAATAGTCTCCACCTTCTCATAGGTTGTAAACCGTTTATTGCAGTCATCGCAAATACGACGTCTGCGGATAGATGAGTTATCATCGGCAGGTCTGGAGTCAATAACTCTGGTGTTGTCGTTACCACAATAAGGACACTTCATAAATTTTTCTCTCCATCCGGGAAAAGGACCCCTTATTTCCTCAAATTATTAATGAAAAATATTGCAGAATATTAATCACCAATGTCTATTATACAAAAAGAAAAGTTTTATGTCAACTTGTACGAATCCCAGTTTGAAGGGGCTTTTTGAAATTTTTCATGCTCCGAGAAGAGTCTGTCATTCATCCAGGCAACAGCGTCACAAACTCCGTCTCTGTCAAAGGAAAACTCCTTCGATTCTTTTTCGGAATCAGGCGTTGTATGAAAATTAAAAGGCTCGGGCCAGATTGTGCAAAGAAGGTTCTTTACGGTAATCTCTTCTCCGGAATCGGATGTGATCTTACTCTCCTTTTTCTCGAGTCTGTACCTCATACCTTCCGTTGATCCGGTGAACTCAGTTTTCTTTAAATATTCCATAGATAGGATTTCTTCCGCTCTAACCATTGTCTATCTCCGTATAAATAAACGCATCCTTAGACACATTTATAAAAGAATAAAAGCCTGCCTTTTCAGGCAGGCCTTAACTTTAAATTTACTTGTCCTTGTTTCTGTTGAGGAAATCAGGAATCTTGATCTCCGTAAGCTGAACACTGGGACGAACCTGAGGTATTGTACCTGTATTGGTTGAAACAGGAGGTCTCTGGTTAAGAGCCGCCTGAGCCTGGCTGAGGTTTGAAGTCATCTGAGGACGAAGGTTCATAGATGACATGCTCTGAGCCGAACCAACGAATCTGGGCTTGTTAACAACGGGAACACGTCCAATTCCGGCATTGTCCATAGGTACTGCCTCAAGACCGGTTGCAATAACGGTAACTACGCAGGTATCTGAAAGCTCAGGGTTGGGAATCGCACCGGGAATAAGGTTAAGATTCTCGCCTGTAAGAGACTGTACGTAGGTAGATGCAACCTCAAGGTCATAAAGGGTAATATCACCGCCGACACAAACGATGGCGTCTGTAGCGGATTCGATTCTTGTCTCAAGAAGAGGGCTTTCGATAGCAAGCTTAACAGCCTCTTCCGCTCTGTTGTCTCCTGATGCGATACCGATACCGATATGAGCCACACCGTGGTCCTTCATAGCGGTCTTGATATCTGCAAAGTCAACATTGATAAGTGCATTCTCGGTAATAAGATCGGTAATTCCGCGAACAGCCTGCTGAAGGACTTCATCAGCCTTCTTAAGGGACTCTTCGATAGGAGCTCTCTTATCTCCAATAATCTCGCCCAACTTGTAGTTGGGGATACAGATCATAGTATCAACGCCCTCGGAGAGCTTCTCGATTCCGAGCTTTGCGTTGTTCTTGCGGACATTTCCTTCCCAGTTGAAAGGCTTGCTGACAACTGCGAGAGTAAGGATGTCCATTTCCTTAGAAATCTTAGCTATAAAAGGAGCAGCGCCGGTTCCGGTTCCACCGCCCATACCGCAGGTAACGATAACCATGTCCGCACCCTGAAGGGCTGCACGGATATCTTCCTCGCTTTCCTGAGCTGCTTTCTCACCGATCTCAGGCTTAGAACCTGCTCCGAGACCGCCGGTAAGCTTGGCACCGATCTGAATACGCTTGGGTGCTTTGCAGAGATCCAAAGCCTGTTTATCGGTATTGACTCCGATAAATTCAACCCCACCCATACTTTCGTCAACCATTCTGTTTACTGCATTATTTCCGGCTCCTCCGACACCAATGACAACAATTCTGCACTTGCTGTCGGGCTCAATCTCTCTAATATCAATAGGCACTGTAGTATCCTCCAAAATGTACTTTCACACACATATATAATAATATAATTAAATACAACTTTTCGCAATAATTTATTTAACAATTTTGAAAAAAGTTTCACACTTGTTTCACGCTTAATCGATGTCCGATTTAAACACGTAAATTCCGCTTGTTTCGTCGTATTCCTCCATATCGAGGACACCGCTTTTCCCCACCAGATTCTCAAGGAAAAAAGGCAGGTCCATGACCTTGTCTTCAATATGGGCAGAATCGTCTCCGAGAGCCACTCTCACATTCCCGAAGCAAAGGGTTATCTTTCCGTCATCATGGAACTGAATCTTATCCACCTTCAGGTCGTATTTATCCATCAGCTTTGTGATATCTAAGGTTCTGGAGAAATAATCAACGTCTCCCGTACCGAGCTTTTTCCCGATCTCGATACTGCTGAAAGCAATGCCCGTAACCTGCGGGATTCCGTCGGTCTTAACCTGGGAGCTTTCAACAACATATCCGTCTTTGTCAAAGTAGATATATCTGTCAAGATATTTCACATATCCGGCGAGGGCCTTTTCAAAGACGCTTATCCTGATGGAATCGTGTCCCGTAACGCTTACGGAAATCGAATCCACAAAAGGAACATCAGTGATCTTTTTATTCTTATATTTAAAGGAAAGGACAAGGGAATTGTCTCCCAGCGGTCCTTCCATGACCATTTCCGAAATCTCTTTTGATGAATAGTGCTTATTTCCTTCAACAACAACCTTTTCAGGGTCAATCCGATATGAAGTCAGAAGGTAATAAGCGCCGCCGAGCACAGCGGCAACCAGTCCCAGAGCCACGACTATACCGATTATAAGACGCGTTCTTCCGCTCACTTTCTCACCTCTGCCCTATTAGTTCTGTTTATGCCCAGTACAAGGCCCATCTCCGCCAAGAGTAAAAGCACCGACGATCCTCCGTAGGAGATAAACGGCAAGGACACTCCGGTATTCGGCATGGAGTTTGTCGTAACGGCTATATGCATCACAACCTGCACAAATACATGGGCCATAATACCCGAAACAACAAGGAATGAATACATATCCTTCGTATCTCTTGCGATAAAAAAGATTCTCGACAAAAGAAGGATGTACATAATAACAAGCGTGATTGCTCCGACGATTCCCAGCTCTTCACAGATAACGGAAAAGATCATATCGTTATGAGGCTCGGGAAGGTTGGAAATCTTTTGTATGCTCTGTCCAAGCCCTCTTCCCCAGACTCCGCCGTTTCCGATGGCGTAAAGAGACTGGATGACCTGGTGTGCCTTTGAGTCCGCGGAATTCTCGGGATGGAGCCAGGAATAAATTCTCGCAAGTCTGAATCCCCCTTCACTGATGTCCGCGTTTTGGACGTAAGCGATGACGATGATTCCTATCACCCCGACGACTCCTATTACAGCAAGGAACTTAAGATAGTCACGGCTTGCGAGGAAGGTCATAATAAACGAAATCGCGTAAATGATTATAGCGGAACTTAAGTTATCCGTAACAAGATAAATAACTCCGCAAACAGGAAGGGGCAGCGCCATGGTTATGGCAAATGTCTTCCATGTGTTAATGCTGTTTTTGTGAGCCGTAAGCCAAACAGCCATAAAAACGATCATAGCCGCTTTTGAAATCTCCGCGGGCTGAATGTTAAATCCCGTACCGGGTATCTCGATCCATCTTGATGCACCGTGGGATGAAACGCCAAAAGGGATTGTAAGAAGGGGCAGTACAAAAGCAATAGCGTAAACTATCCAGGGAATCATGCCCTTTTGAAAAAACTTGATAGGGATAAACATCGCAAAGATTGCGGCAACAAGTCCCAAAAGGTCGGCTATGGCCTGACGGGAAAGAAAATAGGTCGCATTTCCGCCGTAATCTCTGGCCGCCCTGTAGGAACTTGCCGAATAAACCATGATCAGTCCGAAGCCAAGGAGGAATATGATTATAAGGACCATATTCCAGTCAAAGCCCATCCTCGATACACGTTTTAATTGTTTAGTTGTAAATTTTGTTACATTGTCGGCGGTAGTTGCCATCTTTGCTCTCCAATCAGCGTCCGGTCGTATCCTCGCGCTGAGCTGTTCCAAGATTTCCGTTAACGGGAACTTCAAGTCCCATTGATTCGTTTACATCTTCCACAAGCTCTCCCGTTGATGCGTCGTACTTTTCTCCGTTGTCGGGATTTACGCGGTATCCCGTGGCGGGATCTATGGGATAAGTCATCCACTTGGGATAGATGTTTGCAGCTTCACCTGTGGGATCTACGATCGTTCCCTCGGTTACATACTCTTCTTTTTTATCCTCTCCGGCGGATTCGGAATTTCCGGAATTGTCGCCGAATCTGTATGTATTTTCAAGCTGCTTTTCTTCAAGTTCTTTAATTTCCTTTTCGGAAAGCTCCTCGGTCATATAGATTCCGAGATAAGGAAGGGCTTCCGTAAGGATGTTTCTTACGATTCCGGTTGCAAACTTGGCATCATCCTGCTTTGTGGCATTGGGCCTGTCTACAACAACATAAATAGCGATCTGCGGATCGTCGGCGGGAGCATATCCCATAAAGGATACGACATATTCCTTGTTACCGCGGGGAAGGGTCTCGGCTGTACCGGTCTTTCCTCCGATAGCGTATCCCGCAGGTCTGGCGGTTTTACCAGTTCTTCTCTCTCCTCCCTCTTCCATAACCGTAGCTCTTGTGTACTGTCTGAGCTTTTCGGATGTGGACTCGGAAATAACCTGCTTTAAAACTCTGGGCTCGATATTTTCGATGGTTGCGCCGCCCGCATTGGTAATCTTGCTTACCATATGAGGCTCATAGTAATAACCGCCGTTTATAAGAGCCGAAAATCCCGTGATCATCTGGATCATGGTAACGTTAAAGTTTTGTCCGAATGTGTTTGTTGCAAGGTCCGAAGGAAGCATATCCTTCGCATCGTAAACAAGGCTTGCGGTACGTGACTCTCCCGCAAGATCGATATTAGTTTTAAGTCCGAAGTTGAATACTCTCTGGAAGCGCGAGAAAGAATCCTTTCCCATGGCCTGTCCGATCTTCATAAGGGCAACGTTGCAGGACCATGCGATGGAATCCTGTACGCTGACCGCGCCGTCTCCTCCCGAAGCATAGGTGTGACACTTTATTTTATGTCCGCCCACCTCGAGGTATCCGTTGCAGGTATAAACCTCATTTCCGGTAATTGCGCCGCTCTCCAAAGCAGCCGCAACGGTAAAGGGCTTTGCCGTCGATCCGGGCTCATATGTATTGGAAATACAATAGTTTTTCCAGAGAGCCGAGAAATTAACGTTAAGCTGATCCTCGCTGAGGGAATAGATAAGTTCCTGTGTGATCGGCGTATCCGTTGTCTCGTACTCTATATAGCCGGCAGGATTGGTGTAAGCCTCTATAAGCTGGGTTCCTATAAGGGGAGTGATGTTTTTGTAATCATTCGGATCGTAATCCGGGTAATTTGCCATAGCAAGGATTTCGCCGGAATTGACATCCATGATTATACATCCTAAGTTCTCCGCGCCGTTTCCGGTACGAACCGCGTTTTTGTGCTCATCATCAAAAGCCTTTAAGTATTTTTCAACGATCTTTTGGATGTTTGCGTCGATGGTCGAGTGAATGGTATAGCCGTCGATGGCGGGCTTAACCGTTCTCTCGAGAGTATCGTCATCGTTTTGATAACCGTACTCACGTCCGTTTGTACCCGTAAGAATATCATCATAATACTCTTCAAGTCCGTACTGCCCCTCGGCATTGGAATTCTTTCTTGTAAAGCCCAAAACCGTAGAAGCGAGGTTCTTGTTGGGGTAAACTCTCTTGTACTCGTCCTCGAAGTAAACGCCTCTTACAAAGTCGTTTTCCTCCTGCACAGCAAGGAATGGCTGGATATCCGAGTAGGAAAGTCTCTTTGCCACAACGTAATACTTGCTGTTTTCATTATTTGTAACGTAATATCTTATCTGAGAAACATCGATAAGATCCGCAGGGAAACACTCTCCCAGCGCTCTGAGGGTCGGTTCGAAGTATCTGTCATCCTCGTAGGTAAGCATAACGGATGCGTCGATGACCATATTGTACACCTTTTCCGATGTAGCGAGAACGGTACCGCTTCTGTCAACGATATCTCCCCTCTTAAAAGGCAAGACGACCGAGTCATAAGCCTGGTTCTGAAGAACGGCTTTCTGATAATCGGTCCCGTGTACTTTAACAATATAAATCAGTCGGATAACCAAAGCGCCCAAAAGCAAAACAGTAATCGCAAAAAATATTACAAGCTTTGTCGCTCTGCTTTGGCCGGGAGAAATCCTCGGCCTACCCGACTGATCTGAGTTTCTTCTAAAAAATCTTTTCTTATCTGATTCCATATATTAATTGCCATCCGCTTTTCGCATATAGTCATTACCGGCGGATTCATATGTGATAACCTGACCTTCGGAAGCGTATGTCATACCCAGCTCTCCGCGGGCGATGCTTTCTATACTCTCAAGGTCTACGCTGCCGGTAATGCGCGCAAGATGCTCGTCATTGTAAGATTTAAGGTTGTTAAGCTCAATCTGCTTGTTCGCAACAGACTTAATCTTAGCAGTAAGTTCGCTTTGCAACTGAACATAGTTTACCATACTTATGGCAAAAATCACAAATGCAATTCCTGCGATTGCAAAACCAAGTACTGAAAAAGATCTACTCTTAGGGTGTCTTACGCTTTTACGCTCATATTCGGGGTCGTATCTTCTCTCGGGAGCTACTGAATTTCTCGCTACCGAACCAAACTCGTAGTACTCTCTGTTAACGTTTCTGTAATCTGCCATTTTCTCTTCCTTCTCTAAATCTCTCTACTCTCTCTCAAACACCCGAAGCTTGGCGCTTGCGGATCTTGTGTTCTCCCCCAGTTCCTTCTCCGACGGGGTTATCGGTTTTCTTGTTATCACTTTTCCGAGTGATTTCTTGCCGCACACGCAAACGGGAAATTCCGGAGGGCATGTGCAAGGGTTCTCATTTTTTCTAAAGGCTGTTTTTACTATTCTGTCCTCAAGGGAGTGGAAGGTGATGATGCAGATTCTTCCGCCCGGCCTTAAGGCTTTTATCATTTCATCAAGGGAGTTTTCCAGGACTTTAAGCTCGCTGTTACACTCAATCCGTATCGCCTGGAAGGTTTGCTTTGCGGGATGACCGCCTGTTCTCATTTTTGCCGGTATCGCCGCATGTATGATCTCATCAAGCTGAAATGTTGTTTCTATTTTCTTTGTCTTGCGCGCCGCTACGATGTGCTTTGCAATATTCTTGGCGAATTTGTCTTCGCCGTAGTCTCTGATTATCCGGTAAAGATCACTTTCGGAATACTCATTTACTATCTGCTTTGCTGTGAGGGTCTGCCTTTGATCCATCCTCATATCAAGAGGAGCGTCGTATCTGTAGGAAAATCCTCTCTCGCCGGTATCGAGCTGATAAGAGCTTACTCCCAAGTCAAGAAGTATTCCGTCGAACTCTGTAACGCCTCTTTCGGCAAGGTCTGCAACCGCGTTACAGTAGTTGTTTCTTATAACAGTGACATTTTCTTTGTAGGGCTTTAACCTTTCGGTTGCAGTTTCTATTGCCGCCGCATCCTGATCTATTCCGTAAAGGTGGCCGGTGGTAAGTCTCTTTGCAATCTCGCTTGAATGCCCCGCGCCGCCTAAGGTTCCATCCATATATATGCCGTCAGGCCTAATCTTTAATTCTTCTATAGTCTCTTCGAGCATTACAGAATAATGTTTAAATTCCATATTATCCTCCGCCCTTTAAATAGAGATTCCTTTTGCAAAAAGGTTCTTAACGGCATCCTTGGGACTGATTCTGCCTTCTCTGGCGTTCCAGTTATCCGTATCCCAGATCTCGGCTTTACCGTCCGTAGTTCCGACGATCGTTACATCCTTTGTAAGTCCGGCATACTCAGCGAGATTTGAGGGAACGAGGATTCGACCGTGGGAGTCTATCTCTACGAAAGCTGAACCGGAACCGAAGAAACGCTTAACTTCTCTTGCATCGTCGTCAAATGTGGGGAGGGTGTTTAACTTCGCCTGGAATGCGCTCCATTCCTCTTCGGAATAGATGATAAGGCACTGGTCAATGCCCTTTGAAATAACAAATCCGTCTCCAAGGACACTGCGGAATTTAGAAGGTACAGAAAGTCGGCCTTTTGCATCGATTGTGTGATTGTATTCTCCGATGAGTCCGGCCATCTTACGCATCCTCCTTTCCGTTTTATCCCACTTTATGGGTAAATCATCCCACTTCTTCCCACTTACAACCAAAATTCTACATTAAAATACCTTAATATGCAAGTATTTTCAACAATTTTTTTAATCTTTCTTAATAATTTGTTCTGGTAAAAATAGACAAAAAAATAGACAGTAACCTCATGGCTACTGCCTATTTTGAACAATAATTTCTATATTTTGATGTGTTTTTGACCATTTTTCTATATGTTGTGGTCAAAAGTGGGATGAAATATTAACATCCCTTAAACTGTCTTAATATCCCACCTGCTTTTTGGCCGTCGGTGGGATGAAATCCCACATTTAAGTCCCCGGTGGGATAAAATCCCACATTTAAGCTTTAACTTTCTTGGGGGAATTCTCTCCGATTTTGAGTACCTTGGGGAGCTTACCTTTCTTAATAAGGGTTCTGAAGACAATCTCTCCGGCGATCGCTACTACTATAAGTACAATCGCAACTACTTGGGATACAGGGATCGTCGTTCCGATAAGGTAAAGCTGGTCGGTACGGATTCCTTCGATGATGAATCTGATGATTCCGTATCCGGCAAAGTACCAAAGGCAAGCCTCTCCGTTAAAGGCTCTCTTCTTTCTAAAGATAAGAAGGAGTGCAAAAAGGATCAGATTGCAAACGCTCTCATATAGGAAAGTGGGATGAACCTGTATAAAGTTCTCTCCCTCTCCGATATGTGATGCAAGGTCCGCCGAAATATCTCTTGCTCTTACTGCGTCTATAGGAAGGCGCATCGCAAAAAGATTGTTTGTATACTGTCCGAAAACCTCTCTGTTAAAGAAGTTGCCCCAGCGGCCCACAGCCTGTCCCAGGATAAGCGCGGGCATTGCCGCATCAGTCATAACAAAACCATTTATCTTCTTGATCTTCGAAAAGATGAATGCCGTAAGGAACGCTCCGATAACGCCACCATAAATAGCGATTCCACCCTGGCGAAGGTTAAAGATGCTGAGAAGATCGTTTTTGTAGTATTCCCAAGAGAATATAACATAGTAGATTCTCGCTCCGATAAGGCCTCCTATAATGACCCAGATCGCAAAATCCCAAAAATTGTTCTCTTCCTCGCCATACTCCTTTGCTACTTTAGAAGCCACAATAAGTCCGAGAAGGATTCCTATAGCAAAAGTTACTCCGTAAAGAGCGATTGAAAACTTTCCTATATAAAACTGCTTAGGGACATTCGAAAGATATATCCCTAAATTAGGAAATGAAATATCAGTTGAGTTCATGATAAATCCCCTTTAACCTCGTTATACATTGAAACGGAACAGGATAACGTCGCCGTCTTTTACGACATAATCCTTACCCTCGATACCTACAAGTCCCTTTTCACGGGCTGCTGCCAGCGATCCGAGTTCAAGAAGATTCTTGTAGTTAACTACTTCCGCCTTAATAAATCCGCGCTCAAAGTCTGTATGGATCTTGCCTGCTGCCTGAGGAGCCTTGGTACCGATCTTGATTGTCCATGCGCGGCACTCATCCTCACCGGCGGTTAAAAAGCTCATAAGTCCGAGAAGCTTGTAGCTTGCTGCGATAAGCTTATCGAGACCTGATTCTTTTACTCCGAGAGCATCAAGAAACTCTGCCTTTTCAGCATCGTCAAGCTCTGAAATTTCTTCTTCAACTCTTGCGCTGATAACAAATACTTCGCTTCCTTCCTTTGCGGCAAAGTCGCGAACCTTTTTAACCATATCGTTTGACGCGCCGTCGTCAGCGAGGTCCTCCTCCGCAACGTTTGCAGCGTAGATAACAGGCTTTGCGGTAAGAAGGTTAAGTTCCTTCATATAGCCGGCTTCGTCCTCGTCATCTGCGTCAAGCTCGAAGGATCTTGCGCTGTTACCGGCTTCGAGATGAGCCTTCATCTTTTCAAGGAAAGCCTGCTCCTTGGCAGCTGTTTTATCCATTCTTGCAGCTTTTACAACCTTAGCAAGTCTTCTCTCTAAAGCCTCGATATCGGCAAAAATAAGCTCGAGATTGATAACATCGATATCTCTCAAAGGATCAACGCTTCCGTCAACGTGGATAACGTTTGAATCCTCGAAGCATCTTACTACATGTACGATGGCGTCTGTCTCGCGGATATTTGCAAGGAACTGGTTTCCGAGTCCCTCACCCTTTGAAGCGCCCTTTACAAGTCCCGCGATGTCAACGAACTCTATAACAGCGGGGGTAACCTTCTTTGTATGGTAAAGTTCTCCGAGCTTATCAAGTCTCTCATCGGGGACAGGTACGACACCCACATTGGGATCGATCGTACAGAAAGGGAAGTTCGCAGCCTGCGCTCCCGCCTTGGTAAGTGAGTTAAAAAGGGTACTCTTACCGACATTGGGCAGACCAACTATACCTAGTTTCATAATATTATAATCTCCTTTGAGTTTTCTTTATTTTACGGGCTTTTCGCTACATGCCTTTTTGACCGAGTGCCACATCGAGTGCCACGAGTCAAAATTTCGCATCAAGTTTTATACCACTTTTAAAGCGTCAGCCACAAGATCTATTTCTCTATGTTTTTCTTCATCTGTAATATGGACATACAGATTCATTGTGATACCGATATTAGAATGACCTAAAATCTTCTGCAGTGTCTTCGGCTTCATTCCACCTTCAATGCATCTTGTCGCAAAAGTATGTCTAAGCACATGCATAGAAAATCTCGGAATGCCAACTCGATCGCAATACTTGAACAGTCCCGTGTCATAAGTGCTGTTCTTGACCGGCGTGCCATTTCTGCAAAGAAAGACCACATCGTTCCACTCAATCGGTACGAGCTTTAAGCTCTTATTCTTTTGTTTTTGATTCTCCAGAATACGAATTGCTTCATCCGTAAGGGGGATTGTTCGAAAACCCGATTTGCTCTTAGGCGGGCCAACTCTCCATTCACCTACCTTATAGCGAAATTCCATCGTTCTTTCAATCTTCATAGTGCGATTTTCGAAGTCGATGTCGCTCCACCTAAGTCCTATAAGCTCTCCAGTACGAAGACCTGTCTGCAAAACAAAGCGATACTGATTCTCATAGCTGTATCCCACCACAGCTTCCAAGAATTTCTTCTGAACATCAATAGTAAGAGCTTCCTTCTTATCTGAAGGTTTTCCCATGTCACTCTTTAGCGACTTCTTACAGGGATTTGCAATGAGAACATCATTTTCTCTTGCAAACTCAAACATGTTGTAAAGAGCAATTCGCGTTTGATAGATAGTTGTAGTCTTATACCCTTCGTCTGCCATTTTAGAAAAGATAGTTTGGCAATGAATAGGTTTTACTTCTGTCAAAAGCTTATTTCCAATTACACTCTTGATGTTTCGTTCATACCGCTCTGAATAGTTTCTGACAGTATTTGGTCTCACTGTCTTCTTTTTGATGCCTATCCAATAATCAAACCAGGCATCCACTAGCATATCAGTCGCCTGGTCTAAATCACTGTGTTGGTCAATATATGTTGCGTCAGCGATCCACTGTCTTACTTCCTGAAGCTTTTTTGAGCGTTTAGATTTTCTTCGACCAAACTTATCAACAAATCTTGCACAATATGTGCCATTTGGCTGCTGATAAATTCCGTCTCCAATCTCCTTTCCTTTGAGATCTTTACCCATTTAAGGCTCCTTTCTAAGCTATAAGAGCCCCAAATTAGCACGCTATATTATACACCAACCAGGGCTCAAATGCAATGTTATTTCATTTTTTTGATAGCTGACAAACCGCGTGGTTACCCCATTTCTTGGGAATCCGCTATATCTCTATGTTGTCCGAAATGAACTTCTCAAATTCCTTTCTCTTAACAAGCTTCTTCTTACCCACATATAAGACAAAAGGACATCTCGGAGAGCGAAGCAGACACTCCAACTTGTTGATACCGATATTGGAATACTCTGCAGCCTCCTTTATGGTGAGCGCGACTTTACATTGAATAGGAACGGTCTGAACTTCAGCCTGCTCCTTGGCATATATACCGGATTCTTTGTAATCTCTGTCAGATATAACATTCATCTCACTCACCTCCCCTACAGTTCATTTCAAGGCACTCAAGCATTTCCTCGCGGATTTCTGCGCGGATACGCTCCATGCGCTTCTTGATAGCCTCATAGGTTCGGCCTTCGTCGTCGGCGATTTCTTTAAAAAGCCGCCCTTCGAGCAAATACTGTTTCATAATCTTGGAATCGCTCTCATCCAGATCCTCGATTATTTCTTCCAACAGCTCGAAATCCATACGCATAAGACTTACAAGTTGAATTTCTTCCTCATATACAGAAGCATCCTTAATTCCTTTCAGAAGGCCTTTGTCCACTCTGCCGGTCTTAAAAGCATCTTCTATCATGATGTTGGTAGATGCCTCATTGAAAGTCGGGTCACTTGTGCCGGAGGTCTGTACTCTGACTCCAAGCTCGCCTCTTGCGTGGCTACGCAGGTATTCTTTTTCCGATTTGATTTTGTACTGAATCTTCTTCTCAGCTTTGCGAATGATCTTCGGGAAGACCGCATAATTGTTAAGCATTATGGCCAGTCTTCCCTCTGCGTCATTAGAACGATAGCTGCGAAGGATATCAGTTTCTTCGCCGTTAATTCTCATCTATCGTCGCTCCTTTACTGCAATTTCTTCATGAAGTACCACTCAAGGTATCTCTTGCGCTCCTGGAAGTCAGGCGTTGATACCAGCAACCCGATATCCACTCTCTGCAGACGATCAATAGCCTCGATCTGCTTGGTAGTAAGATAAGGACGAATGCTTGTCCCCGGCTTAAGCCCATGTTCTTCACGAACCTGCTTGGCTGTCTTACCAAGAGCGATACGGTTCAAAAGATCTGCCTCATTGCTGAAGTAGTAAGGCTTAGGGCTTTCATGGAGAAGCATTATGCTCTCTGTGAGAAGAGGGAACTCTGTTCTTGCCTCTAACAGATACTTGATGAACTCTTCCATCTCGTTGAATCTCTTGATATACGCCTCTTTAAAAGAAGCCGCCTTCTTGCCTCTGTACCCCATTACCAGGAACACAAAGCCATCACGGGTCATGTTGTAACAAGGCTGCTGATGTCCCTGAGCGTTGAGGTAAGTCGACTCATCAAAATTGATGAGTCGAAACTCATCGGAACAATCAAGATTCCTAATGTCACGGACTACATTTGCGTGAAGCTTGCCAAACATCTGAGCAACCACAAGGCTGTCCGCTCTCACAACACCGTTAGCATCTGCATAAATACCAAGTTCGTTTTTTGCTACAAGATTCTTTTTCA
This sequence comes from Lachnospiraceae bacterium, assembly GCA_017469945.1. Taxonomy (GTDB): domain Bacteria; phylum Bacillota; class Clostridia; order Lachnospirales; family Lachnospiraceae; genus AC2028. Next base: position 970 of record JAFUFI010000002.1, on the reverse strand, counting down.
TTGCTTTTCCTTTCCGCCTGTGACCTGCGGTCGGGATACAAAAAGGAGCCGGTAGCCATCCACCGACTCCACAAGCCCTAAAATGGCGCAAGAAGTAACGGTGGGTGCTTCGGAGTCAAGACTCGGTTAATCCGAAATCTCGAATCTCCTTATGCATCCCGCCGCCTTAATGGCCATCTCAGGCATTGAGATTATTTTGTTAACTGTTACAAAACAGCTTCTATAAAAGCTAACTTAATTCTACGAAAAGCCCATGAATACTGAAACAAGCCCACTTGGGATAGATTTGGGACGATTTGGGTTAGAGTTGGGAGAATGAAAAAAGCATAAAAAAAGACCTCTTGCATCTCTGCAAGAAGCCTTTTAGATCAGAAAACTATTCTACAAACAGCTCCGGAATATTAAATTGTATGTCCTGTGCCTCAGTTTCAACTCCGATATTACCGCACTCCAGGATGCTGCGCTTTATCTTCTTCTCTCCATCCACTTCCGTCACATATTTACTGTAATTCGACGGTGTTTGGATATAGATAGAAGCCTCTCTGGAAAATCCATTTTGCTGCAAAAAGATCGTTGTAGGGTTTGTCGTGCCATATTCCACGTATTCATACCAATCATTATCAAAGTTTTCAACTTGATGCACTGCTTTGTACTCCATAGAAAACTTTCTAAAATAGTTTGATATACTGAAAAGAAGCACATTCTCTATAACACTAAGCGATTCTGCTATGACGAGGTTTTTATGCTCCTTCGATTCCGGGTTATATCTTTCCTCAACCATATAATCCCCGGACCATACCCCAGTCCACGGATTCTTCTCCTTATATCTGTAAGCGTCAAATAGTACGCTTTGTTTTAAAATCTGCCGCTGATTAGCGGACAGGCTTCCTGCAATAATCTGGAAGTTCCGGTGCCCACGGCATCAGCGGATCAAGTTTTGTTATATCCATCTGACCATCTTCATCACAAT
>JAFUFI010000034.1 GCA_017469945.1 Lachnospiraceae bacterium | reverse complement strand
ACATTGTGACAAAGAGGCTGTGGTTGGAGCCTTTCTGTAACCATCAAGTGGTAGGAATAAATAACCAATCCACAGCATCTTCAACAGCATACCCTATGCCTAAGAACAGGTAAAGAATGGGTATGACTATATAATACGAGGGATTAAAAGAATGAGTGAAGCATATGTAGAGCTTCGGGATATCAATAAGCACTTTAAGGATTTTCATGCATCCAAAGACATTAATATATCGATAGAAAAGGGAAAACTTGTTGCCCTTTTAGGACCATCAGGCAGCGGAAAGACTACTATCCTGCGTATGATCGCGGGATTGGAGCATCCGGATTCGGGCGAGATACGTATTGGCGGAAAAGTTGTAAACAATGTTCCCGGAAGCGACAGAGGAATAGGATTTGTATTTCAGAGCTATGCCTTGTTCCGGTATATGACCGTTTACGAAAATATAGCTTTTGGTTTGAAAGTAAAAAAGGTTCCCAAAAAACAGATCAAGGAGCGGGTTACAGAGTTATTAAAACTCATTGGCTGTGAGGGATTGGAAAAGCGATATCCAAGCCAGCTATCCGGAGGACAGCGTCAGAGGGTTGCTTTTGCAAGAGCTCTTGCGCCTAATCCGCAGATACTCCTTCTTGATGAGCCCTTTGCGGCGATTGATGCTAAAGTTCGCTCCGAGCTTAGAACCTGGCTGAGAGAGATGATCACAAAGCTGCAGATTACAAGTATCTTTGTTACTCACGACCAGGATGAAGCGATAGAAGTTGCCGACGAGATCATCGTGACAAACCGGGGACGAGTAGAACAGGCCGGATCTCCGCAGGAGCTTTATCGTAATCCAACCACACCATTTGTGGCAAAGTTTATCGGTAACTCCACTGTTGTCAATAATTTTGAAGATTTTAAGTATTTTGAAAAGGGAGCTGAAGGAGCGATTGCAATAATTCGACCGGAATTTGTCAGTGTACAGAAAAGGGGAGAACAGTTGCAGTACGCTAAATCTGCTGAGCAGGCACCTGTTGAGGACATAATATTCCGCGGCAGTAATTTAGAGATACGGGTACGTTTACACGGAAATCTTATCTCCGCTGTACGAAGTATCAATGACTCGCTGTTAGAGATAGGTGAAACTGTAGATGTTTTTATCTATCGCATGTTTGTAATTGAGGACGACAAGATCCGCTTGGCTCAGAACCTAGCTATCCAAGAGGAAAATGTCGTAATCTAAAATGACACAGGGGGACGGGGTTGGGGGTTCATTTTCAGTTAATTTCGGGATTATTCTGACTATGACACAGCAACCCCGTCCCCGGGGGTCATTTGAAGAGGAGGCGGAAGTAGTTGTAGAGGTGGGGCTTGACGCTTGAGGGATCATGGAAGGTTGACTTAAGTACGTGGGAGTAGAAGTCGTAACCGTTCTCGGTAAGGATCTCGCGATAGCTGTCGGGAGCCTCGGCTACTACATTGTCAGCCTTTGATGATGTGATCAGGATCGCCTTTGGAACGTAATCGCCGAATACCATCTCGGAAGGTGTAATCTGGCCGGGGTGCATAGGAGAGTTCTCGATTTTTACAAGACCGGGAGCAGGGCATACAGCACCGACATATCCGAAATACTCAGGATGCTTAAAGGCGATGAAAAGTGATTCGCGGCCGCCCATGGAAAATCCCGTGATAGCAGTCTTTTCTCTGTCTTTTGAAACGCTGAATGTGCTCTCAACGAAGGGCTTAACATCGGTTACAAAGTCATTGATGAAGTTATCGTAAGCATAGCAGTTTTCAAGGTCCATGCCGGTAACCGTCGGTCTGTTTTTATCGCAATAAATATAAGGAAGAACGACGATCATCTCCTCGGCTTCGCCATCTAGCTGAAGATTGGTAAGAATCTCGGGTATTGCGACAACGTCTCTTGCCATCCAGGTTTCATCATCAAAGAATCCGTGAAGAATGTAGAGTACGGGGTACTCCTTATCCTCGGAGTAGTCTACCGGCAGCAGCACGTTCATATTTGTATCGCGCTCTGCTGTATTTGAATAGTAGGTGTAGGTCTTGAACTCGGGGTAGGTTACGCCGGGTCTTTTTTTGTCATATCCGCTGGGGGGTAATTCTACGATCTTGTCCTGTGTCATGCTTGAAGTCTCCTTTTCGTCTGTTGTGTCCGTTGGTTCCTTGTTTTCGGTCTCTTCGGTTTCGGTCGCATCGCCATCTTCGGTTTCTTTGTCCTGTAACTTACTTTCATCTGAGTCGGTGTCGGGATTATCTGATTCGGAAAGGGTAGATTCCTCATCCAAACTCGTTTCAGCACTTTCTTCCACCGCCTGATCGGAAGATGCTTCTTTACTTTTGCAGGAAGAAAGAACTCCAAGGCAAAGCGCAGTCGCCAAAATTAAAGCTATTTTCTTGTATCTCATAAATCCTCCAAAATAAAAACTACAGTATCATTACACAACAAAACCATTCAAAAAACTACAACAATTTGTGCTTAAAATAACTAAATATTGCGGGAAAAAAAATAAATGGGTATACTAAAGAAGGAATTTACCACAGGGAAATATATCCCAAAGCAGCAAAGAAATTAGGAAACTGATTTAGAGGAGCAGGAGAGAGTATGAGTATAAAATCTATAAGTAAAAGTAAACTATTTATCACGGCCTTGATGGCAGCAGGCCTTACGCTTGTGGGATGTGCGGGAAACGGAAATGCTGCAGGGAACGGACAGGGCGCAGGTGAAGGACAGCCAAATGTGGAAACTGAGCAAGGCGCGCAGAGCGAGAGCGGTTCCGGAGAGACTGAAAACATTGACAATAGCGCATCCGGAGAAGGAGCAGGCGGAGACTCTTCTTCCCAGAGCGGAGCAGATGCCGAGTCATCCGAGGATGGACCTAAGGCAGACGACGACGGTATATTCAGGGTCAGCTCAACAGAGGAACTTTTAAAAGCTATCCGCCCCGGAGCTCATATAGTGATTGCCCCCGGATACTACAATATGTCGGATTATCTTAAAGCTTATGATGGACAGAAAGAACGCAGCGAATGGAATAAGAAACACAGTTATGTTAAACTGAGGGATGTGTACGACGGACTTGAGGTTGTAATTCAGGATGTGGAAGGACTTACAATAGAGGGCGGTTCTGATAATGCCGGTGATACCGAGATTGTAATTGAACCGAGATATTCCGCGGTATTATATTTTAATCATGTAAATAATCTTTCCATATCAAATATAACCGTTGGACATACTCAGTCGGGGGAGTGTATCGGAAATGTTCTGGATTTTGTGTACTGCGATACAGTGGAGGTAAGCAACTCGGATCTTTATGGATGCGGAGTTTTCGCTATAAGCGGACAGGAGGGCACATGTAATCTGCACGTTAAGGACACAACTCTCAGAGACTGCAGCAGCGGACCCTTCTATTTTTACAAATATAAGGGTGAAGCGATCTTTGACGACTGCACGTTTACCGGATCCCAGTGGGGAGGAAGTTTTTACGGATATGATGATGCAAAGCTGATCTTCAATAGATGTGTTTTCGGGCAGGAAGAGACCAATACCTGGTATTACGACAGTACAGTCGAGAAAAACGATTGTCAGATGGCAACACCTACAGAGGATAACACTTTCGACTACGAAATCTATGAGAATCCTGTATGGGGAGCTGTAGGATAAAATAAAAACCACATAAAAAGCACATATTTATCAGTTAATTTAAGAACTGTAGCAGGAATAGTCTGTTGCAGTTCTTTTTTTATTATAGGAAAGGCAGGAAAAATGAGTAAGCAAATACATTTGGAGATCGGTGGGATGACCTGCATCAACTGCCAAAACAGGATCGAAAAGGCGCTAAAGAAGATGCCGGGAGTCATAAAGGCTGCTGTCAGCTATACAGAAGGAACTGCTGATGTCGAGTATGCCGAGGATAGAACCTCAAGGAAAAAGATAGTAGAAACAATAGAAAAGCTGGATTATAAAGTTCTCCCCTTTGGAAAAAGAGGGATTAAAGATTTTCTCCCGGTAATAATACTTCCGGTTATCATAATCCTTCTTTACTATTTGCTCCAAAGATTCGGACTCCTTAATTATCTAGTCCCTGCAGACCTTGCGGACAGCAGTATGGGATACGGAATGCTCTTTGTTATAGGCCTTATAACATCGGTCCATTGTATAGCGATGTGCGGAGGTATCGGAATATCAAGAAGCCTTTCGGACCTGTCGGATCGGGGAAGTGAATCTAAAGGAAAGCTTGGATTTCTCCTCCCTTCTCTATCCTACAACCTCGGAAGAGTCGTGTCCTATACATTTATCGGATTTGTCCTTGGATTTGCCGGGATGCTGATAGGAGGCGGAAAAAGCGTCGGGATGCCGCTTTTATTACAGGGTATTTTAAAGATAGTAGCCGGATTGCTGATGGTTATTATGGGAATCAATACTTTAGGAATCTTCCCCTTCTTAAAAAGATTTTCCATACACACACCATTGGTTATCACAAAGATGATCGGAAAAAAGAGAGCCGCAGCCGGAAGTAATTTCGTTATCGGTCTCTTAAATGGCATCATGCCCTGCGGCCCTTTGCAGTCTATGTGGATCGTAGCTCTTGTAACAGCAAATCCTTTCGCGGGCGCGCTTTCGATGTTTTTGTTCAGCCTCGGAACGGTACCCCTAATGCTTTCCCTGGGATCGGCCGTTTCCTTTCTTGGAAAGAAATTCGCTGCCCCCGTTATGAGAGTCGGCGGAGTAATGGTCGTAGTAATGGGCCTTGCGGTACTGACCCAGGGCGGCGCCCTGTCCGGAATGATAGAGACTGACCTTTTGTTTTATCTGATAATCGCATTATTTGTAATAGGAGTGATCGTAAGCATTATGAAAAAAAATAGTTGGATGAAATACGTAGGACCTGCAGCCGCAGTTGCTGCTTTAGCGCTGGTGATCTTTATATGGAACCAGGGCGCGAAAGAGGACAAAGCTCTTGATAAAAGTAGCGCTACATCAGAAGCCGGATTTCAAAGGATTCCTATAGCTATAAATCAGACAGATGCACAGACAGATACACAGACATCATCACAGAAAGATACACAGACAAACGCACAGACTGAAGTACAGGAGGTTGAAAGTACCCTTACCCTTGGAAGATATCCCGAGATAACGGTACAGGCCGGTGTCCCCGTAAAGTGGACTATCAACGCGCCTCAGGGAAGTATCAACGGCTGTAACGCAGTGATGATCATACAGGATTACGGAATCCAGCATACCTTTAATGTGGGGGAAAATATTATTGAATTCACACCGGACGAGCCCGGCAGTGTTATGTACAGCTGCTGGATGGGCATGGTTTACGGTAGAATAAATGTAGTTGAATAAAGGAGGATGTTTTTTTAATGAAACAGTATACAGTAACAGGCATGAGCTGTGCCGCCTGTGTAAATAGAGTAGAGAAAGCGGTGTCAAAGGTTGAGGGTGTTATAAGCTGCTCTGCCAGCCTTTTGACAAATTCCATGGTTGTAGAGGGAAATGCATCTGACAGCGCGATCATAGAAGCTGTCGAAAAGGCCGGATATAAGGCTGAGGTCAAAGAAATAAAAGCACCTGTCAAGGCAGCAGAAAGTGCCCCTGAGGATGCGCTTGCAGATAAGGAGACTCCGGTACTTCGCAAAAGGCTTATCGCCTCAGTAGTATTTTTACTTCCGCTTTTGTATCTGTCTATGGGACATATGCTTTGGGACTGGCCCCTTCCGCCATTTTTTGATGACAACCATATAGCGATGGGTCTTGTTCAGTTGGTGCTTACAAGTATCATCATGGTCATCAACCAGAAATTCTTTATCAGCGGATTTAAAAGCCTTATTCACAGAGCGCCGAATATGGATGCTCTTGTAGCCCTGGGTTCATCGGCAGCTTTCCTTTGGAGCCTTTACGTACTTTTTGCGATGACAAGAGCGGCAGCCGACGGTAACGCAGACGCGGTTATGGACAATATGATGAATTTCTATTTTGAGTCCGCGGCGATGATCCTTACGCTGATAACCGTTGGCAAGATGCTTGAAGCTATGTCAAAGGGGCGTACGACAAATGCCCTTAAGGGACTGATGAAGCTTTCGCCCAAGACCGCAACGATCTTTGTAAATAACACAGAGACTCTTGTGCCTATCGAGCAGGTAAAGATAGGGGATATCTTTGTTGTCCGCCCCGGTGAGAATATACCTGTTGACGGCTTTGTAGTAGAAGGAAACAGCGCTGTAAATGAATCTGCGCTTACAGGAGAAAGCGTTCCCGTTGATAAAAAAGAGGGCGACAGAGTATCCGCAGCTACAACTAATGAGTCGGGATTTATAAAATGTAAGGCAACAAGAGTCGGCGAGGATACCACCTTTTCACAGATAATCAAGATGGTCAGCGATGCCGCCGCAACAAAGGCACCCATCGCAAAGATCGCGGATAAGGTTTCGGGAATCTTTGTGCCTGCGGTTATCGGAATAGCGGTTCTTACGTTTATAGTCTGGCTTATAGTCGGAAAAGAAGTTGGAACTGCTCTTACAAGGGCGGTTGCAGTACTTGTAATAAGCTGCCCCTGCGCTCTTGGACTTGCAACTCCTGTAGCGATAATGGTAGGAAACGGAGTAGGAGCTAAAAAGGGAATCCTCTTTAAGACTGCGGTCAGCCTTGAAGAGACAGGTAAGGCAAAGATAGTTGTACTCGACAAAACAGGTACTATCACAAAGGGAGAACCAAAGGTTACAAACATCATACCCGGCGAAGGATTTACGGTTGACTCTTTGATGAGTCTTGCCCTCTCTATTGAGAGCAGAAGCGAGCACCCTCTTGCAAAAGCGATCACTTCTTACGCAAATGAGCATGCCCTCAAAGCCGGTGAAGTATCTGATTTTAAGGCTCTTCCCGGAAACGGACTTTGCGGATACTTAAGCGGAGAAAAGGTTATAGGCGGAAACTTAAGCTTTTTAAAAACCGAGATTTCTGTACCTGAGTCTATAGAGCAGGAAGCTGACAAATTATCCGGAGAAGGAAAGACACCTCTGTTTTTCGCAATAGGCGAGAAGTTTGCGGGAATAATAGCAGTAGCGGATGTGATCAAGGAAGACAGCGCGCTCGCAATAAAAGAGCTTAAGGATTTAGGTCTTCGCGTAGTAATGCTTACAGGAGACAACGAGCGTACAGCAAAGGCAATCGGAAAGGTAGCCGGGGTTGACGAGGTTGTAGCCGGAGTAATGCCCGAGGGTAAGGAAAGAGAGATCAGAAAGCTAAAGGAACAGGGTAAGACCATAATGGTAGGTGACGGAATCAACGACGCCCCTGCCCTTACCGGAGCGGATATAGGAATCGCTATAGGCGCTGGAGCCGACGTAGCTATTGATGCTGCGGATGTTGTACTTATGAAAAACTCATTGAGAGATGTTTCCTTTGCGATACGCCTTAGCAGAAAGACTCTCGGAAATATCCACCAGAATCTGTTTTGGGCCTTTTCCTACAATATCATCGGAATTCCCCTTGCAGCGGGAGTATTTATCTCTCTCTTAGGCTGGCAGCTTAACCCGATGTTTGCGGCAGCAGCCATGAGCCTTTCAAGCTTCCTTGTTGTGACAAACGCTTTAAGACTTAATCTTTTTAAGGTGAGAGAAAGATCTTAAGTTTTCGGCTTTGTGAAACGTAACGGGAGACAAAGACAGGGTAATATGCAATAATCAAAGAGACCCGGTTACGGCAAAATGGAGATACTAAATATGAATACCGGCCTAAAAGTACTTGTTGTAGATGATGAAAATATGATAAGAGACGCCGTTTCAGCCTATTTTGAAAAGATGGGCTGCAGTATTCTACAGGCTGATAACGGGCTTTCCGCTCTTGAAATATACGAAAAAGAGCAGGTTGGGTTTATTATCTTAGATCTCATGCTCCCGGGACTTAGCGGAGAAGAAGTCTGTAAAAAAATCCGCGAAAAATCTGATGTTCCGATAATCATGCTTACGGCAAGAACGATGGAAGATGATATTATAAACGGCTTAGACCTTGGGGCGGACGATTACGTTACAAAGCCTTTTTCCGTAAAAGAGCTCTATGCAAGGATGAATGTCGTCCTTAGAAGATATGGCAAAAAGCCTGAAGAGTCTTCGGAAATAGTCTTTAAAGGCGGGCTGGCTGTTTCTACTGAGAGCGGAGAAGTAAGGAAGGGCGAGGAGATAATAAGCCTTACAAAGAGCGAGCTAAAGATACTTTCCTCGATGATAAGGTACCCTAAGAAGATCTTTACAAGGGAAGAGCTTTTGGAAATTGTTTTTGGCGAGGAGTCGGAGAGCTTTGACAGGGTTATAGATACTCACATAAAAAATCTCCGCAAAAAGATAGAGGACGACCCCAAAAACAGCATATACATAAGGACAGTCCACGGACTTGGGTATAAGTTTGGAGGTGAAAGAGCTGATGAAAAAGATTCACCTTAAAACATCCCTTTCCCTTATACTCTCGCTCCTCGTAGCTTTAACAGTCCTTCTTGTCAGCATATTTTCAGGCATCTTTATAAATAAGCAGTTTGAGGAATATGTAAAAAATACCCAGAAAAATGCTGCAGAAGAGCTGGCGGAAAGTATCGGAAGCAATTATGATGAGAGTCTTGGAGGCTTTAACCTTGATTATGTCCACGGAATGGGAATGTACGCTTTAAAGGAAGGCTACATTATACGCCTTTACGATAGAGATAAAAACCTTCTCTGGGATGCGGAAAACCACGATATGATGCTCTGTCATGAAGTAATGGACGGGATCATGACGCGGATGAAGGAGAAAAAGCCGGAGCTTAAGGGAGAATTTGTCAGCTATTCCTACGAGCTTAAAAAGGCCGGAAATCTAAACGGCATATTGGAGGTTAGCTACTACACTCCTTTTTACTTAAACGAAAATGAATTTCAATTTATAAAGGCATTAAATATAATAATAGGCTTTGTCGGAGGAGCTTCAATACTGATAGCCGCCTTTTTGGGCGTAATAATCGCCGGAAGGATCACAAGACCGATATCCGGCGTAATAGCTGCGACAAAGAAAATATCAGGCGGTGACTACAGCGCGGAAGTTAAAACAGATATCGGAGACTTAGAAACTTACGAGCTTGCCAGGTCCGTAAACTCTATGGCAGAAACCTTAAAGGAACAGGAGTATCTTAGAAGGCAGCTCACCGCTGATATTGCCCATGAGCTTCGGACTCCCGTTACGAATATTTCTTCCTATATGGAGATGATGATCGATGATGTTATGGAGCCCACAAAGGAAAGGCTGAGCAGCTGCTATAATGAGCTGTCGCGCCTCTCGGAGCTTATAAAAGACCTGGAAAGGCTTGAAAATGCTGAACTTGAGACGGTCTTGGCGGATAAAGAAGACGTCGAGCTTTTAGGCCTTTGCGGATCGATACTGCAGGGATTTAGTACAAAAATAAGCGAAAAAAATATCGAAGCAAAGCTTGAGGGTAAGGAAGTAACCGTAAAAGCCGACAGGATAAGGATCGGACAGGTGGTTGCAAATCTGCTCTCAAATGCTATAAAGTATACAGATGAGGGCGGAGAAGTAAAGATCCATGTAGGAAAAAATGAAGCAGGCGCAGTAATAGCCGTAGAGGATACGGGGATAGGAATCCCTGAAAAAGAGCAGAACCTTGTATTTGAGCGGTTCTATAGGACAGATAAATCAAGAGCGAGAAAGACGGGCGGAGCCGGAATAGGACTTTCTATCTCGAGAGCCATCGTAAAAGCGCATAACGGAACTATCCGCTGTGAGAGCAGCCCGGGCAAGGGAAGCATCTTCACAGTCAGTCTGCCATTAGAATAAAAGAAAAGCCGGAGAAATTGAAAGTATGGAAAGAGTATTAAAATCTCAGCAGGGGGAACTAAACGGAGTAGAAACTTATCTTAGCCTTGCTAAAGTAGTTCACAATAAAAAAGATGCGGAGACATTTGTAAAGATGGCGGCAGATGAAGGAAGACACGCCGCGATATGTAAGAAGTATACCGGGGTATCCCTTTCTCCTAAAAAAGGCCAGGCCACTCTTGCTGTCTACGCATATCGGATACTCGGAAAGAGAATACTCTATCCCTTTATAGCCATTGGTGAGTACATCGCTATACCGAAGTACGAAAAGCTGATGAAAGAATTTCCTGAGCTTGAGTCTGTTAAGAACGACGAAAAGCGGCACGGAGATACGGTATTGTCGCTCCTTAAAAACGGGCAGTACAACGACCGTCCCCTTCTACCCTATATCTTAGGGGCAGTTGCCGCTTTTGTTATCGTTAAAAAGATTGTAAAGCTTTTCAGTCGAGAGAGCCTAAATATTTAGGAACGCTCTCTTCGGCGTATTTTACAGCCTCATCGAGACTCATACCATGGAAAAGTCCGGCGGCGAAATCCCTGCCGGATTTTTTGTCATCTATAAAAGCGCCAACGACAACTCCGGGAAGAGAGCTCTCGGGAGCATTCGGAGCCTGCGGACCGCCAAGGTCTGTTCTGCACCAGCCGGGATCTGTAATGTTGATCATTACGTCAGTACCGTCATAAACATTTGCAAGGTCCATAGTTACCTTGTCGAGGGCGGCCTTACTTGCGGAATAGCCTGCCTGCTCGGGCTCGCGGCGTATTCCGCTTGTTGTATTTACGATACGTCCGAAACCGTATTCCGCCATCTTAGGAAGGAAATGGTAGCAGATCATCATAGGAGCGATGGTATTTATAAGGAAGCTTTGTTCATAATCTGACACGGGTGTCTTTAAATAGTCGGTTCTGTATGCAACTTGTACACCGGCGTTGTTTAGAACAATATCAACGCGCACACCCATCTTGTCAATTTCTTCGAGCATCTTTGTGACTTCTTCGGGTTTTGAAAGTTCAGCTCCGACAGCCACAGCCTCTACGCCTAAAGCTTTTGCTTCAGATACGGTAGCTGCGCAGTTTTTGGCTGTTCTTCCCTGTATGATCAGGTTGCATCCCTTTTTTGCCAAAAACAGAGCGGCGCCTTTTCCGATTCCTCTCGATCCGCCGGTAACAAGAGCCCAACGACCTTTAACGTCTACCATAGAATACCTCCTTGAAGCCTTTTTCTTTAGAATACTAAACGCCGGAGAAGCTGTCTATTTTTTTGTTTCAAAAAACTATAAATATTCTCCGCGACTTTTATATTTGTTTACCGTCACAAGAAATTTTAATATTATTCAGTGATATTTACATATTTTTTAACCCCATAAAATAATAAAATATAAGCAGATTTCGTCAAAACATCAAGGCAAGGAGGTATGGCATGAAAGCATTATTTATCGGCGGTACGGGAACAATCAGTATGGCGATCGTAAAAAAGGCGGTAGCAGACGGCTGGGAGGTCTGGCTTATAAACCGCGGAAACCGCTCATCAGAGCTCCCCGAGGGAGTAAATGTTATAAAAGCGGACATAAATGACGAAGCGGATGTAGCAAAAAAAATAGAGGGTATGACCTTCGATGTGGTAAGCGAGTTCATCGGTTTTACCCCCGATGCGGTAGAGCGCGACTACAGGCTTTTTAAGGGAAAGACAAAGCAGTATATGTTTATAAGCTCCGCATCGGCGTACAATAAACCGGCGGCAAATTATATAATTACGGAGGGGACGACCCTTGCAAACCCTCACTGGGAGTACTCGAGGAACAAGATTAAATGCGAGGAGTTCCTTATGAAGAAGTATCGCGAGGAGGGATTCCCCGTTACCATCATCCGCCCCAGCCATACATACGATGAGAGAAGTGTGCCTTTAGGGGTTCACGGTAAGAACGGATCCTGGCAGGTTTTAAAGCGTATGATTGAGGGAAAGCCCGTGATCATCCAGGGCGACGGTTCTTCTCTTTGGACACTGACCTTTAACACGGACTTTGCCATTGGTTATACAGGGCTTATGGGAAATCCCCATGCTATTGGTGAAGCTTTTCAGATTACAGGAGATGAAACTCTTACCTGGGACCAGATTTATCAAACAATCGCGGATGCTCTCGGAGTAGAGCTTAAGGCTTATCATGTATCCGCAGAGTATCTCAGCGCTGTAGGAGATAAGTACGGATATGACTTTGAAGGCGCTTTACTTGGAGATAAATCCGTATCCGTTGTCTTTGACAACAGCAAGCTAAAGAGAGCAGTTCCCGAGATGTGTACCCATGTTCTTTTCAGATCCGGCGTAAGAAAGACTATTGCAAATGTTCTTGCGCATCCTGAGCTCCAAAAGGAAGATCCGGAATTTGACGCGTGGTGCGACAGGCTTATAAACGCTCTTGAAAAGGCAAAGAAAGAAATCTGACATCAAAGTAAAAACTAAAAGAGGAAGAAAACTATGAATGACAACATTGTAAAAAGAAATGAACTGCTTGCACAAAAGGTTATTAAGGGACTTGAGTCCCGCAATATGACCGGCTACTACGCAGCAAGCAAAGAAGAAGCTTTAAAGAAAGCCCTTGAAATCATACCGGAGGGAGCTTCAGTTACTATGGGCGGCGCCAGAAGCGCATATGAGATTGGGCTCGTTGACGCAATTAAAGCCGGAAATTACAGATTTATCGACAGGGAAAATGCAGAGACTCCCGAGGAAAAGAGAAAAGCGATGCTCGAAGGATATGATGCGGATTTCTTTTTATCCAGCGCAAATGCTATGACGGATGATGGCGTTCTTGTAAATATCGACGGTAATTCCAACAGAGTATCTATGATCGCCCAGGGACCCAAGAAAGTACTGTTTATCGTCGGTATGAACAAGGTGACAAGCGATATCGACAGCGCAATGAAAAGAGCAAGAAACGTTGCTGCTCCCATAAATGCACAGCGCTTCGGACTTTCAACGCCTTGCTCTAAGCTAGGAACCTGCATGAACTGCAAGTCACCGGATACGATCTGCTGCCAGTTTTTAATTACAAGATTTTCTCGCCATACCGACCGAATTCATGTAATTCTGGTGAATGATGATCTCGGATTTTAATATGTTCATTTGAATAAAACCCTTCGGCAGTGTATACTTTTACATGCCGGAGGGATTTTTGTATTATGGGCAATATGCGTTTTTTCCGCAAAGACGGAGAGTTTTATAAAAGAGTTTTTTCTATCACATGGCCGATAGCGCTTCAGTCGCTTATAAGCATCGGCGTAAATATGCTTGATACCATAATGGTTGGAAGTCTTGGTGACGATGCCTTATCGGCTACGTCGCTGGCCAATTCATTTATCACGATCTATCATATCTTTTGTATGGGCCTGGGAATGGGGGCTTCCGTACTTGTTTCGAGATATTGGGGGATGCGAAATGCCGCAATAGGCAAAAATGACGGCGAAGGGGAGAAGGATGCAAACAGAGCTCTTAAGCAGACTGTGGCTTTGATGCTTCGTATAACTCTTTCCCTTGCTTTGGCTTTTGCACTTGCAACAGCAATAATGCCAAGAACAATTATGCGGATGTATAACGGGGAAGAGGCTATCTTGAACCTTGGAGCAACATATTTCAGATACTCCATTGTCACATACTTTTTCCTTGGCGCATCCTTAGTTTGCACGATAGTTCTTCGAAGCGTCGGAAAGGTTAAGCTTCCGCTGTTTGTATCCATTGGTGCTTTTTCCATTAATCTTGCAGCAAATTACCTCCTGATCTTCGGTAAATTAGGACTTCCGAAGATGGGAGTAGCCGGAGCGGCACTAGGAACGCTCTTTGCAAGAGTCTTTGAGGCAGCAGTCATCTGCGGATATCTTTTGTTTGTTGATAAGAGTATCGGATTCAGGTTAAAACACTTTTTTATGAATACCCGTTCTCTTATCGGAGAGTATTTCAGGATCAGTATTCCTGTACTTATCAGTGACGGGATTTTGGCGCTCGGAAACAATACGGTTGCAATGGTCATCGGGCATCTCGGCGGAACTTTTGTCTCCGCAAATGCCATCACGTCCGTAACTCAGCAGCTTAGCAGCGTTGTTATTTCCGGAGTAAGCCAGGCGGGAGCTATCGTAACGGGCCAGACCCTCGGCGAAGGGGACAAGGAAAAGGCAGTGTCCCAGGGATATCTGTTTATGGGACTTGGAATATTCTTAGGTACCATAGCGGCGGTATTCATACTTATCCTTAGCGGTCCCGTGATCGCATCCTACAAAAACGTCAGCGAAGAAACGGTTCATATAGCAAAGCAGCTGATGCTTGCGATCAGTATAATCGTAGTCTTTCAGGGCACAAACAGTATTATGACAAAAGGAGTCTTAAGGGGCGGCGGAGATACAAAGATGCTGATGCTTACAGACAACATCTTCCTTTGGGTACTCGCGATACCTCTCGGTCTTTTAGGCGGATTTGTACTTAAGGTATCACCATTTTGGATATATATCTTCCTTAAATCCGACCAGATAGTTAAGGCTCTTTGGGCCTTTCTGAGGCTACGGAGCGGAAAGTGGATAAAGAAGATTTCGGCGGGTAATTCAAAAGAAGCAAAGTAAAGACAGGAAATGGTGAAAATATGGGTAATTACGACCTTACAAACTTTAAAAGACTTGTAAATGATTTAGGGCTTACTCTTTCTGACAGGCAGTATGAGCAGTTTATCAGGTACTACGAGATGCTTGTGGAGTGGAACAATGTGATGAATCTGACTGCGATTACCGAGTATGATGAGGTAATAGTAAAGCATTTTGCGGATTCTTTATCTCTCGTAAAAGCGGTAGACAAGGAGATGCTTATCAGGGGAAGCCTTAAGGAAGGCGACGATAGACTAACTATCATTGATATCGGGACCGGAGCGGGATTTCCCGGGATTCCTTTAAAGATTGCTTTTCCGGAACTTAAGATCACTCTTCTTGATTCCCTTAACAAAAGGATCGGATTCTTAAACGCCGTAATAGAAGAACTTGGGCTAAAAGATATTGAGTCGCTCCACGGCAGAGCGGAAGACTACGCAAAAAAAGGACAGCTGCGTGAGTCCTTCGACTTTTGTGTATCAAGAGCGGTTGCGAATCTGTCTACTTTATCTGAATACTGCCTTCCTTACGTAAAGGTAGGCGGAAGCTTTATCGCATATAAGTCCGAAAAGACGCAGGAAGAGGTTCAGGCTGCGAAAAATGCGCTGGATAAGCTTGGTGGCAGGTTAGTTTCCTGCGAGGAATTTAATCTACCCGGAACAGACCTCTACAGAACTATGGTTAATATAAAGAAAGAAAAAGCGACTCCCGGAAAGTATCCCCGCAAGGCAGGAACACCTTCAAAAGAGCCGCTGTAAATTTGGGGGGATATATTTAAAGGGGCAAATAACAGCTTGTTAGAGTGCAAAACGGCGGTTCCCGGGTGGGGCCGCCGTTATTAAATGTTATTTGGTATAGTGCTTACGGTTTACGCCGTTGTGAGGGCTTCCTTAAGCGCTTTGGAAAGCTGATCTGCGCAGGAAGTTCCGCGCCCTTTGCAGTCGTTTCCTTCAAGTATCTCGGAAATCTCCGCAGCATCCTTGCCTTCGCAGAGCTTGCCGATGGCTTTCAGATTGCCGTTGCAACCGTTCGTAAAGGCCAGATTGTGGATCTTTTTTTCATCATCAAGCTCAAACTTAATATTGATGGCACATACTCCGTGAGGAGTGTAAGAATATTCTTTCATGTCAGATTCCTCTTTATAAAAATGTTTTCTTCTTTAACACAATAGCATCTAATATCTCTTGTTGCAAATAAAAAATCAATAAAATGTTTCACAATGATGTTTCACGTGCTATACTTATAAGGCATTTAAGTAAAAAATTGTTATTAGGGATAAGGGCAGAATGAGTAAAATAATTGCAATTACAAACCAAAAGGGCGGAGTAGGTAAGACTACTACATCTATCAATCTTTCGGCGGCTATCGCTGAGACCGGTAAGAAAGTTCTCGTAGTTGATATGGATCCCCAGGGAAATACGACAAGTGGTTTCGGAGTCAACAAAAATGAACTGGAGAATACAGTTTATGAGCTTATCTTAGGCGAGTGTTCTCTCGGAGAAGCGATCATTAAAAATGTTGCCGAGAATGTATCGCTTTTACCTTCAAACGTTAATCTTGCCGGAGCTGAGGTCGATCTTCTTGACCGCGATGATAAATCCTTCATCCTTAAAAAGGAGATGGATTATATTGCTGACGAGTATGATTATGTTATCATCGACTGCCCTCCTTCATTAAATATGCTTACGATCAACGCTATGACTACGGCAACGAGTGTCATCGTGCCTATTCAGTGTGAGTACTACGCTCTCGAAGGAGTAAGCCAGCTTATCCATACTATCAACCTCGTAAGGGAAAGACTGAATCCCGGGCTTGATATCGATGGTGTTGTATTTACAATGTATGATGGTCGTACAAATCTTTCACAGCAGGTTGTTGAGAACGTTAAAGAAAACTTAAGTCATCATATTTACGAAACGATGATCCCGAGAAATATAAGACTTGCGGAGGCGCCCAGCTTTGGACAGCCTATTACCGTTTACGATCCGAAGTCAGCCGGAGCCGAGAGCTACAGGCTCCTTGCAAAAGAAGTTATTGAGCATAACGCTAAGTGATTATAAGGAGAAGGTGAAATGGCAAAAAAGGGTTTAGGTAAAGGTCTTGATTCTTTGATCCCTATGGGTAAAAAGGAAGCGGCAACACCCGCACCGGCTGCGGTTAAGGAGGCTTCCGAGGCGGTTAAAGACGGCGTGACTATGGTAAAGATCACAAAGGTTGAGCCCAACAGAGAGCAGCCCCGTCGTAAGTTTGATGAGGATGCGCTCCAGGAGCTGTCAGATTCCATCAAGCAGTTTGGCGTACTTCAGCCTCTTGTTGTTCAGGACAGAAAGGACCATTACGAGATCATCGCAGGTGAGCGTCGTTGGAGAGCGTCTAAGCTTGCGGGATTAAAGGAAGTCCCCGTAATAATCAAGGATTACACGGAGCAGGAGATCGTTGAGATTTCCCTTATCGAGAATATTCAGAGAGAAGACCTTAATGCCATAGAAGAAGCGCAGGCATATAAAAGGCTTGCCGAAGAGTTTAATCTTAAGCAGGATGCTATCGCCGAGAGAGTCAGCAAGAGCCGTTCCGAGATTACGAACTCCATGCGTCTTTTGAAGCTCTGTCCCGATGTTCAGCAGATGATAGTTGATGAGATGCTAAGCAAAGGACACGCAAGAACCCTACTTGCCGTAGAGGATCCCGTTAAGCAGTACGAGCTTGCACAGCGCGCTTTCGATGAGAAGTTAAGCGTGCGAGATATTGAGAAACTTGTAAAGCAGCTTGATAAACCCGCTAAGGAAAAGCCGGTTACCGACGAGAAGCTTCAGATGTTCTACGATGATGTTGCGGAGAAGTTAAAGAAGGCTCTCGGTACGAAGGTTACGATTTCCGGAAAGGGAAAGGGCGCCGGAGTATTGACCGTAGAGTTTTACAACGGCGACGACCTTGACAAGATCGTTGATAAGCTTAACAACTAAAGGTGACTAAATGGAAAGCAATATTCTTAAAAACGTATTGGGCCTTGGAGCATTTGATCCCGGATATCTTGTGATAGCAGTAGTAGTTTTGCTTATCCTTGTGATCGTACTCCTTGTTGTTACTGTAAATGTCAGCTCAAAGAACAGAAAGATGGCAGCAAGGATCGATGCACTTTGCTCCGGAAAAAATGCAGAGAGCCTTGAAAAGGAAATCATAAAGATAATCGAGGAAAACAATTACCTTATGACTGAGGTTTCCGAGCATAAGGCGTACCTAAAGACAATCTTTAAGAGATTAAAGCTTGCTTACCAGAAATTCGCGCTGGTTAAGTACGATGCGCTCGATCAGATGGGCGGCCAGCTTTCCTTTGTTCTTGCTTTTCTTGACGAGAACAACAACGGATTTTTGCTCAACTCGGTTCATTCTGCTACAATGAACTACATCTATTCAAAGAATGTAGTTGGCGGCGAAGTAGAGGTTGAGCTTGGCGCTGAGGAAGCTCAGGCTCTCGAGCAGGCCATGAGCGTCAAGATACCTAAGTAGATCTGACATATATTAAATGGAAAATTTATATTAGTCCCAGTGCGGACATACGGCTAAGACCGGGAATGGAGAAGTAATGATCGATATAAAGTTTTTACGCGAGAATCCAGAAGTAGTTAAGGAGAATATCAAAAAGAAATTCCAGGATGAGAAGCTTCCCCTTGTAGATGAAGTAATCGAGCTTGACAAGGAGCTTAGAAAGACACAGCAGGAAGGCGATGACCTTCGTAATGCCAAGAACAAGATCTCCAAGGAGATTGGAGCTTTAATGGCACAGGGAAAGAAGGAAGAAGCTGAAGGATTAAAGGCACAGGTTGCCGCAAACGCAAAGAGACTTGCGGAGCTTGAAGAGGCTCAGCCCGCACTCCAGGAGAAGGTTACCTCCATCATGATGAAGATTCCCAACATCATCGACGAGTCGGTTCCTATCGGAAAAGACGATTCTGAGAATGTTGAGATAGAAAAGTTCGGAGAGCCTGTTGTTCCTGCGTTTGAAGTTCCTTACCATGCAGATATTCTTGATAGGATCGGCGGTCTTGATAAGGACGCAGCCGGAAGAACAAGCGGAAACGGCTTCTATTATCTTATCGGAGATGCTGCAAGACTTCACTCCGCAATGATCAGCTATGCAAGAGACTTTATGATCGACAAGGGATTTACTTACTGCGTTCCTCCTTTTATGATCCGCTCAAGCGTTGTTAACGGCGTTATGAGCTTTGCCGAGATGGAAGCTATGATGTACAAGATTGAGGGCGAGGACCTTTATCTTATCGGTACCAGCGAGCACTCAATGATCGGCCGCTTCAAGGGTCAGCTTGTTGAGGAGCAGCAGCTTCCCATCACTATGACATCTTATTCACCTTGCTTTAGAAAAGAGGTTGGATCCCACGGAATCGAGGAGCGCGGTGTTTACCGTGTACACCAGTTTGAGAAGCAGGAGATGGTTGTACTTTGCAAGCCCGAGGAGTCAATGGACTGGTACAACAAGATGTGGTCTTACACCGTAGAGTTCTTCAGAAGCCTTGACGTACCTGTTCGTACTCTTGAGTGCTGCTCAGGTGACCTTGCGGATCTTAAGGTTAAGTCCTGCGATGTAGAGGCATGGAGCCCTCGTCAGCAGAAGTACTTCGAGGTTGGTTCCTGCTCAACACTTGGAGACGCACAGGCTAGAAGACTTGGCATCCGCGCAAGAGGCGAGAAGGGCAACTACCTTGTACACACTCTTAACAACACCGTACTTGCTACTCCCAGAGGACTTATCGCTCTTCTTGAGAACAATGTAAACGAGGACGGAAGCATCAATATCCCTAAGGCGCTTCAGCCTTATATGGGTGGCAAGGACAAGGTCCTTCCCATTAAGTAATCTATGAACAATAAGCATTTACTCCCTGTTGGGATGGTGTTTCAAGCGATATTTACGATCTGCGGGGGCGGCATGTTTATTGCCGGCCTCATCGCAGGATTCTATTTTAGATGGGATATGTCTCTTCCTGACAATAAGGGGAGAATATCCCTTCTGCTTACTTTGATCGGGGGATTGCTGTTATTTACGGGCATTTTGATCATGGTCTTTATTTATAAGGCTGTTACAGCTAAAGATACTGAAGATAAAGATGTCGCAAAAGAGGACAAAGATAGTGCACAGATACCTGAGAGCGATAGGCTTCAGCAATAAAAACAGAAAAGAAATACAGGAACTTGTGCTGGATTGTATCCGTAGAGCGGAGAGAAGGGGATATACCCTTGTGGACGACGAAACCATGGCCGCCGAGTTTTCCAGAGAATACGCGGACGGAATGGGAATTACCGCCTGCGGTAATTTTGATGAGGACGACAAGTTCCATCTTGACTACTATTTCCCTTATCTTGACGGTACGGGAGTGACTTCCTACGAGGATATCTCTGTTGAGAAGCATGCATCGGAGGATTCTTTCGCCGGGGTCTGCGACGATATTAAGGTTGGGATTTCCATCATATTTTATCTTAAAAATAAGATACCTTATATCAAGGCACAGTCTACGGGTAAGCTCCCTATAAAGGGCACGAGCGTGACTTTTTCGGGTCTTTCCGTGAAGGGGTCGATCCTTATTCCCATAAACAAGGCGGATGAAAAGAGCGCATCCCAAAACGACAATATCGACAGAGCTAAGCTTCTTGCCGCCGCCAAAAACGGGGATGAAGAAGCGATAGAGACCCTTACTCTCGAGGACATGGATACTTACAACACTATCTCCAAGAGGATTAAAAACGAGGATGTCTACTCCATCGTTGATACCAGCTTTATGCCTTACGGAGTGGAATGTGACCAGTACGCCATCATCGGAGACATCGTGGCATTCCGTCTTGTGACAAATCACATTACGGATGAAAAAATTTATATCCTTACTATTTGCTGTAATGATTTGACATTTGATGTTGCCATCAATATAATAGATTTGTTTGGTGAGCCACAGGTAGGCAGGAGATTCAAAGGAGTCATCTGGCTGCAGGGCAATATCAATTATCCCGATGACCTGATGTAAGTCATTTGCCGGGTGTAAAGTACTCAGCCGGGAATTAATGCTTCCTTAGTTAAATGGATATAACGGGCCCCTCCTAAGGGTCAGTTGTGAGTTCGATTCTCGCAGGAAGCGCTAAAGAGCAGGGGACTTTGTACCTGCTTTTTTTATATAGAAAAGGAATTAATATGCATATAGTATTACATCAGCCGGAGATTCCGGCAAATACAGGAAATATCGGAAGAACCTGCGTAGCAACAAATACTTCTCTTCATCTTATCGAGCCTCTTGGGTTTAGGATAAATGAAAAGGAATTAAAGAGGGCGGGTATGGATTACTGGGAAAAGCTTGATGTGACCCGATATATCAATTACAGGGATTTTAAGGAAAAAAATCCCGTGGCTACTGTTTGGATGGCGACAACCAAGGCAAAAAGATGCTATACTGATGTTAAGTTCGGACCCGATGATTTTATTATGTTCGGAAGGGAGAGCGCCGGTATCCCGGAGGAGATTCTCGTAGAAGATGAGCCTCACTGCATCCGTATCCCTATGGGCCCAGAGATAAGATCACTCAACCTTTCAAACTCTGTAGCCATCGTTTTATATGAAGCGTTACGACAGCAGGGCTTTGCGGGCCTCGAGGAAACCGGAGAACTCCATAGGCTTAGTTGGAAGTAGGAACGATTGCGATTCCAAGCAAAGGAGATTTATTAATGGCGAATTTGGGAAATCCCCAAAATACAATAGATGTTATACAAAAGCACGGCTTCAGGTTTCAGAAAAAGTACGGACAGAACTTTTTGATCGATACACATGTGCTTGATAAGATCGTTTCGGCAGCAGGCGTTACAAAGGACGATCTTGTTTTAGAGATAGGTCCGGGTATCGGAACGATGACGCAGTATCTTGCGGAGGCAGCAAGAGAAGTGGTTGCGGTTGAAATTGATAAAAACCTTATCCCTATTCTCGAGGAGACGCTGTCGGAATACGATAATGTGACGATCCTTAATGAGGATATCCTTAAGGTCGATATAGCGGCCCTTGCCGAGGAGAAAAACGGCGGAAAGCCCATAAAAGTCGTGGCAAATCTGCCTTACTATATTACTACCCCCATTATAATGGGGCTTTTCGAGAGCGGAGTTCCTCTTGATAATATTACCATCATGGTTCAAAAAGAGGTTGCAGACCGTATGCAGGTCGGACCCGGAACTAAGGATTACGGAGCGCTGTCTCTTGCGGTTCAGTACTACGCTAAGCCCGAGATAGTTGCAAATGTGCCGCCCAACTGCTTCATCCCTCGTCCTAACGTGGGAAGTGCTGTGATCAGGCTTACAAGATATCCAAAGCCTCCCGTTGAGGTCGAAGATCCGAAGAAAATGTTTGCGCTTATCAGAGCTTCGTTTAACCAAAGGAGAAAGACCCTTGTTAACGGGCTTTCAAACGCTCCGGAAATAAAGGCGTCAAAGGAAGATGTTCAAAATGCGATTGCGAAGATGGGACTTTCCGAAACCATCAGAGGAGAAGCCCTTACTTTAGAGCAGTTCGCGGCTCTCAGCAATCTTTTATAAAAGAAAATAGAGTTATTAACAGCTCCGCTTGATCTATTTAGGTTAAGCGGAGTTCTGAATGTGGAAGTAAAAAACTATTTTCACAGAATTTTCACATTTACATCACTAAATCTACGCAGGGAAAGTTCAAAATGATGAACTTGGAGGAGCGATTAAAATGATAGAAGTTAAGAATCTTACAAAAAAATACGGAAATCATACCGCCGTGGATGGTCTTTCTTTCAGGATAGAAAAGGGGAGGATATACGGCTTCCTTGGACCGAACGGTGCGGGAAAGTCCACAACGATGAATATGATCACAGGCTATGTGGCTGCGTCAGACGGCGATGTTTTGATAGACGGCGTTGATATCTTGAAGGAGCCCGAGAAGGCGAAGGCTATGATCGGATATCTTCCCGAATTGCCGCCTCTTTACGCGGATATGACTGTAAAGGAATACCTTGATTTTGTCGCTGAGCTTAAAAAGGTTGAAAGCTCTTCGAGAAAAGAAGCGGTAGAAAAGGTGATGGAGCAAACTAACATCACAGATATGAGTAGACGCCTGATACGCAATCTATCCAAAGGTTACAAACAGAGAGTCGGAATGGCGCAGGCAATCCTTGGAAATCCCGAGGTTTTGATCTTTGACGAACCATCGGTTGGCCTTGACCCGAGACAGATTATAGAGGTCAGAGACCTTATAAAGGAGCTGGGCAAGGAACATACGGTAATTCTGAGTTCCCATATCTTGTCGGAAGTAAGCGCAGTTTGCGATCATATCCTTATCCTTTCGGGGGGAAAGCTTGTAGCTGACGGATCTCCCGAAGAGCTCTCCGCTATGATGGGAGATGCCGGGGGAATCGAGATTACAGTTATCGGAAGCGGGGAGACTGCTTTGGATATCATAAAGCAGATGCCACAGGTTTTATCAGCTGCCTTTTCCGGACAGGACGAGTCCGGAAATGCTAAGATCCTTGTGTCTGCAAAAGACGGGGCGGATGTAAGGGAAGAGCTTAGTTTTAAGCTTTCTGAGAACAGGATTGCGGTTATCGGTATGGAGAAAAAGGAAAGATCTCTTGAAGATATTTTCCTTGAGCTGACTGAAAGTGACGAAGCCGCAAAGGAGGAAGAGTAATGCTTGCTATATATAAACGTGAGCTGCGTGCATATTTTCATACCGTGATAGGATTTCTTTTTATTGCGGCGAATATCTTTTTGATGGGACTGTACTTTGTTGTTTATAACATGTACTACGATTATCCGTATTTTCAATATGCGGTTCAAAGCTGCGGCGTTCTTATGATAATCAGCGTCCCGATATTAACCATGCGTATGCTGGCAGAGGAGCGAAAAAATAAGACGGATCAGTTGATACTTACAGCGCCGGTTTCTGTAGTTAAGATTGTTCTGGCAAAGTACCTTTCCGGACTTACGGTTTTTGCGATTCCCTGCGCGGTCAGCTGCATTTTCCCCGTAGTAATGAGCAGATTTGGGCAGATAAGCTGGGGCGAGGGCTATCTTGCGCTATTTGGTTACTTCCTTTTCGGCGCGGCATCTATCGCTATCGGCATGTTTGTTTCATCTCTTTTTGAGAACCAGATAATCGCGGCGGTCGTTTCCTTTGTAGCCTTGTTTTTAGGCTATATGATGCAGTCTGTCTGCACGATCATTTCGTCAAGCGGAAATATCGTAACAAAGGTCCTCGGATTCTATGACCTGACAAAACGGTTTGAAGCTTTTATGGACGGAACCTTAGAGGCAAGCCCGGTTATTTACTTTGTTTCCCTCGCTGCGCTGTTTGTGTTTTTAACCGTGAGGTCGATCCAAAAGAGAAGATACAGCGTTTCCAAAAAGCAGCTTAAGCGCTCATCCGTAAGTCTTGGATCTGTTGTGATAGCGATAGCTGCATTTGCCCTAATAAATATAGGCGGAGAAAAATTCGCAGACAAATACCTTACTGCGGACCTTACGACAAACAAGATGTACTCATTAACGGAGGACACAAAGAAATATCTTGCAGGACTAAATGAGAAAATCGATATTTACGTTCTTTCCGCCGAAAACGGGTACGACGAATCCGTTGCCAAGACATTAAGCATATATGATGCACTTTCGGACAATATAAGTGTAACTTACGTCGATCCATCGGTTAATCCAAGATTCTACGCGGGATATACGGATACGGCGCCCTCTTCGGGAAGTCTTATTGTTTCGGGAAGTAAGAGAAGCAAGGTGGTAGATTACAATGACCTTTACGAGCAAAGCTACAGTATGGATTATTCAACCTACAGCTACAACTCGGATGTAGTCGGATACGATGCGGAAGGTCAGATCACGGGAGCGATTGATTATTGTCTCTCAGACGATATGCCTGTGATCTATGTATTGGAGGGTCACGGGGAAACTCCCCTTGATGAAGCCTATGAAAACGCTTTAAGCAAAGCAAATATTGAGTATGAATCTCTCAATCTGATGAATGTCACCGAAGTGGCGGAGAACGCCGCCTGCCTTTACATCGGTGGACCCACAGGGGACCTTTCTGATGACGATCTGGAAAAGATTAAAGGCTATTTGGACAGAGGCGGAAAGGTGATCCTTGCCCTGACTCTTACGGGAGAGGTGCAGGAAAACTTGTCCGAACTTATGGAATATATGAATCTTTCCTTGATACCCGGAATCGTTCTTGAGGAGGATTCGGCGCATTACTACGGATCTAAGATGTACGAGATCCCTACTATTCTTCTCTCGGATCAGACGGCGGAAGTATACGGAGCGGGTTACAATCTTTTTGTTCCGTATAACGTTGGAGTAAAGGTTCTTGACGAGGAAAGCGAAGATGTTACTACGGAAGTATTCCTCTCTTCTACAGATTCGGCATTTTTACGCGAGGATTACACGGGTATGACTACCGAGGAGCGTAAGGAGGGCGATATCGAAGGACCCTTTGTACTTGGCGTTAGCGCCGTCAAAACGTTTTCTTCCGAAGAAGAGGGCGGCGAAGAAAAAGCTGCCGAGATGGTAGTGTTCTCTTCTGTGACGATGTTTACGGACGCGGCGGACAGCATGGTAAGCAATGCCAACAGAAAGGTGTTTATCAGCACAGTAGGAAAGTATTCTGACAAGGAAAACGCGATATCAATACCTTCAAAGAGCTTTGATCTGGGATATTTATCGACAACGATGTTTGATATACTTATCTCCGCGCTGGTAACTCTTTTGATCCTTCCCATCGGACTTATTGTTACTGGTATCGTTATCTGGGCGAGAAGAAGGAAAATGTAAAGAGCGGAGTCGTAATTTTGCTAAAAAAATTAAAGAATTTTCGTGTAATATTTCTGTAACAAATCAGGCCCCATAATATAGTAAGAATATAGACATGTCCCCACAATCTATGGTATAATTTCAGAGATTGTGGGGACATATATTGTGGTTTGACCGAGGTTTTATTCATGGATAAATATGAGTACAAAGTCAGGGCGCAGGAAATTAGGGACCTGATAGCCGCTAATCAATATGAAAAAGCTGCAGAAATAGCTGATACGATAGACTGGAGTAGAGTTAAAAAGTCTACTTTTTTGTGTACCATCAGCGATCTGTATAAGATAAACAAGCGTTACGAGGATGCCATCGAGCTTTTACAGCTCGCTTACGACAGGTATCCCGGCGGAAAAGATATTCTTTACTCTCTCTGTGAACTCTATTTAAGTACGGGGGACACTATCAGAGCCATCTCTACCTACAAGGAGTTTTGTCAGGTAGCGGGCAATGACATTCGCAAGTATATTCTTCAGTATAAAGTTTACGTTGCGCAGGAAGTTTCTTTGGAGGAGAGGATCGAGGTACTCGAAGAGCTTAAAAAGCGCGACTACAGAGAAAAGTGGGCATACACCCTCGCTTATCTCTACCACAGAGTCGGTCTTGCAACGAAGTGCGTTGAAGAGTGCGACGAGCTTATAAGCTGGTTTGGAGAGGGCAAGTATGTTGATATGGCGATGGAGCTTAAGATGCTTCACCAGCCTCTCGATGAAAAGCAACAGGAATTATACAACCATCGTATAGATTCCGTCGTATCCGACAGCAGATGGGAAGGCAAGAGAAATTCAAACGCAGCCGGCGCCGCAACTACGGTTTGGAATCCCCAGGCGGTATCCGGAAATCAAGAGGCCCCCGCAGACGGCGGAGAGACAAAGGTTATTCCCGATATATATTCGCAGGGCGGAGGCGCTCCCATCGGAGAAGTCACTCCTCTCGACGAGGCTGTAGCTTTATCTCTCGGACATACCCAGGTTTACAAGGGAAATGTTCCCGAGCCCGAAATTAACGTAAAGACTGTTGATGTCGGAGATTACAATACCATCAATCTTCAGCAGGCCCTTGCCCAAGGCGTTCAGCAGGTTCTTGAAAACGGCGTGACCACCACTCTTCCTATGATGGGAGATGAAGGATTTTTCGCCAAGAAAGATACAAAGAAGATCATCGGATTTGATGAACAGACTGTTTTGCAGTCGGATACAAAAGAGATTCCCGGATCCGAGGATGACGACATCCCTCCGCATATCGACTTCGATCCCCACGCCTGGGACAAGGCTGTAGAGGAAGAAATCTCCGAGAACAATTTCGACGAGGAGCCTGCGGCAGATTATACCCAGTATCTGGGAGCGGTCGCGGACAGACTTCGGAAAAAGGAAGAACAGCCTGAGGACGATTTCAAGAAGAAAGTTCTCGAGCCTATGTTTGTATATGACACCGTGGCAATGGATCCCGGCGCGGTTGCGGATCAGCTTGATGAGGAGGCAGAGGAAGTCAGAGAAGAAGCTATGACAGCGCAGCCCCCTGAGCAGATTGCAACTGTTCTTTCCCAGGAGGGAGACGGACAGATACGATTTGTTGTGCCTGAAGCTCCTTCAAGAGATAAGCAGATCACGGGACAGCTTAATATCAATGATGTTATGGCTGAGTGGGCCCGGATGAAGAGGGAGCACGAAGAGCTTAACCGCAAACAGTACCACGAGCAGGTTAAGCAGCAGACCGGCGAGCTCTTCGATGAGTTTGAGGCTGCAGCGCTTAACGGTGTTCTTGAAACTCTTCAAAAGGAATCTGAGCAGAAAGATTACAAGGATGAGGCACATCCCGGAATAGAAAGCAGCGATATAGTTATAAATACATTCATTCCCGACAATGCATCTATGGGAGCAGAAGTTGCTGCTATGATGGATGCGGAAGCCGAAGAGGCCGCAGCGACCGTTGAAGCGGTAGCGGGAGCTTCAGAAGCTGCAGAAGCTGCTATAGGTGCAGAGGTAGCAGGAGCGTTAACAGGCGCTGCTATTGAGGAAGCAGCCGGTTTGGCCGTGGAGGCAGGATTAGAAGCCGCCGCGGAGACCGAAGATGCAAGCGACGTAATAACAGATACCGACGAGGTAGAGGAACTCGAAGAGATAAGCGATTCCGAGGAAAACTATACCGCGTCTGAAGAAGAAACCTTTGAAGAAACTTACGTAGAGCCCGGAGAAGAAGTTTGCGAGGAAGAATCCGAAGCTTATGAAGAAACATACGAGGATACTTTCGAAGAAGGTTACTCCGGAGAAACCTATGAAGAGGGGGACGAGGCGGCATATTACGAGTCCGAAGGCTATGACGTCGCATACGAAGGTGAAACCTATGATGAAAGCGGTGTAGAAGAAGCCGACGGAGCAGAAGCGCCCGCCACAGAGGAAACGGATGCTGAGGAAACTGAGGACGAGGCAGAATCAGAGGCTGAGCCCAGTTCCGATGTCTTTGACATTTATCCCACAAGGGAGACAATAGAGCTTCCGGCTACCAATCGTACAAAAGAGTTCTACGAGAGGAAGCACGAAGAAGCCAAGAAGCAGGCGGAAGCCGAGACTCCCGAGGATGATGACGATGTGGATGTCAGAGAGCTTACAAAGGAAGAAAATGAACTCTTTGGTCCTTATATCCAGAGTAAGTCGGCAAGAAAGCAGCTTGTGGGAATCCTCGACGGAACAACGATGGCTTCGTACTCCGGAAATATTATCCTTACAGGCGGAGATGGCAATGATACATCCGATCTTGCCACAGCCATTATGAAGGACATCAAACAGACTGACAGCAACTTCTCCGGAAAGGTTGCAAGAATCGGCGGAGATAAGCTAAACAATAAAAAGATGGCAACCGTTGTAAAGCAGCTCGCAAGCGGCGGACTTATCATTGAAAAAGCAGGCAAGATGTCGACCGAGACGGCAAATGATCTCTACAAGAGCCTTGATACCGAGAATCTTGGAATAATCGTCACCCTGATCGACACTGAGAGAAGTATTGAAAAGCTTCTTGCGCGTGCGCCAAAGCTTGAGGATCTTTTTACGGTAAAGATGAACTTAAAGCCTCTTACCGCGGAACAGCTTGCTGATTTTGCTGTCAAGTATGCGTACGAGAAAGAATACTCCATTGATGAAATGGGTATGCTGGCGCTTCATACTCAGATAACTTTAAGACAAACAGCCACACACTCTGTTAACATCGTGGAAGTCAGAGAGATCGTTGATAATGCGATTAATAACGTTCGGAAGAAATCAGCAAGACATTTCTTCGATGTCCTTTTGGGCAAACGTTATGATGATAAGGACATGATAATCCTTGGGGAAAAGGATTTCGGTTAAGCAGATAAAGGGGAAAGAGATGGCAAGAGTAAAGGGAACTGTTAAGGAAAAAGCTGTGAAGTCTAAAGCGACCAAAACCGCGAAGGTCGAGATTTCAAAAGATGACCAGTACCTGTTTGGGAACGGTACGCACTACGAAATCTACAAAAAACTCGGGGCTCACATCTCCGCGGAAAAGGGAGTTAGGGGCGTTTACTTTGCAGTATGGGCGCCTAATGCGCAGGGGGTTAACGTAGTAGGTTCTTTCAACGGCTGGAATGAAGATTCACATCCGATGAAAAAACTGGGACCTGTAGGAATCTGGGGAGCGTTTGTTCCGGAGATCGGTCCCGGAGAAATGTATAAATATCTGATCCACACTGCGGACGGAAGAAAGCTGTACAAAGCTGACCCTTATGCAAATCAGGCGGAGTTTCGTCCCGGTACGGCGTCTGTTGTTGCCGATATGGAAGGCTTTAAATGGGAAGATGCCAAGTGGATCAAGGACAGAGACAACAGAGATATTGAAGAGATAAATAAACAACCAATGGCTATTTACGAATGCCATATCGGTTCGTTTATGAAGCATCCCAACGGCACAGAAGACGGATTCTATAATTACAAGGAGTTTGCCGAGAGGATTATAGAGTACTTAAAGGATATGAAGTATACCCATATCGAACTTATGGGCATTGCGGAACATCCCTTTGACGGTTCCTGGGGTTATCAGGTGACAGGATACTATGCGCCGACCTCAAGATACGGAACGCCTAAGGATTTCATGTATCTTGTTAATGAACTCCACAAAAACGGAATCGGAGTAATCCTTGACTGGGTTCCGGCGCATTTTGCCACGGATGCCCATGGACTTGCGGCGTTTGACGGACAGTGCATTTATGAGCATCCGGATCCCAGACTTGGGGAACATCCCGATTGGGGAACAAAGATCTTTAATTATGCAAAACCGGAAGTCAGCAATTTCCTTATAGCCAATGTCCTTTTCTGGCTCAGGGAATTCCATATTGATGGAATCCGTGTAGATGCAGTGGCAAGTATGCTTTATCTTGATTACGGCAAAAAGGACGGACAGTGGGTTCCCAATAAGTTCGGCGGAAACAAGAACCTTGATGCGATAACATTCTTCCATCATCTGAATTCCGTTGTAAGAGGAACATATCCGGGATTTCTTACTATTGCCGAGGAGTCAACCGCATGGCCTCATGTTACGGGACAGATCGGAGATGATGAGAGTCTTGGATTTTCCTTTAAGTGGAACATGGGCTGGATGCATGATTTTTGCGAATATATGAAGCTGGATCCCGTGTACAGAAAAGGGGATCACCATGCTCTTACCTTCGCCATGACATATAACGAAAGCGAAAACTATATCCTGCCTCTGTCACATGACGAGGTTGTGCATCTTAAATGTTCTATGGTAAATAAGATGCCCGGATATCAGGTTGATAAATACGCAAATCTTCGTGTCGGATATACTTATATGTTTGGACATGAAGGCAAGAAGCTCCTTTTCATGGGCCAGGATTTCGGCCAGGAGAGGGAGTGGAGCGAAGCGAGGGAACTTGATTGGTTCCTTCTTGGAGAAAAGAACAATGCGGGTATGAAGGCATACGTCAGAGACCTTCTTTCTCTGTACAGAAAGTACCCTTGCATGTATGAAATAGACAATAGCTGGAAGGGCTTCGAGTGGATGAACGCCGATGATGCGGACAGAAGTATCTACACTTGGGTGCGCAGGGCACAGTCCGACGGAAGAGAGCTTTTGTTTATTCTCAATATGACTCCCATAAAGTGGGAGAACTATGTTGTTCCCGCGCCCAAGTGCAAGAAATTCAAGCTTGTACTTAACTCGGATGATGAGATTTACGGCGGATGGGGGAACCGGGTTCCGAATGAGATTATGGCCGAAAAGCAGCCTTGCTGCCTGCAAAAGTATTCTCTTACAGTAGATGTACCGCCTTATACGGCGCTTGTTTTTGAGTATTAAAAGGGGGATCTTGTTTTAGCTTTAAAGCTTGATCGGTAAATTATGGAGAAAGACAGATTTGCAAAAACCGGATTAAGCAATGGTTATCCGGGTGATGAGAAGAATTCTCGTCACCCTTCTTGTTTTACGGATTATATTTTTCCTGTTGTCGGGGTTCTTATAGTAATCCTGACGAATCTTCCCTTCTTTATCCTGGGAAAAGACTGCGTAATTGATGTGCATGAACAGCTTGACGGAGAGCTTGTGGCATATATCCTCAGAAGCAGATATTTGTTTACAGGGACTTCGGTTTTCCCCGAATTCTTAGGAGGAATCCCCGCTCAGGCACTTACTCCGCCGTCTTACGGTACGCTGGTTTTCTTTAAGCTTCTTAGTCCTTTATACGCTTATCTTATTAATCAGTTATTTATTACGCTTATCGGCTTCCTTGGAATGTATTTTTGGAGCGTACGCCTTAGCGGGAAAAAGCTGATAAGTCTTTGCAGCGCGGTGCTTTTCTCTCTTTTGCCTTTCTTTACCGTATACGGAATAAGCGTTTCGGGAATACCTCTCGTCGCTCTTTCATTTTACAATCTTGGAGATTTCGGAAGTAAAGAGTATAAAAGCAGCGGAAGAAGAACAGCAGTTTTTGTTGCTTCATATTTATCCATTGCCCTATATTGCGTATTTTCATCTTTAGTACTTTGCGGATACGCTGTTTGCGCGGTATATATGCTTGCTGCGATAATAGCTTCGGCAACGAACAAAAAGACAAAGATAGGAATGAGCGGACTATTTAGAATCTGGGGAGGGTTCGCGCTTCTATGCGGAATATTCCTCGTATTTAACAAGAATCTTATTGCCCAGATAATAAACCCGGACAAAGGCTTTCTCTCCCATAAAAGCGAAGTCATATTAAACTCTGAGAATTTTATAGATAAGTTTATCGAGCTTTTTGTAAAGGGGTCCGACGCGGTTCCGAGTCTGCACTTTTTTATATTTATACTTGCCTTCCTGACTATTGTGGGATTTATAGCATCAAGAAAAGTTAACAAGTATTATGTTGCACTCACGATAGGAGTTACATTGGCGTTTCTCATTGCACTGTTCTCCGGATTTATGAGCAGTGAGCCTATGGTTCGCTTCTTAAACGGAAAAACGGGAGCTATAAAAGCTTTTCAGGTAGACAGATTTTATTGGCTGTACCCTTTTATCTGGTATACGATTCTTACGCTCTTCGGGGCAATCCTGACCGAGAGATTCCCTAAGTACAAGATAGGCCTGGTCGTATTTTTGGTAACGCTTCTTCCCACGGCGGGCTATGTTCTTAAAGAAAGTCAGTTTAAAGAAAACGCCATGGAGTTTGTAAGAAAACAGTCCACAGCGCTTACCTGGGATGATTTCTTTTGTGAGGCTGAATTTAAAGAGGTTTCAGATTTCATAAAAGACGAGTATGGTCTTGAGCAAAGCTCATACAGGGTTGGGTCTCTGGGAATAGAGCCATCCGTAGCTTTATACAACGGCTTTTACACAATTGACGGATACTCGAACAACTACGAGCTCTCGTATAAACACAGATTCAGAAATGTAATTGCAAAAGAGCTGGAGAAAAATGACTACAATAGGGTATACTTCGATAACTGGGGGAACAGATGCTATCTGCTTTCATCGGAATACTACGGAATACGCCTTATGACAAAATACGAGCACGCCCATTACGACAATCTGGAATTAAATACTTCGGCCCTTAAGGATCTTGGCTGCCGGTTTATTCTATCGGCAGGAGAGATCGCAGAGGCCGAAGCAAAAGGATTTAAGCTGTGTAAAACCTTTGATTCATATGATTACACTTACTTTATTTACTTATATGAGGTTTTGTAATTGCAAAGCCCCATCGCCGCGTAGGGAAGGAAGAATACGCTGCAGGGGAAGATATAGCGGGAATTTGCTTCCCAAGCCATATGGAATAAAAAGCATCCGAAGATGAATATGATTCCGAGGAGCACTGAAAAGCTGTATGGCTCTTTTTCTTTTTTCCTTGATATTACGGAGCGAAGGAAGAAAAGAAATGTGCCAAGGTAAATGAGAAGCTGGTATGCGTCGCAATAGTTAACGAGGTACTTCCCGTAGGTTCCCGTATAGATTTTTTGAATCGGATCGATACGTCCTCCGGATTCAGCCCATGTGGATTGTCTTACGGAATATGTTCCGTCGGACCACTGTGACAGGTATTTTTTCAGGTAGAATCTGATAGTGTAATCAGGATGTTCTTTGAAATACTCAAGTCTTTCTAAGATTGCGTCACGGCTGATCTTATTGGCAAGGTCCGTGTTAAAACCGCTCTCTTCGTAAGTAATGTAATTGAAGCCGTTGTAGTAGCCGCATCCTCTTTCGGCTTCCTGCATACCCATAGCGAAGTAGGATGTGGGAGTTACGCCGGAGAAGAGCTTTCCGCCGGAAATCCCTTCGTAGACTTTTATGGTAAGCGGAAGAATTTCAAGGGAGCAGACAACAGTTAGAACAAGAACTAAAACGATGATCGGCTTTTTGGTTTTTATAAGCTCTGCTACAAGAACTATGGAGAGAGCTATTACAAAAACAAGGCAGTTTTTTCTGAAGAATACGGCAAGCGTTGAAAAGAGAATAACTCCGATAGCCGAAGGTATCTGTTTCTTAATAAGCGCGCCACCACTTACTTTGCCGATAAAAAGCGAGAGAAAATAGATCGCCGCGGAAAGCGCAAAGACTGAAGGCATTTCTCCGTACACAAAGGAAGTGTACATTATAAAAGGAACATTTAAGACAACAAGTAAAAGATAAGTATTGCAAACATAGCTTTTATTTAACCTATCCGGACAGATTCTCTTTAAGGTAAAGTACTGGAAAAGAACGGCGCCGCAGGCCATAAAGCAGTTGATTATCTTGAGCATATGGAAGGCATCGAGACTTGTTCCAAGCATATTCCAGAGTTTAATCGGAAGGGCGAGGAAAGTTACGAAGCCGATCTGGTGGGGATAGAAGGAAAGGTAAGAATCCGATCCGGTAATAAAGCTAAGATCTCCTGTGGATGCCATCTCGGCCATATAATAAACCGTCATTCCGTCAGCGGCGGGAACGCTTCTTCCAAAGACGGCCAACAAAGAGCCGAGTACGAATATTACGATAAGGGAAAGAAAAAGAAACAATCTGTCCCTAAGGGCGCTGTCTTTCCCGAAAAGCTTTCCGAAGAGATAAAAAAGGAAAACCAAAAGGGCAACAATAAAGACATTGGGCCAGGGAAGATCCGTTTTAAACAAAACGATCTGTGAGGAAATGTCCGTAATAAAAGCAGTTGAAAAACAGGCTGTAACCGTAAGGATGGCGGAAAAAAGGAGGAAAAACCATCTTCCGAATGTATCCGCAAAACGGTAGAAGCCGGGAACAGATGAACTTTTTGTGTTTGGATTTAAGGTATTCATAGCACAGTTATTATAACAGATTTAAGGTAAGGTAGTAAATGAAGCTTCTTAAAAACAGGGGCTGTGTCCTCTTTTCAATCATAAACTCAATATTTTTTGCTTTTCAGATCTCGGGATTTATGCTTTCGAAGAATCCGAGGCTTGATTGGAATCTTTTAACCTGCCTTATTGTACTATTTGGCAGTCTGATACCGGGATTTTTACTTGGTATATTTATGGGATATGCCCTTCATTTCAGAAACGAGAAAAAGCAGGAGGCTGTATTTGCAAAGTATGAGGACGGATGGCTTGTGGAAGGATACAGAACTCTTGGAGATAAAAGCTCAGAGCCCATGCCAAACGCTTCCCTTTCCTGGCTGATCATACTTGTTTCGTATGTGCCGGCTTTCCTTGCGTACTTTCCCGGAATCTGCGCCTACGACGCTTATATTCAGGTAGAACAGATTTTTAACGGCGCCTATAACGACCACCATCCGGTTCTTCACACAAAACTCCTGGAACTGTTTTTGAAGTTCGGAGACAGTATAGGGAATATCAACAGTGGAATGGCATTTTTCGTTGTGTTTCAGCTTTTATGTCTTTCCGGGGCTTTCGCTTATTGTATCCATCTGGCGGGAAAGATGAGATGCGGAAAAGTCTGGCACTGGATTTTGACTGCTTTCGGTGCATTGTTTCCATATAATGTGTTTATGGGACTCTCGGTTACAAAGGCAGCTCTTTTTGCGGCAACCTATTTTCCGGCTATGATGCTGATGGTTTATTTTGTCTATAAAAAGAGAAATGAACTTAAGCCCGAAAAAGAGGATATCTTCTATATATTATATCTGATTGTGTCGATAGCTTTTAGAAATAATGCGAGATATGCCGTAATGGCGGTACTTTTTGTGATCCTTGCTGTATTCTTGGTTAAGCTTCTAAAAAAGAAACTGGATCATACATTCTATCTCAGATTGGTTTTGACAACGTTTACGGGACTTGTTATATCCATGCTTTTGGTAGCTCTCGCGGGAAAGGTTTGGAACGTAACTCAAAAAGATCAAAGGGAAATGCTTAGCATACCTGTTCAGCAACTTGCCAGATGTACGGTATTTAATGTACAGGATATGAAGCCAAGGGATATGGAAGTGATCGACAACTTTATCCTTGATGAGGCTTGGAGAGAATACGATCCCCTAATATCGGATCCTGTTAAGAGACATGTAAACACATGGTTTGCGGTAAATTATCCAAAGGAAACTTTGTCCACATACTTCCGGCTTTTAAAGGACTATCCCGACGAATACATCAATGCGTTTTTGGCTCAGAACGCGGGATACCTCTACGCGGCTGACAGAACGTGCCTTTGGGTATACGGTAAGGATAATCCGGGACACGGGTATGTTCAGACGGAATGGGCCGGTTACATGTACGAATGCGGATTTTATCATGATTCAATCATACCGCCCCTTTATACTTTCCTTGAAAAGATCAACTCGGATAATATACTGCAGAGGATTCCGGTAATAGGCCTTATATTTATATCCGGTCACGTGGTCTGGGTTTTCGTGTATATGGCTGCTGTCTGCTGGTACAACAAAAGATACGATCTGATAATCCCGAT
Organism: Lachnospiraceae bacterium; assembly: GCA_017469945.1. Classification (GTDB taxonomy): domain Bacteria; phylum Bacillota; class Clostridia; order Lachnospirales; family Lachnospiraceae; genus AC2028. Next base: position 10,390 of record JAFUFI010000034.1, on the reverse strand, counting down.
CCTGTTTGCAATAATGTATATTGCAACGCTGCTTTTGGGACCGACGGTACAGCTCAGATATATCTACCCGGTTTGGATATTCCTTCCGTTTATAGCGGCTTTTGTCTTTCGGAAAAAATCGGAAAAATGATCGGGCTTAAGAAAAGTAAAAAACGGACCGAAATAAAAGATGAGCGTCAGGGCTCATCTTTTTTAATATGTTAATCTATCGGGGAATGGGTACTATATGAAAATCAGTTTTAACAATCACGAAATTAACAATAATATAAAGTCCGAGCAGGGACAGATATTGCTTAAGGAGCCCGAAAAAAGGGAGAACGTTAAAGGCGGGGTGAGGCTTGATCTTGGAAGTATGCAGCCCTTGCAAAATAATGATTTCTTTCTCGGAAAGAGCGAGAATAACAAAGGCGGAAAAACCCTGACCGACCTTAGGGATGAGGCCGGAAGTATTGATGCTGTCTCCGATAAAAACTACCGTATCGTACTCTCAAATATGATGTCCGCCGAGGATTACGCCAAAGCCTGCAAGGAGGGCTTTGACTGCTATAAACTTGATCCTGACGAGACTGTCACAATTATTGACAGGATCAAGGCTGAAGTAGCAAAATCAGGTGAGGTAACAGTCGGATACAATGATTCTTTGGATAGTGAGAAATTAGCGGAAGTACTGGGAAGTGAGACGCTTGCAAGAAGTCTTGCAAACGCTTTTGAAAAGGCGGATATCCCCTTGTCTGACGACAACGTGACGCAGGTGTCGGAAATGAACAGGCTGGCAAAATCTTTGAGCGAGCTTTCCGACAAAGAACTGGGATATCTTATCGCAAACGAGCTTGATTTATCTGTTTGGGGATTGTATCTGGCAAAAAACAGTGCAACTGCTTCTGAAAGAGGGGGAAGAGAAAGCAGTTACGGAAGCGCTTTCGCAGCAGACGGCGGAATTAATCTCTCTGATCCCCAAAATGCAGGGATGCTTGGACAGATAAAGGGGATAATAGATTCTTCGGAAGTATTAAAACAGCGGGAGAATGAAGCTGTTTCAAAGGCCCGGTGGCTGATTGAAAGCGATCTTCCCGTAACTAAAGAGAGCCTTGAAAAAGCGGTTCGCCTTGAAGGCATGCAGTTCCCGCTTTCGGACGAGGTTTTGACAAACACAGCTATTTCGGCAATAGAAGGCGGCATAAGACCTATGGATGCCGAAATTATTTCCGAAGGGGATTACGAGACTATAGCACAAAAGGCTGTAAGACTCGAGGAATACTATTTTAGCGAGAGAGCAGTGTCAAATATAAGCTCACGCAGACTCCTTGAAGAAGTAAGGCTTTCAATGACAGCGGAAGTGAATTTAAAGCTTCTTGAAAGCGATTATTTCATAGACACAGCCCCTATCGAAGAGTTTGTGGAAAAACTGAAAGAGGCCGAAAAGGAGTTGGCACTTAAGTACTTCCCTTCAAAGGAGGGAAAATACGAAGAAGCTGTTAAAAACTTCCGCCTGATGAATGAGACAGGGCAGGCAGTAGCCGAGATGAAGTCATCGCCGGCAGCGGCTCTTGGTATGTTCACCGCAAGGGATGCCGAAAATATCAGCGTATCGGAATTCAGAGCAGAAGGAAGAACTCTTAGGGATACATACGAAAAAGCGGGCGAGAGCTATGAAGCTCTTATGACTGCACCGAGGAGCGACCTTGGAGACAGTATTAAAAAGGCCTTTGGAAGAATCGAAAGTCTCGCAAAAGAGATCGGTATTGAAACCACGGAGGAAAACCTTCGTGCAATCCGTATTCTCGGCTATAACAGCATGGAGATAAGCCAAATAAATGTTTCTAAGATTACTGCAGCGGATACCCTTGTCAGAGGAGTTATAGACAAAATGACGCCTGCGTCAGTACTTGAAATGATAAGAGACGGCGTCAATCCTCTTGAAACAAGTTTTGCCGAGCTTGATTCATATTTTGAGAACAAGAATCAAGGCGGATACGAAGCGCAGCAAAAGTCCTACAGTGAATTCCTCTACGGGCTTGAGAGACAGGATGATATCACTCCGGAAGAGAGGGAATCCTATATCGGCATTTATAGATTGATCCACCAGGTGGAAAAATCCGAGGGTGCAGCTATCGGAACCGTTTTAAGCGAGAGTGCAGAGCTTAGTTTTAACAATCTGCTCGCGGCTGTCAGAACAAAGAGACTTCGCGGAATAGATGTAAAGGTTGACGAGACCTTCGGAAGAAGCGAGATTGTGAATGCGGCTAAAAGTATTACGGATCAGATAGCTACAGCGTACGAGTCGGAAAGATACCTTGAAGAATCCGAAGAGCTCCGAAAGGCAGCCAAGGCAAGAAACGAAAGCGCTCAGATACTAAGAGAGTCCGGAAGCGAAGTAAGTGCCGAGAATCTTCTCGCGATAGAAAGCCTGCTTGGAGGTGACGAAAATCTGTACAGCCGTCTTTCTAAGCGCCCAGGACCTTCCGGAAAAATAAAAGAGACAGCAAAAAGACTCTTGGATAGTCTCCCCTCAGAGGATTTTGACAGCGAGTACGAAAAAGCCGGAGAGGATCTTTCCGAGGAAAGCAAGGCCGCGGTTTTGGAAGCAGATACGTATCTGGATGTCAGGGCGCTGAATCTTGTTTCAAAACAGCTGAGTCTGCTTGTACCGGCGTCCGGCATATCGAGAGATGTTCCCGACAGGGATTATATTATCCCTCTTGAGGTCGGAGAGGATATTTTAAAAGTCAGATTAAGCTTCAGATCCTCCGGAGAGGAAAACAGCCTCAGGATTTCTACAGTGATGGACGAAGAGGAAGTTGTAAGCTTTCTTGAGCTCTCTTCCGGAAATCTCGAAGGATATGTGTCTTTATCCGGCGAAAAGGGTCTTAAGAAACTTAAGGCAGCGGTCGATATATTTGGTGAAACCCTAAAGGCGGAGGAATCTTTAAAGGATTTAAAGATTGGCGATATACCTCTTGTTACGGGAACGGGCGCTTTAAAAAAACCCGAAACAATTAAGATTTCAAACAAAAGCAAGGATGCTGATGTTGTTAATTCAGATGGATCTGAACGTAGAATACTTTTGCAGGTAGCAAAGGCCTTCCTGCAGTCTGTTGAAAGGAGCCACCATGAGAATTAATTACAACGTATCCGCAATGCTTGCGAATAATACTCTTACTAACAGCGACAATGCGCTTTCAAAATCTATTCAGAGACTTTCATCCGGTTTAAAGATAAACTATGCAAAGGATAATCCCGCGGGACTGGCTATGGCGAAAAGAATGAACGGCCAGATCGCGGGTACCGGCATTGCAAAACAGAACTCAAACGACGGTATCTCGGTAATTGAAACCGCTGACGGAGCAATGTCCGAGATTCATGATATGCTTCATCGTATGACCGAGCTTGCCACCAAGGCTGCTACCGGAACAAACACCGATGAAGATCGTCGCATCATACAGAACGAGGTGGACGAGCTTAAGAAGGAGATTTCAAGAATTTCCAAAAACACTCAGTTTAACGGACAGAACCTTCTTGACGGAAGCTTTGATTACAAGGCATACAGCAGTTGCGTTGACGGATCGACACCTCAGGTCAGAGTTTCGACCATCAATTCAAGTGTAGACCCCGGAAAGTATCAGATAACCAATCTTTCCTGGCAGGCTGCAACCGACGGTTCAGGAGCTCTTGAAGTTACATCATTCGCTATGACCGTAGAAACAGGTTCAAGCCCGGTTTCAAAGACTGCTGCGGATTTTAACATCAAAATGATGGACAACTACGTAACTTTAACCGATGCAACGGGTTTTGAGATGACCCTCGAAATAGATTCATCAATGGTATTTGACAACGCATACAGCATTTTACCAAAGTCCGGAAGCATTTCTCAGTCCATTGACATCACCTGCACAAATATCGGACCTATGAGGCTGCAGGCCGGCTCCAATGAGGGACAGGTGATTTCAGTTGAGATTCCCGCTCTTTCTCTCGGAAATCTCGGTATCGAAAGACTTGATGTTACTACCGCGGAAACCGCCGGTTACGGACTCGAGAGATTAAAGAGCGCAACACAGTTTGTCAGCGGCGTAAGAGGTAAGCTTGGTGCATACCAGAACCGTCTTGAGTCTGCAGTAGATAATCTTGGCGTAGTTGAAGAAAATATGACAAGCGCATACTCCAGAATCATGGATGTTGATATGGCAGAGGAAACTACGGCATACAGCACACATAATGTTATCGTTCAGGCGGGTACGAGCGTTCTTGCTCAGGCTAACGAGCGCCCTGCTCAGGTTCTTCAGCTTTTACAGTAACTTTTTGGGCGAAAACGCTATCGCCACAGAGGATAGATGATGGACAGCGAAAAGAAACAGGAGTACACAAGACGCGTTACTCAGGCCAATTCCACAGAGATGGTGGTAATTATCTATGACATCGCGCTTGACTATATCGGTGAGGCAAAAGAAGCCTTAAATGCGGGGGATGAGGATGGATTCCAAAGTGGTATCCATCGGTTACAGGGATGCTTGTATGAGCTTTTATCCAGCTTAAATCTTCAATACGAACTTGCCGTAAACATAAGAAATCTATACGGATTTTGCATAAGACAGCTCGGCATAAGCAGTGCAAAAAGAAGTGTAACGGAGCTTGAAAACGTAAAAAAAGTCATTGAGCCGCTAAGAGATGCCTACAAAAAGGTGACATCCGAGAACAAAAACGGACCTGTTATGGGTAATTCACAGACCGTTTTTGCCGGACTGACTTATGGCAAAGAGGAGCTGATCGAGAGCTTAAGTACCTCTCCGAACAGAGGATTTTTTGCATAAATTTTTGAAAAAAATAATGCCCAAATTGCGCATATATATAAATAGGTTAAAACTTTAACAATCAAAAATACTTTTTATGCACTTTTCACAAAAGCCGCAAGCCTTGAAAATACAGGGTTTGCGGCTTTTTGAGTGTCGCGCGTGTCATAAAAATGCTCAAATTCTTGTGAATAATGCTGATTTTTAAAATACCTATTGCACTTTTGAAAAAGGGCTTTTATAATCACGATTGTTTTTCATACAGGCAGTGCCAAGACGGCTTTCCAGACCTGCCTTGTAAAATGTCTTACCCGGTGATAGGTCATCACCATAATCCCCAAAGCGGCGGATTGAAACAAAATATTTATACAAAGAGTTCTACGGGGGTGGAGAATGTTTTTTTTGTGTCTTATTTTAGGACTGGCGTGTGCTTGGGATCTCACGACCAGAAAAATACCGAACCAGCTGACGGCGGGTTTGATAGGAGCAGGAACTGTATATTTCTTTTACACGAATTCATTTAGCGGCATCTTAAGATATCTAATTACAGTCTTTTTGGTAGTGCTCTTTTTCTCTACGTTTTTCAAACTTGGAATGATCGGAGGCGGAGATGTAAAGCTGTTAGGCGTATCAGCAGGATTCTTCGCAGGCAAGGAAATGGTCATCTATCTTTTTTTGACCTTTGTCTTTGCAGCAACGATCGGCGTTATAAAACTCTTTGTGCTTGGAACGGCACGGGAGAGAGTTAAATACTTTTTAACTTACCTGAAAAAAACCACGGACGGTTATAGATCACAGGGGCGAAATTATAAGCCCGAGCTTTATATGTCGGACCGCCGTGAGAAAATTAAAGCGGGTGTAGTGCTCAGTCTGCCTATGGCGCTCAGCGCATTGCTACACCTTGGAGGAGTTTACTGAGGCTATGAGTAACAACAAACCATTGTTTATTTTGTTCGACAAAGAGGAAGAGTACACTTTGCTGATGTCGGACTTTTTGAAGGAGTATCCCGGGATGCCCTGGAAGATACATGCCTACACGAAAGAAAATGACCTGATGAGCTTTGAGCAGGGAAGAAAGATATCGATGATCCTTTGCTCGGAGGGTGCATATTCGGATTCGATAAAAGACCTTGAGTACGATAAGCTGGTGATTTTGAGCGAGTCGGGATTTAAGCGGGATGACGATCTTGATTGCATAGATAAATATCAGCCCGCGGAAACGGTTCTGCAAATGCTTTTGCAGCTTTACCTGGAAATAGCGGGAGAGCAGCCGGGGCGGATAAAGACGGGAAACAAAACTACCTTTATCGGTATTTATTCTCCGGTTAAGAGAAGCCTGCAGACCACATTTGCAATGACGATGAGCGAGATTCTTGCGGAAAAGAAAAGCACTTTGTATCTGAATTTTGAAAACTACACAGGGATAGTGGAACTTATAGCCGGTGACGGTGAGAAGGATCTCTCGGATCTTGTGTATTTTTTGAATCTCGAATCTGAGAAATTCAAGTTACATCTTCAGACGACTGTGAAGCAGATAGGAGAGATGAGTTTTGTACCGCCCATGAAGTACGGTCAGAATATGCTTTCAGTGACGGAGAGTGAGTGGCTGAATCTTTTGGCAAAGATAAGCGAATCCGAACTCTTTGATGTTGTAGTTATGGATCTTACGGACTGCATACAGGGTTTGCCGGAAATCCTCAGAGTCTGCAGCAAGGTATACACCATCTGCAAAGAGGATTCCTACGCCAAAGTAAAAATGAGCCAATACGAAAATATGCTGGCGGGATACGATTACAAAGATATTCTCGAGAAAACAGAGCGCTTCGTCTTCCCCAAATTCCACTACATTCCTATGGAACCGGATGAATTCGGAAGAGGCGAGATTGCCGATTTTGTAAGAGACAAGATGTATGAAACGGGGACTTGCTGATGGATTACGCTATGCTCCGCACGAAGCTAAAGCAGAGTGCACAAAATATGATTGATTATCGCAGGGACTTTTCGGACGAGGAAGTTTGGGACGTCATTGACGAAGTGATCACATCTTCGGGGGAAGCGGACTTTTTGAAGATCAAAGATCGCAAAAAACTCAGAAAAGAGATTTTCGATTCCTTGCGCAGACTGGATGTTCTCCAGAAATTCGTGGACGATCCGTCGGTTACGGAGATCATGATAAACGGATGTGATCACATCTTCGTCGAAAAAGACGGAGTGCTCTCGGAGATAGACGAGAAATTTGAGAGCGAGGAAAAGCTAAGGGACGTTATTCAGCAAATAGTTGCGGGATGCAACAGGGTTGTCAATGAGGCCTCGCCTATTGTTGACGCCCGCCTTGCGGGCGGTTCGAGGGTAAACATAGTAATGAACCCTGTGGCGCTTAACGGGCCCATCGTCACTATCAGACGATTCCCCGAAAATCCGATCACCATGGATGAACTGATCTTAAAAAAGAGCATCTCAAAGGAGGCCGCCTCTTTTCTCGAAACTCTTGTAAAGGCTAAGTACAACATTTTTATCAGCGGGGGAACGGGAAGCGGAAAGACCACATTCTTAAACGTTCTGTCGGGATTTATCCCGAAGGGAGAAAGGGTGATCACGATTGAAGACAGCGCCGAATTGCAGCTCCAGGGTATCGCCAACTTAGTCAGGCTTGAAACAAGAAATGCCAATACCGAGGGGTGTGAGGAAATATCCATCAGGGATCTTATAAGGGCGTCACTGCGAATGCGCCCCGACCGCATCATCGTCGGGGAGGTCAGAGGGGCGGAATGCTGGGATATGATTTCCGGATTTAACACCGGTCACTCGGGGGGATTAAGTACAGGGCATGCCAACAGCGCGAGAGATATGCTTTCAAGACTGGAGAATATGGTGATGATGGGAGTTGAGATTCCTCCCGCTGCCATTAAGCAGCAGATCGCATCGGGCCTTGAGATCATCGTTCATCTGGGAAGGCTCAGAGACAGATCGAGAAAGGTACTTGAGATTTCCGAAGTAATCGGATTTGAAAACGGAGAGATCATTACATCCGAGCTTTATAAGTTTGTTGATAAGGGAACATCTCTGGAAGGGAGGGTGCTTGGCGAACTTGAAAAGGTTGAAAATCTTAAAAACACGGGAAAGCTCCGGCTCGCCGGATTATCACCTGCCGAACTATTCCGCCCTTGATAGAGCGGTAGCAGTTTTAAAAAGTTTTGGAGTTGTGGCTCTTGTATCGTTCTTTTTCTACAGGAGTTTTTGGGCAATGATTCCCCTGGCGCTACCGGGATATCTCTTTTTTCGGGATCTTTGTAAAAAGCAGGTTACGAAAAACCGGAGAGAGCTGGAAAAGCAGTTTAAAGAGAATATTATGTCTGTGGCAGCAGTCCTTAAGGCAGGATACTCTGTCGAAAATGCCTTTAAAGAAAGCAGAACGGAAATGGTGAAAATGTTTGGTGAAAAATCGATGATCGTTAATGAGCTTGAAATCATTATAGGCGGTCTTAAAATGAACATTCCGCCTGAGAAGCTGCTTTTTGATCTGGCGGCACGTTCGGGCAGCAGGCATATAGAGTGCTTTGCACAGGTATTTGAAATTGCGAAGAAAAACGCAGGGAATATGGCTGAGGCTATAAAAAGCGCGGCGCAGCTTATAGGCAGGGATGTGGAGGTCCGCTCCGAGACGGATACGATACTTGGAGGAAAAAGGCTAGAACTTAATATTATGCGGGCGGTACCCTTTGCGCTTATCGGATACATCAGCATAAGCAACCGCGGATATCTCGACAGTCTGTACAAAAATCCTAGGGGAATTTTGATCATGACAGTGTGTCTTTTAGTGTATGCGGCGGCATACAAGCTTGGCGATAAGATTATGGAGTCACTGGAAAACAGCATGTAAAGGAGCAAGATGATTATTTTTTCAGCAATATGCATATTGGTTTTCGCGGTTTTGTATATAAAGGGGCGCGAGATAGACTTTCCCGGAAAGAGAAAAGGAATCATTGGCATTTTTGATACTGCGGCAGCGCAGAGCCTGCTTATAATCGAGACTATAAAGAGCAGGTTTTTGAAGAATTGGCGAGAAAAGACTGTTAAATCTTCAGAAGGTGAAATAAGCGAAAAGCTATCGGCTTTAAATCCGGGTGTGAACAAAGAAGAAGCCTATTACGGATATGTTATCCGGAAGCTGTCTCTGTCAATTATGGTATTTCTTGCCGGAACTATAGTCGCGTCACTTACGGGTATCGCGTCAATGACAGAAGGCAGCGGATATAGAGAGATAAAAAGAGATCCCGCGGGCGGGGAATCAAAGCAGCTTAGCTTTTATGCCGGAACGGACGAAGGCGATTTTCTGATAGACCTTACGGTCTTTCCGAGAGAAATGTCTGAAAAAGAAATTGACGAGCTTGCCGGCAGGGCTTTTGAGAAAATCGAAAAACTGATACAGGGAAATAATCCTGCGCTTGATCACGTTACGGAAGATCTTAATCTTAAAGTCTTTGAGGAAATAAAACCTTTCAGGATTGAATGGCTCAGCTCGGATCCGGACCTTATATCGCCGGTGGACGGAAAGGTCTGCGAGGTAAAGAAGGATACGGCCGTAACCCTGACAGCGATTATCAGCTATTCGGGTCACAGGTATGAGAAAAACTATGACATTAATCTGACAAGAAAAAACCTGTCGCCTGAAGAAAAGATAGCTGATGAATTGACGGAAGGGCTTAAAAGCGCAGAGAGAGAAAAGGCTGAGGATGAAGTCTTTGTTCTTCCGGAGAGGATCGGTGACAGAAATGTAACATGGAGCCGGCGAAAAGACTACACGGGTTTTTATCTTTTGGCTGCATCCATCGGCATCGCGCTTTTGATTTACAGGATGTCCGACAAAGATCTTAAGGACAAGCTTGAGGTTAGGAAAAGGCTTCTGAAAAAAGCATATCCCGAAATCCTGCAAATGCTGGCGCTTTACACGGGAGCAGGAATGACAGTGAGGAATGCTTTTATAAAGATTGCATCTTCCGGGCAAGAATCTGTCAACCCGGTTTATGATGAAATGCTTTTAACATGCAGGGAAATGAAAAGCGGAAAGTCCGAAGAGGGGGCATACAGCGAATTCGGAAACCGCTGCGGCCTGCAGGAATACATAAAGGTGTCTGCTTATCTTGGGCAAAGTCTTAAAAGGGGCGGCACCGATCTTAAGGAAAGGCTTCGTGAGGAAATATCGGGCGCACAGACCGAAAGGATTCAAAACTGTCGCAAACTCACGGAGGAGGCATCGACCAAACTGCTATTGCCGATGGTTATGATGCTGGTAGTCGTTATGGTGATGATACTTTTGCCGGCTTTTTCAAATATGGATATTTAGACGGCTGACAGAAGTTTATTACAACTTTTACGGAAAGGGGGAAACCGAGATGGAACTCAGAAATTTTAATGACCTTCTACGAGATGAGGACGGAATGGGAACGGTTGAGGTGATACTTATCATCGTTGGAATCTGTATAGCCGATAAAAGCCGCATTTTATGTGGAAATTTTAGATGTATATGAGAAAAGTATTATGTAATGATAGGTCTAGTTTTTTTAGAAAAGGTAAAAATAATGTTTACAGAATTTGATGAGTTCCTT
>JAFUFI010000033.1 GCA_017469945.1 Lachnospiraceae bacterium | reverse complement strand
TAAATGTATACGGCCTTTGTGGTGGCACGCTTCAGTCGAATTAAAGGAAGCAGACACTGATAATACTAAGATTCAAAAACACTTAGATGCGATAGAATACGAGCAGACAAGAGACATTGATTTTATAAGTCACATGTAACATTAATCCGATTGTAATGAGAACACTTATCATACAAAAGCGATTGATGAAACGGTGGATGATGTGGCAAATGACCTTCATATCGGAGAAAACATAGAAAATGACATCAAAGAGCACTTACCGGACTTCTTTGAGGTCAGGGAAGAAACCCATCGAGAAATTGCGCGATTACGCCATCGGTGAGCTTCGTTTTTTAAAAAAATACATATCAGAACGGCATTTCGGTGGTATAATATATAAGTATATTTACTGTTTTAGGAGCGAATACTATAAATAATTACTGAAAAACAGCCGATATAAATTTTGTTAAGGTAACGAAGGGAGTTGACAGCCATGCAAAGAATGTTACAATCTTGCAGAGCAGAGCAGAGCAGAGCAGATCAGAGCAGAGCATGGGCTAGTTACGGCTTTTTTTTGGATAAAATTATATACAATGATGGATAACCGTCGAACTTGATGGGCAGATATGCCCTGTTAAGTTCGACGGTTTTTATGTGTTTTCAAAGGTGATACGGCGACCATAACAGCTGTAAATGAAAAACAAAGGAGTGAAAAGCTTATGAAAAATAAGATGAAACAATTATTTGGCATTATACTCAGCCTTGTATTGGCGTTGGGATTGATGCCGGGGATGAGCTTGACAGCGTATGCGGATAATACCGAGGAACTGCTAACCACCCTCACCTTCGGAGGTAGCTCTACGTACAGTGAAACTACCAGTGGAGTAGTTAGTGTTACAGCTACAAACGTTACGCATTACGATTCTACGTATGGATGGCTTTTTTTTGATGTAGGTTCCCTGTCTGTTACAGCGGAAGAAGGATACACTATTAACAAATGCGTATTCCGCCAAAATAACAAGCAACCTATCACGGATACCGAGGCACCATTTGAGATACATTTTAGTGATGGTTGCTGCACAGAAGATACAAACTGGGATATGGATGGCGTCACATCGATCGAGGTTTATAGATATGTTACCCCAACCACTGTCGATGTTACAGGTGTATCTCTCAACAAAACGACTACTACATTGACTGTAGGAGATACGGTCTCCTTTACGGCTACTGTCGAACCTAACGACGCCACAGATAAGTATGTGACGTGGAGCAGCAACTCTGATGCCTTGAAGCTGTATGCTGATAGTAGCTGCACTGTAGCGCTTGGAACGACTACTGGCGTTGCGGCTGGACAGCCCATCTATGCCAAGGGCATCTCGTTAGGTGGTGCGACTGTCACCGCTACTAGCAGATCGAATAACGATGTGACCGCGAGCTGTGGTGTAACGGTGATTTCGAATACCTACAACGTGACCTACAAGGTGGTCAACGGAACATGGTCAGATGGCAGCACCGCAGATAAAACAGAGACCGTAGCAAGTGGAGGTAATCCAACAAGTGTACCGGCTGGAATGAAGGCAGATTTAGGCTATACAGGAGGTTCATGGGATACTGACCCTTCAACTGCAACAATAAGTGCAGACACAACCTTTACTTATACCTATGAGGCAGATTCATCTGGAGGTTCTTCTGATAATACGAATACAAACACAGATACAAGTGCAAAGGTTCCATATGATGATGTTGCTATCAGCACAGGCGCTGTAAATGATATAACCGGTACTGCATCGGCAACAGCAGAAAGCAATCCTTTTGGAACAAAGATTGAAAACAATAGTAACCTGACTACCCTTTTATCCCTTGCAGATGCAGAAGTGGCTCAGGGTGTAAATGTGTGGCTTGATATTCAGGATATGAGTGCTTCTGTACCACAGACAGATACGACCTTAATTCAGAATACTTCCGGTGATTATACAGTTGGGCTTTACCTTGATATTAACCTGTTCAAGAAAGTTGGAAGTAACGATGCAACAAAAGTGACCGAGACAAACGGAAATGTAAAGGTAAGTATCGTTATACCTGAAAGCTTGTGGAAGAGTGGAAGGAACTTTGAAATCATCCGTGTACATGATGGCGTGGCTACAGCTATCACAGGCATTTACGATGAAAAAACACATGTATTCACATTTGAAACAGATCAGTTTTCAACATATGCTTTAGCATACAAAGATCCGCCTTCATCAAGTGATAGCGGTACAACTTCAGACAGCAGTTCTTCTTCAGACAGCAGTTCTTCTTCAGACAGTGGGTCATCCAACAGTAGCAATAGCACACAGTCCAGGGCACCAAAGACCGGAGACCCAAATGATGTCAGAGTATGGTATCTGCTTCTTATAGCTTCTCTTGGCGGACTTGGATTTCTTGGTTATTTAAAGAAGAAAAAAGTAAATGACTAAAACAAAAAAATGATGGTAATCACCCAAATGGCTGTGCCTTGAAACGGCATGGCCATTTGCTATATAGGCGGCATGAAAAAAGATAGATATGAATCGTTTAAAAACAAAATAGAACAGATAGTTCGGATTTCCCATAAGCTGATGGATATGGTTACGTATAAGAAAAGGGAAGCTGGAATTGTTTTAGTGTGCGTGGTTCTTACAATTGCTGCTGTGATAAGTATTGTGAAGATAATTAGAATCCAAAGTGCTGAGAAAAGACAAGAACAGGAAATACAGGTGTTGCAGGAAGAATATACATCAGAGTCAGGAGATACTGCAAGTATGCCGGATGAGTCGGAGTTGGTCAAAAAGACAGATGGTGATTTGGAGACTGAGCCTGAAGATGACCCTAATGCCTGGTATCATGACATAGACGTGGATTTGGTGGGCTTAAAGGAGCAGAACGAGGATATTGTGGGATGGATTTATTTTGAAGATGAGGAAAGTATCAGTTATCCGCTTCTTTATTCCGGTGATGATTATTATCTGCGGAGAAATTATCTGAAGGAAGAGGAGACAGCAGGATCGATTTTTATTGATGAAAATAACAGTCCTGAATTAGACGATGCACATACTTTAATCTACGGTCATAATATGCGAAATGGTTCCATGTTTGGAAAACTTAACCTGTATAAGACAGAAGAGGACTATTTTGAAAATCACAGATATTTTCAGCTTATTACAGAGACCGGTGCTTATCGCTATGAAATATTTGCTTATAAGGATGTCGGGACTCTTACCGGTGGAATCTATACCACATGGAAGTATGTGGATGATGACTTTAAGGATTTTGTTGAGAATACTATATGCCAAGGAAGCTATGTGGATGCAGATATAGACGTTGAGGATGGAACACATATCGTTACACTATCTACATGCTCCTACGACTCAGATGTGAGATTTATAGTAAGTGCTGTGCGGATAGATGAGCATGAGTGGAAGTGATGAAATCATATAAAAACGCCGTTTAAGTGATGCCAATTAGCCATTTTACTATTGACTTCTACACTAAAAGAACGTATATATTAATCAGCAGAGAACCCTGCTGTGAGTGGGAACGATTAAAGCGGTGAATCCTATCGATAAGTGGAAACGATTTAGGGCTGCATTTTTGCAGCCCTATTTTTAGGAGTAATAGATTGAAGCAAGAAAAATAACAGCTATATACTCTGGATCGTGACTAGATGAGCTATATTCCCTAGAACAGCCTTACATCATTTAGTTTTGCATATATTCGGCGTAATTCGTTTGAATACTCTTCTTTCTGTTTTTCGGTAACAGGGTGCTCGGGATCATTGAGAGGGTGTGTACCCATAAAATTGCTTGCTTCATCCATGATCTCAAGAACCTTTAACAAAGATTTATCATTATCTGATTCAGGATATCTGAACATCCAGAGGTTGAATTGTTTTTCAGCCTCTTCTATATACATCTGTCTATATTCTTCAGATTCAATTGCTTCTGCCTTTTCCAGGATGTGTTTATATTCCTTAAATCTCATATACCAAGAATACATTAATGCCTGAAGTGAGCCAAAGGATATAAAAACTGTACCTTCGTCCAAACAACCATCGGTGACTTCTTGCTTTATCTCGGATCCGAGTTTTAATTCGCCCGAGTATGCCTTGAAAACACTGAAGAGCTTTTGCATAGCCTTTGGCGTATTTAAATCTCCTTCGGTAAGAACTTCTACTTCAACTCCAAGTCCTTTTGCTATTTTTTCAAGAGTTTTGTATTTGGGATAGAGTTTTCCGGCTTCGTATTTTCTTATGGTAGCATCATCAATACCGGTAGCAGCAGCCAGTTGCTTCTGTGTGATCCCGTATGCGTGTCTGATTTCTTTTATTGTTTCACCGACGGTCATTCAAATTACCTCAAATAAAGTATCATCTGGTATCGTGTAGCATCATTATAGCATAAAACATATCGTGCGGAACAAAAGTTCCTAAAAAATACTCCGGAATACTTGACAATAGGAATAAATGTTCCTATAATCAAAAACAGAACAGGAACAAAAGTTCCTAACAGGCAATAATACGGATTAAAAAGAGGAGGAACGATATGGAGATAGCGAATATTCTGGATGGTTACAATGATATTCTGCTTCCGGAGGATGTTCAGAAGATCCTTCAGATTGGCAGGAATACGGTCTACAACTACCTTGCCGAAGGAAAGATCCGCTCAATGCGGATAGGTGGGAAATACCGTATTCCCAAGCTTTATCTGCTGCAGTTTATTTACCCGGACATGGACATCAGAGAGGAGAAGTAGATTGCCATGGCGAGACCTAAAAAAGATGGGAAGAGGACGACTGGGGTACAAGGAAAGAGCGGTTGGTTATACATAGTAGTATCACGGAATACTGTCATAAACGGACGCAAGAGATCCGAGAAAAGGTGGATAACAACGGGACTTTCCGATACACCGGAAAATGTTAAAAAGGCTTCTGAAATGAGGAAAAGATTCGTCGGAAATA
Organism: Lachnospiraceae bacterium; assembly: GCA_017469945.1. GTDB lineage: Bacteria > Bacillota > Clostridia > Lachnospirales > Lachnospiraceae > AC2028. The sequence continues at coordinate 56,562 of JAFUFI010000033.1, read as the reverse complement.
AGGAAGCTCTTGCGGTGGACAGAAACATTTCCGTTGCAGATTTCACGGAACAGTTTTTAAACAAGAAAAAGAGAGAGGTTTCGGATACTACATATTCTGCTTACTATTATAGGGCTAAAAGAATTACAGAGTACTTTGGGACAGTTAAGGTCAGGGAAGTGGATGAGGTGATCGTGGAAGGCTTTCTTGACAGCATGTTTGAAGTGCAACATGTTCAGAAGAGAACGGTTAAGGATACAAAGGTTCTTTTGAGGGGCATAATGGAGGAGGCTGTTTCAGAAGGTATTATCATCCGTAATCCAGTCAAAAATATGGTCATCAATAAGAAACTCGCCGCCGAGAATTCTAAGGAAAGAAATGCCAGCGAGGAATTCTTCTCTTACGAGGAAGCTCAACTCTTCCTAAGCAAGATAAAAGATCACGAACTATACGAGTTATTCTATGTTACTCTTTTCTTCGGATTAAGGCGGGAAGAGATTCTTGGTTTAAGATGGTCTGCAATAGATTTCATAAATAAAACTATGATCATTAACCATACTGTTACAAGAGGAACGACAATCAATCGATTGAATGCGACAAAGACAGAATCCAGTACAAGAAAATATCCGCTTACGGATGAACAGATTGAAATGTTTAAACAGTTAAAAGCAAGAGAACTTGCCAACAAAGAACTTTTTGGTAACGCTTATCATGACAATGACTATATTTTTAAACATGCGGATGGATCCTTATACTATCCGGATTATCCATCAAAAGCATTTCGCAAGCTGATAGATAATATGCCGGAGCTGCCGCAGGATATTACTTTTCACGGACTGAGGACTTCATGCGTTTCTATCCTGGTACATCAGGGTATGGATATTAAGAGCATTCAAAAGTGGGTGGGCCACAAGGATCTTGATACGACACTGAGGATTTATGCCCAGGTTAAGGAGAAAGAAGCCAAAAGAGAGATTTTGGATAAAATGAAGGAAATCATTCCACTTAAGAAATATAAAGAAGAATGACAACAAAACATAACAAGATTCACAGATAATATTCCATGATGTGATATAATAAATGAGTAATTAATCGGAAAAAGTTAGAAAAAAGTTAGAACACGTGATGAAAAAATCGGGGCGACGTGATTCGAACACGCGACCTCTGCCTCCCGAAGGCAGCGCTCTACCAAGCTGAGCCACGCCCCGCTAACAACTCTATGAAATTCTAAAATGCGTCTCAGGCGCAACGTCCCGAACGTAGCGCTCTACCAAGCTGAGCCATGCCCCGCCAACTACTAAATGATATAGAAATCCGCGCGAAAAGTCAAGTATAATAGCATTATATTTGGCTCTTTTGCGCGGATTTATTGAAAGAGACGACTTTGTCAGATATAATAAAATAGTATTTTAATGTACAGAGAAATTAAGAAAAGAAAATTGCCGATATACAATATATCGGAATAGAGGAATCGTATATGAACATGGACGAAAGAATTGCGCGAATCAATGAACTTGCGCATAAGCAAAAAGCCGAGGGACTTACCGAAGAGGAAAAGGCTGAGCAGGCGGTCCTTCGAAGGGAATATATTGACAGTGTAAAGGGTAATCTCGCAGCCCAGCTTGGCTCAATCAAGGTCAAGAACCCGGACGGCTCTCTGCAGCCTCTTAAGAAAAAGAAATAAACAGTACGAGCGGGAGGGAAGTTTGTTAGGAATAAGAGGATAATAATGAGCGAATCGATAGTTACGCTGAAAAAAGGCGAGGGACGCACAATCAAAGCAGGCGGCGCCTGGATATATGACAATGAAATAGATACCATCATGGGACATTTCAAAAACGGAGATGTTGTAGAGATCCATGATTTTGACGGATATAAGATGGGGCGCGGATTTATCAATCAAAATTCCAAGATAAGGATCCGTATGCTGACCCGTAATCCGGAGCAGGAGATTACTGAAGATTTCCTCAGGATGCGTGTTAAGAATGCTTGGGAATACCGTAAAACCGTAATGCACGAGGGCGACCTTAATTGCTGCAGAGTAATATTTGGCGAAGCTGACTGGCTCTCGGGACTTGTTGTTGACAAATACGCTGACGTTCTTGTTGTAGAGTGTCTTGCTCTCGGAATGGACAGATTTAAAGAAAAAATAGTATCTTTACTTAAAGATATCCTTTTACAAGACGGTATAAAGATCCGGGGCGTATATGAGCGTTCCGACGCGCCTGTCAGAAAGAAGGAAGGCCTTGAACCACACAAAGGCTTTATCGGCGATGAATTTGATACTGACGTTGAGATATCAGAAAATGGCATCAAATACACAGTCGATGTTGTAAATGGTCAAAAGACCGGATTTTTCTTGGATCAAAAGTACAACCGCCTTGCCATGCAGCAAATTGTTGCCGGCCTCGTTGGGGGAAGTGGCGCGCTTGGTACAAAGAGAAATCCCGAAAGAAATATTAAAGTGCTTGACTGTTTTACCCATATGGGAACTTTTGCTCTTAATATGGGACTTGCCGGAGCGGCTGATGTAACGGGACTGGATATATCGGAGTTTGCGGTATCGCAAGCTACGAAAAATGCCGAGATAAACGGACTCTCGGACAGAGTAAAGTTTCGCGCGGCAAATGTTCTTGATGAGCTCCCTAAACTGTACGACGAAGGAGAGCAATACGATATTCTGGTCCTCGATCCACCGGCCTTTACCAAGTCGAGAGAAGCTACAAAGAATGCCATAAAGGGCTACCGCGAGATTAATATGAAGGGACTGAAGCTTGTAAAAGACGGAGGGTATTTCGCAACCTGCTCCTGCTCCCACTTTATGACCCAGGAACTCTTTACCGAGGTTATAGGACAGGCTGCCAAGGCGGTTCATAAGAGGCTTCGCCAGATAGAATTCAGAACTCAGGGACCCGATCATCCGATCCTTTGGGCTTCTGATGAGAGCTATTATTTAAAATTTTATATTTTCCAGGTTTGTGAGGAAAAGTAGTTACAATAAATGAAACAGGCTTTGCAACAACGGTACTAACATTGGAGGACCGAGAGTCTATGGGAAAAGACAAAACCGTAAAGACCGGAGACAGATCAGGACTTTCTCTGAAAAAGCTTCAGATAGTTATGATCTTTGTGACGGCTGTTGTATCAATAGCACTTCTGTACTACACTTTTTTATCATATCGAAATTATAGAGTACTTTCCGCAGCATCGGAAGGGTTCGCGGATCTTCACACAAAGGCTGAAGGGCTGAAAGAGGCTTCTGACTATCTGACCGTAATGGTGCTTAGATTTACCGATAACGGTGAGCTTCAATATCTCAATGATTACTTTGAAGAAGTAAACGTTACAAAGCGCCGGGATAAAGCTCTAGCGGAGATAGCAAAGTATCCGGAATGCGCCGGAGCTCTTGAAAAATTCCAGCAGGCTATGAACGGTTCAAACAGGCTAATGGAGACGGAATTTTATGTAATGAAGCTGGTAATAGATGCCAACGGTTACACGGATATTCCGGAGGAGCTTCGTAAAATAAGACTTAAAGAAGAGGACGCAGATCTTCCCAAAGAAGAAAAGATGGCTCTTGCAAGGAAGATGCTCTTTGAAGAAAACTACTACTCCTTAAAGGGAAGTATTATCGAAAATATGGATGAGGGGCAAGCCGAAATAGACCGCCTCGCCGAGATAAGTAAGGACTATTTAGAAAACCGATATCAGCACAATACTCGTATCACTCGTACGCTTATCATTGCTCAGGTAATCATATACCTTATAGTGATGATCATAACGATGCATCTTGGCATAACGCCCATCCTCAAGGCGGTAAAGGATATACAGGAAAATCGAAAGATTGACGATCTTGGATCCATGGAGTTTAGATTTCTTGCCAAGGCTTACAACAAAATGTATGAGGATAATCAGGCGAGTATCAACCAGCTTAACTATAAGGCGACTCACGACGAGCTGACGGGTGTGTACAACAGAGCAGGCTATTATAAGATTTTGCCTGAAATAGATGTAAAGAATACCTGTTTTATTATTGTCGATGTTGATAATTTCAAAAAGTTTAACGACACTATGGGTCATGAGGTGGGAGACCTTGTACTAAAAAGGGTTGCGGTAACGCTTGAAAAAACATTTAAGCCTACTGATCATGTCTGCCGAATCGGCGGAGATGAGTTTGCAATAATCCTTAAAAATATCGAGCGCAGCAGGATGCCGTTTATTACAGAAAAGCTTGATAGTCTTAAGGAAGAGCTTTCAAAGCCCGGGGAGAAAGAGCCGCCCATCACCTTATCCATCGGCATTTCACACGGATACTATGCCGAAAGTACGGACGAGCTTTTTGAACAGGCAGACAAGGCTTTGTATGTAACAAAAGAAAAAGGTAAGAATGGATATTCCGTATATAAATAAGACTGTTGGAGACGGGGATGAATTACGATTGCCTTATAATTGATGACGAAAAGATGCTTGCTGACAATACCTGCGAATATTTCAATATGTTTGAGGTAAAGACAAAGGCTGTATACAGCAGGGCTGAGGCAGAAGAGGTTTTAAAAAGCGAAAAGCCTAGGCTTATTCTTCTTGATATCAACTTATCGGACGGAAGCGGATTTGAGCTTTGCAAAAAGATAAGGGAAACGTTAAATATTCCAATTCTTTTTATATCGGCCAGAAATACCGATGACGACAAGATCATTGCCCTTAATATAGGCGGGGATGATTACATCGAAAAGCCATATTCTCTCGGCGTACTCCTTGCCAAGGTAAAAGTTGTCCTTAAGAGGTATGGAGAAGCAGCGGATCAGCAGGAAGAAAATGAAAAGACGGGCAAAGATTATGATGACGGAATATTAAAGCTTGACAGCGTAAATAAGCAGATCTTTGTTGACGGCAAGTTAAAGAAACTGACTGCTATCGAATTTAAACTTCTAAAATACCTTACGGACAATCATGATAGACTTGTCACAAAAGCCGAACTGTTCGACAATGTCTGGAACGATAAGTTTACTACGGACGGAACACTTAATGTCCATATAAGAAAGATTCGTGAAGAGATAGAAAAAGATCCTCAAAACCCGGAATATATAAAGACAGTCTGGAAAGAGGGATACAGATTTATATCAGGAAACTGACCGGGGGACAAAATGAAAAAAACTCCATTGATCGTATTTTTAGCCATAAGTATTTTTCTTGAGATCGGGCTGACCTTCTATTTTGCAGGCAGAATTGATATGGCAAAGCAGGATGCCGTAGCCGTTAACGAAGTACTTATGAGCGTAAAGGAAAACTTCGGAGAGGAAGAAAAATATAACACTGCACTTAACTACTCCATACTTGACGAAAAAGGAGAACTCATATACAAAACATCCGAAGAAGTATCTACAAGTCTTAATGAAGCGATCAAAAACAGCGATACTATTCTTAACGCATCCGGTGGATGCCTTCTTCTTATTCACAACGACATACCCTCTAAAATTGAATCTATCAAGAGGCAGATATTTACTTTGATCTCCGGCATATCTATTGTGCAACTGATCTTAATCTTAATATTCCTTTTTTACATCAAAAAGACTGTAACCGATCCCTTTAAAAAAATGAATGAATTTGCAGTTCGCGTGGCGGGAGGAGACCTCGATATTCCCCTTAGTCTTGACAAGGGGCGGGCATTCGGAGCTTTTACCGAGAGTTTTGACCTTATGCGGACCGAGCTTAAAAAATCGAAAGCGGCGGAGAAAAAAGCCAATGATGAAAAAAAGGAAATGATCGCAAAGCTGTCACATGACATAAAAACTCCGATAGCTTCAATAAAGTCAACTTCCGAGATAGGATATGAGCTTACAAAAGAAGACAGAACCAAGGAGCTTTTCAACAGCATCAATATCAAAGCCGATCAGATAACAAATCTGGCTGACAATCTGTTTCATTCCAGTGTAAAGGATATAACTGAGATTGATGTAAATCCTTCGAGATACGAGTCCGAAACAGTAAAAGAGCTGATAAAGAATTCCGACTATCTAAACAGAACGGGGGATTTTGATATTCCGCCTTGCAGCGTTTATATTGACAGACTAAGACTTCAGCAGGCATTCGACAACGTATTTACCAACTCATACAAGTATGCAAATACGGAAATATACGTCAGGACGGAGAATAGGGGAGAGTATTTACTTGTAACCATTGGCGATTACGGACCGGGAGCAAAAGATGACGAGCTTCCGCTTTTAAAAGAAAAGTACAAAAGAGGCAGTAATGCTTCAGAGAAAGAAGGAGCGGGACTTGGGCTATACCTTGCGGATTACTTTTTAAACAAAATGAACGGATCCTTTAGTATAAAAAGACCGGAGAAAGGCTTTGCGGTAACATTCGGAATCAGGATCGTTTAAATGTAGGGAGCGGATTTAAGGATTATTTAAGAGTTTTTTAAAGGCATTTAAGGATTGAAAAGGTATTATTAGCGCATAGCAAGGAGGAAATACAAAATGAACACACTTATTAAAACAAACAAGCTATGCAAAACTTTTTCAAGCGGCGGCAATATGCAGCATGTCCTCAAAAACATCGATATGGAGATTTACGAGGGCGATTTTACAATAATTATGGGAGCCAGCGGAGCCGGTAAATCAACTCTTCTCTACGCCCTTTCGGGAATGGATAAGCCCAGCCTCGGAGAGATAACCTTTGGTGATAAAGATATTACAAAGATGTCAACGGATGAATTGGCCTTCTTTAGAAGAAAGAATTGCGGCTTCGTTTTCCAGCAGGTATACCTCGTTGACTCTATGAGCGTTTTTGATAATGTTATGGCAGCAGGCCTTCTGACCAATAAAAATAAAAAGGAAGTAGCGGAAAAAGCAAAGGAGATACTTAAATCAGTAGATATAGAAGAATCCCTATGGGATAAATTTCCCACCCAGATCTCAGGTGGCGAGGCGCAAAGAGTCGGAATAGCGAGAGCACTTATCAATTCTCCCGGACTTGTTTTCGCCGATGAGCCCACCGGAGCGCTTAATTCAAAAACAGGAAAAGACGTTCTTGACGCCCTTACAGCGTTCAACGAAAGCGGCCAGTCCATTGTTATGGTTACCCACGATATAACAAGCGCGAGAAGAGGAAACCGCGTTCTCTACGTCAAAGATGGTGAGATAGCGGGAGAATGTAACCTCGGAAAATATGTGCACGGTGATAAGGAACGCCACCAGAAACTGAGCGATTTTCTTATTTCGATGGGGTGGTAAATATGGAAAAAACAATACTTCTCGCAAAATCAAATTTCAGAAAAAACAAGGGAACTTCTATTGGACTTTTCCTCCTTATGTTTATGGCGGCAATGCTTGTGGGAGTTTCGCTTCTTATATTCCTGGACGCTTATCCGACAGCTGCAAAAGAGGCCAAAAGACTTGATGCAGGAGACGGATACCTCTGGATCGGAGAGGACCTTGACGGCATTGATGATGAGTTTATAGAGGATCTTTTAGGGGCAGATACCGAAAAGTATGAAACCTACAGATGCCTTGGTTACAGCAATGTATCTTTGCCCTTTGGAAACGGAAACGTAGCCCCCGGACTTATAGTCTACGATTCTGCTGCTTTTGAAACTAAGATGAACAGAACCGAGATCGTTAAGGAAGACATATCGATAACCGAAGGGTATATCTATCTTCCCTACCAGTTCAACACTTCCGGTGGATATGAACTCGGGGATACATACACATTCGAACTCCTTGGAAAGAAGTACTCCTTTTGTGTAAGAGGCTTTATCAATACAACCTACTTTGGATGTAACAATACCGGAAATTATGAATTTATTCTCGATGATAAAAGCTATGATGAACTCTTTGAAAGAGATGGATCTGTAGCTGAGACGATCATTATAAGCTTCAAACTTAAGGAAGACGTAAACCCGGGAAGCTTCAGGATCCGTGTAGGAAATGACGTACTGAGTCAAAATCCGGGAGCTCTCGCGCTGGCAGCGCTTTTGCCGGATACTATATCAAACAAAACCTTTTTATCGTTGATATTAGCTGCTTCTTTCCTTACCCTTACCATAATCATCGTTGTAGTTATCGCCCTTATGCTGTCAAACAGTATTGCGAATTACATCAGAGAGAATATGAAAACCATCGGTGCGCTTAAAGCCATTGGTTATACAGGGAGAGACATAATCGGATCCTTGTTTGCCCTGTTTATTACGCTGTCATGTATCGGAAGCCTGATCGGTGCGGGATTTTCATATACCCTCATGCCTGTTATGACAAAGATAATCGTGGGGCAGATGGGGGTTCCTTATACCGTATCGTTTAATCCGATCTGCAGCATTATTCCTGTAGTATTTGTGGTATTATTTACCTTCTTTGTAACACTTATCGCAGCAGGAAAGATCAGGAAGATACATCCTATAGTTGCTTTAAGAGAAGGCGTTGAAAACCATAATTTTAAGAGAAATCATATACGACTTGATAAGTCGGTTTTTGGTATTAATATCAGCCTTGCTTTAAAGTCCTTATTTACAAATATGAAGCAAAACACCATAACCTTTTTTGTAACCGGGCTTTTAATGTTTGTCTGCGTAGTAGCGCTTTTAATGTACGAGAATTTTAGCAGAAATCCCAAGCTCGGAATCCTTACATTTGAAACTTGCGGCGGCGTAGTTGCCTTTGACTATGAGACAAAAGAAGATGCTCTTAAGTATCTTGAGGCTCGAAACGATGTTTCCAATATCCGAAGTATGATAATGCTGAACCTCAATTATAACAATGAGGACAGACTTGTTACATATATTTTTGATGATGTGACAAAAATGAATAACAAAGAGGTTTGCTACAAAGGAAGATTGCCGGAGTACGACAATGAGATCGCAGTCAGCGGAAGGTTTGCGAAACAGTACGGATATGCTATCGGAGATGAGGTTAAGCTTGATTATGGCTCTAAAAAACACAGTTACCTTATAACCGGCCTTGTACAGACCTGCAACAATTCCGGAAAAGAAGCAGTTATGAGCGAAAAGGCTGCGCAGCATTTAATTGATTTTGAGTACAGCCCTGCATATTACTGGTTTGACTGCGATGATGCAAAGGCTTCTCAAAAGATTTTGGATGAAGCTTTGGAGAAGTATGGAAATCATGTGGTTTCTGCGATGAATTTCTTTGATACGCTTGAAGGAAATATGACTACGTTCAAAGATATTTCTACACTGATGCTTGTGCTTCTTTGCTCGATTTCAGCGGTGGTTATTGTGTTGATACTCTACCTTCTTATCAAAGCCTTTATCTACAATAAACGCAGAGATTACGGAATCTATAAGGCTATAGGATACACTTCAGGAAGTCTTGTACTTCAGACGGCGCTTAGTTTTATGCCTTCCATAGTTTTTGCAGCGGCTGTTTTTTCTGTTGCTTCGTACTATGCAGCTAATCCTTACATGTCAATGGTTATGCGCGGCTTTGGACTTATGAAATGTAATTTTTATATTCCTGTTCCCGGAGTAATAATAATCGCAATAGGGATGGTGACGGTTGCTTTCATATTTGCACTGATTCAGTCAGGGAAAGTAAGGAAAATCGAAAGTTATCAGATGCTTATTGGGGAATAACTGATAAAAAATATCTGTCGCTTCAACGAAAGTTGCGTCCCGGCAGGCAATTATGGTAGAATGTCTCTCGTGGGGGCAAGGAAGTATAAAACTATCCTTGCGGACTGCATTAAGTACCGGTGCCGGGATCGGCAGATAGGAGATATTATGGAAGAACAGAGCATTGAATTTCGTTACGACACACAGCTTCTTATTGAGGGTTGTGAGATGGATGAGGATGATCTCAGAGAATACATTATCAACAACTTTGTCGGAGACAGTTATGCAGGCGGCGGAGATGAGGACCTTATGAAGGTGCATTACCATACCAACGAGCCTTGGAAAATCCTCGAGTACTGCAGATCTCTTGGCGAGATCTTTGATATTGTCGTTGAAGATATGGACCGTCAGTCCAGAGGCCTTCAGGGATAATAACAGCAATATGTCAGATTGAAGCTCCCCTGTTTCTTACAGGGGAGTTGTTTTACAAATAAAATTATAGGAAGATAAATATGATCCACGAAAAGATAAATATAAAGATGCCGGGTTCGGAAGAATATGCAGCACTGTATACATATATTCAGGAATATTCTGTAAATCTCGGAGTAGAAAAAAGACCAATGGTTATCATCTGCCCCGGCGGCGGATATGACCATACATCCGACCGCGAGTCGGAACCTCTGGCCCTTGCCTTCGCAGCTATGGGATGCCATACAGCTGTACTGAGATACTCTACAGGCCCTTCTCAGTTCCCTATTGCATTGTCGGAGCTTGCTTATTCAGTCAGATTATTAAGAAAACGTGCTGAAGAATGGCATATTGATACAGATAAGATAATCGTACAGGGATCATCTGCGGGAGGTCATCTAGCGGCCTGCCTTGGCGTATTTTGGAATAAGGATTTTCTCGCAAAGATCATTGCAAAAAGCGAGGGAATCAGCGAAAAAGATTTAAGTGAGGTAAAAGAATCTATTAGACCGAATGGTCATATATTTAACTATCCGGTTATATCGGCTGAAACGTTTGCTCACGCGGGATCCGCAAAGTGTATTAGCGGGGATCTTGAAACCGCAGACAGCTTTTCAGAGAGAAAGGGAATCCCTATTACGGAGTTTCTTTCAATCGAAAAGAATATAACAAAAGACACGCCCCCTTGCTTTATCTGGCATACTTTTGAAGACGGAACGGTACCTGTTGAGAATTCCCTGATGCTCGTGTCTGCTCTTCGCAAAGAAGGTGTAAGTACGGAACTTCATATTTTCCCTCACGGCGGTCATGGAACCGGACTTGCCAATAAGCTTACTGCAGGTAATGTCGGAAAAGAGATTGTACCGGAAGTACAGATGTGGCTTCCTCTCGCAAGAAACTGGATAGAAACAAACTATCCTATAACAACAAAATACTAAATAATTGTACTAAAAGCCCCCTCCGAGTAGTTAATTCGAAGGGGGGAAAAGTACACTTTGACGATTTAGTTCTAATTGGTAGGTGGTTCATTTTCAAATTTGATAACCGCTATTTCGTCTATCATTTTTATAGAACCGTCTGCCGGCCATAAAGGCATTTCTTTATATTCTTTACTCTGAATGATATTTAGGAATTCATCATAGGATAAATCCCCTGCATCTATTCCCATAAAATCATAGAAAAAACTTTTTCTGCATGTGGTAGAGCCAAACAGACCATAGTAGAATACGGGTCCGCCTTCGCCTGCGGCATACTTAAATATTAGCTGATTTCTTTCGTAGATTTCTTGTAATGATGGTGTTCCGCCCGTTAGAATAGTAGTTTCGTTTAGCGTGTAGCCGTCTAATTTACTTACATCTGACATAGCTTGCAAAAACGCTTGCTTGTAGTGGTCGTAGCTGAACTTATACATATATGCAGTACAGGTACCGGTAACAATATTTCCTATGAGCATAAGTACGATCGCAAAGGAGGAAATATATTTTAGGAATACATTGATTAAGGAAGCAGGAAGCTTATCATGCAGTAAAAACAGCAAGAGATATATGTAAACATACTGGTATCTGAGCATATCCCTCATACCGTTTTCGGGAATCAGTATAAGCAAAAGATTCATAGCAAGAGGGAGGACGATAATGGAAACAATTGTTAGGCATGCGCGAATTATCTGTTTTTTCTTTATCAGAATAATAACTAAAGAAACAGAGAGTATCAGAATAATCAAAAATAGAATCGTATAAAGATAGCTTCTGGCTAATACTTTTTCCTTGAAAAAGGAGAAAAACCAGATGTAGGAGTGTTTTAAAGAAAAGCCAAGGTGTTTGAATATTGAAGATATGGAAAACTGATCCACACGATTTGAGGAATCTAAGTGATAAAGTCTTATCATGAGTTTGTAAACGGGGATATTTACAAGACAAGCAATAACTCCTGACGCTGCGCAAAGGAGTAGATTTTTAAAAGCTGATGAAAGCTTCTGTTCATTCATCATATCGTAGATAAATAATACGAGACAAAGAGCAGAAATAGCCCCAACATATGCCTGATAAAGCCCAAGCATAACTAAAAAGCACAGAGTACCTAAAATTACAGAATAAATCTTACGCTTCCTAATAAGGGCAACTCCAATAACAGTCAAAAGGAAAGAAAGGCAAAATGCGAGCCCCATATAATAAAATGCGAGATGATGAAGGATGATAGGAAACGTAACCATCATAGCAGTGAGCAGAACTTGTGTCAGGGGCTTAAAAAGTTTCGTCATTCGGCAAATGATATATACAGATATACCAATACAGGTGCAGTAAAAAACTATAACAATGAATGGAATAACTATATTTCTCGAGAAGAATTGATTAACAAAGCGAATCATCCAACGAGCCTGCTCGGTTGCATAGTTCGCATTTCTGAAGATAAAGACGCCCTCGCTTAATGTATCAGGGCAACCGAGACCGTAAATCATGTCATAGAAATAGCATAAGAAAGTACAGAGGATGGTAGTTACAACAATATAAACAGGAGAATGTTCCTTTGAGCCGAATACTTTTTTTCTAAAAGTATGAAAAGCATTGTCTATGGAAAGAGCATCACTTTCTGAAAAGATTTTGCGTGTTTTTTCGGTTGAATCAATCTTCATGGAACGATCCTCCTGGCATATAGAATTATCCGGTATATATTTAAATGATTATCTGTGGTACAGATTGTTGCTCTGGTATACGGGCTCGCAGGTAAGATTTACACCAAGCTTTCTAAAGATGCCGGTATCTACAGGGGAGAGGATAACGCTTGAGTGGACCTCACATCCCTTGAGGTTTTGAATCTGCTGCATTGCAAGCTCTGCCTTCTCGTCAGTAGCGGCGCAGATTGAAAGTGCGATGAGGACCTCGTCGGTGTGGAGACGGGGGTTCTTGCTACCGAGATGTCCTACTTTGAGGTCCTGGATGGGCTCAATAGCTGTGGGAGCGATAAGCTCTACAGAGTCATCAATTCCCGCTAATGTTTTAAGAGCATTAAGAAGCATGGCGGAAGAGGCTCCGAGAAGAGGAGTAGTCTTTCCTGTAACAATGCGTCCGTCGGGAAGCTGCATTGCGGCAGCGGGTTCACCGGTAGTCTCAGCTTTAACTCTTGCACTTGAAACGACAGGTCTGTCATCTACGGTAATACCTGCCTGCTTCATAAGAAGCTCAATCTTAAGTACCTGATCGTTGTCGGCAACACCCTTGCGCTTCTGGCAAAGTGTATTGAAGTATCTGCGGATGATTTCCTGGCAGCTTGCCTCCTTACATACATCGTCATCTACGATACCGAAGCCCGCCATGTTGACACCCATGTCAGTAGGAGACTTGTAAGGTGATTCACCCATAATCTTTTCAAACATCGCGTTAAGAACGGGGAATACCTCAACATCACGGTTATAGTTGATGGTTGTTTCGCCGTAAGCTTCCAAATGGAAGGGGTCGATCATATTTACGTCGTTAAGATCTGCGGTTGCGGCCTCGTAAGCAAGGTTTACGGGATGCTTAAGAGGGAGATTCCAGATAGGGAAGGTCTCGTACTTAGCGTAGCCGGCTTTGATCCCGCGCTTGTACTCATGATAGATCTGTGAAAGACAGGTTGCCATCTTACCGCTTCCGGGTCCGGGAGCAGTAATTACAACAAGAGGTCTTGTAGTCTCGATGTATTCGTTCTTTCCGTATCCCTCGTCGCTGATGATGAGAGGAATATTTGAAGGATATCCTTCAATACGATAGTGGCGGTAAACCTTTAGACCTAAGGATTCAAGTTTTTTCTGGTACGCTATAGCGGTTGCCTGGTTTGAAAAATGTGTAAGGCAAACGCTGCCAACGTAAAGACCGTAACTTCTGAATGCGTCGATAAGTCTGAGTACATCTACGTCATAGGTAATTCCGAGATCGGCACGAACTTTATTCTTTTCAATATCCTGTGCGGAAATTACGATTACGATCTCTGCCTCATCTTTAAGCTGAGTGAGCATTGTAATCTTACTGTCAGGCTTAAAACCGGGAAGAACGCGGGACGCGTGGTAGTCATCGAAGAGTTTTCCGCCGAACTCAAGATAAAGCTTGCCGCCGAAAGCACCGATTCTTTCTTTTATCTTTTCGGATTGAAGTTTTAAGTATTTGTCGTTGTCGAAACCGATTTTACCTGTCATTTTAGTATCTCCTTATATTCTATAAACAAGCAATTCTATCCATCAAAAAAACATTTCTATTTTATACTTATTTATTCTTCATTACAAGTGAATTTACTATTTTATACTTTAACATTTTTTTGGAAAAATGTATAATGTGAAATGCTATGGAAAAATTATCATCAAATCAAACAATAAGAGCAATCGCAGTAAATGCAGTAATAGCGGCGGTTTCTTTATTTATAAACGGATTCGGAATATATCTGACGATGCTTGCGGGAATCGGAGCAGCGCCCTGGGACGTATTTAATCTCGGACTGTCAAAGACATTTGGAATACTCTATGGTACAGCTTCAATAGCGGTATCCGTTACAATCCTTATTATCGATATCATACTTAGAGAGCCAATAGGATTTGCGATGATGATAGACGCTATAGTAGTTGGAAAGTCGGTAGACTTTTTTAACTATATGAATCTGCTTAAGACTCCTGACACTCTTGTCGGTAAAATTGCTCTTTTGATTTTAGGGATGTTTATTATCGGATATACCCAGCTCTTTTATATGAAGGCTTCTTTAGGCTGCGGCCCCAGAGACACCTTGCTTGTAGGCATTAAAAAAAGAGCAGCCAAGGTACCTATCGGCGTGATCGGAATCGCGATTTTAGGTACTGCTACTCTTATTGGATATCTGCTTGGCGGCCCGGTAGGAATAGGCACAATTCTTTGCGCTGCGCTCCAGGGGCCTATCATGCAGCTTGCATTCTTTACCCTGCACTTTGATGCTACTAAGATCAACCATCAAAACTTTATCAGTTCATTTGGCGTTATAGGCCGCCGTGTCAGATACCATTTTAGAGGAAAGAGAGCCTGATATTACAGGTTCTCCATCTCCTCGATAGCTTTTTCGAATACTTCAAGAGCTTCATCTACGGGCTTTCCGGTAGAGAAATCGATGCCTGCGATCTTTAAGAGGCTGACAGGATCTTCGGTACATCCGCTTGAAAGGAACTTCTTGTACTGCTCAACTGCCGGAGTGCCCTCTTCAAGGATACGATGCGCGATAGCGACAGCGGCGGAGAAGCTTGTTGCGTACTGATATACGTAGAAATTGTAATAGAAGTGGGGGATTCTGCACCACTCGTACGCAATAAGGGGATCTGAAACCATATCCTCTCCGAAATATTCTTTATTTAAGTTGTAGTAAACATCAGAAAGAGTCTCAAAGGTAAGAGGAGTTCCATCCTCTGCCATCTTATTTGTCTTGCGCTCAAATTCCTCAAACATAGTCTGACGATATAAAGTGCTCTTGAAACTCTCGAGATAATGGTTTATAAGGTATGCCTTCTCGGATTTATCGGTAGCGTTTTTAAGCATATACTCAAGGAGAAGGATCTCGTTGGTTGTAGAGGCAACTTCAGCTACGAAGATCTTGTACTGAGAGTTAAGGAAGGTCTGGTTCTTCTCGGAATACCAGGTGTGCATTGAATGGCCCATCTCGTGTACAAGAGTAAATACATCGTCGAGAGTATTGTTGTAATTGAGAAGCATATAAGGGTGTACGCCGTAGCATCCTGCAGAGTAAGCACCACCGCGCTTTCCTTCGTTCTCAACAACATCGATCCAGCGCTCAGCGTAAGCGCGCTTTACGATCTCAAGATAGTCTTCGCCTAAAGGAGCAAGTGCTTTAAGTGAAAGCTCCTTTGCCTCTTCATAAGTAACCTTAGCGTCGTAGTCGGCAACCATTGGTGCGTAAACATCATACATATGAAGTTCGTCTACGCCGAGAAGCTTCTTGCGAAGTCTTACGTAGCGGTGCATCTTGTCGAATCCGCGATGTACGCTCTCGATAAGATTGTCGCAAACTTCGGGGGAAACGTTATTTCCGTCAACAGCGGCTTCGAATGTTGAGTTGTAATGACGAGCCTTAGCGTGGAAACGGCGCTGCTTTACTTCTCCGTCGTAGAGAGCAGCCCAGGTGTTTCCGAACTCCTTATATCTTTCGTAAAACTTTTCAAAGGATTCCTTGCGAACTTCACGGTTTAATGACATCTGAAGAGGAACAAAGCGGCCATTGGTCAGCTGAACATCTTCTCCCTTTTCGTTTTTAACGACAGGGAATTTGAGGTCAGCATCTCTGAGCATACTGGCTCCGTGCTGCGGTGAATCGGAAAGCTCTGAAGCATAAGCGATGAGTTCTTCCATCTCTTTTGAAAGAACATGGTCTTTGGTACGAATGATTTCATTGATGGAAACTTCGTACTTTTTAAGTCCGGGCTCTTCCTTGTAGAAACCGGCAAGAGTATCGGCGCCTAAAGCAAGTACTTCCGGAGTAAAAAATGCAGTCTTTTCTTCAACCTGCGCCATAGTGGACATAGCTTTTCCGCGGAGCTCCTGACCATGGCTGTCGGCGGTATTCTGGTCGGCATAGCGGGCAGCGTATTCCGCAACGCGATATCCGATAAGCAGGAACTTTTCGTACAGATCCCAGGCTGCTAAGAAAGATTTTGCGTCAGCGGTAAACTTTCCGCTAAGAAGCGAGAACTCATCAGCAAGACTTAAGACTTTCTTGAGATCTGCTTCCCAATCATTTTCATTTGCATAGATGTCGGCAAGGTTCCATGTAAGCTCTACGGGAACTTCCGATCTTTTAGGTAATTTCTGTTCCATATATGTAATCCCTTCGTAGATATATTATAGTTTTGCACTACAAGTAGCATTGTATATTACGGAAGATGTAATTTCAATTAAAAGAGTCTGAAAATATTATAATCTTGACGCATTATGCACCTAGTGAGAAAATATTAGCAATAAAACGAAAAGTAAATTCGAAATAGGAAAGAGGATTTTATGGAAAAGAAAAAAACAAGCTTAATTACAGCAATAGTGCTTACACTTATTACCATCCTTTACACCGTACTTGTTTGGAAGGTGGACAGAGCGCCGATTGGTCCGGACGGAACCTGGGTCGGCTTCTCGTCTCTTAACGGTTCATTTAGAGATGCGATCGGAACGAATCTTATCCTGGATAAGGTTACAGATATTTTTATGGGAATAGCAATACTTGTTGCAGCTTCGTTTGCTGTTATCGGGCTTATTCAGCTGATCAGAAGAAAGAGCCTTTTAAAGGTAGATAAGCCTATACTTGGACTGGCAGGGGTATATGTTGTTATCGCGGTGATCTATGTTCTTTTTGACAAAGTGGCGATCAATTATCGCCCGGTACTTCTTCCCGGGGAAACGGAACTTGAGAGCTCCTTCCCTTCCAGCCACGTACTTGTGATATGTGCCATTCTTTGTACTGCTGTTTTTGCCTGGAACAGGATACTTGCCGACAGGAAAAAGCTTTTAACCGCGCTTAAAATTGCTGCTATAGTAGTAATGGCAGCAGGTTTTTGCGGAAGACTTATCTCCGGTGTGCACTGGCTTACGGATATTATCGCCGGAGCCCTCTACGCTTTATGGATCTCATCCGTATACATCGCAGTTATGGACGGGCTTGGGGAGTAAATCTTAAACTTTTGTAAAGTCTGCAAAAAGCTTATAGTTTTTATTCCGGTTACCGATATATAGAGTAAGAAACAAGGATTGTAAAAGGATTTACAATCTATGGCAGCACCGGAATGAGCCAAGGATGGCAGGGAGGTAGCATTGCAGTATATGGAGGACAAAATCTTTACAAAGTAGAAGCAATAACCGCAGCTTCTCTTCTCAAGAGGACAAATGAAGACGGCAGAGGCGGAAACCGTGGCGATTACAATCGCGAACAATCCGGGGAAAGAAAAAGCGGAAGTTTTGAGCAGGCGCTCAGCAGAGCAACTGTAAAAAACGATGAAACAAGAAATGTTAGGGTTAGAACCGTTGGTTATACAAAAGCCGGTATCCCTTCAGAGTTCTATCTCAAGATGAAAGACTATACTTACCAAAAATAAAAGGGATGGCAGAGAAATAATCTGCCATCCTTTTTTGTGCACATTGCGGCAGGCATCGCTAAAATCTTTATTACCGGTTAATTGCTGATTTTCTTACGAAACAACATTTCCGTCGTTTTCCAGTATGTGAACGATAGAGTGTTCTACCATATCGGATATGGCGTTCTCGGTATAGAATGCCATATGAGGAAGCATAAGTACATTGGGAAGGTCCTTTAAAATGGACATTTCCCGGTGTGCTATATTTTTATACTTATAATCTCCGTAAAAGATGCCGAGCTCGTTTTCTATTACGTCTAAAGCGGCGGCTCCGATCTTGCCGGATTCAAGGGCGTCAAGAAAAGCCGGAGTATCGATTATACTGCCACGGGCTGTATTGACTATTACGACTCCGTCCTTCATCTTTTCCATAGAGTCTTTATTTACCATATGGAAGCTGCTCTCGGTTGCGGGAGTGTGGAATGTGATCACATCGGAACTTGCAAAAAGTTCATCAAGAGAAACATAATCAGCGTAAGAAGCAGCTTCGGGATTTTCGTAGGGGTCATATGCAAGTATCTTACATCCGAAACCGCTTAAATTTTTGATAACATGGGTACCAATCTTACCTGTTCCCACAACACCAACGGTTAGGTCTTTAATTTCACGGCCGATATTACCGGGAAGGGAATAGTCCATTCCTTCGGCGCGCTTGATGATAGATTTCATTCTTCTTAAAGACATCAATATGAGCATGACGGTATAATCGGCTACTGAACCTGTTGAGTAGGTCACGTTGCTGACTTTGACTCCATACTTTTTTGCAGCTTCAAGGTCTATATGGTCGTAACCGATGGTTCGGGTTGATATATGCTTTACTCCCGCCTCTTTCCAGGCAGAGATTATCTCTTCTGTGGCGGGCTGGGTGATGATCGATACACCGTCGCAGCCTTTTGCGAGAGATGCATTTTCTACTGTTTGGGCTTCCCTGATGGGTACGATCTCAACTTCGTACTGTTTTCCGAATTTCTCAAAGTAAAAAGCTTCGTCAAAATCTCTGTAGTTGTATGCTGCGATTTTCATATTCTTTTCCTGCCTGTACATGAATTAATAGTTGATCAAATCTTTATACTGACAAATAAGCGTCACAAAAAGTATACAGCAATGAATTTTATAAAAAAAGTGAGAGATTTAACCGAAAACGTTTTCCAAAAGAGTTAAATGTGCTATACTGACCTAAAATAAGGAAGTTTCGGGGGAGAAGCAAAGGAGGACCAATGCGAGACTACGGAAAGATAAAAAACTACAAGGCAGAAGGCAGAAAGATAGCGGTCGAATTTGAAAAGGGACGGATGGAAGTAACCGTTCTTACCGATGAGATCATTAACGTTTTTGTTCCTATATGGAGTGATGACCACAGGTCAAAGGCTATTGAAAGGGATGACTTAGAGCGCGTCCTTAGTAAAGGCTGTAATTTTGATACTTCAGAAGGAAGTACTAAAGACGGTAGAAGGTCGATTGAGATTAAAACATCATGCCTTAAAGCAGTAGTTAAAGACGGCGGAAGCGTGGACTTTTACGACGCCGCGGGAAGACTGATATCTGCGCAGTTTGAAGGGGAACGAGTACCGATCAAAACTGTGGGAATCTGGGAGAAGGAGCTTCTTGAGGCCGAGGGACATACCGTCGCTGATACCGTGCTTGATAAGCCGGTTTCGGATGTCAGATGTATAGGAAAAAACGATTCCTTATACGGCCTTGGGGACAAGATGGGTCTTCTTGATAAGAGAAGCTACGAGTATGAAAACTGGAATACCGACGACCCTTCTGCCCATAATGAGCAATATCGTTCACTATACAAATCCATCCCTTTTCTTATCTGTAAAGGAAAGGAGTATACCTATGGACTTTTCTACGACAATACCTTCCACGGATACTTTGATCTTGCAAAGGAGAACGCGGAATATATAGCTTACACGGCTGATGACGGAAACCTTGATCTGTATTTTATCGGCGGCGGAAATATCAAATCGGTTGTCGGAAACTATACTTTACTTACAGGAGTTACGCCTCTGCCTCAGCTTTGGACTCTCGGATATCATCAGTGCAGATGGGGGTATTCTTCCGCAAAAGACATAAGGGAGGTTGCGGAGAAGTTCCGCGAGCTTGACATCCCCTGTGAATCTGTTCAGTACGACATCGATTATATGGACGGATACCGCGTCTTTACCTGGAATGAAAAAGACTACGGAAAGCCCGGTGAGCTTTTTAAAGAACTTAAGGCGAAAGGCTTTAAACCTGTTGTAATAATCGATCCCGGTACGAAGCGTGAAGAGGGATATTTCATGTACGAAGAGGGTACCAAGAACGGTTACTTCTTTAGAAACGCAGAGGATACCGAAGATTACGTAAATGAGGTCTGGCCCGGAGAAGCCAATTATCCTGATTTCGGAAGAGAAGAAGTAAGATACTGGTGGGGAAAACATGTAAACGATCTCACCGATATGGGCGTAGCGGCAATCTGGAATGATATGAATGAGCCCGCAAGCTTTAAGGGACCTCTTCCCGAGGAGGTTGTGGGACATGATGAAGACAGAAAGACTACCCACAGAGAGCTTCATAACGTTTACGGCCACTTTATGGCCAAAGCCACCTACGAGGCTATGAAGGAGCATACAAAGAAAAGACCATTGGTTATAACAAGAGCGTCCTACTCCGGAACGCAAAAATATGCCGCTGTCTGGACGGGAGATAACCAAAGCCTGTGGAGCCATCTTGCCATGATGATACCTCAGCTTTGCACTCTGGGAATGTGCGGATATTCTATTTGCGGTGTTGATATCGGAGGATTCGGAGCGGATACTACTCCGGAGCTTCTTGCAAGATGGATAGAAGCGGCAAGCTTTGCTACGTTTTTCAGAAACCACTCCGCTAATGGAAGTATACGTCAGGAGCCCTGGCTTTTTGGGGACGAAGTAGTTGATATTTACAGGAAGTATGTAAAGCTCCACTACAGATTCCTGCCTTATATTTATGATCTTATGTACGAGGAACAAAAAACAGGATTACCGGTTATGCGTCCTCTCGTAATGAACTACGAGGATGACGAAAATACCTTTAACCTGAATGACGAGTATATGGTTGGAGATTCGATCCTTGTTGCACCTGTAGTGGCAGCCGGCGAGAGAGTTAAAAAAGTTTATCTTCCTAAGGGAGACTGGTACAGACTCACAGACGGTGAGAAGATTTCCGGCGGCCGATATATCCTTGAGGAGGCTCCTCTTGATTACCTGCCTGTATTTATAAAGGCCGGAAGCGTAATCCCTACTTACGAGGATATGGCTTATGTCGGTGAGAAAGAGTTTAAGAAACTTACGCTTCTAGCTACTCCCGAGGGCGGTAAGGCTACTCACTATCGGGACAACGGCGAGGATTATTCCTACCTTGACGGAGAGTACGATTTATACGAGTTTGAAGTATCAAAAGAGGGCAAATTGAAAGTCAATATGGCAAATAGCTCGGAAAGAATCGCAAAATACGAGGAAATAGCCGTCAGTATTTTGTAAAAAGGGGAAAATTAAGAAAAAAGTATACTCACGTTAAGGTTAATATGATAGAATACTTCTTGTAGTTCTACTATATTCAGGGATTTCGAAAGGAGTAAGAAAATGGGACTTATACAGGCATTTAAGGGTGCAATGGGAGGCCAGCTTGGAGATCAGTGGAAAGAGTTTTTCTATTGCGACGCAATCCCCGCTGATACCCTCG
Source organism: Lachnospiraceae bacterium (assembly GCA_017469945.1). Classification (GTDB taxonomy): domain Bacteria; phylum Bacillota; class Clostridia; order Lachnospirales; family Lachnospiraceae; genus AC2028. The sequence continues at coordinate 34,723 of JAFUFI010000033.1, read as the reverse complement.
TGGTAAAGGGTCAGAAGAGAGTAACCGGAAGATCTTCAAACACAAACGGAGAAGATAACATTATATCCAACGGTTCAAGAATCGCCGTAAACGAAGGTCAGTGTATGATCATCGTTGAGTCGGGAAAGGTGGTTGAGCTTTGTGCGGAGGCCGGAGAATTCACATATGATACGGGTACAGAGCATTCCTTCTTTGACGGTGGAAACCTTGGAAAGAATTTCTTAAACTTCTTTAAGCAGTTTGGCGATCGTTTTACTTTCGGCGGACAGCCCGGCAAGGACCAGAGAGTATACTTTTTCAATATTAAGGAGATCATCGGCAATAAGTACGGAACTCCGAGACCTGTTCCTTTCAGGGTTGTAGACCAGAGAGCGGGCATCGATATCGATGTTTCCGTAAAGTGCTTCGGTGAGTACAGCTACAAGATCACAAACCCTATGGTTTTCTATAGCAACGTTTGCGGCAACGTAACTTCTTCATACAAGAGAGATCAGATTGACGGACAGTTAAAGAGTGAGTTCCTTACCGCTCTTCAGCCCGCATTTGCCAAGATCTCCGCTATGGGAATCAGATATTCTGCAGTCCTGGCTCATACTCAGGAGCTTGCTGATGCAATGCGTGAGGAACTTACAAAGCAGTGGTTTGAGGATCGCGGAATCGAGATCGTAAAGGTCGGTGTTTCTTCCCTCGCAGCAGACGAAGAAGATGAGAAGATGCTCAAAGAGCTCCAGAAGAACGCCGCATTTGTGGATCCCAACCTCCGCAATGCAAACCTTGCAGGAGCTACTATGACCGCTATGAACGCAGCTGCAAACAATCAGCAGGCCGGTCCCGCTATGGCATTTATGGGTATGAATATGGCTCAGATGGCCGGAGCAAACGCAGCAGGCGGATTTGCAGCAGCAGATGCAGTTAATGCACAGATTAATGCTCAGCAGCCCGCACAGCAGGCAGCGCCTCAGATGGCTCCCGCCGGAGCATCATGGACTTGCCCCTCTTGTGGAAAACAGGCAACCGGAAAGTTCTGCCCCGAGTGCGGAGCAAAGAGACCTGAGCCCGAAGTAGGCTGGAAGTGCTCTTGCGGCGCTGTAAACACCGGAAAGTTCTGCCAGGAGTGCGGAGCTAAGAAGCCCGAAGGTGAGCCTATCTACAAGTGTGATAAGTGCGGATGGGAACCCGAGGATCCCAAGAATCCTCCTAAGTTCTGTCCTGAGTGTGGCGATCCTTTTGATGATGGCGATATCGTTAAATAATTAAAGATTTATAACTTATTCAAAGCGGAGTTGCAAATGCAGCTCCGCTTTTTTAAAATGAAAATATGAGAAACTTAAATATCGGTCTCCTTGCGCATGTTGACGCGGGAAAGACAACACTTTCAGAAAATATTTTATATATATCCGGCGCTATACGTAATTTGGGAAGAGTGGATCACAAAGACACTTACCTGGATAATAATGCTATGGAAAAGGAAAGAGGTATTACAATCTTTTCAAAGCAAGCGAGATTTAGGTACGGCGAGGCTGACGTAACCTTACTCGATACTCCGGGGCATGTGGACTTTTCTTCAGAGATGGAGAGGGTTCTGTCTGTCTTGGATCTTGCTGTTCTTATCATCAGCGCTCCGGAAGGAATCCAGAGTCATACAAGAACTCTTTGGAAGCTTTTGGAGCATTACGATATTCCGACTGTAATATTTGTCAACAAGATGGATATGGCAGGAGTGGATAGAAAAAAGATCTTGCAGAGTCTTAAAGAAGGACTTGATAAGACTTGCGTCGATATGCTTTTTGACAGAGATGTCTCAATAGAAGAGATTTCATCTACGGATGAGGAGTTGATAGAAGAATACCTGGAAACGGGAGATCTTTGTGAGGACAGCATCAGAAGTGCAGTAGAAAGGAGACTGGTTTTTCCGGTCTGGTTTGGCTCCGCTTTAAAAAGCGAAGGTGTAAAGGAATTTCTGGACGGACTTCTCGGTCTTTCGCCGCAGCCTTATTACGAGGAGGAGACCTTCGGCGCAAGAGTCTTTAAGATAACAAGAGGGGCTTTGGGGGAGAGACTTACGCATCTTAAGGTGACCGGCGGAAAGCTGCGCACAAGGATGGTTATCCCTGAATCAAATGATGAAAAAATAGACCAGATTAGGCTTTATAACGGCGAAAAGTATGAAACTGTTTCAGAAGCTGAGGCGGGAATGGTAGTTGCTGTGACAGGACTGTCGGAAACTGTGGCGGGTCAGGGCCTTGGTGCTGAAGGAGAAAGGGTAGTACCAAAGCTGACTCCTGTTTTACGCTACAGGGTTATAACCGATCCTGCGGATAATCCACTTCTTCTGTACGGCAAGCTTAAACCCCTTGAGGAAGAGTATCCCGAGCTCTCTTTTGAGTGGAATGAAAGGCATAAGGAAATCTTCGTCAAGATAAACGGCGAGATCCAGCTACAGGTATTAAAGCAGGTAATTAAGGAACGGCTTGGAAGCGAGATATCTTACGGAGCAGGAAGTATTGTTTACAAAGAATCTGTTTCTGAGGCCGTGTACGGAATCGGGCATTTCGAGCCTCTCAGACACTACGCTGAGGTCCAGCTTCTCATAGAGCCCGGGGAGGCGGGAAGCGGGATTGAGTTTGCGTCCGTTTGCAGCGTGGATGATCTTGATAAAAACTGGCAACGCCTTATAGAAACCCATGTCCTCGAGACGATTCATCCCGGAACCCTTACGGGAAGTGAAGTAACTGATATCAGAGTCGTTTTAGTTACAGGAAGGGCGCATCCTAAGCATACAGAGGGCGGAGACTTCAGACAGGCGACCTACAGAGCTATACGAAACGCCTTAAGAAAAGCAAGAGAAGCCGGAAAGGGCGTGCTCCTCGAGCCGGTTTATAAATTTACCCTTACGATTCCTTCTAAGTATATCGGTAAAGCTATGACGGATATAGACAGGATGAGTGGGAAAGCACAGCCGCCTATTCTTACGGGAGACGGAAATATGGCTGTATTAAAGGGTATTGCTCCCGTATCTACATTTTGGGAATACACAAAAGAAGTAACGGCTTATACGGCCGGAGAAGGAACGCTTAGCTGCGAGTTGGCCGGATTCGAGCCGTGTCATAATCAGGAAGAAGTCGTCTCAGCTAGAGGATACGACCCGGAAGCGGATCTAAGGAGACCGACGGGCTCAGTATTTTGCGCTCATGGAGCCGGATTCCAGGTTCCCTGGGACGAGGTGGATGGATACGCACATATGCCCTGCCCTCTGAGCAAAAAAGATCTGGAAAGGCTCGGGATAAGGGAACTTATCGGAAACAGCGATCTAACCGATGGGTACAAAGAAACCGGTTCCGGGGGCGCTTGGTTAAACACATCACGCCCGGATTCCCAGACCGGAAGTCACTCAGAGAAATTTATATCTATAGAAGAAATAGATGCGATCTTCGCATCCCAGCGTAGAAACAGAAAAGAAGACGCCGTATCAAGGAGAAAGATATACAAAAGAGGCAGGGGAAGCGAGAATTATATAGGCAGCAAAACGGTTACCGGAAATAGTGACAATGGTTACAGAGGGCCGGGCAAAGCACCACTTCCCAAGTGTCTTTTTGTGGACGGATACAATATGATCCACGCCTGGGATGAACTTAGGGTTCTTGCCGATAATAATATCCACGGAGCAAGAGAGCGTCTGATCGATATCTGCAGCGAGTACCAGGGAATGGTCGGGGGAGAGCTGATACTTGTTTTTGATGCCTATATGGCGGCGGGAAGCCTTGGCTCTGTTAAGAAGATGAAAAATATCTATGTGGTCTTCACGAAAGAAGCGGAAACGGCTGACCAGTACATAGAGCAGGCTACCAAGAAAAAGGCCAGGGATTATAACGTGACTGTTGCTACATCTGACAATATCGTCCAGCTTATCGTTATGAGTGAGGGCGCTCTTAGAATGTCGGCGAGGGAGTTTGAGTCAGAGATCGAAAGAGCAAGAAACCGTCTTAGAACAGATTATCTAAATAAAGAGACAAAGCTCGGAAATAACATCTTAGTTTAGGAGGAACAGATGAAGACACTTTATATAGAATGCAACATGGGAGCTGCGGGAGATATGCTTACTGCGGCGCTTCTGGAACTCTTCCCTGAAGACGAAAGAAAAAACATCGTTAAGGAATTAAATGAAATAGGTATACCCGGAGTAAAGTTTGAGACGGAGTCTTCCGTAAAGTGCGGTATTACAGGTACCCATATGATGGTTACTGTTGGTGGCAAGGAAGAGTCTGAGGAGATGTACGACCACCATCATGAACATGAACACGAACACCACAATCATGAGCATGAACATACTCATCACCACAGCGGGATTTCGGATGTAAAGAGTATAATCGGATCCCTAAAGCTTCCGACAACCGTTAAATTAAACGCCAACGCGGTCTATCAGCTTATCGCTGAGGCGGAAAGCCATGCCCACAATATGCCTGTTTCCGATATCCATTTTCATGAAGTCGGAAGCTTGGATGCGATCGCGGACGTTGTGGCGGTTTGCTATCTTTTGAAAAAACTTGATGCGGGAAAGATAATCGTTTCCCCGGTGCACGTAGGTAGCGGACAGGTAAAGTGTGCTCATGGAATACTTCCCGTACCGGCTCCTGCTACAGCTTATATTCTAAAGGATGCTCCGATCTACGGAGGAAAGATAAAAGGCGAGCTCTGTACACCTACCGGAGCTGCTCTTCTTAAGTACTTTGCAGATAGCTTTGGAGAGATGCCTGTGATGAAAGTAAGCGCCATTGGTTACGGTATGGGAAAGAAAGATTTTGAGGCTGCAAACTGCGTAAGAGTGATTCTTGGAGAGACTGAGAGCGGCGCATCCTCTGATTCTAAGCCGGACACCTGCCAAACTGTATCCGACGGTTACAAACCGGGTTCAAAGAGCCCGGTTGTGGTTGAACTGAATTTTAACGTAGACGATATGACCGGAGAGCAGATAGGCTTTGCAACGGAGAGGATCTTTGATGCCGGAGCTTTTGAAGTGTTTACGGTGCCTGTTATGATGAAAAAGTCAAGACCCGGACATCTTATTAAGGTACTTTGCGACGAATCTCACAGAGAAAAGATACTGGAAGCAATTTTTAAGCACACGACTACTATCGGAATACGAGAAGTCCTTTGCAGCAGATATATCTTAGACAGAAAGATTACCGAAGTATCTACAAAGTACGGAAACATTCATAAAAAGGAAGTATCCGGATACGGGACAAAGAGAGCAAAGTATGAGTACGAAGACCTTGCAAAGATCGCAAGGGAGCAGAATCTGAGCATCGATGAAATAAAAAAAGACCTGGCTCCTTAAAAAGAGCCAAGTCCTGTGAGCATCGCATCTAAAGGTTCTCTTCTTGGGAAAGAGGCGTTTTCTCTGTCATAGATAGCCATTCCGTCACCGTATCTGAAGAATACGCCATTGTCCCAGTAGCAGCATCTTATCTTAAGCTGCGTAGCCTTTGCCAAAGTATAAGCCAGACATCTTACTCTTTCGGGGTCGTTGTTTTTATCAACGGTCCCGAATTCGTCTAAGGCAACAGGGATTCCCTTCGAGATGAAGCTATCGTAAAGCTTTGTAAGTCTCTCGTCGATAGGGTCCGTGCAGGAAGGATCGTTTATATCGAAGGTAAGGAGGTTCGCCCCTTCTTTTAGGTAGAAAGCAAAGTGCGCGGGAGAGTACATATGTGCCGCAACGAAGAGCCTTCCCTCCGAGGTATCTTTAGGCAACTTAAAGCCATCCCAGCAGACGCCTTCCGTAGAAGTAGAATACCCGGGGATGATAAGGCATCTTTCGGCGTTTTGTCCGCCGCAGGCGCGTACAGTGTCAACAAAGACCTGATTCAGTCTGTTGACATTTTCCATAGCGACGATACAGTCCTTATTTTCATAATCCGGTGTCCATTCAAAGCTTGATTTGAAAACCCGGATCTCGTTCATAGATTCAAAAAGCAGCTTTCCCGCAGAAACGTCCTTAAATGCTTCGCTTATCTGTCCCCAAATATTTTTCATAAAAATAAGGGCTCTTGAAATATTTTCCGTATCGGGATAAATAAAACCGGGGAAAATATCGTGGTGTGTGTTGAGGATGACGTACATATCCTCCTCGAGGCACCAGTTTACAACTTCTTTTATTCTGTTCATCCAGGCGGGGTCCACATCGTCGCCGGCTCCGCTTACGTGGTTATTCCAGGAAACGGGAAGACGTAGAGTTTTAAATCCGCCTTCTCTAAGCCCTGCGATCATCTTGCGGGTGGTCTTTGGATTATGCCATGCCGTCTCGATTTCAAGACCTTTAAATACGCTGTCTTGACGAACTACGCTGTCGAAGGTATTCCCTAAGTTTATGCCAAGGCCCATGTCTTCGGAGATTTTTTGTGCGGGGGTTTCTGTGGAGAATGGATTGAAATCTTTATCCAGATATTTGGGAAAAATTCTTCCGTTTAAGACTGCGGATACAAGGTCTTCCTTGGAAGGAACAGGCATCTCTACGTTTAAGTAATTATTCATGCGGTCATCCATTTATTGATTCTCCTGTACAAAAAAAGCACCGACCCCAAGGCTCCTGCGTCCTCAAAATCAGTGCTCTGTGAGTGCACCGCCAGGGGCTCGAACCCTGGACACCCTGATTAAGAGTCAGGTGCTCTACCAACTGAGCTAGCGGTGCATTGCTTACTGCAACAATCGGTATATTACCATAACACAAAACATAATGCAAGAAGTTTTTTAAATTTTTTTGGTATTTTTTCTAAAAATGGTTTAGAATCTCTTTATAGCGCAAAAAACGCCTGTTAAAAGTATATAGAAAAGTAAGAGAAAAAGCAAATGACACCTATATTTGATACACATTCACATTATGACGATGAGGCCTTTGATGAAGACAGAGATGAGCTTCTTAACAGCTTAAAGGCCGGTGGCGTAGGAAAAGTAGTGGACGTAGGCGCCGGGATTCCCTCTTCGAAGAGGGCATTGGCGCTGGCAAATAAATATGATTTCGTATACTGCGCCCTCGGGGTACACCCCGACGAGGTGGGAGATTTAAACGAAGAGACCTGCGCCTGGCTCGAAAAAGAGGCGGGAGAGCAGCCTAAGTGCGTTGCGGTAGGCGAGATCGGTCTTGATTACCACTGGGACGTGCACCCGAGAGAGGTGCAAAAGAAATGGTTTGAATGGCAGCTTGACCTTGCAAGACGCCTTAAAAAGCCTGTGATAATCCATTCAAGGGACGCTGCAAGTGATACGGCGGATGTTATGAAAGCCTGCAGAGCGGGAGAAATAGGCGGAGTTGTACACTGCTATTCATACAGCGCGGAGATGGCAAGAGAATTCCTGGAGATGGACTTTTATTTCGGCATCGGAGGTGTTCTTACATATAAAAACGCGAGAAAACTGGTTGAGACTGTAGAGTACGTGCCTATGGAAAAGCTCCTTCTTGAAACGGATTGTCCTTATTTATCGCCTGTTCCCCACAGAGGCGAGCGAAATTCGTCTTTGAATATTCCATTTGTTGTTACGAAGATTGCCGAGATAAAGGGGATCAGCGAGGAAGAAGTAAGGCGGATTACCTGGGAAAACGCCCATAAAATGTACGGATTGTCTTAATTGACTCTTAGTGTTAGAATATTATTAATTATGCTGTCACGAGCCGGTGCGATTTTGGTATGCAGCGGCTTTGCTATATATGGAGTAATGCCTATGAAAATAGAAAGAGTAGATGAAAATACAATAAAGTGTTTCCTCTCTACTGAGGAAATGGAGGAGTATGATGTCGAGTACACTGATTTCATCAGCCGTACCGACAAGGCCCAGGAGCTTATGCGAAAGATCATGCGCCAGGCCCACGACGAAGTCGGCTTTGTACCGCCTAAATTCGCCTTTGAGATGCAGATAACAATGGTTCCCAATCAGGGGCTTGTGCTGACCTTTACCGAGAAAGAGCCTATTGATATGAAAGACAGATCAAAGGTCGAGAGCTTCCTTGCTTCTTTGGAGGATCTGATCCAAAAGATCTCCCAGCATCAAAAGGAGATGGACAAAAAAGGAAAAGAGCCCGCTATGCCCGCACCTTCTAAGAATCAGGGCGGTATCCCGGATGAAATGAAGGTCGAAGAGGCCGTCTTTAACTTTGATAATATCTCTACGGTAATGGATTTTGCGGATGTAATGCCTGCAGGCCTCAGGATTGCATCAGCCCTGTACAAGATGGATGATAGCTACTATCTCCATATTAAGCAGGCGTCTGCATCTTACGACAGATACAGCAGAGTCTGTGTAAGAGCGCTGGAATTTGCAAATCTGTATCGCGCGGATGTGGGATGCGATGAGATTTTAAAGGAACACGGCGAGTGCCTTATCAAGGAAAAGGCTCTTAAAAAACTTAGAGGAAAGGGTTAAAAATGTACGCATGTCCCAACTGTGGCGCAAACATCAAGTTTGATCCCGCCACACAGCTAATGAAATGCGAATATTGCGGTACCGAAATACTTCCTACCGACCATATGTTTAACCGCAGTGCCGAAGAGGAAAAGGGCGTTAACCTTGACGCAGACTTTTCTAAAGAGGCTGATGAGCGGGAGGAATATGAGGTTACTTACTACACCTGCCCTCAGTGCGGAGGAGAGCTTATTACCGAAGATACGACAGCAGCTACTTTCTGCAGCTATTGCGGTTCCTCCAATATCTTAGAGATGAGAGTGGGCAAGGAAAAAAAGCCGGATTATATTATTCCTTTTAAGATAACAAAGGACGATTGCGTAAGAGAGTATAAAAAGACTCTCGGGAGGGCAATCTTCGCCCCGAACAGCCTTAGAAACGATGACACCATCGACAGGTTCAGAGGGATATATATGCCTTACTGGGTTTACGATGTAAAGGCGGAAGGAACGATCAATTCCAGGGGAAAGGTTCAAAAAAGAAGAGGAGATTACATCTATACCTCCCACTACGCTGTAGAGTCCGATGTTGATATAGATTACAACGGATTGTCATATGATGCCTCCTCGAGCTTTGAAGACAGGCTCAGCGAAGCCATTGCACCTTTTGATATTAAGGACAGTACCGAGTTTAGATCCTCGTATCTTTCGGGATTCTACGCAGATACAAGCGATGTGGACAACTCCCTTTACGGGAATGATGCAAAGCAGATGGTATTGTCGGATGCTGCGAAGAATATAGTCGTAAGCCCGGAGTACTCAAAGCACGGGGTTACCGCGGCTGATGTTGCGGACTCCCTTGAGAAAAAAGGAGCCAAGACAACAGCTAAATTCGGTATGTTCCCCGTCTGGTTTCTCTCCAATAAAAACGGCGACAGAGTTAGCTATGCCGTAGTCAACGGACAGACCGGAAAAGTCGCAATGGACATCCCTATAGATATATTAAAGTACTTTTTGGGAGTACTTATAATATCGGTGCCCTTGGCAACGCTTCTTATCCTGTCAAATATACTGATAGGGCCGAGAGTTCTTATAATGTTGACAATGGTTATTTCTCTCATTGTCCTTATTCTTGCGAATAAGCAGGCAAATAACCTTTTTGCCAGGGAGATTCTTTTCGACGATAAAGGATATAATTCTAAAAGAACAGGAAAGCAGGTTGAAGAATACAGAAAGCTGATAAACGGAAATGTTACGGTTAAAAAGGCTAAGATCAAGTCTGCAAGCGGAAATTCGGGCTTCGGTACGGCGATAGGATATGCAGCTATAGCGGCCGTTATCGGAAACTTTTTCGGAATAGGAATTATAGTCGGACTTGTAGTGTTTATAGTTGCACTCATTATAAACGGGGTGAATTCAGCCGCCGGAAAAAACGTTCCGAAGGATAGAATTATTATCAAGGCTCCTGCGAGCATGAAGATATCCGTTACTATCTTCCCTATAGTATCGCTTGCAGTGAGCGGACTTATTCTGCTTATCAATCCTTTTCAGGATCCTATCTACTACGGGGTAGCCATCCTGGGAATGGTCATGACGGGATATACGGTTGCACGCCTTGTGGGAAGACACAATCAGCTCTCCGGACGTAAGCTTCCTCAGTTCAATAAGAGAGGAGGCGACGAGAATGAAGATTAAAAGACAGGTACTTTGGGCCGCTGCGTTTATTTTTTCGGTGATAGTTTTTTCTTTGCTTGGAAGAGATGCATTTGCATCGGACAACATCAGATACACCAACCCGGACAACAGCTTTATTGCTGTTATCGAGGATAACGCGGACCTTCTTACTGAGTATGAAGAAGATGCTCTTTTACAGGTGATGATTCCTCTTACGAAGTACGGAAGTATCGGCTTTATCTCTACGGACTCAAATTCTACTTCAGCGAGGTATTATGCCGAAGAAAGAAGCCATGCGAACTTCGGAAGGATGTTTTCACAGTCCGTTTTCCTTGTAGATATGGACAACAGAGAGATTTTTGTTTACTCCGACGGAGCCAACTACAAGGTTATTACCGATAAAAAAGGAACTATAATTACAGACAATATCTACACCTACGCTTCCGCAAAGGATTACTACACCTGCGCATACAAAGCATATGAGCAGATGTATGCGCTCCTTGAGGGACGGAAGATAATGGAGCCTATGAGAATCATTTCCGCTGTCCTTATCTCTGTTTTGACGGCGATGCTTATATGCTTCATAATCGTAAACTCATACGCGAAGTTAAAAACTGTCAGTATGGCAGACCTTCTTGGCTCCGTAGACAGGAAGTTAACTTCTACGCAACCAAAGGTTACTCTTACAAAGGAGACTAAGACTTATTCGCCGCAGTCAAGCGGAAGCAGCGGAGGCGGACACTCGGGCGGAGGGCATCATTCAAGCGGCGGCCACTCCGGAGGCGGTCACTCAGGCGGCGGAGGCGGACACAGATTCTGATCTCAGATATTTTTAAGGATGGTAAAAATGTCATATAAACTTGCCGTCTTTGATATGGACGGAACTATACTGAATACTTTACAAGATATTACTAATGCGATAAATTATGCATTACGGGAAAACGGATATCCCGAAAGGACGATTGACGAGGTAAGATTCTTCGTAGGAAACGGACTTCATAAGCTTGTTGAGAGAGCAGTCCCCGCTGCGGCGGGTGACGAAGATATCGAGAGAGTTTTTGAAACTCTTATCCCGTACTACAGAGCTCACAGCGCGGATACTACAAAACCCTACGACGGAATAGCCGAACTTCTCGCAAAGCTTAAAAGTGCCGGCGTTAAGTGCGCTGTTGTATCCAATAAGGCAAATGCCGCTGTCGGGGATCTCGTAAAAGATTACTTTGACGGACTGTTCGATATGTGGCTCGGAGAAAGCCCGGAAATAGCTAAAAAGCCGGCGCCGGATATGACGAAAAAGGTTTTACAGACTCTCGGATTTAAAGAAAGTGAAGCTGTATATATCGGAGATTCCGATGTTGATATTATGACGGCGAGAAACAGCGGCCTTGATGAGATCTTAGTTGACTGGGGCTTTAGAAGCAGAGAGTTTCTTAAAGAGCACGGTGCAAAAAGAATCGTTTCAAGCACGGAAGAAGTATTTGAATTAATAACGGAATAAGCGCATATCCGCGCAAGTTCCTTAGAAACAGGAGAAATAAAATGGCAGACAAGAAAATGGTTGAAGAAATCACATCTATGGATGTGGACTTTGCTCAGTGGTACACTGACATCGTCAAAAAGGCAGAGCTTATCGATTATACATCCGTTAAGGGTTGCATGGTTATCAAGCCTGCAGGATACGCAATCTGGGAACTTATCCAGAAACAGCTCGATGCTCGTTTTAAGGAGACCGGTGTACAGAACGTATACCTTCCCATGTTTATCCCCGAGTCTCTTCTTCAGAAGGAAAAGGACCATGTAGAAGGATTTGCGCCCGAAGTTGCCTGGGTAACCCACGGCGGCCTTGAGCCTCTTGCAGAGCGTATGTGCGTAAGACCCACATCAGAGACTCTTTTCTGCGATTTCTATAAGAACGACATTCATTCCTACAGAGATCTTCCCAAGGTATATAACCAGTGGTGCTCTGTTGTTCGCTGGGAGAAAGAGACAAGACCTTTCTTAAGATCCAGAGAGTTCCTCTGGCAGGAGGGACATACCGCACACGCTACCGCTGAGGAAGCACAGGAGCGCACAATTCAGATGCTTAACCTTTACGCCGATTTCTGCGAGCAGGTACTTGCAATCCCTGTTATCAGGGGCCAGAAGACCGAGAAGGAGAAGTTTGCCGGTGCGGTTGCAACCTACACTATCGAAGCTCTTATGCACGACGGTAAGGCACTTCAGTCCGGTACCAGCCATAACTTCGGTGACGGATTTGCTAAGGCCTTCGGTATTCAGTTTGCAGATAAGGATAATACCCTTAAATATGTACACCAGACCTCTTGGGGTATGACTACAAGACTTATCGGAGCCATCATCATGACACACGGCGACAACGAGGGACTTGTTCTTCCTCCTAAGGTTGCGCCTATCCAGGTTTGTGTTATTCCTATTCAGCAAAAGAAGGAAGGCGTTCTTGACAAGGCCTTCGAGATCGCTGACGGATTAAAAAGTATCTGCCGTGTAAAGGTAGACGATACCGACAAGACTCCCGGATTTAAGTTCGCTGAAGCCGAGATGCGCGGATATCCTATCCGTATCGAGATCGGACCTCGCGATATCGAAGAAGGTAAGTGCGTAATCGTACGCCGTGATACAAAGGAAAAGATTGAGATCGCAATCGCTGATATTAATACCAAGGTTCCCGAGCTTTTAGAGACTATTCAGTCCGAGATGCTTGAGCGCGCAAGAAAGCACAGAGACGCGCACACCTACGTTGCCCACAACATGGAAGAAATGGAGAAGATCTTCTCCGAGACTACCGGATTTGTAAAGGCAATGTGGTGCGGAGACAGAGCCTGCGAAGATACTATTAAAGAGAAGCTTGCGGTTACAAGCCGCTGTGCACCTTTCGCACAGGAAAACCTTGGCGAGACCTGCGTATGCTGCGGCAAACCCGCCAAGAAGATGATTTACTGGGGAAAAGCATATTAAAATCTATGATTTTAATATGCTGTGGATTGGAGTAACATGAGTTTGATAGTGATGGATCTTGAGTGGAACCAGAGCAGTACCGGGCGCGAGCCCGAGGTTGCAAAGCTTCCTTTCGAGATTATAGAAATAGGCGCTATAAAACTGAATAGTGAATACGAGATGGTCAGCGAGTTTTCCGAACTGATCAAGCCTATCGTTTATCCAAGACTGTACCATATTACAAGCAAGATAATCCACATTCAGATGGACGAGCTTGCAAGGGGCGGACGTTTTACGGATGTTTCAGATAAATTCAGGGATTGGTGCGGAGACGATCCCCTAATTTGTACATGGGGACCTTCCGATGTGACGGAGCTTCAGCGTAACCTTAAGTTCTTTGACAAGCCTCTATTAAACGACGGCCCGGTTAAGTACCTTGATGTTCAAAAGCTTTTCGCTCTTTCCTTTGACAAAGATTCGCATAACAGGATCAGCCTTGAAAGAGCTGTGGACCAGCTTGGTATCGAAAAGGATATTCCTTTTCACAGAGCCTTTGGGGATGCGTACTACACGGCCAAGATCCTCGTAAAGATTTGTAAGGAACATCCCGAGAAAATTAAGTTTGTATCCTACGACGTAACATTCCCTCCCGCTACAAAGGAGGACGAGGTATTTGCGGATTTCGGAACATACACAAAGCAGATCACGCGTGTATTCAAGGACCGCGAGGCAGCACTCACCGACAAGGGCATCATGCAGATCGTCTGTACGCAGTGCGGCAAGCCTATAAAGAAGCGTATAGGCTGGTTTTCTCCCAACGGAAAGCAGTTTATGGCAGCAGGCTTTTGCGATGTTCACGGTCTTGTTAAAAACCGTATACGTATCCAAAAGTATGATGATGACTCGGTTTGCGTTATAAAGATCGTTAAGCCCATTGAAAATGAAGGGCTTATGAGACTTCAGGAAAAGTCCGCAAGAGCGGAAGAGCTAAGGCGTAAGCGCAAGGAAGCCGAAAAGAAGGCGAAGGAACTGGGAAAGACCAGGGAACAGGGGAGAGTAAGAGGAAGCGAGAAGCGCTTCCCGAAGGAACCTTTCAAGAAGAGATAAGACGGTAAGATAAGTGAAAATAGGGATATTAGGCGGATCGTTCAATCCGGTACATAACGGCCATATAATTCTTGCAAGACGCGCCAAAGAAAGCTTTGGCCTTGATAAGGTTATGTTTATGCCGGCGGGGAATCCTTATTTAAAAGGCGAGGTTTTACCTCTTAATGACAGAGTAAAAATACTTAAAGCAGCGGTGGGCGATGAGTTTGAGGTCTCTTTACTTGAGGCCGATGAAACTAAGCCCACTTATTCATGTGACACCTTTGAATATTTAAACAAAACATACCAAAATGACAGTTTTTACTTCATATTTGGGTATGATTGTCTTGAAAACTTTAGGAATTGGCGCAGTCCTGAAAGAATTCTTGCAAATTGTGAGATAATTGCTGCGTCAAGAGGGGGCTCCGAAATTAGAAAAATGAAGGAGATCGCTGACGATCTTCAACAAAGATTTGGGGGAAGTATACATATCCTTGAGTTCGAGGATATAGATATTTCCTCCACTTGCGTAAGAAACAAGATAGCAAACGGCGACGATATCGGGGGGCTGATCCCTGATGAAGCTGCCGAAGTAATATATAAAAACGGGTATTATAAGGGTTAAAAACTAAGTATAACGGGGGTAAATATAAAAGAAAGAAAGCTTTAAAATCAGCATCTAAAGTAAGACTACGCTCATGAGTAAGAAACGTAAGAAAAAGAAATATCAAAGTAAAAATGTAAATAACAATGCCCGAAAAACCTCGCAGGCACCTGCTGTAAAGGAAGAGACAGAGTTAGTCAAACCTCTTCCCATAGGAGATAAGCAGGGGCTTTCCGAGGAAGATATAATCATTGAGGAGACCGCTTCTTTTGAAGAGATTGCTGCTATTGAAGAAACCGCACCCGCTGCGGAAGCTGCTTTGACAGACATATCGGATGACACTGCATCCAAAGATGAAGACACCTCCGCAGATATAAGTAAGGCAGCAGGGTCTGATATTAAGAGCCTTTGGATTTACCTCGCTTTTTTTGCAGGTTCATTCTTGTATTGGGAAATCTTAATGAGACTGCTGATTTCAAGAGGATTCGGAAAGGAAAACATTGGAGTGTTTTTCTTTATTCCCGCTCTTGCGCTATTGTTTACCGCATTTTGCGGAGTGCATAAAAACCATCTTCTTATCAATAAGATTGCGGTCACAGTACTTACCTTTATACCGGCGCTGTACTATTCGATCCAGCTGATCTACTATAGGATCTTTGGATCTCTTATTTCGGTAAGTATGCTGGGAATGGGAACGGAGGCTGTCGGCAATTTCGGATGGGCGCTAAAAGACGTTGTTATCGGCTCCTTGGGACTCCTGTTTTTAACGCTTTTTCCTGTAATACTAAGCGCTGTATTTTCCTTCAGCGGACTTTTAAAGACAAAGAATAGAAAGCCCATCTGGGGAAGGGGATATAAAAGGTGGCTTCATCTTGTAATCCTTGCCAGCGTTGCTTTTCTTTGGTACGGAGGAACTTTGGGCTTAAAACTTCTCGGTACCGGAAGGGGTACGGCTTACTATGTTATAACCGATGCTATGGCCGATACGGACACAACAGCCGAAAGAATCGGTACTCTCCCCACTACCGTTGTGGAAACCGGTTCCTACTATTTCGGAATCGGCAAGGGGGATGAAATGGCTCTTGCAGCGGTAAACGAGGAAGCCTTAAATCTTGAAGCCGAAGAAGAAAAGCCGGAGACAGTAGTTAAAGAATACAAAGGCGTAACGGTAGAGCCCCATATAAACGAGAATATTGATTTTGAAGCCCTCTCTCAGATGACGGAAGACAAGGCCATCAAGGATCTTTGTAACTATTTCGGCTCAAAAAGACCGACAAAGACCAATGAATATACCGGTATCTTTGAAGGATACAACCTCATATACATCTGCGGTGAAGCCTTTTCAAACTACGGTATTGATCCCGATATCACACCGACACTGTATAAGATGGCTACTAACGGAATTGTCCTTAACAATTTCTACAACAGCTTTCCCAATACGACAACCAATGGTGAGTATGCTTTTTCTACAAGCTACTGGCCCGATGTATCAAGAATTGCAGACAGCGGAACTGTAGCAGGATCCTTTGCCCAGTCGGCGGACAAGTTTATGCCCTTTGGACTTGGAGATTTCTTCACTGCGGAAGGAAAGACCTCATACGCATACCATAATTACTACGGAAACTACTATTGGAGAGACCATTCCTGGCCCAATCTCGGATACCGGAATATAAAGTTTATGGGCGACGGAATGGAGTTTACTTCCTCCTGGCCTGCTTCTGACCTAGAGCTTTTTGAACAGTCTGTAGACGATTATATCGATGATGACTGTTTCCAGGCGTATTATATGACATTCAGCGGTCACGGACCCTACGGCGCAAGCAACGCAATGTATAAAAAGAACATTGATGCCGTTAAAGCTCTGGCGGGAGACAAGTACAAGGACAACGCTATACTCGGATATTTTTGCGGAGAGTACGAGCTTGAGCTCGGTATGGAGTATCTTCTCGGAAGACTTGAAGAGGCCGGAAAGCTTGACAATACGGTAATTGTACTTGTGGGAGATCATTTCCCGTACTTTTTACCCGACTCGGCGAAACTGGAGTTAAACGGCGGAGAACCAATGGATAGTACTTTTGAACAGTACCATTCAACCTGTATCATATATAATGCCGGTTTAAAGGAGCCTATAGTAAGCGACGAATACTGCTGTAATGTGGATATTCTCCCTACAATTCTGAATCTGTTTAATATTGAGTATGATTCAAGACTTCTTATGGGAATCGATATCTTCTCCGGAAATGTCCACAGGGCAAGACTCTACAACGGAAGTTTCATCACAGATTACGTCAAGTACGACAAGAGAAGCGGAAAAGCAATCTGGTCTGACAAGATGAACGGCTTTTCGGAGGAAAATAAAGAAAAGTACTTAGAGGCGATGCTTGACTATACGGAGAGCGAGTACTCCGCGTCGCTTCAGATGTTAAAGAGTAATTTCTGGTTCTATGTATGGCAAAATTCCGGATTTATGACGGATGAAGAGATTCAGGCCGAAATAGACAGAGAAAAATCCTATAACAGCGATTACAACGCACAGGCAAACTATGAGGCCGAAAAAGCGGCACTTGAGGCTGAGAGAAAAGCACAGGAAGAAGCGCAGACTGAGGGCGGCGAGAATACAGAAGGAACAAATCCTAAACCTGCCCCTGCACCCGAAGCGGCTCCCACTCCCGCGGCAGAAGAGCCTGCGCAGGAGACTCCCCAGACAAATCCCGGCGGAGAATAAGCCTGAATTAGTAATACTTTTTTCACTCTTTTTTCATAAAATAAGTATTGCCTAATAATTTTTCTGTAAATATAATGAAATGTGCAAGGCGCTTTTTGAGCCTGAAACGATTAATAATATAAGCAGAGGACGATAATGGATAACAATTTTAACGAGTACGAAAACGGCTCATCCGGATCCGGCGGGCCCGGTAACGGATCCGGCCGCGGAGGAAACGGAAGAAATAACCAAAACAACCAGAGCCCCCGTCCCGGCGGATGGATGGTGATAATATTCATACTGCTCCTTGTAGCATTCGGCTTCCTGATTTACAACATGTTTTTCAGCGGCGGAAGAAACTACAAAGAGAAAGAGTATACGGAGTTTTTGAAGGATCTTGACGCTGATAAGGTCGAGTCCATCGAACTTAACGCGGAGAAAGCTCTTATGACCGTTACTCTTAAGGCTGACGCTGTAGTTGACGAAGAGGCGCAGAAAGAGGCTGAGAATAAGTCCACATGGGCTCTTGCTTCCTACAATCTTCAGGTTGAGAACGATCGTATCTATCAGACATACGTAATGGATACCTTTGAGATGCTTCTTCCGAGACTTGAGGAACATAACGTACTCGGAAAGCGTGTTGTAAGCAACAATTCGGGTCTCTTTACCGAAATCCTTGTAGGAGTAATACTTCCTGTTATACTGCTTTGGCTTCTTGCTATGTTCTTTATGCGAAGAATGGGTGGTTCCGCAGGGCCTTTGGGAGTAGGAAAGAGCAACGCAAAGGTATATGTACAAAAGGAAACCGGAGTTACATTCGCCGATGTAGCCGGTGAGGATGAAGCAAAGGAATCTCTTGTTGAAGTTGTAGATTTCCTGCACGATCCTTCAAAATATACAAAGATCGGTGCGAGACTTCCTAAGGGAGCTCTTCTTGTAGGACCTCCCGGAACCGGTAAAACTCTTCTTGCTAAGGCTGTTGCCGGTGAAGCCCACGTTCCTTTCTTCTCTCTTACGGGTTCCGACTTTATCGAGCTGTATGTCGGTGTCGGAGCTTCGCGTGTACGAGACCTTTTCAAGGAAGCCAATAAAAACGCTCCCTGTATAATATTTATCGACGAGATCGACGCTATCGGACGAAGCCGTGATTCTAAATACGGCGGAGGAAACGAGGAAAGAGAGCAGACTTTAAACCAGCTCCTTTCGGAGATGGACGGTTTCGATTCATCAAAGGGTATTTTGATCCTTGGAGCTACCAACAGACCTGAGATCCTCGACAAAGCGCTTCTTCGTCCGGGCCGCTTTGACAGACGTATTATCGTTGACAAGCCCGATCTTAAGGGAAGAGTTGAGATCCTTAAGGTGCATGCAAAAGATGTTAAGATGGATGAATCCGTCGACCTTGACGCAATCGCTCTTGCAACCAGTGGTGCAGTTGGTTCAGATCTTGCAAATATGATCAACGAAGCAGCCATCAATGCGGTAAAGGAAAAGAGAGAGTACGTTAATCAGCAGGATCTTTTCGCCGCAGTTGAGCAGGTACTTGTCGGCAAGGAAAAGAAAGACCGCATTATGAGCCCCGAAGAGCGCAAGATTGTTTCTTACCATGAAGTCGGTCACGCCCTTATCAGCGCTCTTCAGAAAAATTCCGACCCCGTTCAGAAGATTACCATCGTACCGAGAACAATGGGTGCTCTCGGATACGTTATGAACGTTCCTGAGGAAGAGAAATACTTAAACAGCGAGGCTGAACTTAAGGACAGGATTGTAAGCCTTTTGGGCGGACGAGCTGCCGAAGAGATAATGTTTGATTCGGTAACCACCGGTGCGGCAAATGATATCGAAAAAGCCACCGAATTGGTACGCGATATGATCACCAGATACGGTATGAGCAAGAAGTTCGGGCTTATGGCACTTGCTTCCGTAGAGAGCAGATATCTTGAGGGAAGAGTTGAACTCAACTGCTCCGATCAGACCGCTGCTATGGTGGATGAGGAAATTTCTGCAGTCCTTAAGGAAAGCTACGAAAAGGCTTTATCGATGCTTAGAGAAAACATCGATATACTTAAAAAGATCGCAGCTTACCTTATCGAGAAAGAGACTATTACCGGCAAGGAATTCATGAAGATATTCCGTAAGGAAAAGGGACTCCCTGATCCTGAGGAAGAAAATAAAGAATCTGAGAATAAAGATGCTTCTAAAGAGGTTAAGCCGGAGGAAATAACCATAGGTGATGGAATAAAGGATATAACCTTTGGTGAGCCTGAGGCAAAAGCGGATGAAGAGAAAGCAGAAGCCGAGACGGCAGAAGAAGGGACAGAGGCTAAGGCTGCAGAACCTTCTGAGGAACCCAAATGGGAAGCTCCCAAGTCTCCGGATGACGGAAAGAATCTCGGAAGATTTTCAGGTTCAGAAATGTAATTATTTAAGACACGGGTTGTCAGTTTTGGCAGCCCGTGTATTGCGCGTTTAAAAGAGGGTTAAGCGGAAAGCTTTTGGGGAGAAGACGGGGGAAATATAAAAGAACAGGTTTAAGGAAGATGAATAAAATTAAATCGCTCATACAGGGCTTTTACAAAGGGAAGAATCTTAAAAAGCAGCTTCCCCCGATGTTACTTGGTGTTTTTATGATGGGCTTTACCCTCTCCTGGCTCAGACTTGTCGACTGGGGAACAGATACTTTTACCAATATGAACCTCGCCATAAGCGCAAAGATCGGTTTATCCCTTGGTACATGGCAGCTTATATTGAATATTGTGCTGCTTATTATTGTGATCTTACTTGGCGCTGACAATATAGGCTTTGGAACGGTAGCAAATATGGTATTTATCGGTTATCTTTGCGACTTTTTTACATGGCTTTGGGTTAAGATCCTGCCTGCGAAGATACTGGAATACCCCGAGGCAGCGGCGGAAGGGGCAAAGGTTGTTCCGCATTTTAGCAATGAATATCTCTATATAAGAATAATCGTACTTATCTTAGCCCTTGCTGCATTTGTATTTTTTGCGGCGTTGTATATGGATTCCGGACTGGGCGTATCGCCATGCGACGCAATACCTTTTATGGTATGGTCAAAGATTAAAAAAGTTCCCATTAAGTTTGTGAGGATCCTTTATGATGCTGCGCTGATACTTATCGCTTTTGCCTTCGGCAGCAAATGGTACATTGCAACTATACTTATGGCCCTGACTCTCGGGCCTGTTATTGAGTTTGTAGGTAAACGGATTAAAAAGTGGTTTCGTTTTGAGTAAATTAGATTTCAAAATAAGATCAAACAAAATAAGGCTTAGTCTGATAAGGACTGTAGCAGTAGGACTTTTATCAGTTTTTGCAGGGACAGTTTTCTGTCCCCTTTTGTCGTTTGCGGAAACCGATGAGCAAAAGCTTGCCGCAAATAAGGCCCTTCCGGTTGCTTCAAACGAAACGGCCAATTGGCCGCAAGGCCCGGAGGTCGGCGCGCAGGCCGCTATTTTGATGGATGCCGGAACGGGGATGATCCTCTACGAGAAAAACATCCATTTAAAGGAGTATCCTGCCTCTACGACGAAGATGTTAACATGTCTTGTGGCATCGGAAAATTCCGACCCCAATGAGATGGTTTCATTTTCATATGATGCTGTGTTTGATACTCCGAGAAACTCTAACCATGTTGCTATCGATCCCGGAGAGGAGATGACGGTATATGAGTGTATACAGGCCATCCTTATCCGCTCAGCAAATGAATGCTCTTTCGCCATAGCAGAGCATATCGGTGGGGACAGGGAGAGCTTTGCAAAGATGATGAATGAAAAGGCGGCTGATCTTGGTTGCACTGATTCAAACTTTGTAAACCCTAATGGACTTCCGGATGATGAACACTACACAAGCGCATACGATATGGCGCTTATCGGTCGGGCTTTCCTTGAAAATGAGAGCCTCAGGAGCATTTCAATAATGCCGAGACTCCATATATATCCAAGTGCCAAGCAAAAGGATGAGATTATAGAAAACTCAACCAATGAAATGGTTAAAGGCCGTAAGTACGAGTATCAGTACTTTATCGGCGGAAAGACCGGACATACTGAGGATGCGGGCTACTGCCTCGTAAGCGGAGCGGAAAAAGACGGGGTAAGACTGATCTGCGTTGTGATGAATGATGTAAACCCCAATCAGTATGTAGATACGATCTCGCTTTTTGATTACGGCTTTTCGAACTTTGATAAGGTTAATATATCCGAAACCGAGACAAGGTACAATATCAGTACAAAGGGCTCTTTCTACACCGGGGTGGATGTCTTTGGAAACTCGGAACCGATCCTTGCGCTAAACAAAAATGATTATATTATGCTCCCGAAGACAGTACCCTTTGGTGATATCGAATCTGACATTTCTTATGAGACGGAGAGCGAAACGGAAGCTGCTCTGATAACGTATTCATATCACGGAAGATTCCTTGGAACAGCTTCGGTAGACTTTGCAACTCCCGACGACAATGCGGGATATACCTTTGACGAGATTCCCGCTTCCGTAAGCGCCGAAAAGGAAGAGCCGATAATCCCGGAGGAGCAGAGAGTTATCTTTATCAATATCGTAAAGATAGCAAGGTACGTGCTGATATTCGGAGGAGGAGGCACGCTGCTTTTCCTTGCTATAAAGGGGATGGTAAGGTATAGAAAGCTTCACCCAAATTGGAGGGCAAACTGGAGAAGAGAACGAAGAAAGAGAAAGAATAAAGTACGACATGTAGGAATCCATGAAGAAGCCAAAAGACATAAGGCAGAGTTTAAGGCGGAATCCAGAAGGCGAACATCGGGACGAAGAAAAGTAAACAAAAGTATGAGTCCCAAGAAAAACAGGATTCATAAGTTCAGATAAGCTAAAGCGGGCCGGAATAAAAACGGCCCGCTATTTATATGCGACAAATCTGTTTAAGAAAACTTAACTGGATTCTAATTCCGGCTGTCCTTATTTATCCCTTCTTATACAATACTTGCAGATTGGGTTGCCCTGGCTGGAGAATTTCTCCTCGTATTCGGTCATAACGTTGCCCCCCATAAGCTTTGAGTCGTTATGAAGGTCGTAGGTAATATAATCAGCAGTCCATCCGGCGGGTTCGAGTTCCTCAACTGCAAAATCAAAAAGCCCGCGATTGTCGGTCTTAAACTCAATACAGCCGTCTTCCTTTAAGATTTTATCGTATCTTGCGAGAAACTGTCTTGAAGGGAGACGTCTTTTTGCGTGTCTGTCCTTAGGCCAGGGATCGGAGAAATTAAGATAGATCCTGTCGACTTCACCGGGTGCAAAAACCTTCGCGATATCTTCCGCATCCATACGGAGGAAAATAAGGTTAGGCTTTTCGTCTTCTTCCATTTTCTGGACGGCTCTGAGGAGAACAGCGGAATACTTCTCAATCCCGATATAGTTTACATCGGGATTGAGAGATGCAAGGTCATGGATGAAACGTCCCTTACCCATACCGATCTCAATGCGTATGGGATTGTTGTTGCCGAATCGTTCATGCCAGGTACCCGGGCATTTCTCGAGCTCGCTTTCATCTACTACATATTTACTGTCCGCTATCATTTCCTGACAGCCCGTTATATTGCGTAAGCGCATAATGATCTCCGTTTGAAAACATCTTTAAAATACTAGTGCATTATAAGAAATAAAAAAACTTCTGTCAATTAATCGAAAAATCTTAGTCCTCCTTACAATCTATGGTAGAATAGTTAAATATAAAGGATACGAACTATGTTTGATGTTAAGGAAGAACTTAAAAAACTCCCGAACAGCCCAGGGGTATACATCATGCGAGATGCAGCCGGAGGCGTTCTTTACGTGGGAAAAGCCGTTAATCTCCACAATCGTGTGCGCTCATACTTTAGAGCTAACGTGGGAAGAGGCCCGGCGATAGATCAGATGATCTCCCTTATTGACCATTTTGAATATATAGTTACAGATTCTGAGCTTGAGGCTCTTGTACTTGAGAATAATCTCATCAAGGAACACTCGCCTAAGTATAATACACTTCTTAAGGATGACAAGACTTACCCCTATATCAAGGTAACCGTCGGTGATGAGTTCCCGAGAGTGATGTTTTCGAGGACGATGAAAAAGGATAAGTCTAAGTACTTTGGTCCTTATAGCAGCGCAGGAGCGGTGAAGGATACGATAGAGCTGCTCAATAAGATTTATATGTTGCGTACCTGCAATAAGACTCTTCCGAGAGATATAGGTCTTGAAAGACCCTGCCTTAACTACCATATAGGTCAGTGTACTGCGCCCTGTCAGGGATATGTTACGGCACAGCAGTATAAAGAGCAGGTAGCGGGAGCACTGGACTTTCTAAACGGGAATTATAAGCCGGTTTTAAAGGATCTTGAGGACAGGATGAACAGAGCCTCTGAGAATCTTGAATTCGAGGAAGCCGCCAGATACAGGGACCTGCATGCCAGCGTTAAATCTGTAGCCCAAAAGCAAAAGATCACGGACAATGAGGGCGATGATAAGGATGTAATTGCTCTTAGTAAGGACAAGGAGGATGTTGTCGTACAGGTCTTCTTTGTAAGAGACGGAAAGCTTATCGGAAGAGAACACTATTATATGACGCATGTGTCGGAGGATGAGCCCGGACAGATCTTACAGGAATTCGTCAAACAGTTTTACGCAGGAACGCCTTTTTTACCGAAGGAATTAATGCTTCAGTATGATATAGAGGATGCCGAGCTTATTGAAAAATGGCTGAGCGAAAGGCGGGGAGCAAGGGTTTATATCAGGGTTCCCAAGGCGGGAAGCAAGGAGAAGCTTGTAGAACTTGCGGCCCATAACGCCGAGATCATCCTTACCCAGGACAGAGAAAAGCTTAAGCGCGAGGAAGGACGTACTATCGGAGCCGTCAAGGAGATAGCTTCTCTACTTGGACTTGAAAATGCAGACCGTATGGAGGCTTTTGATATTTCAAATACCAACGGATTCGAAAATGTTGCATCTATGGTTGTATTTGAAAAAGGAAAGCCAAAAAAGAGCGACTATCGGAAATTCAGGATAAAGACGGTGGCCGGACCCGACGACTACGCCTGCATGAGAGAGGCCCTGACAAGGCGCTTTACCCATGGAATGGAAGAAAGCGCTGAGCTTGCAAAAAAGAATCTGGGCTCCGAGTACGGAAGCTTTTCAAGGTTCCCCGATCTTCTCCTTATGGACGGAGGAAGAGGACAGGTCAATATAGCCCTTGAAGTTTTGGACGAGCTCGGACTTAATGTACCCGTCTGCGGTATGGTTAAGGATGATTACCACAGGACCAGGGGAATATACTTCAACAATGTTGAACTACCTATAGATATACATTCCGAAGGCTTTAAGCTGGTTACAAGGATCCAGGATGAGGCCCACAGATTTGCTATAGAGTACCATAAGTCCCTTAGGAGCAAGACTCAGGTTAAGTCGATTCTTGATGATATCCCGGGAGTAGGCCCCGCAAGAAGAAAGGCGCTGATGAGGCATTTTGCAAATCTGTCGGATATTGCTTCTGCCTCTGAGGAGGAAATAGCAACTATCCCTGAGTTTAATCCGGCTGCCGCAAAAGCGGTTGTTGAATTCTTCCGATCAAAGTAATGCTTTTAATGCGGTTATATGATAAAATAACAAGATACACTATGAAAGGCATGGGGTGACAAAATGGCTACAGTTAAACTTACAAAAGTAGTAGAGAAAATGAAGCTCGAAAACCTTACTCCCGAGATAGATATCGAGAAGATAAGGATACACGAGCCCGACATTAACAGACCCGCGCTTCAGATTGCGGGATATTATGAATATTTCGATGCAGCCCGTATCCAGATAATCGGCTATGTTGAGTATTCCTATATGGAAAATGCTCTTACTCCGGAAAAGCAAAGAGAAGCTTTTGAAAAGCTTATGGAGTATCCGATCCCTGCTATTGTTTTTTGCAGAAATCTTAAGCCCAATGATATTTTCCTCGAAGTAGCCAGACAAAAAGGGCGCCCTGTTTTTATTACAAACGAAGCAACTTCCGCATTTACCGCGGAGATCATCAGATGGCTCAATGAACAGCTTGCCCCTATGATGACCGTACACGGCGTACTTATCGATGTATACGGTCAGGGAGTCCTTATTACCGGCGAAAGCGGAATCGGTAAATCTGAGGCGGCGCTTGAGCTTATAAAGCGTGGACACAGACTCGTATCCGATGACGCGGTTGAGCTTAGAAAGATAAGCGACGAGATCCTTATGGGTACGGCGCCGGATATTACAAAGCATCTTATCGAGCTTCGAGGTATCGGAATTGTTGACGTTAAGGCTCTTTACGGTGCATCAAGCGTTAAGGATTATCAGCAGATCGACCTTGTAATCCACTTGGAGGATTGGGACAAGGATAAGGATTACGACAGATTAGGTCTTGAGGACAATTACACCGAGTATCTCGGAGTTAAGGTTGCCAGCCACAACATTCCTATAAGACCCGGCCGTAACCTTGCGGTTATCTGCGAATCAGCGGCGGTTAACTTCCGTCAAAAGAAGATGGGATACAATGCAGCTGAAGAATTATATAAGAGATTTCAGGAGAACCTTGCAAAGCGCGGGGGAGAGGAGGAAGAAGACTGATGAAGTATGCAGTTGGAGTTGATATCGGAGGTACTACGGTAAAGATCGGTATCTTCGAGGAGAATTCAAAGATTATAGACAAGTGGGAAATCCCTACTGTCAAGACAAACGGCGGTAAGCAGATTATTTCCGACGTTTCAAAGAGTGTTTTGGGTAAGCTTTCCGAGCATGGAATTAACTTATCGGATGTCCTCGGACTTGGCGTCGGAGCCCCCGGTGCTGTGGATGACAATGGTTATATGTCGGGAGGAGCCGTAAACCTCGGATGGGAGCCCTTTAATCTTAGAGAAGCTTTCGAGAAAGAGATCGGAGGTATCGAGGTTAAGGCTGCCAATGATGCAAATGTAGCTGCTTTCGGAGAAATGTGGCAGGGCGGCGGAAGAGGCCATAGCGATATGGTGGCCGTTACCCTTGGAACCGGTGTAGGCGGCGGAATTATCGTCGGAGGAAAGATACTCGCAGGCGCTACCGGAGCCGGCGGAGAGATAGGACATATCCATTTGGTGGATGATGAGCCCGATACCTGCGGATGTGGCGGACACGGATGCCTTGAGCAGTATGCATCCGCTACCGGAATAGTAAGACTTGCAAAGAGAAGACTTGCATCTGACGAGACTCCCAGCTGCTTAAGAGACGGCGAAGTATCTGCAAAGACCGTATTTGATGCGGTAAAGGCAGGGGATAAGCTTGCAACAGAAGTAGCAGAGAAGTTCGGTTACTACTGCGGAAAGGGACTTGCGGCAGTTGCAAACGTTGTAAATCCTGAAGTTTTCGTCATCGGCGGAGGCGTATCCAAGGCAGGAGAGATCCTTATTAAGTTTATCGAGCCCAGCTTTAAAAAGTACGCATTCCCTCCCTGCAAAGGAGCAAAGTTTGCGATGGCTGAGCTTGGCAATGATGCCGGAATCGTAGGAGCTGCCGGCATGATCATCAATAAATAAGTATTGATACTAAGCTTAAAGGCGGTAATAAATGATTACCAAAGAAGTAATAGATTCGATAATTGAATATACTTCTGCTGAAAATGTAAAGCAAGGCGAACTCCTTTCCGGATATACGACTTTCAAGATCGGCGGACCCGCAAGGTGCCTTGTCGAAATAGATACCGTCAAGCAACTGACAGATGTGTCAAAATATCTAAAGAGTGAAAGAATCCCTTTTTACGTACTCGGAAACGGAAGTAATACTCTTTTTTCCGATGAGGGTTACGAAGGCGTCGTCATCCATCTGGGAAGAAAGATTTCCGATATAAGAGTCGAGGGGAATCTTATCTTTGCGGAAGCTGGAGCGATGCTGGTACGGGTATCTAAGGAAGCTCAAAAGGCTTCCCTGTCGGGACTTGAGTTCGCTGCCGGAATCCCCGGTACCGTCGGAGGAGGCGTTGTAATGAACGCGGGGGCTTACGACGGAGAACTTAAGCAGGTGGTTAAATCCGTAAGCGCCGTTTCGCCGGAGGGAGAGTTTGTTACTCTTTCGAATAAGGAAGCGGACTTCGGATACAGAAGCAGCCTTATGCGCAGGGAAGAATATGTTATTACCGAAGTCGTTTTTGAACTGCAGAGGGGAAATGCTGACGAGATCCTCGATAAGATGAACGACTTTAACGAAAGGCGAAGAGCTAAACAGCCCCTTGATCTGCCCAGCGCGGGAAGTACCTTTAAGCGCCCGGAGGGAAACTTTGCGGGAAAGCTTATTATGGAGGCCGGTCTTGCAGGATTTGCCGTAGGCGGCGCAAAGGTGTCCGAGAAACATTGCGGATTTGTAGTTAATACCGGAAACGCTTCCTCGAAGGATGTTTTAGATCTAATAAAGGAAGTACAGCAAAGAGTTTTTGAGACCTCGGGAGTTAATCTCGAGCCGGAGATAGAGATAGTACAATGAGATTTGTAATTGTTACCGGAATGAGCGGCGGCGGAAAAAGTACGACGCTGAAAATGCTTGAAGATATGGGCTTTTATTGTGTAGATAATCTGCCCGTTTCTTTGCTTGAAAAATTTGCGGAGCTGATCATGCAGCCCGGAACAGAGCTTACAAAGGTTGCTTTAGGGCTTGATGTCAGAAACGGCCAGTCCTTTATGGAGCTTCCCAAGGTGCTTGACCGCCTTGCGGGGATGAATATCAGCGTTGATGTCCTTTACCTTGAGGCGTCTGAGCGCGCTCTTATCCGCAGATACAAAGAGACAAGGCGTATGCATCCTCTCTCCCCTGAAGGCAGAGTTGAGGACGGAGTAGCAAAAGAGCGTGAGATGCTCGAGAAGATAAAGCCCTATTCCAAGTACGTCATTGATACAACGAATCTCCTAACAAGAGAGCTTAAGGCACAGCTTGACGAGATATTTGTCAAGGACAAGGCGTACAACAACCTTATGGTTTCAATCATGTCCTTCGGATTTAAACACGGAATCCCTGTGGATGCGGATCTTGTTTTTGATGTAAGGTTTTTACCCAATCCGTTCTATATAGAAGAGCTTAAGACCAAAACGGGACTTGACGAGGAAGTAAGGAACTACGTTATGCAGTTTGACGAGGCCGGAATATTCCTTGACAAGATAGTGGACCTCTTGCAGTTCCTTATCCCCAATTACATAAAAGAAGGCAAGTACTCTTTGGTCGTTGCCATCGGATGTACGGGAGGAAAGCACAGAAGCGTTACTCTTGCCGGTCAGCTTTACGACAGACTTGAAAAACAGGGCGGATGCGGACTTAAGCTTTACCACAGAGACGTTACGGTCCAGGGAAAATAAAGGAGAATACAGATGTCTTTTGCCGGAACGGTTAAGCAGGAGCTGACGCAAAAGATGGCGCCTTCCAGACATTGCCGGCTCGCGGAGCTGGCGGGGCTGTTTCATTCCTGCGGTCATATCGGAAGATCGGACGGCGGTATGATAAGCATAGGATTTGCGGCTCAGGATGAGGCTATAGTCAGAAAAGGCTTTACTTTATTAAGAAAAACATTTAATATAGTTGGGGAAATTAGCGAGAACAGTCCCGAATTTAAGGAATTTTTTTCCAAAATGGGAGACCCGGAAGAAGCCGCGGATCCCCTTATGATAAAGAATTCATGTTGCCAGAGAAGCTTCCTTAGAGGCACTTTTTTGGGGGCCGGCTCCGTAAACGATCCCGCTAAAACTTACCATTTGGAGTTTGTCTGTCAGTCCCGGAAAAAGGCGGAGCAGATAGCTCGCGTTATAGGGGCTTTTGATATTTCCACAAAGATCACAACAAGACGGAAAAGCTATGTGGTCTATATAAAGGAAGGCGAAGCGATAGTAGAGATGCTCAGCGTCCTTGAAGCGCCTAACTCCCTTATGGAGATGGAAAATGCCCGTATATATAAAGAAGTAAACAATTCCGTTAACAGGCGTGTAAACTGCGAGATGTCCAATATCCGCAAAACAGTCAATGCGTCTGCGAGACAGGTTGAAGATATTATCTATATAAGAGACCATTACGGTCTTGAGAGGCTGCCTGAGAGCCTTGCGGAAATGGCTCAGGTCAGGCTTGAATTTCCGGAAACGCCCTTAGGGGAGCTCGGAGAACATTTAGATCCTCCCGTTGGAAAATCGGGAGTTAATCATAGATTGAGGAGACTGGGAGAAATGGCAGAAAAGCTTAGAGAGGGCTTGGAGCCGTAAGTATTTGAGGAGATCCGCCAAGGCGGGATTATGAAAGGATTTATTGGTTATGAAGACGAGTAAGATTAAGGTTAACTTGGAAAATGGCCAGGAGGCCAGACCCATTGCGCTTCTTGTTCAGGAAGCCGGTAAGTTTGAAAGCAGAATCTATCTTGAGATCGGTACAAAGAAGGTTAATGCCAAGAGTATCATGGGTATGATGAGCCTTGGTATGACAAACGGAGACGAAGTGGAAGTATCTGCTGAGGGTGATGACGAAGAGGCTGCTCTTGACGGAGTTGTAGGTTTTCTTCTTGGGGATAAATAATCCAAAGACAGTTTTTGGGGTATCTACGTATGAAACAGAGTAAAAAGATGCTGTTCGTATATAATCCTAAGGCCGGTAAAGCTATGATCAGAAACAAGCTTGCCGACATACTGGATATATTTACGGCCGGCGGATATGAGATCACTATCGTCCCGACCCAGAGGCACGGCGATGCGGTTAATATCGTAAAAAACCGCTCAAATATCTACGATGTAGTCGTCTGCAGCGGCGGTGACGGAACCTTGGATGAAGTTGTAAACGGAATGCTGCAAAGCGACCACAGAACGCCCCTCGGGTATATCCCTGCGGGATCTACCAATGATTTTGCGGCGAGCCTTGCTATTCCTTCGGATATGTTAAAAGCGGCAAACATCATCGTTTCCGGATCTGATTTTTCCTGCGACGTAGGAAGCTTTAATGACTCCAACTTTATCTATGTAGCGGCTTTTGGGCTGTTCAGCGAGATTTCTTATTCCACCGATCAGCAGATAAAGAACGCTTTGGGACATACCGCGTACATCTTGAGCGGCGGAAAGTCCCTTTTAAATGCACATGCACACAAATTAAAGGTTACGGCAAACGGTGAGACGATAGAGGATGTCTTTATCTACGGAATGATCTCCAACTCTAAGCAGGTTGGAGGATTCCAGGGAATCATGGGGCCCGGAGTAGAATTAGACGACGGAGAGTTCGAGGTTACTCTTATAAAGGATCCCAAGACTCCACCCGAGCTTAATACGATCCTTGTTTCTCTTCTTGAGAGAAATTTTGATAATGATCTTATGTACAGCTTCAGGACTAACGACATTACGATTGAGTGTGATGAGCCTGTAAGCTGGGCCCTTGACGGCGAAGACGGAGGAGCCCACAAAAAGGTTCATATTAAGACTTTGCCCAAGGCTATCGACATCAAGGTTATTTACCAATAAAAAATAGTATGTTATAATTTTCACATAATTGAATAGTTAATCCGCACTTATCTGCGGACGCAAATGTTAAA
The DNA here is from genome assembly GCA_017469945.1 of Lachnospiraceae bacterium. Taxonomy (GTDB): domain Bacteria; phylum Bacillota; class Clostridia; order Lachnospirales; family Lachnospiraceae; genus AC2028. The sequence goes on along the minus strand of JAFUFI010000033.1, from coordinate 3,764 downwards.
AGCGGAGGTATAAAAAATGTTAGTATCAGCTACAGACATGCTCAAAAAAGCAAAAGCCGGCCACTATGCAGTCGGACAGTTCAACATCAACAACCTCGAGTGGACTAAGTCTATTCTCCTTACAGCTAAGGAGCTTAGAAGCCCTGTAATCCTTGGTGTATCCGAGGGTGCCGGAAAGTACATGGGTGGTTATGACGTAGTTGTCGGAATGGTAAACGGACTCTTAAAGGATCTCGATATCGATGTTCCCGTTGCCCTTCACCTTGACCACGGTACATACGAGCACTGCTACAAGTGCATCGAAGCAGGATTCTCATCAATCATGTTCGATGGTTCTCACTACTCAATCGATGAGAACGTTCAGAAGACTACCGAGCTCGTTAAGGCAGCTCACAGAAAGGGTCTTTCAATCGAAGCTGAAGTTGGTTCAATCGGCGGAGAAGAAGATGGCGTTATCGGAATGGGCGAGTGCGCTGATCCTAATGAGTGTAAGATGATCGCTGATCTTGGAGTTGACTTCCTTGCAGCAGGTATCGGAAACATCCACGGAAAATATCCCGCAAACTGGCAGGGACTTTCATTTGAAACTCTTGATGCTATCCAGAAGCTTACCGGTGAGCTTCCTCTCGTTCTTCACGGAGGAACAGGTATCCCCGCTGATATGATCAAGAAGGCTATCGACCTTGGCGTTTCAAAGATCAACGTTAACACCGAGTGCCAGCTTTCATTCGCAGCAGCTACCAGAAAGTATGTTGAAGAAGGAAAGGATCTTGAAGGAAAGGGATTCGATCCCAGAAAGCTTCTTGCTCCCGGAACTCAGGCTATCCACGACACCGTTAAGGAGAAGATGGAACTCTTCGGATCTGTTGGAAAAGCAGAATAATTCAGACAAAATCAAAACTCCGACCGCAAGGCCGGAGTTTTTTGATGTTACTTTTTATCTCATAAAAGGGAGGATGCCGGGAAACTTTTGTTTCCCGGCATTATATTATGAAAAAGTGTTTAAACTTGTCTTAAGCTCTTTTCTTCATCTGATAGTTAAAGTATATATTTGAATAGTTTCTAAAAAATGATTTACAGGTAAACATAATTTAAAACAATTATGAATTAATTATGAACAAAAGGCCCCTCAAACCCTTGATTTTACAAGGACTTGAGGGGCTGATGCTTTATACCACAATATGTTGAGTTAACATTTTTCAGGCTCGGGATACTCTACTCCGAAGGTTTCTGCAACTACGGTTTCCATTATCTGATCCTCTAAAGGACGGTCTGAAAAATCGGTAGGAGTCTCGGCGATGGCGTTTACAACGTCCATTCCTTCAATTACTTTACCGAAAGCGGCATACTGTCCGTCGAGATGGGGAGAGTTTTTGTGCATAACAAAGAACTGGCTTCCTGCGGAATCAGGGAACATTGTACGGGCCATAGAAAGAACGCCCTCGGTGTGCTTAAGGTCGTTGTCGAAGCCATTGATCTTGAATTCACCTTTGATGGAATATCCGGGACCGCCGGCGCCTGTTCCTTCGGGATCTCCGCCCTGGATCATAAAGCCTCTGATTACTCTGTGGAAAATAAGTCCGTTGTAAAATCCTTTATTTACAAGACTTAAGAAGTTGTTAACGGTATTGGGAGCGATTTCGGGATAAAGCTCGGCTTTGAAAGTATCTCCGCTCTTCATGGTAAAAGTAACAACGGGATTTTGTGACATTTTTAGTCCTCCTTAAAAATTGACGGGTGCTTTGAAATTTCGTTATTTTTAACAAAATTCAACTGAAATAATTATACACTAAATCAGCCAAAATATTTAGTTTTTCTTCTAAATTGGTGATAAAATATTTATGTTGGAGTAACCAACGGAGCGAGAAATATCTGATGGTTATATCCGGCAGTAATTTTAATATAGGAGTGTGGTACTAATGGAAACGAAAACAAAAGTAGGCTTTTTCTCTTCAATGCGTTTTAAGATCATACTTATGGTAACGGTCGGAGCATTGGTAACATCCGGAGTGATCATTGCAATTTTGCTTCCGACGCTCAGAAAGAACATTCAGCAGACAAACCATGATTATCTTATGGATATGTCGGTGGCATACGGAAAAGTTGTGGATGACGCATATAACGCAATGGGAGATGGTTTGATAAGCGACTATGAGGAACTTAACAATATGCTCTCCAAAGTTAAGATATCTAACTTATCTACCAGTTATGCATATATGGTAAGCGCTGACGGAACAATGCTTTATCATCCTACAGCCGAAAAGGTGGGCAATCCGGTTTAAAAATGTGATGGTTAAAGGTCTTGTTTCAGATATTCAGGCAGGTAAAGATCTTTCCGGGCAGGAGGATTCAATTGAGTACCTTTTCAAGGGAGCTATCAAGATGGCTTCTTATCACGTAGGTCCCGATAACAGCTACATTCTTATCGTTACCGCTGATAAAGATGAGGTAATGAAACAGGTTAAGAAAATAACCACCCAGGCTTTTGTTGCTGCATTTATAATTCTTTTAATAGTTGTAGGAACTACCATCTGGGTTACATACGTGATGGTTTCCCCTCTTACAAAGGTTACTGAGATCATCAACAAGCTTGCATCCCTTGACATTACCAAGAATGAAGGAACCGACAAGATCAAGAACCGCAAGGATGAGACCGGTGTCATCTGCAGAGCTGTAAGCGAGATGAGACACAGTCTTGTTGACATTGTCAGCAATATTTCGAGCCAGAGTGAGAAGCTTGCGGATGCCAACGGTGAGTTCCATGAGAGATTCCAGGAGATTTCCGAGAACGTATCCAACGTAAACATCGCAGTTGAAGAGATTGCCGAAGGAAGCACATCTCAGGCACAGGAGACTACCTCGGCCGGAGAGCAGGTAGGAAATATTGGTACCGTAATCGAGACAAACGTACGTAACGTTGAAAAACTCGAAGAGACTGTTCGCCAGATGAACGAACTCTCCGATAAGGCAAGCGCTACTCTTTTAAATCTCAAGGGCATCAATGAGCAGACCGCTTCAAACATCGATATCGTATCCGACCAGACCGGAAGAACCAATGCTTCCGCTACCAAGATTCAAGAAGCTGTTACTCTTATTCAGGATATTGCAAGCCAGACAAACCTTCTTTCTCTTAATGCTTCAATCGAGGCAGCAAGAGCGGGAGAGGCAGGCCGCGGATTTGCCGTAGTTGCTGAAGAGATCAGAAAGCTTGCTGACGATTCCGCTGCAAGTGCTAATGAGATCAACAATATTGTTGAGGAACTTATAGAGAACTCCAACCAGAGCGTTGGCAAGATGCAGGAAGTTAAAGAAGATTCCGACAGACAGATGGAGCAGCTCCAGAGCACGATCGATTCCTTCGATTCTCTTCGTCAGTTCGTACAGGAAGTTGCTACCGCATCCGGAGATATTGCAGAGCAGATGACAGACCTTGAAAAGGAAAAGAACATCATCAGCGGTGTTGTTGAACAGCTTGCAGCTATCTCTGAGGAGAACGCAGCATCTACCGAAGAGACCAGTGCTTCAATGCAGACTCTCTCGGGCGCAGTTCAGTCCTGCCAGGAGGAGACTGATGTCCTCAACCAGCTTAGCGCTGATCTTTCCGCAGAGGTTAACAGATTTAAGTTCTAAAAGACGGTATTATTTAATAGAGAAGGTTAATATAAAAGAGAAGCCCTGTCCGAAAGGATGGGGCTTCTCTGCAACAAAAAATGACACAGGGGGACGGGGTTGGGGGTTCATTTTCAATTCTGAAAATGAACCCC
>JAFUFI010000032.1 GCA_017469945.1 Lachnospiraceae bacterium | reverse complement strand
CCATTCCTACGTAAACTGTGGTATTATTCATTTGTGACCTCCTTTTGTATGCGGTAATCCCTGTTACCATTGTTATTAGCAACCATAGTATACAGGTAAATCCACGTTGCTACAAAATGGAGGTCATTACATATTGTCTAAACAAATTACAAATAAACCGGGGGAGAAAATGGATTATATCACAGAAATCGTTAAAGACAGCAGACCTTTGCTTTTACAACAGGCAAAGCTAAAGGCAAACGGCGTACAGATTGCTTTGGCCGCTGTTGCGGAAGAAGTAAGCGATTCTTCAAAAGAAGCTTTAAAAGATATGGGGGCATGGTTTCAAAACGTAAGTTTAAGCGTTGTAAGTAAAAACTCAGGGCCCGCGAAAACGGATCCTGAGTTTGTTTTTGATAAGATACTTAAAACAAAGGAATTTGAAACCATCCTGCGAAGTGCATCTAAAGAAAGCATTTCCTTTGCCCTCCTAATAGGGGAAGGAGCTTACTTTTTCGGCGAAAATATACGGATATCTTCCGCACAGTTCGGAAAAACTGTGGAATATAAAGCCGGCGAAGGCTTTGCATACATAGAAAAAGGCGTCCGTATCATAGTTCATGACGGACGCCGCGAAAGCAGTATATTTATTAAGCTGTGTTAGGATGCGACGATTTAAAAGCTGCTGAGTACTTTCTTGGCAGCTTTTTCGTCTGCGAAGGGGCCGGGAATTGCTTCGATACCTCTGTGGTTTCCGAAGTAGTCGGAGTCAAAGGTAATGGCGGTTCCGTCGGGATTTTCAAATCTTTGCTCGGGCTGGAAGGCACATCCTAAGGTATCGCTTGTAATGATGCCGTTCTTAAAGTCTTTAAGGAGAGGGAAGAGATTGGTTTTGAGGCTGTAGCTTCCATCCTTCTCAACAAGCTCTACCGTAACCTTGTTCTTTTTATCAACCAGCTTGACTTTCTCGTGTTTGCAAACATTAGCGCCGTTAAAGTAAGCATTTCCCTTAACCCATACAGGCAGATGACCGAAGTGTGCATTTGCGAGAGCGCCCATATCGGGGAGCTTTCCGCCCTCAAAGGGAGCGAACCACTCCTCGTAAGTCGGGAAGATATCGAAACACTTTGTACCTGCTGCTTCGTAGTCATTGTCCTCTGGAGTTTTCTTCTTGTCCTCAATCTTATAGTTTTGAACAAATACATTATTGTAAATGCGGTCGTCACCGTGGAGGATCGTCATAAAGCCCGCTACCTCAGTCCTGTGACGGATATGGTAAGGAGTGTATCTGGGCTCGCGCTGACCGTTAACAATGCTGTCAACGCCGGAGTTTATAAGGCTGAAGGAGCCCAGAATCAGGTTATTAACAACGCCGATTCCTTCGCTGGGGATCGTGATGGATACCTTTGAAAGAAGGAGATTGTTGTCGATAAGGGTGGGTCCGTGTCCTACCTCGATAAAGATATCGGTGTTGAACATGATTCCGTCTCTTATCTTAACGCCCTCGGGTCTCTGGTTGTTATGGAAAAGATTTTGCGAAATTCTCGCACCCTGAGCTTCCCAGTCAAGCCATACTCCTTCGATACAGTGATGTATGTGGTTTCTGCGAATCGTCACGTCGATAGCTGCGTGAAGCTTGATTCCTGCCGTCTCCGCCCCAGCAAGCTGTGAAGAGTTGCAGATATGGTGGATGTGGCAGTCTTCGATGGTAGAGAATACTCCGCCCATACGTCCTACGATACCTGTCTGTTCGCAGTGGTGAACGTTGCAACGACGGATGATATGACTTCCGATGCGTTCCTTTGTCCAGCCGTGATACTGGCCGCGGCATACGGCGTCGCGCTCCATCTGGGTAGGGCTCTTAACATACTTTTCGGTAAAGTACATATTGTTTTCGGGGTCGTAATACTTTCCGAGGGAGATACCGCAGCAACGGCTTCCGTAGATCTCGCAGTCCTCGATGATCCATCCCTTCGACCAGTGAGGTCCGACCATACCGTCCTGGTATGCGGCGGGAGGAGCCCAGGTAGGAGCTGCCTTATTGATATTAAAGCCGCTAACGGTTATATAGTTTACATAATTTTTATCAGGCATGAAGCAGTTTCTTCTTACCGTAACTTCGACATTTTCCTTGTTGGGGTCAGCGCCTCTGAAGTTTGCGTAGAGAACGGTCTCGTCGCCATCCTGCTCTGTGTACCATTTAAATCTTGATTCCTCGGCGTTCCAGGCGTATTCATCGGCCTCGGCTTTGATACACTCTTCAAGGGATGCGGTCTCGTACATAGCAAGGTTATTTAAGAAAACGCAACCTGTATGGCGGATCCTCGGAGCGAAGTACCAGTCGCCGTAAACGTACTCCTTATAAGGATTGTAGGAGCCGAAGATTGAGTTGTTGATCCTTGCGGTCCAAACGTCCTTTTTATATTTCTTCCAGGTTTTAACCTCTTCTGCGCCGGTGATCACAGCGCCAAGGGGCTTCTCGGAACGGTATGTGATCCTTGCATCCTCAAGTCCCGCATTTACAGGGCAGACATACTCCCTGTAAACTCCGGGAGCAACGATAACCTCATCCCCCGGCTTTGCAACCTTTGCCGCATCATTAATATGCTTGAAGGGCATTTCCTTGCTTCCGTTTCCCTCTTTGGAAGCGTTAATATCAACGTAAATAATTCGGTTTTTCTGCATACAGCCTCCTTGTAATTAGATAGTGCTTATTTCCCCGATTTACGGGCTTCTCTTAATCTGAATATACCCAAAAGTACCTCAAATTAATACGCGTATCATTCCTCAAACTGCGTAAATATTGCTAAAAATGACACCCCAACCCCGTCCCCCTGTGTCATTGTGACACCCCAACCCCGTCCCGGGGGGTCATTTATCCTGCTTATTGTGATTTACTTGAAATTTTATCGCAACTGCGATAAAATTAAAGCATGAATAAAAATATTAAACTAATCGATGAATTAAATAAGCAGGGTATGAACCTCCATACTTTGAGCGAGCGCTCTGGTGTAGCATATTCCACTGTGTATAATTTGTTTACAGGGAAGAAAGACATAAATGATGCCCACATTGACAGCTTGTACCGAATATCAAGGTATTTAGGCCTAACTATGGATGAGTTCTTCTATAGATTCGCATATAAAGAAGAGAATGAGAAAAAGATCATGCCGGATTTCCTTTTGATGTGGGAGGACGAGGTCATTTCTAATGTTCACATTGAAAGTTCAGAGGTTATGGTCGAGAGGTATAACCTGAATCCCTTTAAGCAAATCTTTTACAGCGACAGAATACCCAGGTTCATGTTTGGTGAAATATTAAGATCGAGATGCTGGGATGAGAAACGTCCGGACATAAAAGAATTACTGAATCTTATCGGACTTGAAGAGTATAATCCCTATAGTATCTGCCTGAAAACTCACGGGAAAATGGCTCAGGATAAGACTTGGTTTAAGTTTGAAGGGGAGACACTTAATTACAGTGCCTTATTAAGGAGTGGATATGCTTTCTAATATTGAGATAGATAGTAGATACTTGGTGACTGATACCGGAACGAGTGACGGAACACAGATAAAGTACTACTTTGAGGGAAAATGGTATAAAGTAGACCGCTATGGCGGAGAGGGTGAGGCAGAGGCTCTTGCTTCAAAAGTAATGGAGTTAAGTGACTTTGATTCGAAAAACTATGTTCATTATGATGAGGTTATGATCAATGGGGAAAGGGGATGTGTTTCCGAGGATTTTTTAAAGCCCGGAGAGTCTTTTATTACATTGTACAGATTGCATTCCAATATCACAGGTCAGGATCCTGCTGCGGTCACATCAAAAATGGATTATGACGATGCGATTGATTATATTGTTTCTTTTGTAAAAAACAATATAGGGCTGGATATAAGGGAATATCTTGCTAATACAATGATGCTGGATTCATTGATATTAAATGAGGACAGACATTTTAATAATTATGGTTTGATCCTATCCGGGGATAAGCCGAGAACGGCGCCTATATTTGATAACGGAAAGAGCCTGTTTGTAGGTAATCCAAGATATGATTCTACAAAAACCATGGCAGAGAATAGGAAGATTGCATTTGCTAAAGCTTTTAGCGGCAACTTTACTTTAAATAAGAATTATTTAAAGGATTACTGTACTTTGAATTTCGATAAGGATAAGATTCGTGATTATTTAAGAACTTGCGATCTACAAACAGATAGTGTTTATTCAAGACTTTATAAACTGATCGCGGTTTGATGTGAGTTTAGTGTCAATGGAAAAAGAGCTTTTTGAGCCTGTAAAACAAGTGAATATGAAATAAGCTAAGCATTTAACAAATAGCATAACTAAACTTCTAAACTGAAATAACAAACCCGCTGCATTTTTTGCAGCGGGTTTTTACGTCTGAAGAGATTAAACTCTATATTTTTATTCTACTGAAATCTTGAACTCGTATGTACCTGAATGATACTCGAGAGCCTCACCACCCCAGGCATCGCCCATAGCGCTGAAGTAGTAATCGCCTGCTTCAAGCTGAATCTTTTGTACGACGCTGTCCTGACCGTCGGGAATTGTTCTGGGCTCAGAGAACAGTGCCTTTAAGATCTCAACATCTAAATCTGATTTTCCGATTCTTTCAGCGAGTTCGGAGGCGTTATCGTCCAGGTTTTCGGGAACCATTTTAAGTGCGGCGTCAATAAGCCCGTATCTGGCGTGGTCAAGAGTGGACTTATAGTAGATTGTTACTTCCGCATCCACAGGTAGAGTAAACTTGTACATATCGACAGTGTCTTCGAATCCGAGCTGTCCCTTGTAGGTTTTACCGAGATTGATAACATTAGCATCCTCTGCTGAGTCGTCGCTTAAATTATAGCTTTCGACGAAAGACTCATTTGAATCTTCACATTCCACACATACTGAATCGGGATCATTTAATCTCGGATCGAAGTATCTTCCGGTATCGTTATGCTTTGTAACCTGCAGATAGTAACGACCTGCCTTAAGATAGTAGGTGCTGTCGGCGATGTATTTTGAGTCTTCCCAGTTCACCTTATTATCGAACATAAAGTTCTTGAGAATATCGCCGTTGCAATCGTAAAGATCGGCGTCAGGGCCGTTCTCAAAGGTGAATACAAACTTTGACGAGCTTTCTACTTCAAAAGTGTAAGTCTTGGCAGTATCAAACTCATACCACTCATCAAAAGAAATCTCCTCTGCGTCTTTAAACTTTGCAGGTGTCTTTTCGGGCGATACGTAGATCTTTTCAGACTCAGCTACCGGTTCGATAGTAACAGGGGTACTTGTTTCAACTGATTCGGTATCTTCCTCGGCTGCGCTTTCTCCGCTTACCTCAGTAGTTTCTGCAGCTTCTGTTACTTCAGTTACTTCTGAAGCTTCTGCCTCTTCCTGATATTCTGTATTCTTGCTTCCGCAAGCAGTAAGAAGACCTGCTGCGATGAATACGATAAGTAAACTTTTTCTTTTCATTCTACTTCTCCATTTCTGTTTCATGCTTAATCGCAAAAACCATATAAGTATAACACAACTACAAATAAGCAGTATTGGCAATTTGAACAAATTATGACCCCCCAACTCCGTCCCGGGGGGTCATAATCGGGGGGAATAAAGATATTGAAATAGGAGTGTACAAGATAAGGGATTAAGGATATAATGCTTTGGAAGAATTCGAGAAAAGGCATCGCTTTATCGAATCAATAGTAATACAAGGAGTACGATTATGAAAAGAAAACTGTTAATTATCCTTTTAGGGACTGCCCTTTCCCTGTCAGCTTGCGCTGCGAACGCACCTAAGGACATTATCTCAGAAAAAGAGGTCGAAGAGGGAATAGCTAAATTAGAAGAAGCCGAATTGCAAGAGAAACTGCAGGAGCAGCTCGAATCTGCAGAGGAAAATGAAACTAAAGAGCAGGAGGAGAATGCAGAAAATACTGAAATCTTTGTTTCAGAGGAAGAAGCGGAGTTCTTGGCTTTGACAGAGGGGATCAATTGGGATTTTCCGGAGACAGAGGATTCTTTGGTAGGATCTGATGGCGAAAACTCATACATGGACGATAAGTACAATTATTATTATCTTTGCCAGGATAAAAACGGAAATCATTATGCTTCCGCGATGATGTTTGAAAACGACATGCTGCCTCTTGTGGTTGAACTTGGAGGAGAGCGTGTTCCTGTAGTTGGATTGAACAGCCTTTCGGGTGAAGGAAACAGTTTTACTATCCCTTCTCAGTTTAAAGCTATCTATGGCCACTGCGGAGACTACGAAGAGGTTACGGTACCGGAGGGGGTACTCACAGTTGGTGCGATTGCTTTTGCAAATGATAGCAAACTTAAAAAGTTGAAGCTTCCTGATTCTTTGCAGTTAGTCGGTCCTATTGCGCTGAACGCTGAAAACCTTTGCGAAATTGAGTGGAACGGAGATACATACACTTCAAAAGAAGATTTCTTTAAAGCATTTAACAAATAGCATAACTAAGATGGAGAAAAACAAACCCGCTGCATTTTTTGCAGCGGGTTTTTCTGTCCACGAGGGCATTAATAAGTAATTTTTATCACTAACAATAAACCTTACGTAATTTTCAGGATAGCGCCCTAATGATAGTATCTTAAAAACGATTAAATAAGGCGGAAGAAAAACGCCGGAAAAGAAAGGTAAAGGAAAATGGGAAAGTTATTTACATCAGAATCAGTTACGGAAGGACACCCCGACAAAATCGCAGACCAGATTTCGGATGCTATCTTAGATGCACTCCTTGAGCAGGATCCCTATTCAAGAGTAGCCGCAGAAACCACTGTAGCTACGGGAATTGCGCTTATCGTTGGAGAGATTACCACGAAGGCATATGTAGACATAGCGAAGATAGCAAGAGATACCATTGAGGAGATCGGTTATGTCAATAATGTAGATGGTTATAATGCAAAATCAATCGCGGTACTAACTTCTATTGATGAACAGTCCGCAGACATTGCACTTGGTGTAGATAAGGCGTTTGAATCAAAGGTAGAGGGAGAGACAAAGGACTACGGAACAGGTGCCGGCGATCAGGGTATCATCTTTGGATACGCAACCAATGAGACTCCGGAATACCTTCCACCCGCAATTTCATTTGCACACAGACTTACAAGACAGCTTGCAAGGGTAAGAAAAGAGGGAACGCTTCCCTATCTTCGTCCGGATGGAAAAAGCCAGGTTACCGTGGAATTCGGAGATGACGGAAAGACTGTAAAGAGAGTACACACAATTGTTATTTCAACTCAGCACTCAGAAGAAGTATCCCTTGACAAAATAAGAAGAGATGTTATCGAGTTCGTAATTAAGCCGGTTATCCCTGCGGAGCTTTTAGATGACGAGACGATTTACTACGTAAATCCTACGGGAAGATTTGTTATCGGAGGACCACAGGGTGATTCGGGACTTACAGGAAGAAAGATCATTGTTGATACATATGGCGGAACGGGAAGACACGGAGGCGGAGCATTTTCAGGAAAGGACCCCACAAAGGTTGACAGATCTGCAGCATACGCTGCAAGATGGGTTGCTAAAAACCTGGTGGCTGCGGGAGCTGCTGACAAGATCGAGGTAGAACTTGCATATGCGATAGGAGTTGCAAAACCTGTATCAATATCCGTAGAAACCTTCGGAACAGGAAAGTACAGTGATGAAAAGATCGAAGAAGTAATTGAAAAGGTATTTGATCTACGTCCTGCTGCTATCATTGACGCACTTGATCTAAGAAAGCCTATTTACAAGAAAACAGCGGCTTACGGACATTTTGGAAGAACCGACATCGACCTTAGCTGGGAACGCTTGGACAAGGTCAGCGAGATAAAAGGATTGCTTTAGAAAAACACTAAAAGAGGAGAGGTGCTTATATTTGGTAAAAAAGTATGTCGGGAAACCTGCAAAGAGAATAATTGAATTTATAATCGGAATCCTTGCACCGCTTATTTTGCTTTTAATCTGGCAATTGGCTGCTGACAACGGGTGGATGAACAAGTCGGTTTTACCTTCTGTAAAGAAAGTTGTTGAAACCGGGATCAAGATCACGGCGAGCGGAAAACTGCCCGGTCATTTAGGAGCAAGCTTTGAGCGAGTTTTGATCGGCTTTGCTATCGGAGCCGGGCTTGGCCTTATACTTGGAATTTTAATGGGGTTATCGCCCTTTCTTCATAAATTCCTAAGTTCACTTGTCAATCTCTTAAGGCCGGTTCCCATGATAGCATGGATACCCATCTTTATTCTGTGGTTTGGAATAGGAGAAATAACAAAAGTATTTGTTATTGCCCTTGGTTCGTTTTGGCCGGTTCTATTAAATACAATATCTGGAATAAAGTCGGTTGATACTAAGCTTTTAGAAGTAACAAAGGTACTGAACAAAAACAAGATCACAGTTCTTACCAAGGTTATCTTACCGGGAGCGATACCTTCAATATTTACCGGTATCAGGCTTGGAATCGGAGCCGCGTGGTCCTGTGTGGTGGCGGCAGAGATGATCGCAGCCACCAGGGGAGTCGGATTTATGATCACATATGCAAGAGAAACGGCAAAACCCGGTGAAGTTTTTGTGGGAGTAATAATCATAGGCGTAATAGGACTTTTGATCGATCTTGTTGTAAGAAGGATTGAAAAAAGGCTTCTTAAGTGGAACACGGAGCCCAAAAGCTAGCGGAGGTAAACTTTGAAAGACGAGAGAGATAATATTTTACAGATTAAAAAAGTAAATAAGGAGTTTACCATAGAGGGCAATACTTTACAGATACTAAAGGATATAAATCTTGACATTAAAGACGGTGAGTTTGTAAGTATTGTCGGTGCGAGCGGATGCGGAAAAAGTACACTTTTGAAAATGATAATAGGACTGCATTCAATAACCGGCGGTGAGATAGTGGTAGCCGAAGGCAAGAATGGAAATTCTGCTACAAGAATAGGAATAGCTTTTCAGGAAGCCCGGCTTTTACCATGGTTTACGGTATTTGAAAACATAGAATTCGGAATCACAAAAGCATTATCAAAAGCGGAACGCAAAGAACAGGTTGAAAGACTGATCGAGCTTGTTGGACTAAAGGGATTTGAAAAGGCATACCCAAGGCAGTTGTCCGGAGGAATGCAGCAAAGAGTATCCATAGCAAGGGCTCTTGTGGCGGATCCGGATATTCTGCTTTTGGATGAACCCTTCGGAGCTTTGGATGCGCTGACAAGGATCAACATGCAAAATGAGATTCTTGAAATCTGGAAAAAGAAGAAAAAGACCATGATACTGGTAACTCACGATATTGATGAAGCAATTTTCTTAAGTGACAAGATAGTAGTTTTATCAAGCAGACCGGGAGAGATCAAAAGAATTGTCGAAGTGAAAGATTCAAGGCCGCGAGACAGAAGCAGTTCTAATTTTGTTTATGTAAAAAAGAAGATCTTTAAAGAATTCTTCGATGAAACAGATATTGATGTTGAGTATTACATTTAATTGCCTAAGATCACTTAGAAGGGAGACATAATAATGAGCGACAATTGGAGAGAGAATGAACTTAGCCTAAAAGAGGTGATAGCAAAGTATCCGGAGTTTCCGCCGCTGATAGCGCTGAAGATCGATGTGGACAGAAGAGGAGTTTCCTATACGCAGGCTGCCTTTGATAAGGTGGATCTATCTGTTCACCAGACATCAAAACAAAAGATCGGAGCCGGAACCGAAAATGAGCGCGAGGTAGATGTGCCGATGGGTATTACTTACCGCGACGGTACTGTTTCTTGCAGCACCGATCATCATGAGGTAACAAAGTTTACTCACAGAGATCCTTATGTAATAGATGTTGTTGACGGAAAGCTGTTTTTATTTGATCAGGGAGAACAGCTTGAGGAGATCACATATTGGGAAAAGCCCGATTTCTGGGACAAGAAGACCAGTAACGGAACACCCATGAGAAAGATTGCGACAGCAAGACCTCAGAGAATAACCATTGACGTAGGCGATCTTTGCCACTTTTGGGATAAGCCCGGTAACGGATGTAAGTATTGCTCATGGCAGGCAAACGCTCTCGGTAACGGAAAAACAACCGGATGCACGAGAACTGAGGAGTTCTATCAGGATGTTTATGAGACATTTAAAGAAGCTCTTAAGCAGAAGGGAAGATTCTCACAGCTTCACGTTGTTTCCGGTTCGGTTTTAACCGGAGAAGAATTGTTTGATGATGAAGTTGACCATTATATAAAGGTATTACAGGCGGCAAACAGAGCGGTAGACGAAGCTAAATATCCTAAATTTCCTATCAAGATGGTTGCCAGTGCCTTTAGCAAAAAACAGTTGGAGAGACTTTACAAGGAGACTCCTCAGACTACATATACAACAGATCTTGAAGTTTTAAACGAGGAACTGTTTAAGTGGATCTGCCCCGGAAAAGCTGAGTTTGTAACATATCAGGGTTGGAAAAAGAGACTATTTGATTCAGTTGAAGTCTTTGGGAGAGGAAATGTTACCTGCGGACTTGTAGGCGGTGTCGAACTTGCTCAGCCTAACGGCTTTAAATCGGAGGACGAAGCCCTCGAAGCAGTTCTTGCAGAGGCAAATGATATTGCTGAGCATGGTGTTACTTTTGCGGAAATAGTATGGCAGACAAGACCCGGATCGGCCTTTGTTCACCAGAAGGTTCCTTCACTTGAGTATTATGTAAGGCTGGCACAGGGCCTTGCCGATGCAAGGAGAAAGAACGGCTTACACGTTTATACAGATGACTACAGAAGATGCGGAAACCATCCCAATTCAGATCTGTCACGCATAGATTAATTGATAGGAGAGATGAACAATGTCAATAAAGTTATCACAGGAAATTGTAGATGCCATAAACAATCCGACCTCTATAAAGGTTATTGCTTCTAAGGACAGATTCGGAACGGTAAATGTAGTTGCAAAGGGAAGTATCAGAGTAACAGAGGACGGGAAAATAAGAGTTCTTGAACTTCTTGAAAGCGCTCAGAGTAATAAAAATCTTACCTATAGTCTTTGGTTTAACCAGACGGTTGCGATCAATGTGATCACAACTGAGAAAAAAAGCTATCAGGTGAAGGGAGTGCCGGTAAAAGCAGTTATACACGGACATGAGTTTGAGGAGGCATACAAGGAGGTAATTGCAAAGGACCCTGAGAACGATCTTGCAGCTATCTACTATATAGAACCGGAACTTGAAAAAAATGAAACCTACACAGTCAGAAGGGAAGAACAAAAGAAGGAACATCCTCTTTACTTCCACATAGACAAAATTGCCAAGGCTGAATAAAAGGAGGATAAGAGGTTATGAAAAAAATTCTGGCATTATTAACAGTTGCTGTTTCAGCTGTACTGATCGGATGCGGAAACAAAGAGGTCGGAGCTTCAGCGGAAGTTAACACTGAGTCAAAAGAGTACGCTTATAATTCTGAAAAAAATAATCCCGACGAAAGTAAGGCGAATGCAAATTCAGAGCAGGTTGTTATCAGGGTAGGATATCACTACAGCTCACCTTATGAAGTAGCTCTTGCGGTAGCAAAGGAAAAAGGATTTTTTGATGAGGCATTTAAAGATGATAATGTAACCATTGAGTACTATGGATTTACCGGTGCAGGTCCTGCCATCAACGAGGCTCTTCTTGCAGGTGAACTTGATGTTGCACATGGTCTTGGAGATCAGCCCTGCATCTCCGGTCAGGCAAACGGAAATAACGGTGTGATCGTTTCAAGAATCGTAAGAAACACTGAAGGAACAGGCATTATCGTAAAGTACGATTCCGAATATAATTCAATTGCAGATCTAAAAGGAAAAACCATAGCTGTAGGAATCGGAACCGCTGGTCAAAAGAATCTGGGACTGATACTTGAGGACTATGGGCTGAAGGAAGAGGATGTAAATCTTGTTAACATCAGAGATTATTCGGCTATAGTTGCTGCCTTTGAAAATGGGGAGATTGATGCGGCGGTAAACGGAAGTCTTGCTTATACAAAGGAAAACGATGAAGAGAACAAGGCATATCGTGTACTTGAAGATTTAAGCAAACATCCAAACTTTGCATACCTCTTATTTGATAAAGAGTTTCTTGATAAATATCCTGAAATCTCATATAAATTCGTAGAGGCTTTATACAAGGCTATCGAGTGGTATTATGACGGAAATGTTGAAGAGGGAGACATACTTACCGCAAAATTCCTTGAGCTTGAGGATGATCTTGAGAATGTGATCCTCGGAAACGGATCAATGGAGTTAAGCCTCGGTTTCACAGATGAGGATATAGAGAATCTCCGGACCACATACGATTTCCTTGAGAGAAACGATATTCTTCCCGATGTTATCGATGATCTGTCTACGACTTATGACGATACGATAATCAAACAGGTTCTTGAGAACAACAAACAATGATATCCTCTTATGGTCTGTGAGACCTACGCATACTTAAGTAAAACCCATCCGCTTGCAAACAGTGAAAGCTTATCCGTTGATGATCTTAAAGGATGAACCGGGGGGACGTAGATGGGGGCTCATTTTCAAAACATTCTGAAAATGAGCCCCCATCTCTTGTGACCCCCACCCCCGTCCCGGGGGGTCATATACTACGTTAATGGTTATAATTTAAATTTAAAGCAAACAATAAGTTTGAGATATTGGACGATGTATAAATATTCATGTTAATATACACGAGAATTACAGATAAAGGAACAAGTATAATACTATCAGAGATATAAACGATAGTTGATAAAGAAACAGTAAATAGTCATACGGAAGACGAAAACTAGGAGGACAACAATGGAATTTACAACAGACATATTAAGCGTATTTGATAAGAAGTGGGCGCTGCTCACAGCGGGGAATGAAGACAACTTCAATACTATGACAATAAGCTGGGGTGGACTGGGAACATTATGGGGCAAGCCTGTTGCAACTGTTTACGTTAGGACATCCAGATATACGCATGATTTTATGGATTCCAATGGATATTTTACGGTAAGCTTCTATCCGGAAGAGTGCAGGAAGGCTCTTGGCATACTCGGATCGAAGTCCGGACGGGATATGGACAAGATGAGTGAATCAGGCCTTACACCGATTAAGGCGGGTGATTCTATGTCCTTTAAGGAAGCTGAGGTTACGCTTGTTTGTAAAAAGCTTTTTAAGCAGCAACTTGATGTGGCGAATATGCCGGAGGATGTTGCAAAGGCAAAGTACGAAGGACAGGCTCCTCATGATATGTATATTGGAGAGATTGTGGATATCATCAGAAAGGGCTAAATAAAGGAGCTCACCTTCATCGGGTGAAGTTGGACGGACTCATAGATTATGATTCGGCAGTCAGTGCCCTTACTGAGATCATGCCAAGGGCACACGAGGAAAACAGAAAAGCATTTGATATAGGATATGCTTTTCAATCAGTATAATCCCATCCTATCGCAAGCTATAGAAACTGAGTATTTTGAGGATTCTTATCATCTTGCTATTATAGTGTAGAAAGAGTAAATTCACTTTATTCAGAGGGCTCTATATGACGATCTTACAGCTTAAATACATCGTGGTTATTTCAATGTCTTCGTCTATGCGAGAGGCGGCAAGCAAACTTTACGTTTCGCAGCCCGCCCTGTCTGCATCCGTAAGGGATCTCGAGGAAGAACTTGGAATAAAGATTTTTGAACGTACGAATAAGGGTATAAACCTTACCGAGGCGGGAAGAGAGTTTCTCGAATCGGCAAAACAGGCAGTCGGCCAGTATGAGATTGTGGAGAATAAGTATTTAAAGCTCGACCCTGAGAAGGATTACTACTCAATATCCATGCAGCACTACGTCTTTGCTGTACACGCCTTTGTCAATTCCATCAAAAAGAGAAGCTCAGATGCTTTTTCTTATCTTATCAAGGAGACAAAGACGGAAGAGGTTCTTCAGAATGTGCGGGACTATAAAAGCGAGATAGGTGTGCTATCTTATGCTGAAAGCAACAAGAATATCATCGGCAAGCTTCTAAAGGGGTACGATCTTGATTTTTATCCTTTAAAGGTTTGCTCAACATACGTTTATCTAAGTAAGAACCATCCTCTTTCCGGAGAAAAGGAACTTTCTGTTGAGCAGTTAAAGGATTACCCCTGCGTTATTTTTGACCAGACGGGAGATAGCGAGTTTTACCTCTCGGAGGAAGCCTTGTCCGGCTACCATTTTAAAAAGGTCATAAAGACTGGGGACAGGGCGACTTCCTGCGAGGTGATGACTATGCTTGGGGGCTTTGCCATCGGAACCGGCGGAATGACGGACTCTATAGCGGTAAAGGACGTGTTTGTTTCGATCAAGCTCAAAGAAGAAGATACGCTAACCATAGGTTATATCACAAAGAAAAATCACATAATAAGTGACTTCGGAAACCTCTATATAAATGAACTGAAAAAACTCGCAGCGGGCTGATCATAATGACACCCGGGGACGGAGTTGGGGGGTCATCTGTGAAATATATTGTTATTGCAAAGTTTTATTTTAGGCGTAAAATGGTAATGTTGTCTAGAATAAAAAGGAATAACAATTATGACAGAAGGCTCTATTACAAAAAAACTTATTACATTTGCAATACCTCTCTTTGTGGGTCAGCTCTTGCAGCAGCTTTACAATGTTGTTGACTCTGTGGTAGTTGGAAATGTACTCGGAAAAGAAGCGCTTGCCGCCGTAAGTACAGCGGGAAGCCTTATCTTTTTAATGGTCGGATTTATAACCGGACTCTTTATGGGAGGCGGCGTTATAATCGGCAAAAGATACGGCGCCAAGGACTTTGAAGGCGTCAGCACAGCGACCCATACCGGTATCACCTTTGCCCTTATGATGGGCGTAGCTCTTACGGTTGTGGGATTTTTCGCAACCCCTGTCATCCTTGGATGGATGGGGACTCCGGAAAACGTTATGCCCAGCTCCGTTTTATATTTCAGGATATACTTCCTCGGCGGACTTGGAAATGTCATGTATAACGCTTGCTGTGGCGTATTCCAGGCTGTAGGCGATTCAAAGCATCCTCTGTACTATCTTATAGTCAGTACGGTTATCAATACGGTCCTTGATATTTTGTTTGTCAAATTCCTTGGGTTTGGGATCGGAGGTGCCGCTGCGGCTACCATCATCGCGCAGTTTGTCAGCGCCCTTCTTGCTTTTATCCGCCTGACAAGGGTGGACGGACCTCACAGGATTTATATCCGTAAGCTTAGGATTGACAGGGAGACACTTGATAAAGAGCTTAAGATCGGCTTCCCTACAGGTATTCAAAACAGCGTCATCGCCATCGGAAACGTTGTGGTTCAGTCCAATATCAACTCTTTTGGAGATGTTGCCATGGCGGGCTGCGGAAGCTACTTTAAGCTGGAAGGCTTTGTATTTTTGCCCATCACATGCATGTCAATGGCTCTTACCACATTTGTCAGCCAGAACCTTGGCGCGGGCCAGTACGACAGAGTTAAAAAGGGAGCAAGGATTGGAAGTATTATCAGTGTCTCCTGCGCCGAACTTATAGGCGTACTTGTATTTTTGCTGGCGCCGATCCTCCTTCGGATGTTTTCAAACGAGGCCGAGGTAATTGCTGTAGGAACAAGACAGGCAAGAACGGAGAGCCTCTTTTACTGCCTCCTCGCCTTGAACCACTGTCTTGCGGGAATCTTAAGGGGAGCGGGAAAAACGAAGGTTCCGATGATCGTTATGCTCTCAAGCTGGTGCCTGTTACGTATTACATACATCACGATAATCGTTCGGATAATCCCTGTTGTTAATGTTATTTTCTGGGCTTATCCCCTTACCTGGAGCGCAAGTGCAATAGTATTTCTCATATACTATTTCAGGGCCGACTGGATACACAATTTTGCAAAGAGCGGTGAACGTGCTTAAAAAAATGAGTCAATGACAATTCTGCGGGGCAGCACCTTTATGGTGACTGCTCCGTTTTCTTGCGTTCCAAGAATACTTATTCCCCGCTCTTTAAGCCTATTTGTCAGCTCTTTATGAGGATGGCCGTATAGGTTGCCTCGACCTGCGCTTATAAGGGCGATATTAGGACCTGCAAGGTTTAAAAACTCCTCACTTGTTGAGTACTTTGAGCCGTGGTGGGCTACCTTTAGGATTGTGAATCTTCCCTGCAACTTTTCGGCATTTATAAGATCATTAAGACTTTCCGCAAACGCCTTTTCCCCGTCTCCTTCTACATCTCCTGTAAGTATGAGACTGACCTTGTCTGAGATACTGATGTAAAAACACTCTGAAAACTCATTAGTTGAAGTAAGCTCTTTATCCTTGTCCGGGTGAAGGCAAGTAAATTTATTTCGCCCGCTTTCAAACTCATCTCCCAAAGAAATATAAGCGACCGGAATAGTCTTTTTATAAGACGCTTTCGAGCAGCTTTCTATAAGGCCTTGTAACTCTCCGGGATTATCTTTTACCGGGTAGGGAAGTACAAGGCTTTTTACATCAATCCCCCAGGCGTCCCGGTTTTTAACTATTTCCGAGATCCCGTTAAAATGGTCCTCGTCAGGGTGAGATATAAAGGCTGCCTTTATATCAGAAAGGCCGTAATACTTAAGGGCCGGCTTAATGACATTTTTTCCAACCTCTTTGTAGGAAGAGGACCCTCCGTCAAAGGTGAAGACTTCTCGGGCATCGGACAGATATATAAAAGAATCCCCCTGCCCTACATCAAGCATTATAAGCGTATTGGGCCTGAGCCTTGGGTAAGCCATTATTAAGGGAAGCAAAAAGGCTAAAGCGGGGACAAACTTAAAATATCTTTTCGCCCTGCCTTTTAGCTTTTTATCTAAAATTCTGTCTTTTCGCACTTTGGGGTACAAAATGACTAGAAGCCAGACAAAGTAATAAATGACAATGGATAATATGTTTTCCCGCCCCGGATTCCAGCTCCTGCCGGGAAGCTTGTCGAATACGCCGCAGATAAATTCATAAAACATAAGTACCAGATAGGCTATAGTCCCGAGAAAGCCGCCGCCGGGGATGATCATAGCGAGAAATGCGCTGACCAAAAGGGCAGATAAAAGCGGAACTATAAACAGATTCAAAAGCACGCTGTAGATGGGAACTTCAAAGAAATAATACAGCATAACAGGCAGCGTGGTAAGGCTGATGGAAAGAGAGATCAAAAGGGACTGACAGATAAAATCTAAAAACCTTTTTACGCGAGAATCCTTTCTGAGCCTTAAAGAGTAGGGTATGCGGCTTTCTATGTCTTTTGCGCAAAGCTTTAGAGCAGGATACAAAAGGATGATTTCGCAAACCGAGCCGAAGGAGAGTAAAAATCCGCAGGAAAAAAGATCCGCCGGGTCCGGAATCAGCATAATAACGGCTACAAGTGCGAGTGAAGTCAGCTTATCGGGTGTTCTTTTAAGGACGTCTCCCAAAAGCGCGATGAGGAACATTAAAACAGACCTTAAGGCGGGGATACTCATCCCACTTAAAAAAGCGTAGAAAACAAGAAAAAATGCTGTGCCTGCGGCAGCTGCGGGTATTTTCGCCCCCAGTCTTTTAAGGGCCTCGTAAAGCCCAAGCCCCAATATGGATATGTGCAGATTTGAGATTGAAAGAATATGTGCTATGCCGTTTCGGGTATAAAGATCCTTGATCTCGGGTAGAACGCCCGCTTTATCTCCGAGGGTAAGATCGCAGAGAACGGAAGCCTCTTTTTCGGGAAAGACGCTGTAAATCCTTTCCTTTAAAACAAGCCTTAATTCATACAGATTTCCGCGAAGGAAGCTCTTTTTGCCGAGGACTTTTTTGATATCACCGCCGGTTATCTTGCCGTAAATATCCTTTTCCAGATAGTATTTTCTTTTGTCGAATTCACCGGGATTAGAGGCTCGGTCATACGCTTTAAATTTTCCGGTCAGATAAATGTTTTGACCTATATAAAGATCGTCTCGGACGGTTTCGGAGAAGGGAAGCTTTAGCTTCTTGCCTTTAAAGACATCAAAAAAGGTCCCGGAATCGCCTGATGCCGAAATGCATTTAAGAGTATAAGAGTATTCGTCTTTATCCGTGATTTTAGCGTTTATGTTAAGAGACCCGAAATCTTTGCCGGAAAGCAAGGATATGTCTGCCTTAGAAAAAACACCGAAGATATTAAGAATCCCAATAATGATCACGATAAAAAGACACAAATAAAAAAGCGGTCTTTTCATGTTTTCCCCTCATAAAAATATTGCTTTAAACAAGATACTTCATATCCCCCGAAAAGGTCAAGTGAAAAATCGTTTTTAAAGTTTATTTTTTAACAAAACCCTTGATACAGATACGGAAAATTGATAGAATTATAAAGGCTATCGGGTTTTTGAAGGTTAGCCGAAATTGAAACAATCTATCTTTGGGAGGTTATCAAAATGAGCGGAAAGAAAACGGGTATTTTTAAGGAGTTTAAAGAGTTTATCACAAGAGGCAACGTCCTTGATATGGCAGTCGGTATCATCATCGGCGGCGCTTTCACCGCGATTGTCAATTCACTTGTAAATGATATTCTCAATCCTTTTATCAACACAATCTTCGGCGGATTCGGATTTGACGGAATGAATCTCGTTGTTAAGCTTCCTTGGGTTACCCTTATGAGAAATGTGGGATTAAACGTAGAGTACCCTGTATTTGCATTCGGTAACTTTATCTCAGCGGTTATTTCTTTCCTCATTACCGCAGTTGCGCTTTTCTTCCTTATCAAGGGAATCAACGCTATAAAGAAGCTTGCAGAGAAGAAGAAAACCGAAGAGGAAGAAACCGCACCTACAACCAAAATGTGCCCTTACTGCCGCAGCGAGATCAATATCGAAGCTACCCGTTGCCCTCATTGCACTTCACAGTTATAATTCTCTTTTCGCATTCAGCTTATGAAAAAATCTGTACTTTTTACTCTGGCGGCAGCCCTGTGCCTTGCGCTTACGGGCTGCGGCGGAGTTAATTCAAAAACTGAAGAAGGAATGCAGCAGATCAGCGCATTGCAGTACAGTGATGCGCTGGCTTCTTTTGACGAGGCCCGGGAGGCGGGGGAGAATTTAAGGCTTATCGAAAGAGGACGAGGGATCGCCTATCTCGGACAGACGGATTATGAGAATGCCAGAGATGCATTTCTCGAGTCCTTAAGATTGTCCGACGGACTCCTCGCGGATGTTGATTTTGACATCAACTTCTATCTCGCTGATGCTTATATCGGACTCGGAGAGTTCGAAAACGCGGAAGAAGCCTACACATCCATAATCGATTTAAGAGATGACCCTACCGCTTATTATCTTCGCGGAAAAGTCAGACTTAAAAAAGAAGCCTACACTTTAGCCGTCGACGATTTCGACAAAGCGGTAAGCATGGCTCCGGGCGATATAGAGATGATTATAAGCATCTACGGAGCTCTTTCCGAAAGCGGATATCGCCAGGCCGGTGAGGAGTACTTAAGGGCTGCTCTTGAAAACGGAGGAAAGAATCTTACCGCGAAAAATGAGGGGAAGATCTATTACTACCTCGGCGAATACCAGACTGCCGCTGTTTCCTTAGAGGAAGCAAGAAGTGCGGACGGGTCTGATGCCGAAAGCTCTTTGTACCTCGGAAAAGCCTATGAGGCTGTGGGAGAGTACAATTATGCTTCAAATGTGTACGAAAGCTATCTGGCGCGCAACCCCAAGTCCGCGCCGGTTTACAATCAGCTTGCTCTTTGCGAGATGGCTATGGGGGATTATGAGGGAGCGCTTGAAAACATTCAGGCGGGCATGCAGACCGGTGATGCGGGATGCATGAAAAGCCTTAGTTTCAACGAGATCGTGGCATACGAATACCTCGGTGAATTCAAAAAGGCTCAGGCTCTTATGAGCGCGTATCTTACGGGCTATCCCAATGATGAGGAGGCTCTAAGAGAACAGGCATTTCTTATGACAAGATAAGACCAAAGATTATGCCTCAATAATCAAGAAATATATTATATATAAAGGATTTAATATGATAAACAAGCTTATTTCCAAAATCGAAAAAACACAGGCACCCATCGTAGTAGGACTGGATCCTATGATGAAATTCGTGCCTGAATATATACAGAAAAAGGCGTTTGCAGAGTTTGGTGAAACTCTTGAGGGCGCAGCGGAAGCCATCTGGCAGTACAACAAAGGAATCGTTGATGCAATCTGCGACCTTGTTCCCGCCGTGAAGCCCCAGATCGCGATGTATGAACAGTTCGGAATCCCCGGACTTGTGGCTTTTAAAAAGACCGTTGACTACTGCAAGGAAAAAGGTCTTGTCGTTATCGGAGATATTAAAAGAGGCGATATCGGATCTACATCCGAGGCATACGCTGTCGGACATCTCGGAAAGGTTTCTGTTGGGAAAAGCAGCTTCTACGGATTTGACGAGGATTTCGTTACAGTTAACCCCTACCTTGGATCTGACGGAGTTAAGCCTTTTATCAAGGTTTGCGCCGAGGAGAAAAAGGGTATTTTCGTGCTTGTAAAGACCTCAAACCCTTCAAGCGGAGAGTTCCAGGATCAGGTTATTAACGGAAAGCCTCTTTATGAGCTTGTCGGAGAGAAAGTTGCCGAGTGGGGAGCAGAGCTTATGGGAGATTCCTACAGCTACGTCGGAGCCGTTGTTGGGGCTACCTATCCCGAGCAGGGAAAGCTCCTTAGAAAGGTTATGCCTAAGTCCTTTATCCTCGTTCCCGGATACGGAGCGCAGGGAGGAAAGGGCGCCGACCTTGTTCATTTCTTTAATGAGGACGGCTTAGGAGCAATCATCAATTCCTCAAGAGGAATCATCGCCGCTTATCAGCAGGAGGCATACGCTTCCTACGGCGAGAGCGGATATGCGGATGCATCAAGAGCCGCTGTTATCGCAATGAAAGAAGACATCAGACAGGCCCTTGAGAGCCGTTAAATATTTGAAGAAAACTAATGTAAGGAGTTATCAGTATGAAATATGACGTTATAATAATCGGAGCGGGCCCCGGAGGTATCTTCTCCGCATACGAGCTCACAAAAAAGGCACCAAATCTTAAGGTTGCGGTATTTGAGACAGGCTACCCCCTTGAAGAGCGTCATTGCCCTATAGACGGAGATAAGGTTAAATCCTGTATAAAGTGCAAGACTTGCGCTATTATGAACGGATTCGGAGGCGCCGGAGCTTTTTCCGACGGTAAGTACAATATTACCAACGACTTCGGCGGAACTCTTCACGAGTATATCGGAAAGCAAAAAGCTCTTGAGCTTATGAATTATGTTGATGAGATCAACGTATCCCACGGCGGCGAGAATACCCATATGTTCTCCACCGCAGGCAGCGAGTTTAAGAAGCTTTGTATGCAAAATAAGCTTACTCTTCTTGACGCATCCGTAAGACATCTCGGAACTGATATCAATTATATTGTTCTCGGAAAGCTCTATGATGAGTTAAAGGACAAGGTTGATTTTAAGTTTAAGACCCCCGTCAGCGACATCGAGCAGACAGAGGGCGGATATAAGGTTATCTACGGCGACGGCGAATTCGCAGAGTGTAAAAAGTGTATCGTATCAGTAGGACGAAGCGGATCGAAGTGGATGGAGAGCGTTTGTAAGAAGATGGGAATCCCCACCAGCTCAAACCGTGTAGATATCGGTGTCAGAGTAGAAATCCCCGCGGAGATTTTCTCCCACCTTACGGACAAGCTCTACGAGTCAAAGATCGTATACAGAACAGCCAAGTTTGAGGATTCCGTAAGAACCTTCTGTATGAACCCCAACGGTATCGTCGTAAACGAGAATACTAACGGAATCGTTACCGTTAACGGACACAGCTTCGAGGATCCTTCCAAGAAGACCAACAACACAAACTTTGCTCTTCTTGTGGCTAAGCATTTCTCAGAGCCCTTTAAGGATTCAAACGGATACGGTGAGTCAATCGCAAGACTTTCAAATATGCTCGGAGGCGGTGTAATCGTACAGCGTTTCGGCGACCTTGAGAGAGGAAGAAGAAGTAACCAGAAGCGTATCGACGAGGGAACAATACAGCCCACACTTGCTGCCACTCCCGGCGACCTCAGCCTTGTTCTTCCCAAGAGAATCCTTGACGGAATCATCGAGATGATCTACGCCCTTGATCGTATCGCTCCCGGTACTGCCAACGACGATACTCTTCTCTACGGCGTGGAAGTCAAGTTCTACAATATGGAAGTTAAGCTTAACGAGCGTCTTGAGTGCAATTATCCCGGACTCTTTATCATCGGAGACGGAAGCGGAGTTACCCACTCTCTTTCACACGCATCAGCCAGCGGTGTTTATGTAGCTGACATTATTGCCGAAGAGTCATAGTAAAAAACATTAACAAAACATAGAAAAATCCGTTAACAAAATATATATACTTTTGTAACATTATATGATAAAATGATAACACTTGTGTCACTTTTAGTGTTATTATGGTATTAGGATGGCTACCGGAAGGAAGTTAATATGCAGGAAAACGATACCGAGTACATGAGAGAAAAGATGGCGGAATATCGCAAGGAGCTTGAGCCTCTTGTGCGTTATCTTCCCTGGCTGGAACAGGCTACGGATAAGACCGCCTCAAGCGTATACAGGGGAAACGGACTTGACAGTCCTAACGCTTTGGCCGTACCCGTATATGATGCGACACTTATGTCGTTTATAAAAGAAGCGACAGCATCGGCGTTTATGGACAGAAACTATTTATACGTTTATACAAGAAAGTCCATAAAGAGCCCCGAAGATGAAAGAAGGCTTATCGAAAGCGCCGATTATAAGAGCTGGGATGTGCTTTGCGGTATCTTGTCAAATTATGTCCTCGGCGGTCGCACAAGAGCCATTCTTTGGAGTCAGGGGGCTTCGGAGAGAATCTTTTATCTTTGCGTATCAAAGATGTTGCAGATAGTTACAGAATGGAATGCTGAGAGAAATCTCAAGTAAATATTTATTGAAGGGGATTGTCCGTAATGGGTGACAAATCAGTCAGAAAAAAGCAATATATCATAGACAAGGCACGCGAAGTATTTGCGCAGAGGGGCTATAAAGATGTTACTATGAAGGACATCGTAGACGCATGCCAGATCAGCCGTGGCGGATTGTATTTATACTTTGACAGTACGAGATCTCTTTTCCTTGAAATACTGCGTAAAGAGCAGGAAAGCGAAGATATCTTTAACGGAAAGGTAACCGAAGATTCTACTGCTGCGGAAATCCTTGTTCTTTTCCTTTTAGAGCAAAAGAAAGAGATCCTTCGCAAGAGAAATTCCCTTATAAAGGCTACCTTCGAGTTTTACTTCCAGGACAGACCCGATAAAAAGGAAGATTCCTATAAAAAGGATTTCGACTCAGCTCTCAAGATCCTTCAGAGAGTTATTGAAGTCGGAGCTTCGGAGGGTGAGCTTGTTTGTGACAGTCCCGCAGAAGCTGCGACAAATATCATGCTTGTGCTCGAGGGATTAAAGATTATGTCTCTTACTATCGGAATCTCAGCGGAAATGATCGATAAGCAGTTTATTTACATTCTGGGCTCCTTAGGAGTTGAGGATAAATCCGAGAATTAATCCTATCTGTATTTATAAAGCTAAAACAAGCAGGAGTTTTCTCCTGCTTTATTAGTTTTTAAGCTTGAGCCCGGACTGCCGGGAGAGGTAATCCTATGAAAGAAACAGTATTTGAATACGAGCTTCCCGTGGGGGAAAAGCTTCGTATCTACAGAAACAGAATAATGCCCTGCTCGGATATCAATTCACCCGGTCGCATCTCTATCGTCAGCGGAACCCACGGCGATGAGCTCGAGGGCCAGTATATCTGCTACGAGGTGGCAAGGCGTATCGCTTTGGAACCGGAGAACCTGATGGGTATTGTAGATATCTATCCGGCCCTTAATCCCTTCGGAATCGATATGGCAAGTAAGAACAATCCTCTTTTTAATCTGGATATGAACCGTACTTTCCCGGGAAGTGCAGACGGAAACCTGATTGAGAGAGTTGCGAGCGGCATTGTTGAGAGCATCTTAGGCTCGGACCTTTGCCTTGATATACATGCCAGCGATATCTTTGTAAGAGAGATTCCACAGGTCAGACTCAGCGAAGAATTCGCAGCCAATCTGATCCAGTTTGCAAAGCTTACCAATGCTGATATGATCTGGACAAATGCTACTGCTACCGTTCATGAGTCCACGCTGGCCCATTCCCTTAACGTACTGGGAGTCCCTACGATGGTAATCGAGATGGGTCAGGGGCATCAGATAAACAAGCCCTACGGCGACCAGATTGTTGACGGGATCTTCAATATAATGTGCGAGCTTGGCATGTGGGTGGGGGCAAGACCGAGAACACAGCTCCCCGCTATGAGTTCGGACGGATCCGTGGAGTTTATAAGAAGCGAAAAAGCAGGTATTTTTATACCCCTTAAGGAACACAACCATTTCGTCAAAGCCGGCGAAGTTATCGGCGAGCTTCTTGATCCTTTTGAAGGCGAGAAAATAATGGACATCGTTTCCGAAAGTTCGGGACTTTTATTTACCCAGCGTATATATCCTGTTGTGAGCGAGGGAGATCTTCTCGCGAGAATCCTTACGGGGGCGTTTTAAACTATATTGGAGAGCTTATGCAAATAGTTGATCTATATGATTTTAAATCTACATACAGGCAGGATATGACCGTAAAGGGTTATGTCTTCGGCTCCGGCGAAAAGACAGCTTGCATCGTCGGCCCCTCAAGGGGAAACGAGTACCAGCAGCTTTATATCTGCAGCCAGCTTGTAAAAAAGCTGACGGAGCTTGAAAAGAGCGGAGTTATCGCTTCGGATAAACAGATCATGGTCATTCCGTCGGTTAACTTCTACGGCTTTAATCTTGCCAAGGATTTTTTTGGCGTAAAAAACCTTGATATCAATGCGTATTACCCCGGAAACAATTACGGAGAGCCCATAAGCAGGCTTACCGGCGGACTTTTCGAGAAGATTAAAGAGTATACCTACGCCATCCAGTTTACCTCTTTTTACGAGAGAGCGGAATGCGTACCCCATGTAAGAATGATAGAGACGGGATATCAAAATGTTTCCCTTGCAAACCTCTTCGGACTGCCCTACGTAGTTGTCAAAAAGCCTGTACCTACGGATACGGCGACACTTAATTACAATATGCAGACCGAAGAAAACTGCGCTTTTAATATCTATACAAAGGCAAAAGAACAGCTTGACGACGTATGTACCAAAAGTGCTATCTCTGCCGTTTTAAGATTCCTTACGAGAATGGGCATCATTAAGTATGAGTGCCACTCGGGCTACATAAGCCATGTCCTCAAGGAAGAGGATCTTACGGATGTCTACGCGGGACGTGCGGGACTTTTTAAGTCCATTGTTAAATGCGGGGAGTACGTAAGATACGGAGAAAAGATGGCAGAGATCCTTGATACCTTCGACGGCTCTGTGCGTGAAGAGATAGTCGCATCAACGGACGGAATAGTATTTTTTGCTCATAATACGCCTCTTATCAATCAATACGAAACCGCCTTCAGAATGGTTCACAGACTGCATGATTGAATTATTTTTATATTTTTGCGGGATTTTTTGAAATTTTTATAAAAGTTTATACTTATTTAATTGCGATTTACCTCCGATTCGTCTAAATTTATCTTATGCGAATTGGAGGTGTTTTTTATGAATAGATTCAGAAACTGGTTGCAGCGCATTATGTACGGACGATACGGCCAGGATCAGTTGGGACTGTTTTTGATCACGGTTGCAATGATCATATTCATTGTTTCGCTTTTTACGGTTCCCTATTTGTATCTTCTTTCGATAGCGATCATCGGATATGAGTATTTCAGGATGTTCAGCAAAAACAGATCCGCCAGATACAAGGAGAACCTTTGGTTCGTTAATCACACCCTTTGGTTAAGAAAATTCTTCGAAAAGATTAAGTATTCCTTTACTGAAGGAAGAAAGTACAAAGTCTTTAAGTGCCCTAAGTGCGGACAGAAATTGCGAGTTCCGAGAGGCAGGGGAAAGATAGAGATAAGATGCCGTAAGTGCGGCGAGCAGTTTATTAGAAAGAGCTGAAGCTTTTTCCGGAGCCTTATATGTTTGGTTATATTACTATAAATAAAGCAGAGATGAAGTTCAAAGAGTTTGATGTGTATCATGCCTATTATTGCGGCGTGTGCCAGAGTCTTTTAAGGCGCTTTGGTGTGCTTGGGCAGGTTACGCTCAGCTATGATATGACTTTTGCGGCTTTGCTTTTGTCGGGGCTTTACGAACCGGATATGGCCGTTAAAAAATGCGTCTGCATCGCTCATCCCTTCGAGAGACATGAATATATCTGCAGCCCGGTTGTGGACTATATTGCGGATATGAATGTAATGCTTTCGCTTTATAAATGTGAGGATGACTGGAACGATGACAAAAACGCGCTGAAGGCATGCTTCGGCAGTATACTCAGAAGGCTCAGCAGAAAAAAGAGAAGGCTCTATCGTGAAAAGGAAAACCGTATAAAGGATAATCTTTGCAAGATATCTTCTTTGGAAAAAGCGGAGTGCAGGGACGTCGATCTGATTTCCGGCCTTTTCGGAAATATAATGGCTGATATTCTTGTTCGCAGTAAGGACGAATGGTCTGATATAATGGGTAAGCTGGGGTTCTACCTCGGAAAATTTATCTATATTCTTGATGCATACGATGATGTTGAGCGGGATATCAAAAAAAAGAAATACAATCCATTTAAGGAAAAGTTTGGAAGTCCCGATTTCGATGAAGAGATAAGAGTAGTTCTTACAATGATGATGTCGGAATGTTGCAAAAACTTTGAGATGCTTCCTATAATAGAAAACGCGGAGATTTTGCGAAATATACTGTACTCAGGCGTTTGGGGCAGGTTTGAAGAAATAAGGGCAAAACGCGAAAAGAAAGTGTAAGTTGATGGATCCTTATCAGGTTCTGGGCGTTTCCAGAAGCGCCACGGAAGAAGAAATAAAAAAAGCATACAGATCCTTAAGCCGAAGGTACCATCCCGACGCCAACGTAAACAATCCAAATAAGGCTCAGGCCGAGGAGAAGTTTAAACAGATCCAGAGCGCCTATCAGGAGATCATGAAGGAGCGTACGGAAGGCTATTCCGGAAGCTACGGCGGCAGCGCCTATGGAAACAACGGGTTCAGCAACAGCTCCTATGGTGGCAGTACTTACAGGGGTGGTTTTGAATACGGATACCGAAATGCTTATCGGGGATTTGAAACGGGTTACGAGGAAGATCCGAGGATCAGGGCCGCCGGAAATTATATTCGAAGCGGCTACTATAAAGAGGCAAGAAATACGCTTGACGGTATGGAAACGGAGCAAAGAAGCGCTAGATGGTTCTACTACAGCGCTCTGGCAAGCGCCGGACTCGGAAACGCAGTCGCGGCTCTGGAACATGCCCGTATGGCAAGCGCTATGGAGCCTGATAATTTCGAATACAGACAGCTACTTGAACAGCTTCAAAACGGAGGGGCCTGGTATTCGAGCCGCCAGACGAGCTACGGATATACCCAAAGCTCTGCTTCGAAAATCTGTACAAGAATCTGTATAGCAAACCTTGTTCTAAACCTTTGCTGCGGCAGCAGCGGGCTATGTATGGGAGGGTATAGATGTTAAAACGGGCATGCCGCACAAGTGGCTGCCCTTTTTTTTACGTGAAGATTAGTTTAAAATAATTAGTGTAAAAGAAAGGGAATAGTTATGCGGTACGATTATTTGATTGTCGGAGCAGGATTATACGGTGCGGTTTTTGCCCGGGAAATGACGGATATGGGGAAACATGTCCTCGTAATCGATAAGCGGGATCATATAGGCGGAAACGTCTATACGGAGGATACCTATGGTATCCATGTTCACAAATACGGAGCTCATATTTTTCATACCGATAACCAACGGGTATGGGAGTATGTAAACAGGTTTGCCGTGTTTAATGGATTTATTAATTCACCTGTAGCTAATTATAAGGGCGAGATTTATCCTCTTCCCTTTAATATGTATACCTTTAATAAGATGTGGGGAGTCACTACTTCGGAAGAAGCTGCCGCTAAGATTTCCGAGCAGCGAAAAGAAGCCGGCATAATTGAACCCAAAAATCTTGAGGAGCAGGCTATATCTCTTGTTGGTAGCGATATCTTTGAAAAACTGATCAAAGGATATACCGAGAAACAGTGGGGAAGGAATTGCAAGGACCTTCCGGCATTCATTATAAAAAGGCTTCCTGTAAGGTTTACCTTTGACAACAACTATTTCAATGCTCTCTATCAGGGAATTCCAAAGGGCGGATATACAAAGCTTGTTGAGAATCTTCTTGATGGAATCGAGGTAAGGTTAAATACCGATTATTTAGATAATAAGGCTGAACTTGATGCTCTTGCGCAAAAGGTTGTTTACACAGGTCCTATTGATGCTTACTTTGGATACAAGCTTGGAACTCTTGAGTACAGGAGCGTAAGGTTTGAAACCGAGGTTCTTGATATTCCCAATTTCCAGGGGAATGCTGTTGTTAATCATACCGATAGAGAGACTCCCTTCACGCGCATTATCGAGCATAAATGGTTTGAATTTGGAAAGGATGATTTAGGGCGAGACATACCCAAAACAGTTGTTTCAAAAGAGTATTCATACGAATGGAAGCAAGGGGATGAACCCTATTATCCCATAAATGACGAGAAGAATCAGGATCTTTACCTTAAATATAAAAAACTTGCCGAAGGCGAAGGCAATGTGATTTTCGGAGGAAGACTGGGCGAATATAAGTATTATGATATGGACGCTGTAATAGAAGCCGCCCTTGATGTTTGCTCTAAAGAACTTAAAAAATGACACAGGGGGACGGGGTTGGGGGGTCATTTTGAGTAAATTATT
>JAFUFI010000031.1 GCA_017469945.1 Lachnospiraceae bacterium | reverse complement strand
TGTGACAAAGAGACTGTGGTTGGAGCCTCACTAAAACCGTCTATGCGGTAGGAAGAATGAACCAATCCACAGCATCTTTAACAGCATACCCTATACCTATAGAAAAGGTAAAGAATTGGTATGACTATATAATACGAGGAATTATTCAATGAGGAAATTTGATCATACCGGTTTACTACTGGCTGAATATCAGGGAAAGCTGTTTGAAAAATCCTGCGATCTTAACTGTTCAACCGGAATTTTCATAAGAAGATTCCTGCATTCTGATCTGTTAAAAAAACTAGATTTAAATGACACTTCAAAACTTTCCTTAGATGTAAACGAGGGAATAACAAATATTACAGAGCAGTTTGGTGATTCAGAATATGGAAGCGTTAAGTATTCAAAAAGTTCCATGTTTTGGATCGGATACATGTACAGATACATATCGTATACAAGGGAAATCAATACGGTGCTGCTATCTAAACTGTTCAACTATAAGCAGCTTAACGATGTATACTTCTCTTTCCATACTCAAGATCCGGAGTGGTGCGTGAGAAATCTTCTTGAAATAAATAATATATCTGAAGATATCTTCGATAACAACTGCAGATTCAAAAACTTAATCATACAAAAAAATATGTACTAACTTGTTTGTCCAAGTTGAACAAACAAGTTTAGCAAAGCAAAACGAATGACACAGGGGGACGGGGTTGGGGGTTCATTTTTGATAAGAAACTGACCCCCCAACCCCGTCCCCCTGTGTCATTTTATGCCTGCATTTTTTTGTCGTTGATATCTACAAAAAGACCGACGTAAGAAAGCGGGGTTCCGTCATCGCGGCGAAGCAGCTTTCCGATGGCATGGTACCATCTCCACTCGCCGCTCTTGGTCTTTAGCCTGTATTCAACGTCGTAGATCTTATCTCCGGAATAATCATTTATAGCATCATTAAACGCTTTTATAACTCTGTCTTTGCAATCCGGATGTATAAGATCTGACCAGGATTCCAACTTGTTGGGGAAATCATTTTCATCCGTGTATCCGATCATCCTTCTAAACTCGGGGCTCCACTCAACCGATACCATCTTGCCCTCTTCGTCAAATTCCATACCCCACATTCCTGAGCCCAAAGCTTCGTGCAAAGCCTTGATTGTCGCTTCTCTATGGGCAGCTATCTTACGTTCTTCCGTATCTTTAAGCTTTGCCTTATTCGCATACATTGCTCTGTCAGCAGATATCATAGCGTTATGTATGTCTTTATTTTTTTACCATTTCATATCCGAAAGCACAGACATACGGCGTTTTCGCCAGTTCTTCCTGCATATATTCTATATCGGTCTTGACGTATTCCTCGGATTTTTTC
Source organism: Lachnospiraceae bacterium (assembly GCA_017469945.1). GTDB lineage: Bacteria > Bacillota > Clostridia > Lachnospirales > Lachnospiraceae > AC2028. The sequence goes on along the minus strand of JAFUFI010000031.1, from coordinate 80,584 downwards.
ATATAAAAAATCGCATACTCATCGCCGCCGATACGATAGACTCTTTTATTCTTAAATTTGCCTTTTGTAAGACACTCCGCAACCGTAACAAGGGCTTTGTCTCCCGCTGCGTGTCCCTGAGTATCATTTATCTTTTTAAGATCATTCATATCCACAGAAACAACCGCTGTAATGCTGTCCTTTCGCTTTTCCGAATCGGCAAAATAACACTGTCTGTTAAGAAGATGTGTCAAAGTATCTTCCTTTGCGGTAAGAAGAGACAGCGATAAATAGTAAACGAGCAAAAGCGATGCAAAAAGGGTGCTGTAATCTACGTCCATTTCCAGTATAAGGTGGAAGATCACGCCAACTATCGACACAACAACGCAGATAAAAATACCTCTCCTCTCGGATGTGCCGAAGTGGGTGTATCTGATTGTAAACAAAGCGAAGAAAACAATCACATAAAGCATGAACAGTAAATAAGGATAGTAACGCATGATACTATCCACAGCAATATAAAGGTTATTTTCATCAAACCAGTAGATCAGATGTGTCCATTGTGAAGAATAAAGGATCGGGGCGCTGATGATAACAGGCAGATAAAAAAGAAACTTTCTCTTTTTCAAAAATTCCGCCATATCCATGATTCCGATAAGGATTATGGGATGAAGAATATAAATAGTCGGAGTCAGAATAATCCTTGCCCAGGTAAGATAGCCTATTTCGCGTAAATATCTTTCTACTCCCCAACAAACTGCTTCAAAAACTATCAGGATAATTACACAACGGGTTATATTTATAGTTCGTTTTGTAAGGTGAACATTAGATTCAAGTAAAAACCAGAGACCAAGAAGCTCGGCAATCATTATATAATTGCTCAAAGTAAGCGCAACGATACTCATAAATCTCTCCTTCTGAACCCACAGAATTTAAACCCGGGATTCATCTTCAATCCAAATATAAATATGATGCATTACTTGTCGATCATCTCTATATAATATCACATATAGTCAGAAAAAGCCACTTTTGACCCCCGGGGACGGGGTTGGGGGTTCATAGTCTGATATTTCTATAAATTGTTTGTCTTTATTTTCGTCTCCTTAGGTATTCTTACACAATTATCTGCTATAATACTAACTATAATCTGTCATTCACTATTCTTTTGTTGCTTTTTTAATGTTTGTATATATGGAGGTTTCAATATGGCTGACGAACCTAAAAAGAAAAGAAGTCCCATTCCAAAACCCACGCCTAAAAAAGGATATACACACCGTTCAGTACAAAAAAGCGAGCACACTCATCCAGCCAATAATATGCCGGCAACATATCAAAAATACCACTTGATCCCTTTTGATACCGTAGACGGATACGATATTCGTCCGGGCTTTTATGATATAAACGGCGCAACCGCTATTCCCGGCGGCGTTAATTTTACTGTTCATACGACCGGAGGAACGGCTGTTGAACTGCTTTTATACCCTCGCGGCGAATCCGAGGACAAGCCCTTTGCGGTGATACCATTTCCGCCTCACTACAGGATCGGAAACGTTTTCTCCATGATCGTTTTCGGTATCAATATCTATGATTTTGAATATGCTTACCATGTAGACGGCCCCTACGATCCTTCAAAAGGGCTGATCTTTGATAAGACTATTCCCCTGCTTGACCCTTACGCGAAAGCAGTTGTCGGTCAAAGCGTATGGGGAGAAAAAGGGCCTGTAGGCGACCTGTACAGAGCAAGAGTCGTAAAGGATGACTTCGACTGGAAAGACTTTGCAGATCCATGTTTCCCTATGTCCGACCTTATCATTTATGAAATGCATGTACGCGGTTTTACCAAAGACAAATCTTCCGGTGTTGAATTCCCCGGAACCTTTGACGGAATACGCGAAAAAATCCCTTATTTAAAAGAACTCGGAATAAATGCCGTCGAGCTTATGCCTATATTTGAATTCGACGAAACGCTGGACAATCGGGAATACAACGGCAAAAAACTCTGCAATTACTGGGGCTACTCCACAACAAGCTTCTTTGCGCCCAATACGAGTTACGCCGCGCATGTGGAATACAACAGAGAAGGTAATGAATTAAAACAGCTTGTCAGCGAATTAAACAATAACGGAATCGAAGTAATACTTGACGTTGTATTTAACCATACTTCCGAAGGCAATGAACACGGACCTGTCATTTCATTCAAGGGATTTGACAATCAGCTTTATTATATGCTGACTCCCGAGGGGTTCTATTACAATTTCAGCGGCTGTGGAAACACGATGAACTGCAGTAATCCCGTTGTTCAGCAGCTTATATTGGAGTGCCTCAGATACTGGGTCATCACATATCGCGTTGATGGTTTCCGATTTGACTTAGCTTCCATCATGGGGCGAAGTGACGACGGCTCTCCTATGGCAAACCCTCCTCTCCTTCAGTCTCTGGCTTTCGACCCCATTCTGGGAGATGTAAAGCTTATTGCCGAAGCTTGGGATGCCGGCGGGCTTTATCAGGTTGGAACATTTGCTACATGGAATGACCGATGGGCCGAATGGAACGGAAAATACCGGGACGATATCCGTAAATTCCTAAAAGGTGACGAAGGGTCTATTTTCGGCGCAGCGCAGCGAATTATCGGTTCACCCGATATTTATAAAGGAAATCCCTGGAATTCATCCATAAACTTCATAACATGCCACGACGGTTTTACGCTTTATGACCTCTATTCATACAACGAAAAACATAACGAAGCAAACGGTTGGAACAATACGGACGGTTCAAACGACAATTACAGCTGGAACTGCGGCGTCGAGGGAGAAACGAACGATCCGAATATCATCGCACTTAGAAAACAAATGATGAAAAATGCCTTTGCAGTTCTTATGCTCAGCCGAGGAACTCCCATGTTCCTTGCCGGAGATGAATTTGGAAATACGCAGTTCGGAAACAATAATCCATACTGTCAGGATAACGAGATTTCGTGGCTTGACTGGAGCCTTTTGAAAAAGAATAAAGATGTATTTAACTTTGCTAAGAAGGCTATTGCTTTCAGAAAAGCACGCCCCGTACTCAGAGAGCATTTAGGGCAATGCGGCTACGGTTTTCCCGGGGCTTCATTCCACGGTGTACAGCCTTGGAATGATAAATACCAGAGTTTTGACAGATATCTTGGCGTTATGTTTGCGGGAAAGACAAATGACGGAACGGATGATGTAATATACGTTGCAGTAAACTCATACTGGGAGGATCTGACCATCGAGCTTCCTCATCTTCCCGAGGGACATATCTGGAAAGTGAGCCTGGACAGCAGCAATTCACCAATAAAAGACAACACCCCGGTTGGCAATTTCTTTGTTTGTAAAGCAAGAAGCGTTGTTGCACTCACCTGCTAAAAAATGACCCCCCGGGACGGGGTTGGTGTGTCATTGTCAGAATATTCAGAAAATGACACACCAACCCCGTCCCGGGGGGTCATTTTTTCTTCAATACTATTTTAAGATTCATATGTAGTATAATAGACATAACAAATCGGAGGGACGTTATGTATATTACAGTTTTAAATGTTATTTCAAATATAATGATTTCAATTGTTTTTATCTATTACACCTAGATTATGGTATGTGACATAATAGGTATCTTCTGCAAAAAAGAAACAATATCCCGCAGCAGAACCCATGAATTATGCGATCATCGTTTGCGCAAGAAACGAAGAAAGGGTTATAGGAAACCTTCTTGACAGTCTACAGGCTTTGAATTACCCCAAAGATAAATACAAAGTATTTGTTGTAGCCCACAATTGTACAGATAATACCGCAGTTGTTGCAATAGAGCACGGCGCAACCGTTTTTATGAGAAATAACTCCAATGAAAGATCTAAGGGGGATGCTTTAAAATTCGGTATCAATGAAATAAAGCGCGAGTATCCCGGAGAATTTGATGCTCTTTGCGTCTTTGATGCCGACAATGTTGCGGGAAAGGACTTTTTAAAAGAGATAAATGCCGCTCTGCAAAGCGGTGCAGATATGGCTCAGGGATTCCGTCATTCCAAGAATTATCACGAAAACGGAGTTTCGGAATTATTCGGTGCGTACTGGTACCAGATAATGATATGCCAGAATCTTCCCCATTCGACTATGGGACTGCCCGCAACTATAAGCGGAACCGGCTTTGCGGTAAAAATGAGTGCCCTTGAAGACGGATGGCAGACCTATACTCTACTTGAAGATATCGAATTCACCTGTCAGATGGTACTTGCCGGAAAGAAATGTATCATAGCTCCTTATGCGCTGTTTTATGACGAACAGCCCGTTGATCTTAAGACAGGACTTTGTCAGCGCTACAGGTGGTCTGTCGGCGGATACCAGGTTTTGAAAATGTATCTTCCCAAATTTATCAAAAAAATACCCGTCCTTCGCGGAAATGCTTTTAAGATGATAGCTGACCTTTTACTTAACCCTGTTCTTCTCACTTCATTAGTCGGTTGTATTATAAAGAGCTTTCTTAATCTGGTGACCGGAGGACCTTTTTGGTTTATGATAGACCTGCTCATAAACATCGGCGTTATATGGGTAAGTATTTTGCCCGTAACCATCATCCTCTTCTGCCGTCAGAAAATGAATCCGCTTAAAAACCTGACAACACTGTTTATGTTTCCGTTTTTCTGCATAGTATCAATGTTCTTTGCCGTTCCTGCCTTATTTAGCCGGAATTATAAATGGAAACCCATACCGCATAAAGACTGCAGTACAATCCAGATGCTTGAGAATAAAGTATCATAGAGGAGAAAAAAATATATGATCCGGTACTTCTTGATGTTATGCACCCCGGGGAGGAAAAATGACACACCACCTCCGTCCCCGGGGGGGCATTTTTTAGTTATGGTCGTAAGGGTGGATCGTATCGATAGTTCCATCCTCATGAATATTTAACTTGGTGTACTTAACACATCTCTTGTGAGAAACACCACCTGAGAACTCAGCATCGTGATAGAACAAATACCACTCACCGTCGATTTCTACGATTGAATGATGGGTTGTCCATCCGATAACGGGCTCCATGATTCTTCCCTTGTATGTGAAGGGGCCTGCAGGGCTGTCACCCTCTGCATAGCAGAGATAATGTGTTGTACCGGTTGAGTAAGAAAGATAATACTTTCCGTTAAACTTGTGCATCCAAGGTCCTTCGAAGTATCTTCTGTCCTCATCTCCGGCTTTGATTACTTCTCCGTTCTCATCAAGAATCTGAACCATCTTGGGCGCAGCCTTGAATCCTGACATATCCTCTTTAAACTCGGCAAAGAGGGGGCCAAGTGAAGGCTCATCTCCCTCGGGGCGATGCTCATTGGGATTGTAGCTTCCTGACTGCCACATCTCAAGCTGTCCGCCCCAAAGACCGCCGTTATAGCAATAGATTCTTCCGTCGTCATCAAGGAGCACTGCGGGGTCGATACTGTAGCTCCCCTCAACGTAGTTTGCCTGGGGCTTAAAAGGTCCTACAGGTGAATCGGACTCAGCTACGCCGATACGGAAGATTCCGTCCTTGTCCTTTGCGGGGAAAACAAGATAATACTTGCCGTTTACCTTGACAGCATCAGGTGCCCAAAGCTGTCTGCTTACCCAGGGAACATCTTTCTCGTGGAGCGCTACACCGTTGTCAACGCACTCGCTGTCAAGAGAGTCCATGGAAAGGATGTGGTAATCCTCCATTTTATACTGCTCTCCATCATCATCTTCGGGACAATCCCAGTCGAAATCGTGGGAGGGATAAATATAAATTTTTCCGTCAAATACATGTGCAGAAGGGTCTGCGGTGTAAATATTTGTTACTAAAGGCTTTCTTTCGTTTTTTCTCATTTTTTGTTCCTCTGAAATATAAAATCTTTAATTGTTACATAAGTCTCTAGGGTATATCTTGCCATATATTTTCACATAAAACTTATTAAATACTGTCATCTACTGTTCAAATTTTGTTATTTTCTGAAAATGACACAGAAACCCCGTCCCCCTGTGTCAAAAATATGATATAATGATTTTCGGTATAAAAAAATCCTTAAGGAGGTATTTCTAATGCAGTATTCAATTGAAGGTGAGCCGTTACCGGTAGTGATCTGTACACTCGAAAATGGTGAAACAATGATCACGAAAGCGGCGCAATGAGCTGGATGTCTCCCAACATGAAGATGGAGACTTCTTCAAACGGTGGTGTAGGAAAAATGCTTGGAAGAGCTTTCTCAGGAGAGAGCCTTTTCCAGAACCGCTACACAGCAGAAGGCGGACAGGGAATGATCGCATTCGCATCAAGCTTCCCCGGATCATCAGAGCTTTCGAGATCGGTCCCGGCAATGGCATCGTTGCTCAGAAGAAGGCTTTCCTTGCTTCAGAATCTTCTGTAGAGCTTTCCGTATTCTTCCAGAAGAAAGTCGGCGCAGGCTTCTTTGGTGGTGAAGGATTCATTATGCAGAAGCTCAGCGGCCAGGGAACAGCATTCCTTGAGTTCGACGGATATATCAAGGAGTACGAGCTTCAGGCCGGCGAGAAAATGATCCTTGATAACGGATATCTCGCAGCTATGAGCGAAACCTGCAGCATCGACATCCAGACCGTATCCGGTGTCAAGAATGTATTGTTCGGCGGTGAAGGACTTTTCAACACAGTTATCACCGGTCCCGGACATATTTGGCTTCAGACTATGCCTGTATCTCAGATGGCAGGTACTCTGGCTCCTTACCTTCCCGGAAAGAACTAATGTTTACAAACTAAACAATAAAAGAGGCATGAATCATTTGATTCATGCCCCTTTTTTATACCGCTATATATGCTCCCGCCTGAACTTTCCACATCTGTGCGTACTTTCCGTTCATTGAAAGCAGCTCTTCGTGAGTTCCCTGCTCAACTATCTTACCGTTTTCAAGCATTATTATCCTATCGGCTATCCTTGTTGTTGAAAGTCTGTGGGATATAAATATAACTGTCTTATTCCCCGTCGCCTCAAGCATCGCATGGTTAAGCTGATACTCAGCAATCGGGTCAAGAGCGCTTGAAGGTTCATCAAGTATCATCAGCCCCGCGTCCTTATAAAAAACTCTTGAAATCGCAAGCTTCTGGCTCTCTCCTCCGGATAGATTAACGCCTTTATCCGAAAACTCTGTTGTAAGTTCCGTATTAAGGCCCTCGCCAAATCTTTCTATCCGTTCTAAAAGTCCGCTTTCCTCGAGCGCTTTTTTGATGCCGCTTTCATTAATATCATCCGCAACGTCAAGCACAACGTTTTCTTTCACGGTTCCGGCAAAAATCTGGAAATCCTGGAATACGGTTCCGATGGAATCACGGTACTTTTTAGTGTCGTAATCTTTAATATCCCTTCCGTCAGCCTTTATACTACCGCCCTTAGTGTCGTATAACCTCATCAGGAGCTTAACAAGCGTCGTTTTACCCGCGCCGTTATATCCGACAAGAGCTATTTTCTCGCCCGGCTTAATATGCAGGTCCATGTCTTTTATAATCATATCCTCGCTCTTTCCGTAAGCGAAGGATACATTTTCAAGTTCAATCTCTTTAGCATTTTTCGCTACATCGAGATTTTCATTTGAAACAATCTTCGGCTTATAATTTAAAAACTCACGAATCTTGCTGACATATAAACTGGTTTCACAAGCAAAAGGATATGTCTCCGAGAAAACTCTCATGCTGTTTTTCAGCCTTCCGAAGGAACCGTAAAGGATCGCAACCGTACTGAAAGAAATGCTGTGAAGTACCGCAGCCTGATATACAAGATATCCTATAAACAAAACATCCGCAAAAAAGCTGTTGGATACATACCGCCTCATAAATCCGAAAAACCACTTCTTTAAGGCATATTTCTTTTCAATCTTATAGACCTCGTCATTGGCCTTCTCAAATCCGTCGTTAAGAATATCCGAAACACCGGGATTCAGCCTGATTTCCTTGGCGTAATCGTTTAGATAATAAACTCTTTTTAAATAATCCCTTTTTCTTGTATTTGGAATACTCTCAATCTTTGCAAGATAGTTTTGCTTGTTATAAAGCTGTTCAAAAATCATGGACAGCACAAATGCGCCCACTGCAAAAAGGATTGCCGTCTTATCCTTGTAAATAAAATAAATGGCTGTAGTAACAAAAGCCGCAAGTCCGCTTAAGGTATCGATCAAGAACTTGATTACTCTTTCTATCTGAGTATCAATCTGCGATATGGCAAGCACCTGGCTGTTGTAAAACTCGGGATCGTCATAACATTCAAGATCCATATCCCTTGCTTTTTCGTACAGCATCATTTTAATCTTTTGGCGAACCTTCGGGCTTTCCTTCGGGCCTACATAATCGGCCTGATATACGGTGAAGACCATGCCAATGGTTATAAGAGCCGCAAGAAGCAGTATGATTCCCGCTACGTGTTTAAAAGGGTAACCGAACTCTGCCGCCTCAAGTACATATCCGATCAAAACCGTGTGCTCAAAAAATATTGATAACTGTCCTCTTACAGCATCCGTAGCCTGGCATAAGACTAAAGAAGGGGATGCTTTAAAGATAAGTCCGAGCATATAAAAATTGTTGGCAAACACAGTTTTTACGGACTGCTTTGTTTTTAATTTTTCTTCCTTTGGTACATACTTCATTAAGCGATCACCTCCTCTTCGTTTTCTATCGCGAGGTAGTTCATCGCCTGTTTCTTGTACATAGCGGCATAACTGCCGTTTTTCTCCATAAGCTCTTTATGGGTTCCCTCTTCTATAAGAGTTCCGTTTTCAAGCATAAAAACTTTATCGCAGTTTTTAACCGAAGAGAGCCTGTGAGAAATAAAGAGCATGGTGTGGTCCGCGCCTTCCCCGATTATACTGTTAAAGAGCTCGTACTCGGCTATAGGGTCAAGGGCGCTCGATGGCTCGTCAAAAATCTTCATAGGCGCATTCTTTAAAAAGGTTCTTGCAACGGCAATCTTCTGGCTCTCACCTCCCGAGAGCACGCAGCCATCCTCATCAAACTCCTTGGTCATTACGGAGTATATACCATCGGTTAGCTTTTCTATACGCTCTAAAACGTCAGCTATTTTAAGGGCCTCTTTTACAAGCTCATCCTCATTTTCGTAGTGCCTTCCCATAAGCACATTTTCTTTTACCGTCATTCCGAAAAGCTTAAAATCCTGAAATGTGGTGGCAAAAATATCTCTGTATGCTTTAAGGTTGTATGATTTTATATTCTTTCCGTTATAAAGAATCTCTCCCTTATCCGGGTCATAAAGCCTTAACATAAGTTTAATGATCGTAGTTTTTCCGGCGCCGTTATGACCCACAAGGGCTGCAATTTCTCCATTGTTTATCTTAAAAGAAAGATTGCTTATAGTTTCTTTATCTTTATATGAAAACGATACATTTCTAAACTCAAGACTCTTGAAATCACCATCGGGTATCTCGCCGTCATAATCTTCCGGAATCTTTTCTTCGTACTCAAGAAAGCCCCTGAGATTATTAAGGAATAAACCGTTTTTGAGTACCTCCATTATATTCTCAAAAACTCTGATAAGGATCCATGTCATAGCCACCATAAGGCTGGTCATGATTGTAAGGTCTGCAAGGGATACGCTTCCCGTCACGCGATTCCTGTATATTGCGTACAAAAGAACGCCTTCAAATATAACGGTAAAAGTAAATGTGATACGCCAAAAGTTCATATTGGCATTTCTAAATGCGTACTTTTTAGCGATCTTCACATTGTCGTTTGTGGCCTCGCCATACTGCTTTCTGAAAAGAGAGAACACATTTGAAAGCCTTATCTCTTTGGCTCCGTCGGGAAGATACATCATGCGGCTCACATAATTTAAAACCTTCTCATTGGGCACCTGTTCCTGATATCTCTTATATTCGAACTTATTCTTGAGATTTCCGAAGACGAAATTACCGATAAGCGGTGAAATAATAAAGAGCATAGCAAAATGATCGATCTTGTACATCATATAAAAGACCGATACCGAAGCCGCTGTGCCTATCAGGGCACCTATAAGTCCTCTGATGATAGCGGAAACCTTCTCTTCCGCCCCATCAATCGCCATAGTATATCGATTGTAAAAATCAGGGTTTTCGTAGCATTCAAGCTCTACATTTTTAGCCTTTTCATACAGCTTTTTGTAAATTCCTCCGTAGAGCCTGTTTTTCTTAAGTGGATAGACAACATTGTCCACGTATCCCGTATAAACCGCCAGGGCGCAGAAAATCGCGCCGCATATAAGAATAAACTTAAGAATACTCTTAAACTCCCTACCCTCCGACAGTGAATTTACGATAACCTTCATAAAAACACCATCAAAGAATACCCATTCACTCTGGCCTATAAGCCACATTATAAAGGTATGCACTATAAATCCCGGGCTGATTCCGGCTGTCAGTTTAAGCGCAAACCATAAATTCTTGATCGTATCCCTTCTTGGGCGTTTTCCATCCTGTTTAGTTTTATTAACTGCCATGCGTTATCTCCCCGACTCCTTAAATACTTTCATCATTTCATTGGTAAGACTTAAATTGTTTGGCTGAAGAACAATATCTTCCCTCTTTACCCAGGCGGCATATTTCAGCTCGTTTTCATCCATATGGATCTTAGTGTCTCCATCGGCTTCACAATAAAAACCTACAAGAAGATCTTCCGCCATTCCCCAGGGCTGTGATTTATAATACCTTATATTTTTGACGGTAATCCCGGTTTCCTCCATAACTTCCCTTGCTACGGTCTCTTCAAGCGTCTCTCCGATTTCGGCGAATCCGGCCACAAGTGCATTATGTGAAAATCCTGTTCGGTATTTTGTAAGCAGAAGCTGATCGCCATTTATAACGCCAACTATAACCGCCGGATTGATCCTGGGATATATAATATTACCGCAGTCAGGGCATTTCAAGGCCCTCTCCTTTTCATCAATCTTCAAACGTGCTCCACATTTACCACAGAATTTATTATCATTGTACCATTTCCACAAATGATAACCGGTAAATATCACAAAGACATCCTTTTGCGAAAACTTCTCTCGCACTTCTCTGACAGAATAACTATCAAAGCCGTTTTTCTCGAAAGCTTCATCCCCTAATTTCAAAAAGAACCTTGTATCATCAAGGGAAAACAGATATACAACGTCTTTTGCACCACAATCTTTTCCCGTAAGGAAAACAGCCCTGCCCTCTTTTTCTGAAACAATAATTTTGCCTTCGCAGTTAAATACAAGTAAAAGATCATTATCTCTTATCTCGTAATTATAGTATTCGTTTTTTAATTTACTTGGATAAATATCCTGTACCATTCCATCCTCCCATGATTCATATCACTTCACAAGTATACTCAAATCATTAAAGATCAAATATACTCATCTGCGTATACTTATCCGGAAATTCCTGCATAAAGCCAAAGCACTCATCCGGATTTGACAGGATTCCGTTATCATTACAGATACTCCGAAAAAGCTCTGTTAATTCTTTCGCATTCGGACTCGGCAGCTCATAAGCATTCCCATATCGTTTAATGTACCGTTCTTTCATGCCTGGAAAATGTTTATCAAGCGCAGCGTAATAGTATTCCCTGTCTCCTTCTCGAAGAGTCAGCCCCATGCCAAAATCTATAACACCCTTTACGCCTACTCGTACACACTCATTCAAAATAGCAGTAATGTTTTCTTTTGTATCATTGATAAAAGGAAGTATCGGAGTAAGCCATACTATTGTTGGTATACCTCTTTTCTGCATTTCTTCCAGGACTTCGATCCGCCGCTTTGTATCGCAGACATTCGGCTCTATTATCCGGCACAGATCATCGTCATAAGTAGTTAGCGTTATTTGCACCACGCACTTTGCTGACCGGTTTATTTCAGAAAGCAGGTCAATATCCCGAAGAATGCAGTCTGATTTTGTCTGAATCGCAAGGCCAAAACCATTTTTCAGAATGATCTCCAGGCATCGTCTTGTCAGCCTCAAGTTTTCTTCACAATGCATATACGGATCCGACATCGAACCTGTTCCAATCATGCACTTTTTTCTTTTCGATCTCAACGCCTTTTCCAGAAGCTCCGGCGCATTCTGTTTTACCTCTATATCTTCAAAAGGATGCGTGAAATGATAGCACCTGCTCCTGCTGTCACAGTATATGCAGCCGTGAGTACATCCCCGATATATATTCATTCCATAATATCCGCCGTGGCCGGTCAGGATCGCTTTTGCATCAATAAAATGCATTTTTATAAATCTCCAAACCAGATATTTTCATAGGTCATAGGCCTTGAAGTTGCTGTTGCTTATGTGAGCAAGAAAAATATTGTATTTAGTGTCGTCTGTAGTATTGATCCCATAGATTACTGATCCCTCCCTATCCACTGTATGAAAGCCGTCTTGTCACTGCTGTTATATCCTGCTTTTTCATAGAAATGCAGAGTCTCCGGCTTCTTTGATCCGGTAAGGAGCATCATTTTATAGCAATTCTCCTGCTCCGCGATCTGCTTTGCGTAAGCCAGGCACTCTCCTGCGTAACCTTTTCTTCTGTGTTCTGCATGCGTTACTACATTTTCAACAAAAGCATATGGCCGTACACTCCTTGTAAGATTCGGTATAATCACGCATACACAGGAGGATACGATCTGGCCATCAATATCATTCACGATCAGATGATGATTAGGATCTTCAAGAATCTGTTCCCATGTTTCCTCTAAGTGCTTATCATGCTCCGGAATACTGTCTTCATGTAAAAACAGATACAGTTCAAGCAATGAATCCAAATCCTCTTTTACGACTTCTCGTACCATACAAAAACCTCACATTAGTTGTTATTGCCCTATACCAATATTACCGGCTTCAGCGTTGTAGAATTATAGCTTTCCATGTTTGCCAACACGAGAAGCTGATTAAGTTTGGCTATCTCTTGGACGGTGACATTGTAAATGCATGTAATCCAGCCTCACCTCTAAACCCCTCGAATTCGAGGGGTTTAAAATCCTGATTATGCAAGCCTTCCCATAACCCAAGAAATTCTATAGTTTCCCTATTTCTCATCCTGTAATTTGACAAATCCCGTTTTTTTTGGTATCTTTCTAATCAAGAAACGGGTTTTCACCGGGTAGGACTTAGGTCTGACAGGACTTGCCTGTTTCTTTTTTTATTTCCAAAATATCATATAGATATTTCTTTCCACTTGAAGCATGTCTGATTAAAAGCCTTCCCCGGAAGATGTTGTATCTCTCAATATTTCCATCATCTCCGTATACAGGCAGGGCAAACCTTGTATCATAACGATACCACCCGTTTTTTGCATCTCTCCCATGCTTAGCCTTGCGATTTTCTTCAAAAACACCTTTTGTTGCAATCTCAATCATTTCCGGAATTGCCTGAGCAGCATTTGCTTTTGCTTTTGCATCTGCTCCTTTTAGCTTTTTGGTGTAAACCGAACCGGCATATTCACTCGGAAGTTCTGACCCGATATAGATTATCTCATTATCCTCTGCTATGGGATAAATATCTCCCACATAACGTTTCAGATATTTTTCAACGTCCTCCCATGCAATGGAACGTTTTCCCTTAAAAACTACATCATTTATTACAACAATCTTATTACCGTCCGCATCTTGTATTACCGATACATTTCGCTTTTCTTTTACTTCCTTTTTTGCAACGAATATCCCCTCAAATTTTATCTGATATGCCAATAATCTCGGGATATATTCCGGTGGAGTCCTCCGCCCCGCTTCCCAGTCTTCCAATGTACGAACAGGGATGCCCGTATGCTCTGAAAACTCCTTGCGTGACATCCCTGTACTTTCTCTCAGCTCTTTTATAGATTTTGCTATATCCATATCGTTACCTCGCATTGCGTGCTTATGGTTAAAGTATACCACAATCAATGTTTGTTCGCAATGCGTGGGCAAAAACATTAATATCGTTCCGTTAAAATCATGTGAAGAGCCTGCCTGATATTACTTTCCTTATCATGTATATACCTGATCCTGGAAAGCGTGTTCATCACTTCCGCTATGCCTAACTGACGATCATCCTCATCCCGGCTTTTTCCCAGAGCGCGTGTAATGTTATACTCCAGCCACTCTATCCATGTATACGCCAATCCAAAGACCTTATCATAATCTTTAAAACCGTTATCATACACAGCGAGATATCCTTTAAAAAATGCTTTCACCTTATTAAGATCGATATCACACATCGTGATGCCCGCCCACTGAAGGGATAACTGAAGAGCGCTTGAAACGGGATTCCCGTAATCGAGACACTCAAGATCGATCACAAATGGTTTCCCTTTATTCCACATAACATTCTTAGGATCCATATCTTCATCGATGATGGTCACGATATCGGGAAGATTCTTTCTTGCTTTGTTTAATTCTTCCTGAACTTCATAAAGAAGATCCCTGTTTTCTTCAAGGCAGGAAGTAATCTCACTTTTCATCGCTGTAGCTTCTTTTATGTACTCATCCCAGTCAATCTGACTTAGTTCAGATGTTGTTTCTGCCTTTTTATTCTCTATGGAATGAATCCTGCCCTGAATCTCTCCTGCCATGCTGCACTGTGCGGGCGAAATGCTGCTCCAATCGGTAATACTGCCTTCCTGCCACCTAAATATATAAAAATACTCCCCGCAGATCTTTTGCATTTTTGAACCATATACCGTCATTGCGGTTATTACCGGAAGATCCGCATCCTCAAGAATCTGCTCGAGTTCTTCTGCCCTTTTATAATTCTTAAGGGCTTCCGGCCGCTCCATTATAGCCGGGTTTAAATGCTTCACGGCATACATTTTCCCGGCTGCTTCAACCTTATACATTCTGTGCATGAAGCCGCCGGAAACAGGAGTGATTGGTAATTTAATCCTTCCTAATTTTTTTGTTTCAAACAATTCTGTGATTAATTCTTCTGTTCCAAAGATACTCCCTATAGTTTTGCCCCAATTAAGAATCAGCTTTTCCACACTCCATGCAGCATTAGCCGGGCTGGTGGAAGGAAGACAATCTGCTTTAATTCCAAGTTCCTGTTCGATATATCTTTTATAATATTTTTCCGCTGTTTTTCCGTTGACAAAAATGCCATGAATATCAGCCACTTTCAGGATCTTCGAAATGTCATTGACTATTACGTTATCAATGCTTGAATCGGACGATCCTTCAATATCACATGAACCGATCACATCCCACAAAGCAATATGATGTACTCTCAAAAAAGCCTTCTTTTCGGAAACAGTATCAGGTTCCTTATCACAAAATACCGACGCGATCACTTTCCAAAAACGGTTCTGAGGATGTCCATAGAAGAACATTTGCTCTCGTGATTTCACAGACGGAAAGCTTCCAAGAATAAGTATTTTTGATTCCTTGTCATAAAATGGCGGAATCGGGTGTAATATGTGTTCCTTCAATTTCTTCGTCCTTCCCTGTGAAAAAAGAATCCAAGATTGATCCGGACTTCCCTCCGTCCTATGTCATTATTTGTGTAACAGCATGTGTCAAATCCGATCAATTCAAATCCCTGGTGAAGGTAAAACCCGATGGCATTTGTGTTGCATGACTGAGTTTCCAGAATGAGCGCACGACGATTCTGTTTTACGGCAATTTCTTTAGCCTTATCCATAAGTCTTTTACCAATGCCCTTCCCCTGCAGTTCATCGCATACCCACAGTTCTGTTACCATCAGTCTGTTAGACCATTCCTCGGGACAAACCTCGATACAGGCAAGCAGCTCACCTGCATCGCTTACAACTCCGTAGCCTTCTGCTTTTTCCCAATGATCCTGATACAGAGAATCCGGAAAATCATATTCCTCGGGTGTATGCACTATTTCCTGTTCGGATGGTTTCCTTGCTATCTTAATCGTACATCCATTCAGGTCAAGAGGTGCTATTTCAAAATCATAATAACTGTCGCTCCTGGTAACAAGCGGAATGGGGGTGCCTTTCCACTTGTCCTTTGGTAAAGCAATTATCTCAATATCGTTACTCATTTATCTGTTTCCGCCTTTTCTGATTCTTTAATAACTGTAAACTCATAGATCACACATCTCCTGAATACTTCTCCGTTTTCGAATACACGGATTGACCGTTTCCCTCCAAAAACCGAAGTGCTTCTTCATAGTCCTGTCCAAGGATTTCCTGCACCTTCTGAAAATCATATTTTTCATGCATCCTGGTCTGAACCTTCAGAAATTCCTTCTTTCCATGCTTGCGGATGTACAGACACTGTGCCCTTGCCGCACCGGCTCCGTCATTTGTCTGCACGAAGAAGCCTTTATCACAGTTTTCAAGCTCACTGCATTCGTAACATCCGTCTATATTCTTTTCATTGCAGCACTTTACATTGGGGCATACCCTGCCCTCGGAACATGTGGCAAAAGAGCATACATTATACTCTGTTCTGCAGCCCCCGCACCACTCTCCAAGGAAGCAATGATTGCAGGATAAACCGCAGATGGCGACGGGATCCACTCCCTTTCTCGCGATTTTGCAAAGCCTGTTCTTTATCCGCTGCATCGCTTCGATATGCATGATCCAGTGTCGTGAAAACGGCATCTGAATAAGGCCTTTTATGTCCTTTCCGCACCAGTAATCTATCAGCCAGAATGCGTTTTCGTCATCGCTGACACATTTACTTTCCACTAATTTCTGTTTCGTTTCTTCCGTAAACTTTCGTTTCAGTTCTTTGTACTGCAATTGCGATAAGATCCGGTCACTTGATTCTTTTACGGCTTTCGCATAGAGGTAGAGCTCCTGCACATTCAGCTTTCTCGAGAACCGGGCGATTTCTTCCCCCTCAAGTTCATTACCGGTCGTAATAATTGGGGAAGCAATCGCGCTCAGATGATCATCCCTAAACAGAATCTGTTCATCCCCTGCTATCATCTCATGTGCCACGATATCCTCAATCCTGAAAATATGCCAGATGGAATAAGCAAGCGTTTTGCTGTGATATCCCTTTGCACCTGCAAAAGGCATTTGATAAAAAGCCTTCTCGGGATACCCTTCTATGATCCATGTGATCTGCTGGAACAGTTCATTCCGGAATTCGAGCAGTTTTTCGATAGCTTCACTGAAGGTGGATTCTTTTGACAGAAGCCTCTGTATTTCCTTATTCTTTTCTGACCAATCCTTATCCATAAGCTTACCCCGATTTCTTCTCCGAGCATTTCTTTCCCTTCATTTCAGCTATTCAATCCCCATTTTTTTAAGCGTCTCATCCCAATACTCTTCCGGAATCGCATACCAAGGGTCTTTATAATCGTTTGCTTTCATAACCTCTCCTAAAACTGACCCATGTGAAATTTTTCCAGTTTTTAGCAAATGAACAGTGATTCTACACCAATATGGCGTCATATCAAACAGCCCAGATTCATGAAGTTCTTTAACCACCTGTGAAATGTCATATTTGACACTGCAAAACTCTATTTTCCATTCATTAGTATATGATTCCAAAATCATATACTGTGCTTTATGACCGCCTTCTACCAACGGAACACCAACAGCGCCCACATTAATTATTCTTTTGTTTTCTACCAAAAACTCTCGTTCAATATGTGTATGTCCGCAAACAATTATATCTTCCTTAACGCAATCTAAGTTATTCCTTGTCTTTTCATCATTTGGCAAAAGTTTGACACTATTATTATCCGGAGACCCATGGCAAAATAAAATTGGAGGATATCCATCAATTTCAAAACGCTTTGCTATCAGGAGACTCTCAAAAAAATCAAAATCGCTCTCTTTCAAATTATCATAATTATAAATCATAGATGCTATACTATGATTTCCATCTTTCCAATCACAATTAATATTTTTTCTTCGATTAATCCAATAATCCTCTTTATTTCCTTTTAAAAAAAGACAATTCTCTTCTTCCATCAGTTTATACAATATATCCAGCGTTCTATGTGGATACGGGAACTCACCGAGATAATCTCCAAGAAAAACATATCTGTCTACATTGTGTTCTTTTGCGTCTATTATACATTTTTTAAGTGCTATATAATTTCCATGAATATCAGATAATACGGCTATTTTCATCTAAACACAACTAATCCCTTCACTTTTCCCTTTTCCAAAAGCTCCAGTGCAATCCCTTTCCATATCCGATTTTCTCATAGAAAGGATCACCTCCGCCTGTCATATGTGTCGCCCCAAGCGCTTTCATCCTGCGGTAATGGACGGTTAATGCCGCCGCAGCAAGGCCTTTTCTCCTATGTTCAGGTGCAGTACAGAGAGGTTCCATATATGCCAGATGGTTCTCCGGCACCCACCACATTCCTGAAAAGCAGACATATTCGTCCTGCTCATCGGCTATGATAACATCATATTCATGTGTTGCATGCGGGAGTGGTGCCATGATGTCGCCAAGACAATCTTTATAGGATTTTTCCGGAGTCCAGTCAAAGGATGTATCCTGTTTGTCCCAGTTTACAAACTCTCCTTTATCCCCATGATCAAACCCGTACCAACATAGTTTTCCGATCTTTACGGGATCTATGTCTTCAGGTTCAACAAAGTGGTACCCCTCCGGCAATTCGTAATTCAGCTCGTTTTTGAAATCAAAGAACCTGTCCTCATATTCAAATACTTTATTAAATCCACGCTTCTTTGCGGCTTCCATAAGATATTCCTGACCATTAAACAGAACTAACTGCTGAGCATCATCCCAATTCGGCATGGTAGTCATGGCATAGCCTATCAGTTCATCCGCAAGATATTCATATCCTTTACGCACACTGAAGTATATATCAGTCGTAGGAGCTTCGTAGAAAACAAACGCCACGACCAGATTTCCATCAAACCAGAATCGGTTCAGATAAGAATACGAATTGTCCATCCATGATGCCATGATCGCATGTTCAAAGAAAGGTGCAGCGACTCCGCTACCATTTTCACGATCATAGATATCCGTCAGGAAATCCCATACGAGATTGATATCTGTCAGTATTTGAAATTGCTTTGTTCTCAATTCTTTCATTTGTTATCCTTTATCCTATAATAATCCTCTGCATCAATTGAATCTTCATAAATTCCGTATAGGAGTTTTCAATAGTTCATTCAAGATTCCTCTTATTCATCTTTTTATATGCTTTATGCCACTTGGATATCTCTTTTTTCTTGGCATAGTTGTTGGTATTCTCCCTGCCAAGATTTATATAAAGTTCATATCTCTTTGCAGATAATTCTCCGCTTTCAATAGCCGCCTTTATCGCACACCCCGGCTCCGTATCGTGCCTGCAATTACTGAACCGGCATCTGCTCATAAGTTCCACAATATCCGAAAAGGTTTCATCGATCCCATCCTGTACATCTGCCATGCCGACTTCACGCATACCGGGAGTATCAATGATAGTGACACCGCCGGGAAGCTCGATCAGCTTCCTGTATGTGGTAGTGTGCCTTCCTTTGTCATCATCTTCTCTGATCCCGGATGTCTTCATTGTCTCTTCGCCGGTAATTGAATTGATCAGCGTTGATTTTCCCGCACCTGATGAGCCCATAAGACATATGGTCGTTCCCGGTGTCATATATTTTTTCAGTTCATCAAGGCCGATATCATAGAGTGCAGAGATCACATGAACACTCACTTTATCTGAAATCTGCTCAACTTCACGCACATACCTTCCGGGATTACTGCAAAGATCGGATTTTGTAAGGATCACAACAGGATCTGCTCCGCCCTTAATGGCAATGCTTACATATCTCGCAATACGATTATAGTTGTAGTCTTCGTTCAGGGATGTGACAATAAAAAGGTAATCCACATTGGATGCCATATATTGCATTACCCCGGTCTTGGCCTGATCAGGCCTTTGCAAAAAACTATGTCTCTCACAGACTGAGAGGATCAAAGAATCCCCCTGTTCATTATACAAAAATCTCACATAGTCGCCAACAACCGGAAGTTTTTCAGCATCTTTTTCATAAAAATTTCCTTTTAGTTTTGCCGGTATCTCTTTTCCCTCGAACAAAATCTTAAAGCTGTTTTTGTTTACTTCCGAAATTCTGCCTATTTTCTCTTCTTTTGTTTCATTTCCAATAATGATATTATTCAACTCTATTGTCTCCTTTTACATTCTACATGATCAATACACAATTTCTCTGATAGTATGGAGACCTTCTATAACGGAAAACAACCCGAAAAGGGCAAAAGAAAAACCGTGACATATAAGCCACGGTCAAAGTCCAAAACAAAATATCCCTATATAGATTAAAGGGCAGAAACCGAGGTCATCATACTATTTACAATTACAATCTCAATTCTTACAACACACATTATGATTACCTCACTTTCTTTTAAATATTTCACAACTGTGCACATATTAACACATTTAATTTGTCAGGTCAACGCCTTTTCACGATGACCCCAGAGCCCCCCGTGACTCCGTCCCGGGTCATTTTTGTCGCGAACAAAAAACGATGCCAGTTTCCAGAGAACGATCATGACTATTACTGCGAAGAATAATACCGGTAACAAAGGTTTATCTTCATACTCGCCATTTTTCCAGAGAGCCAGCATTGTATCACCATGGCGCTTTTCATCGTTCTTAACCGACTCTAATTCCGGAAACTCTGTCATCATTTTCTTATATTTGGGAATAGCAATATACTCGCCAATTGCTATCAGCGGATACAGGATTCTCTTTCCGAGGATCCGATATAAAGTAGTTACAAGCAATGCCTGGGTTTTCTTAGGTTTCAGTACCTTACCCGTGTACTGTTTGATTACGTTAGCATGTCGGCCTTCATCTGCAGCAAGCGCTCTAAACGTTTTTGCATCAGATTCATTATGCACCAATTCAGCCATTCTAAGGTATGTTTCCACACCATTAAGTTCTCCCTGCTGGGATTTTAAAAGTTTTTGCATGTTGTTTTTAGTAATAACCATAGTTGTCTACCTCTTCTATTCAGTAATTCTTCAAGAATCAGTGCACCGTCCTACGACCTCGAACCCGTTTTCCATCAAGGGAACACGGCTCTCTAACTTCTCCAATATGATTTGTTATCCTTTATCCTATATTAATCCTCGGCATCTCCTTTTGTTCATCAATTGAATCTTTTATCTCTTTCTTCATACTATCAAAAGATATGACAAAAGAACTTGCTCTAGGTTCTACAGAAACGCCATTCCAATAAGGATCCACAAGGCCAAGTTCCGCCGGTGTCACTGACTCATAATTACCCTGCATACCTTCAATTCGGATCACACCTGAATGTTTTCGATTGGCGTCACTTTCTATCGTTACTACTGCACTAAGTGCTCTGTCATAAGGCACATAACCGTGGAGGTATTCATATTTTTGCACCAAATCAGCATCACCATTTGGGAAACCGATCCAAGGTCCGTAAGCAGAATTTAACGTATAGAACGGCACCTGATCGACCACCTTAAAATCATCCCCATGATCATGCCCATTCATGCAAAGCAGAATGTTTTTCCCTTTAATCAGATCAAAGACTTCCTGCCCATTGCGAACAGCACGATTGTGGAATTGGTTCGTGAAGCCCCAGGAATTCCATCGTCTGATGCAAATCCACTTTAACATCATGGTTTCCAAGCACTTGATACAAGGGTAAGCCGGAATTTCTCACCTTTTCGAGCACATGACTATACTGCACAATTGGGGCTGTGATATCTCCCAGAGATACAATAAAGTCCACTTCTTCACTCTTTGCTCTGCCCAAAATCTGCCGGATACGTTCATCACCATGTGTTGCATAGTCGTAGTGTAAATCCGTGAACACCAAAAACTTTATCAAATCCTTCTCCTCTTTTTTTCTCATTTTGAGCACCTTACTTACATAAAATTCATCCGGCTTTTGTTGGGACAGACAAACTAATCATCTGCATCAATTGAAATTTCAATATGATCCTTCGCTTATCTTAACCTCTCAAGCAAACAACAGACTTCGCAATTTGCGGTCCAGGGGAACTGATCCACACAGGCAATTCTCTTTGCTTCGTATCCGTTTTCGATAAAGATTTCAAGATCTCTGGCGAGACTGGTAGGCTTGCAGGAAATATAAAGAATACTCTTTACACCGTAATCAATTATCTTTCCGATAGCCTTCTGATGAATTCCGTCACGGGGTGGATCGAGGATTATCATATCCGGCTTCTCCTCGATATCGTCGATCACTTTAAGTACGTCTCCTGCAATAAACTCACAGTTCTTAAGCCCATTGCCGGCCGCATTTTCCTTTGCAGCCTCTACGGCCTCGGGTACGATTTCTACACCGATCACCTTGCTAACCGATGGTGACATAAGCTGAGCTATTGTTCCGGTTCCCGAGTACAGATCGTAAAGTACACCGACCTTTTCTTTGCTGTCTTCCGCTTCACTTCCAAGAGATCTCATAGCATCCTCTGCAAACTCTCTTGCCTTACTGTATAGTACTTCGCAGCTATAGGTATTGGTTTGGAAAAATGAAAACTCTGTGATCCTGAATTTAAGCCCGAGAACCTCCTCATTTATATAATCCCTGCCATATAGAATATCTGTTTTATCCGATTGAACAACATCCGCCTGTGAATCATTAAATGTATGAAGGATACTCACTATCTTCCCGTCAAGACTAAGTCCCAACAGAGCCGATACATACTCGCTCATATCGAAATCAAGCTGGGTGGTAGTCACAATAGCAACCATGATTTCTCCTGTCTTTGCTGCTTTTCTGACAAGAAGATGTCTTAAGTATCCGTCATGGCGTAGCCTGTGGTAAAAAGGAAGTTCCTTGTCTCTAAAATATCCGACGGTTATATCAAGGATCTGTCTGTAATCTCCGTCAACAATCTTACAGTCCGAAACATTTACGATATCATAAAAGCTACCTCTTTTATGCATCCCAAGTGCCAAAGGGCCACCCATATACTCATCGCCAAAGGTAAACTCCATTTTGTTTCTATAACCATAGGTTACAGGGCTCTTGCAGATATCTTCCCAGGAGTACTTGCCTGACTGCTTCTCAAGAACAGGCAAAAGCAGCTTTTTAACCTGCTCGTTTTTAATCTTAGTCTGTTCTTCATAAGGCATGGAGATATAGGTACAGCCTCCGCACTTGCCAAAGTGTGGGCATCCTTCTCCGGTTTCGAGCTCCGACTTTTCAAGCACCTCAAGAAGCGCGCCCTCGGCCTTTCCGTGCCTTAACTTATTGATCCTTGCGCGCACAGTCTGTCCCGGAAGAGAGTTTTTAACAACTACTCTTTCGCCCTCTTCCATTTCTACTATTCCAATATTGGGGAATCTGATTTCTATAACTTTCCCTATAATCTCTTGTCCTTTTTTCATAAAACCACCAATTTCCTAACGTAAGACTTTAAAAAAGCAGATACTGTAGCTTCAATATCTGCACACAAAAAGTAGGGAACGCATAATATGCCTTCCCTACTAAATAAACTACCTAAACTGAAAGATGTTTTATTCTTCGTCCTCAAAGAATTCGTCGTCGTCAACAAAGTCAGAATCGAAATCGTCAAGATAGTCGGGTTTCTTCTTAGCACGGTAGATAATATATCCTACAAGGCATCCGATAGCGATAACTCCGATAACGGCAAGGATGATAACCCAAACCTTAACCTTGCGCTCCTCTTCAACTTCCTCAATAATCTCTTCAGCTTCCTTTTTCTTAAGGAAATTTTTAAGTTTGATATTTTCTTTGATTTCCTCAAACTTAGCGGGAGCTTCAGTTTTAATGCTTCCGATATAATCTTCAAACTTACTCATTATTTCCTCTCTTTCCGGGCTTCCCCCATAAAAGAATTTTCTTAATTTTATCACAACTGTCAGACTTTTTCAAGTTTGGCAAATGAAGCGTACATAATTTTTGTACCGTATGCATCAAAATCAACAGTCACCTTGTAATCCCTTGGCTCTTTAGAAATACTTGTCACAACTCCGGTGCCGAACTTGCGGTGCCTGACGGTATCTCCCGTTTTAAACGAAAGCTCTCCGGGATTTGCTGCAGGCATACCTTTACTAAGTCCCGCAATAGCGTTAAGATTCTTGATTTCCGATTGCATAGCAGGCTTTCTGGCCTCAGGGGTAGCGTAGCTTTTAAGTCTCGCGGAAGGTCTTCCGGATGAATATCTTCTTTCGTAATCATCTTCGTCAAAGTCGCTTCTGCTAAGTCTGTTTCCGGGTACCATACCGTCTATAAGCTCCCCAGGTATTTCCCTGACAAACCGGCTTACGGGGTTAAACTGAGTTTCTCCTCTTAGCATCCTCATCTTAGCGCAGGTAATTGTAAGATACTCCTTCGCTCTTGTAATACCTACGTAGGCAAGGCGCCTTTCTTCTTCCATATCTTCATTGTCACCGGAAGATATCGTAGTCATCCCCGGAAACAGGCCATCTTCCATTCCGGCGATAAATACTCTTGGAAACTCCAGTCCCTTAGCGCTGTGAAGGGTCATAAGAAGTACTCTTCCGTCTCCGTTATCTATATTATCGATATCCGAAACGAGCGCTACCTCTTCAAGAAATCCCGTAAGAGAAGGATCTTCCGCAGTTTCCTCGTAAGCGACCGCTTTATTTACAAGCTCGTCTACGTTGGAAATACGATCGTCCGCCGACTCTTCGTCCTGGTCCTTAAGGTACTCGTAGTAATCCGTTTCCTCGATGATCTTCTTTAAGGTTTCCGCGATACCGATCTTAGAAATCTCCGCCCTGCGTCCCTCGATAAGCTTAACAAAAGCCCCGATTTTAAGCGAGGCCTTTCCAAGTCCCGAGATATTATCTGCATTTTGCATTGCTCCATACAAAGAATCGTCGGTAATCTCCGCAAAATCCAAAAGTTTATCTATGGTAGCCGTTCCTATGCTTCTTTTAGGGACGTTGATTATCCTTCGAAGCGCCACCTCATCAAGACCGTTTTCAATAGTCTTAAGGTACGCGATCATATCCTTGATCTCGGCTCTTGCGTAGAAGTTTGTACCGCCAACCACATTATACGGAATACCTCTGATAACAAGTCTCTCTTCGATAAGTCTCGCCTGGGCGTTTGTTCTGTAAAGGACAGCAAAATCATTATATGAACATCCGTCTCTCCTTACACTCGTAGAGATCTCATCTACTATTGTGTCAGCTTCCTCGTAAGCATTGTCAAGCTGCATAAATCGGATCTTGTGCCCGGCTCCCTCCGCCGTCCAAAGCCTCTTGCTCTTTCGGGACCTGTTGTTTGCGATAACAGCATTCGCCGCATCGAGAATAGTCTGAGTTGAACGATAGTTTTGTTCAAGCTTTATAACCTTGGCATCGGGATAAAACTCCTCGAAATCAAGTATATTTCGGATATTTGCACCTCTGAATTTGTAGATGGACTGATCGTCATCACCTACTACACAAAGATTTCTGTATTTATCCGCAAGAAGTCGTATAAGTTCAAACTGGGCTTTATTGGTATCCTGATACTCATCAACGCTGATGTATTTAAACCTATCCTGGTAAAACTCCAGGATTTCCGGATTCTCTTTAAAGAGCTGAACCGTCAGCATGATTATATCGTCGAAATCCACCGCATTGCTCTTTTTAAGCTGATCCTGATATTCCTTGTAGGCTCTCGCTATAACGATCTTTGTAAAATCTCCAAAGGTTTCGAGAGAATACTCGGCGGCGGTGATGAGATTATCCTTCGCACCGGATATGGCGTTTAAAAGGGTCTTTTCTTTGTAACTCTTTGTATCTATATTCAGCTTCTTGCAGACATTCTTCATAACGGTCTTTTGATCGTCGCTGTCATAAACCGTAAAATTGATATCATATCCCAATCGGTCAATATGTCTTCTTAAGATACGCATACAGGTAGAGTGGAAGGTAGTAACCCAGATCCTCTCTCCGCCTTCACCTACCATAGCACAGACTCTGTCTCGCATTTCCCCTGCGGCCTTGTTGGTAAAGGTAATAGCAAGGATGTTAAAAGGATCAACCTTTTTATCATGTATCAGGTGTGCAATACGGTTTGTAAGGGTCTTTGTCTTTCCCGAGCCCGCACCGGCAAGAATAAGCAGTGGACCCTCTGTAGTATCCACTGCCAATTGTTGCTGCGAATTTAAAACATTTTTATCAATCATATAAAATCCTTAATCGTTTAGCAAAATTATTTGAAAAGGTCACTCTTTTGCGATCTTCTTTCGGAAGAATACTTAAGACCGGAAACCTTTTCTCTTCTAAGCTTCTCGGCCGTCTTACTCTTTTCGGCCTTAAGCTTTGCAATCCTCATCGCCTCCATAGTTGCTTCCTTGGCTGCCTTTTTACGCATTTCGTCATCGTAAGAGCTCTCTCTTTCGATAATATAGTCGTCCGCTATTTCGTCAACCATCTGCTCGATGATGTATTTTTTTAAATAGATATCGTAAGAAAGCTCGCAGATAAAAGCAAACTTCTTAAGATATTCCCTCTTGCTCTCCGGTACATCTTCAAAGGCACCGCTGATTGCCTCGAGATTCTTTGAAACCTCTTCCCGCAGCTTTCCTCTTGAACCTTTAAGCACACCGGCCATATAGGTATAGATATCTTCTATACCAAAGCCTTTTTCTTTACGTTTTCCGAAAAACTCAGCGGTAATAGGTGTAAGCAGAGTCTGGATATCCCCGATGGACATAAAGTTTTTGAAATAAAAGATAAACAAAAGCTCGTAGAGATGATCTTTTGAATAACGCTTCTTGATCGGTGGCGGAATAAGGTCGTTTTTGGCGTAGTTGTTGATCATCGTCTTGGTAAGGACCTTGTCCTCCGAAGGACTGCGAAGCGTGTCTCTTAGTTTACTGTCCATAAAGGTAGTAAGCTGGTCCATATAAAGCGGAACTGTCGGCACATCGTCTACATTTATCGGATTTATACCGGAAATTTTCTTGTCTATTTTACTGAGAACCTGCTCTAAGCTTTGTTCCTGCATAACTACCTCTCAAAAGGATATTTCTATCTGTCTATTATAGTTTTTTTAGGTAAATTAGGCAAGCAGACTTTACTTTATTACGACAAAGAGTTAAAATTATACTAGTTTCATGTTTTAACGTATGAAAGTGATTCCGATGGAGGATTATATGATGAACGATAAATTAAAAACTGAAGCAACAGATACTCTGTTTAATGCTATTCTTCAGCTTCGCTCTTTAGATGAATGTTATGACTTTTTTGAGGACCTCTGCACAGTTAACGAGCTACAGTCCATGTCCCAAAGATTTGAAGTAGCCGCTATGCTAAAAAAAGACCAGACCTATCTTGCCATTGCCGCCAAAACCGGAGCTTCTACCGCTACTATCAGCCGCGTAAACCGCTCTCTTTCCTATGGAAATGACGGTTATGACCTTGTACTTGCAAGACTCGAGGGAAAAGAGGAAGCTAAATAAAGCTAAGCCATCCCTAAATTCCAAAGATAAGCAAAATAATAAGCCTGCAAAGAAACTTGTTAAGATTCTTTGCAGGCTTTTACTTTTTTAGATCGTTTTCTTTCTCTTTAAGCTCGTCACGCAAAAAGCTTATGGGGGGGAATCCTAAACTTCCTCTGTAGGGATCTCTTCTCCGTCGGCCTCAACTTCCTTAAGAGCTTCAGCTACTGCAAAGGCTGCGCTCTTCTTCTCTTCTTTAACAGTCTTCTTAAAAGCGAATCCCTTATTTCTTGGAGAAGCTTCCTGGTTCATATTAACAGCACCCTGAAATACTGCATTCTCGTCAATAACGATAACATTCGTAGTAAGATTTCCGATAACCTTAGCGGTAGATGTAAGCTCTGCCTTCTCGGGAGCACTGATATCGCCGTTTACTTCGCCGCCTATCTGTACAGCCTTTGCAAGGATATCTCCGTTGATCTTACCTACAGCGCCTAAAACAAGTACGCCGTCGATCTCAACATTGCCATTGATCGTTCCGTCGATGCGTGCGCTTCCGGGACATTTAAAATCTCCGTCACAAACGCTGCCTGCACCGATAAGAGTAGATATTTTAATTGCTTCTTTACTCATTTTGTCTCCTTTAACCATTAATCTGCAAAACATCCAGTGGATTAATAAACTCGCCGTTTTGTGAAATCTGATAACACATTTCAAGATTGTCGCTGCTGATTATGAAAAGAGTCGTTCCCATAGAAACGGAATCTCCTTTCTTAACGAGCGGATCTCCTTTGTTCTTGTAATAGGTTTTGTAACCGTTGGTATGGTCGATTATAACAACATTTCCGTAGGTTTCATCCTCAAGTACGTCTTCCACAACTCCCGTAGCTGTAGCGACAACGGTTATTCCGTCTGAACCTGTAAATATGCAGGCCGGCTCCTCTCCGTCCACCTCTTCAAAAGAAGCGCTTCCGGTAAGAGGAAAATCCGAAGGAACTGCCTGAGCTTCGATAGTCTCGGCAAGCTCTGCTTCGCTTGCAGTCTTGGTAGTAACCGTATTACTCAGTATTTCAATTGTATTATTGAGCGATTCGATCTGTGAAGTAAGAGCGGTGTTATCTGCCGTCAGAGTTTCTATCTGCTGATCTCTTTCTTTGATCTTACGCTCATATCTGGCATCTCTTTTGCTTTCAAAAACCAGTAGTCCCACAAATCCTCCAAAGACAAAGAGCATTACGGCAAGAAAAGCTATAAAGCCCGATACGTTGTACTTAAAAACCCGTGGAGTAGACTCCGTATCGTCGGATGCAAGGATAAGATGTCTGAACTTTTTGCGCTTATGTGTGCTTGGTTTTAGAGTTACAATATATGGATTGCTCAACAAAATCACCTCCACATCAGATTAAATAACTCTAACACATATTGCATTTTTGCGCAACATTTTTAATAATTTCGTAATACTTTCTCGAATGAAAGGTTGCCTCCAAAAAGGTCAAGCGCGCTTCCAATGGTCATATTAATCCTGTCTTTTCCCAATGTTTTAAGGAGATTTATATCTTCGTAGCTATGAACTCCGCCGGCATATGTTACAGGCCTTCCCTCGTAGTCCGCAAGCATCTTTACAAGATCAGTTTCTATTCCTGAGTTTTTCCCTTCAACATCAACCGCGTGGATAAGATATTCGTCACAGTATTCCGAAAGCTCTTCAAGAAGCTTAATGTCAACGGTTACATCACTCATCTTCTGCCATCTGTCGGTTACAACCTTATAACCATCGGCAGTCTTTTTACAGGAAAGATCAAGTACAAGTCTCTCTCTTCCAACCGCATCGGATATCGCCTTAAGATTGTCATATTTTATCGTACCATCTTTAAATACATAAGACGTAACAATAACATGTGTTGCTCCTGCGTCAAGAAACTCTTTTGCGTTATCAGGTGTTATTCCTCCGCCTAACTGCATCCCTCCGGGAAACGCTTTTAGGGCATCAATAGCCTGAGCCTTTGTAGCTTCATAGTATTCGCTGCCCACAGGGTTTAAAAGAATGATATGCCCCCCTTTGAGATTATGCTTTTTATATAAACACGCAAAGAAGCTCGCATTACTATCAGCTACAAAATTTTCTGTAGCTTTGTTGTCAGAATCAGTAAGCGAGCTTCCTACTATTTGTTTTACTTTTCCGTTGTGAATATCAATACAGGGTCGAAATTCCATGGATCATCCTATAAGTTCGTCAATAACATTGCTCATGTCATAGAGGCCTGCAGGTTTTCCTGCAAGGAATTTAGATGCAGATACGGCTCCTCTTCCGAATAATGCCTTTGAGTACGCGGTATGTGAAAAAGTAACCACCTCATCCTGTCCGGCGAAGATAACATCATGGTCGCCTACAATGCTTCCGCCTCTGACTGCACTTATACCGATTTCCTTATCAGGTCTTTGCATACGTCTTGAGCTTCTGTCATATACGTATTCGTATTTATCTCCTTCCGCAAAGCCTTCATTTACGGCATCCGCAAGGGCAATAGCCGTTCCTGAGGGAGCATCAAGCTTAAGTCTGTGGTGTTTTTCAACTATCTCAATATCAAAGCCGTTATCAGCTAAGATAGGTGCATACGCTGTAAGGATCTTCATCAAAAGATTGACGCCGAGAGACATATTTGCACTCTTTAAGATCGCAATCTTTGAAGACAGGGCGGATACTCTCTCAAGCTGTTCCTTAGAAAGACCTGTAGTACAAAGGACTACGGGTGTACCTTTCTTTTCACAGTAATCAAGGAGTCCGTCCACGGCGGGAGCTGCTGAAAAATCGATAATAACATCAACTCCCTCCGGAAGATCGTTTATATCTGAGAACACAGGATAAGGGTTATGTCCGTCGTCAAACTTATCAACTCCGGCGATCATATTCAGATCCTTGTCTTTTGCAACGATCTCAGAGATAACCTGTCCCATCTTTCCGTTGCAGCCGTGCATTACTACATTAACCATATCCTTGTCCTCGCTTAGTAAGTATTTAAATTAAAGAATTCCGTATTCTTTCATTGCCTTTGTAAGTCTCTCGGTGTTGGCAGGCTCCATCTCTGTAAGAGGAAGTCTGAGTCCGCCGGGGATCATCTTCATAAGCTCGAGAGCCTTCTTAACGGGAATCGGGTTAACCTCGCAAAACAGTGCATTGCAAAGATCAAGTGCTCTGAGCTGCTCATCACAGGATTCCTTAACCTTACCGTCAAAGTAGTACTGACAGATGTTATGTGTTTCCTTGGGTGCAACGTTTGCAAGTACGGAGATAACGCCCTTTCCGCCTAATGAAAGGATAGGAACGATCTGGTCGTCATTTCCTGAATAAATGTCTATGCATCCCTTGCTGATAGCTGCAAGGTGTGCGATCTGGCTGATATTGCCGCTTGCTTCCTTGATAGCAACGATGTTCTTGCAATCCTTAGCAAGTCTGACTACAGTCTCGGGAAGAATATTGCAACCCGTACGGCTGGGTACATTATAAAGGATTACAGGGATATTTATAGCATTGGCAGTAGTCTTAAAGTGCTGATAAAGACCGTTCTGCGTAGCCTTATTGTAATAAGGGCTTACAAGAAGCACGGCATCTACTCCGTAGCTTTCAGCTTCCTTGGAAAGATATACAGCGGTCTCGGTGCAGTTTGAGCCGGTTCCTGCGATAACAGGAACTCTCTTTTTAACTACATCTACACAGAACTTAACAGTCTCAAGATGCTCTTCGTGGCTCTGAGTAGATGCCTCACCTGTAGTTCCGCATACGATTATCGCATCGGTACCACCGGCAATCTGGAATTCTATAAGCTTTTCAAATGCGGGATAATCAATCTCCCCATTAGCCTTCATAGGTGTTACTATCGCTACACCGGATCCTGTAAATATAGACATAATTTATCCTCTTTTCGTAAAAAACAAGTTGAAACAAATCAAAATGATTATAACACTAGGTTAGTTCATATTCAATAAAAAAGGTTTCTACTGATTCTGCGTAAAACCTGCTCTCTTTCTGAGCCTTGAATCAAGGAGCTTCTTTCTGATACGGAGCTTTGTGGGAGTAACCTCCAAAAGCTCATCGGTCTCGATAAAGTCAAGTGCCTGCTCAAGGGAGAGGATTCTGGGAGGCGTAAGTCTGAGTGCCTCATCCGCGCTGGAAGAACGGGTATTTGTAAGCTGCTTTTTCTTGCAGACATTTACTTCGATATCCTCTGACTTACCTGTCTGTCCAACTACCATTCCGGCGTATACCTTTTCACCGGGTCCGATAAATAAGGTTCCTCTCTCCTGTGCATTGAAAAGACCGTATGTGATAGCTTCTCCGGCCTCAAATGCGATAAGAGATCCCTGCTTACGATAAGAGATATCTCCCTTGTAAGGAGCGTATCCGTCGAATACGGTATTGATGATTCCGTTACCCTTGGTATCGGTCATAAACTCGCCTCTGTATCCGATAAGGCCTCTTGAAGGAATTGAAAACTCAAGTCTTGTATATGTTCCGCCGGAGATACTTCCCATATTGCGGAGCTCTCCCTTACGCTGTCCGAGTTTTTCGATAACAGCTCCGGAAAATTCGTTGGGAACATCGATATAGGCAAGCTCCATAGGCTCAAGCTTCTTTCCGTTTTCATCCTCTTTGTAGAGAACCTGCGCCTTGGAAACGGCAAACTCGAATCCTTCACGTCTCATATTCTCGATAAGGACTGAAAGGTGAAGTTCTCCTCTTCCGCTTACTTTGAATCTGTCTGTTGAATCGGTCTCCTCCACGCGAAGAGATACGTCTGTGTTAAGTTCCCTTAAAAGCCTGTCTCTTATATGACGGCTGGTAACATACTTACCTTCCTGACCTGCCAAAGGAGAATCGTTTACGATAAAGTCCATAGCGATTGTGGGCTCTGAAATCTTCTGGAAGGGGATGGGCTCTACCGCATCGGGGGAGCAAAGTGTATCTCCGATATGAATATCTGTAATACCGGAGATCGCTACGATCGATCCGATTCCGGCTTCCTTTACTTCTACTTTATTAAGTCCGTCGAACTCATAGAGTTTGCTTACCTTAACCTTAAGCTGTTTATCGGGCTCGTGGTGGTTACAGATAACGACGTCCTGGTTAACCTTGATAGTTCCGTTGTCCACTTTACCTACGCCGATACGTCCAACGTAATCGTTGTAATCGATAGTACTGATAAGTACCTGGGTTCCGGCCTCGGGATCTCCCTCAGGCGCGGGGATGTAATCAAGGATCGTCTCAAATAAAGGCTCCATATCGGTTCCGGGCTCTGAAGAATCGAGTGAAGCGATACCTGCCTTAGCCGATGCAAATACAAAAGGACAATCAAGCTGCGAATCGTCGGCATCAAGCTCAAGGAAGAGCTCAAGTACTTCGTCAACAACTTCGTCGGGTCTTGCTTCGGGTCTGTCTATCTTATTGATGCAGACGATAACGGGGAGCTTAAGCTCAAGCGCCTTACGAAGTACAAACTTGGTCTGGGGCATTGCACCCTCAAAAGCGTCAACCACAAGGATTACACCGTTTACCATCTTAAGTACTCGCTCAACCTCGCCTCCGAAGTCCGCGTGGCCGGGAGTGTCTATAATATTGATCTTGGTGTTTTTGTACATAACGGCAGTATTCTTAGAGAGAATAGTTATTCCTCTTTCTCTCTCAATGTCGTTACTGTCCATAACTCGCTCCGCTACTTCCTGATTGTCGCGGAATACGCCGCTTTGCTTTAAAAGCTCGTCGACAAGAGTGGTCTTACCGTGGTCGACATGGGCAATAATTGCGATATTTCTTACATCTTCTCTTTTCTGTCTCATTTTTTCATAATCCTCTTTTTATCTAAATAATTACTTTTGCATTATTCCCCCATATCGTTTTTATATTCTTTTGCTTTAAGTAACATATCTCTGGCGTTGTCAAGCGCAGCTTCCGACTCCTCATCACTTCCCAAAAGCCTTGCAAGCTCACGCACAGATTCTTCCCCATTTAGATTTCGGATAAAGGTTCTTGTGGAATCCTTTGTCGCTTCCTTCTCTATCGCAAAATGCTCATCCGCCATAGCGGCAATCTGAGGCAAATGCGTTATACAAAGCACCTGGTGGGCCCTAGAGAGCTTACCCAGCTGCTTAGATACCTTAAATGCTGTTCTTCCGCTGATACCCGTATCAATCTCATCAAATATCAGCGTGTCGACCTTATCCTCCCCTGCCATAACAGTCTTAAGCCCTAGCATTATCCTTGAGAGCTCTCCTCCGCTGGCTACATCTCCAAGACTCTTTAGAGGTTCTCCGGGATTGGTCGAGATCATAAACTCAACCTCATCATATCCCTTTGCTCCGGGCTTATTTCCGGGGCGTACATCGACTTCGAATTCCACGCTTAAAAAGTTAAGCCCAACCAAAGATTCCTTTAATTTACCGCTTAAAGAAACGGAGATTTTCTTTCTCTCTTTTGAAAGAGCCTCGCAGTTTTTCAAAAGGATCTCTTCCGCCTTTGAAACCTTTTCCTTTAACCTATATATATATCCTTCATAGTCGGCATATTTGTCAAGCTTATCCGAAGCTTCTTTTGCAAAATCCAGTATTTCAGGTATGCTTTCGCCGTACTTTCTCTTGAAGGAATTTATAAGATCGAGCCTTTCGGAAACCTCTTCAAACTCACCCTCTTCAAAGGTAAAGTCAGACATATAGCCCGAAAGGTCTCTATTAAAGTCATTCATCAGTCCTTCTAATTCGGAAAGCTGTGACTCCAAAGCTTCTATAGAGCTGTCGTACTGAGAAACATTTCCCACAGCCCTTAAGGCATTTCCGATCAAAGAGGCTGCATTAGTCTGTGCCGCCGAGGTATAATTATAAGCCTCCGAAAGCGACTCTGCAATCTTTCTTGCATTGGCCATCCTTGAAAACTTTTCTTCAAGCTGCTTATCTTCGCCTTCCGTCAAAGCCGCGGCTTCTATCTCACTAACCTCAAACTCTAAAAGAGATTTTTCTCTTTCGATATCCGTGGTGTCTTTTTCGTTCTCAGAAAGCTCGGCTGCCGCCTCTTTGTACGCTTTATAGCTCTCAGCAGTCTTTTCAAGAAGAGGTTTTAGCGTCTTTTCTCCGAAAGCATCAAGTATATCAAGGTGCTTGGACTTTTTAAAAAGGCTTTGATGTTCATGCTGTCCGTGGATATCAATAAGCTCCTCGGCAAGACGAGATACCTGCTTTGCTGTAACGGTCTCTCCGTTTATCTTACAGCTGCTCTTTCCCTGGGAAAGTTTTCTTAAAAGGATGATGGTTCCGTCCTCTTCGGGCTCAATATCCATTTCCCTTAGGATACTTTTAACCTTTTCGTCTTCGGATACAAATACAAGCTTTACGAAGCCTTCATCCGCGCCTTTTCTTAAAAGAGACGCATCCACCTTTCCGCCAAGCGCAAGATTTACCGAGCCTATAAGAAGCGACTTTCCGGCTCCGGTCTCACCGGTTATAATATTAAGTCCCTCGCCGAATTCAACTTCCGTTTCTTCAATTAATGCCAGATTTTTTACGTGAATACTCTGTAACATATGTTCCTTGTTCTCCCCCTTAAATTAAGTTATTGTACCATGTTTTTGATCTTTTCCATCAGCGATCTGGTCTCACCGACGGTTCTTACAGCGGCCATAATGGTATCGTCTCCCGCGATACTTCCGACGATCTCGGAAAAATCCATCGCATCAATAGCTGCAGCTACTGCCATAGCCATACCCGATACTGTCTTAATGACCAGGATGTTTTGTGCCATGTCCACCGAAACAAAACCATCCTTTAAGACTCTGATGAATTTATCGGAAAGATCCCCTTTGCCGGTATTGATCAAAATATACTTTTGATTCCCGCCTGTTCCGGAGACCTTTGTAAGCCCGAGCTCTCTGATATCTCTTGAGACTGTGGCCTGGGTAACGTCAAACCCGCTTTTTTTTAGCATAAGAGCAAGTTCTTCCTGCGTTCCGATCTCGTTTTGTTCGATGAGTTCAATCAATTTCTTTTGTCTGGTTGATTTCATAATTATTTCTCACTCATTTTTCTGTTAAGAATATCAAGGAAACTGTCTTTTCCAAGCTTTGCAAAGCAAACCTTTTTATCGCTGCAGCGAACTGTTACGCTCTCTCCCGTCTTAACGATTTCCTTGCTACTTCCGTCGAAGCTGACTTCAAGTTCCTGGTTTCCGCCGTCTTTGGAGGCGGGTATTTCAATCCTCACCTCATCCTTACTTGAAAGGATGATACTCCTGTGGTTTAAAGTATGAGGACAAATTGGAGTCAATATAATAAGTTCCGATGCGGGGCTGGCGATGGGGCCTCCCGCCGAAAGGTTATATCCGGTAGATCCCGTAGGCGTTGATATGATCACACCGTCAGCAAAATACTGCGCAAGGAACAATCCGTTTACGTACAAATTAAAGGAATTGATCCGAAGACCGCCGAATCTTGTAAGGACAACATCATTCAAGGCGTTTACCGTGCTTTGGGCTGTCTTTCCCTCAAGGAGCAGTCTGTCTTCAAGAGTAAACTTATCTTCCACAAGGGCTTTCATGGCGTTTTCGATATTTGACGTCTCAATTTCAGTAAGAAATCCCAGTGTACCTAGGTTTATGCCGATAACGGGTCCCATGGAAAAATCCGCTTCTCTGATAGCCTGCAGTATTGTTCCGTCTCCGCCCAGGACGATCGTCATCAAATCATCGCCGTACTCACCGTTATATTTGTCAAAATCCGTAACAGCGGCTCCGAGGCTCAAAAGGCAGCTGACCACTTTATTTTTTATGGTTTCGTCTTTATCTTTATAAGGATTTTTGTATATTAAAAACTTTTTCATTTCAAATGCCTTTAGAGTTCGTGTGAACCCGAAACAATATCTTCGATAATCTTTTTAAAACCTTCTTCGAAGGCAAGTCCTGTCTTTTCCTCAAGCATATCCCTTAGCTTTTCTTCCGCTTCTTTCTCCTCGAGGGAAAGGATTTCCTCCGAAATATCGGATTTCTTGGTGATATACATAAGATATTCGATATTTCCTTCGGGACCTTTGATAGGCGAAAAGTCGATGGCTTTTACGTCAAAGCCGATCATATCCGCGAAGGTAACTATCTTTGAAATAACGTCCTTATGTGTCTGGGCCTCTCTTACAACGCCATTTTTACCGACTTTGTCTCTTCCGGCCTCAAACTGCGGCTTAATAAGACAGACCATTCCGGCTCCGCTCTTTAAAAGATTTCTAGCGGGTATAAGGATCTTGGTAAGTGAGATGAAAGAGACATCTACGCTGGCAAAATCAAGGGTATCCTCAATATCTTCAGGTTTCATAAATCTGAAATTGGTCTGTTCCATAACAACGACTCTCTCGTCGTTTCTAAGCTTCCAGTCGAGCTGTCCGTGTCCGACATCAACCGAGTATACCTTTGACGCTCCGTTTTGGAGCATACAATCCGTAAAACCACCGGTAGATGCACCGATGTCCATACAGATATGCCCCTCAAGGTTAAAGCCCCAGATTTCCATAGCCTTTTCCAGCTTAAGACCGCCTCGGCTTACATACTTGGGACTTTGTCCTCTAACCTCAACCTTTACCTTCGAGGTATCAAAAAAGCTTCCTGCCTTGTCTTCCTTTTGACCGTTGACATAGACAACGCCGCTCATTATGATAGCTTTCGCTTTTTCTCTGGACGGAGCGTATCCGTCCTGTACCAATATAACATCAAGTCTTTCTTTCATAAATCAAACTCTTTCGAGGATCTTTTCGGTAATGCTGTCCGCATCGATTCCGTTTGCAGCCTTTAGAAGAGCGCAATCTCCGTGCTCGATAAAGCAATCCGGAAGACTTATGATAAGGCAGTCCGCGCCCGGCTCTTTACCTGCAAGCTTTTCAGAATTGATAAAGTCCAAAACTCTCTCGCCGAATCCGCCGCTTCTAACGTTTTCTTCCAATGTAACGATAAGCTTGTGGCAGCGCATCGCCTCTCTTATGCTCTCAGTGTCTATGGGACTTACAAATCTCGCGTTGATAAGGCTTGCTTTGTGTCCCTTCTTTTCAAGACCAGTTCTGACCTTTTCGGCGGTTTCAACCATAGAACCAACGGCTACAAGGGCAATCTCTTCTTCTCTGTAGATCCACTCGGCCTCACCGATGGCAATATCTGTTCTAAACTCCTCGAGGCCTTCATATACAGCACCTCTGGGGTATCTGACGGCGATGGGGTGTCCGTAAGAAACCGCAAATTTCAGCATATCCGAAAACTCCCAAAGGTTCTTGGGTGCCATAACAGTCATCCCCGGGATTCCCGAAAGGAAGGACAGATCGAATATACCCTGGTGGGTCTCGCCGTCGTTACCGACGATGCCCGCTCTGTCAACGGCAAAAACAACCGGAAGATCCTGCAGACATACATCGTGGATTATCTGGTCGTAGGCTCTTTGTAAAAATGAAGAATAAATAGCCACAACCGGGGTAAGCCCTCCCGCGGCAAGTCCCGCTGCAAAGGTAACAGCATGCTCCTCGGCGATCCCCACGTCAAAAAATCTCTCGGGATATGCATTATAAAATCTCTTAAGTCCCGTTCCGTCAGGCATAGCCGCCGTTACGGCACAGATTTTCGGATTCCTTGCCCCGAGCTTTACCATAACCGTAGAAAAGACATTGGTCCAGGATACAGCAGAGGACTTCTTGGGAAGTCCTGTTTCTATATCAAAGGGGCCGGTTCCGTGGAATCTTGCCGGGTGTCTTATGGCAGGTTCATATCCCTTTCCTTTTTCTGTGATCACATGGATCATAACCGCCCTCTTAATACGCTTGGCTTCTTTTAAAGCCTTGCGCATAGCGTCTATGTCATGTCCGTTAATGGGGCCTAAATATACAATACCCATTTCCTCGAACATCATACCCGGGGAATAAAGGGATTTAAAACTGTTTTTAGCTCTTCTGATATTTTTTACGATATTATTTCCGGCAGGGGTTCCTACGATCTTGTTGTAAACGTCATCCTTAAGATCAAGGTATCCTTCGCTTGTACGGATTGAGTTTAAGTACTTGGGAATAGCTCCTACATTCTCTGAAATAGACATCTTATTATCGTTAAGGATGATAATAAAGTTGCTGTCCGATTTTCCCGCATTATTTAAAGCTTCAAAGGCCAGTCCGCCGGTAAGGGATCCGTCACCTATTACGGAAACCACAGTCTTTTTCTCCCCGGAGATATCTCTTGCTTTTACAAGTCCGAGACCCGCGGAAATGGAAGTTGAGCTGTGGCCTGTATCGAAACAGTCACAGTCGCTCTCCCTTCTTTTAGGGAAACCGCTCATTCCGTGGTACATGCGAAGGCTGTCAAACCCCTCTCTTCTTCCGGACAAAAGCTTGTGTGTATAGGACTGGTGTCCTACATCCCAGATAATATCGTCTTTAGGAAGATTAAGCTCAAGATGAAGCGCTACCGTAAGTTCAACGACTCCAAGATTAGAGCCTAAATGTCCTCCGGTATGGCTTATTTTTTCTATTAAGAAATCTCTTATCTCGTCACATAAAACTCCGAGATGTTCGGCGGGAATCTTTTTTACATCGCCGACTTTATTTATCTTTTCAAGATACATAAGCTAACTCCGATTAAATCACCGCATTCTTCCTATAAGGGAATCAATAAGCATCGATAGGAAATCTTTATCTCCCGGCAGAGACTTCAAAAGCTCTTCGGCTTCCTTACTAAGGCTCTCAGCCTCGGCCTCAGACTCCTCGATGCCTTTAAGGGTAACATAGGTTACTTTGTCATTTTGAGCATCGCTTCCGGTCTTTTTGCCGAGCTCTTCGGTATTTCCGATAACATCAAGAATATCGTCTCTTATCTGGAAAGCTATTCCTACATTCGATCCGATCTTTTTAAGGATTTCTATCTCTTTTTCATCCGCGCCTCCAAGGATGCCTCCCACCATAAGGGCGGCTTCGATAAGGCATGCCGTTTTATGTTCATGAATAAAGAGAAGATCTCCGATGGTTACGTCCGAACCTCTTCCTTCCGCCTCAAGATCGGCGCACTGTCCTCCGATCATTCCGTAAGAGCCGCTCTTTTCCGAAAGCATTGCTCCGGCCTTTACGATTCTGGATAAGGTCAAAGCATCATCTATACCGGCGGCGGCGCCAAAAGCCGTCTCGAAGGCATAGTTTAAAAGAGCATCGCCCGCAAGCACTCCCATCCCGTCACCGTACACTTTCCAAGTTGTAAGGCGACCTCTTCTGAACTCGTCATTGTCCATAGCAGGCAGATCGTCATGTACAAGGGAGTAGCTGTGTATAAACTCGATCGCTGCCGCGAAGCTTTCCACTTCATAGGGAAGCTCATCACTTCCCGAAAAAAGCTTATAGCTTTCTGTAAGGATGATGGGGCGAAGCCTCTTTCCTCCCGCCAAACAGGAATACTCCATAGACTCTAACACAGTTTTTTGAAGTCCCTTCGGCTCAGGCAGATGCCTGTTTAATATATCTTCAACCTCGCTTACCTTTTTATCAAGCAAGGCTTCAAATTCCTTTTTATCCATTATTCAAAGTCCTCTGTTTCCCCATTATCAAGAAGCTTTTGGACCTTTTTCTCGACACGGTCCACCTTTTTGTTTGCCTCGGCTATAAGCTTTACTCCCTTTGAGTATTCGGCAAAAGCCTCCTCCAAAGGCAGCTCCTCGTCCTCGAGTTTTTCGATTATCTCATCGATATTATCAAGCATCTTTTCAAGGGTGATATTCTCTTTTTCTTTGGTCTTTGATTCTGCCAT
Source organism: Lachnospiraceae bacterium (assembly GCA_017469945.1). Classification (GTDB taxonomy): domain Bacteria; phylum Bacillota; class Clostridia; order Lachnospirales; family Lachnospiraceae; genus AC2028. The sequence continues at coordinate 40,506 of JAFUFI010000031.1, read as the reverse complement.
ATTTACACCTGATCTTTGTTTTCTTTAATCTCATCCACAGTGGCGGTGGCATATCCATCGGTTAAAGCCATATCTATCTTCATGCCACTCTTTAGCTGCTTTACGCTCTTAACCCTCTTGCCCTTTTCGTCAGTAACAAAGGCATAACCGCTCTTTAGTCTTTTAAGAGGCGACGAGCCGTCAAGTCTCGATGAAAGAAGGGACAGGCGCTGCCTTCGGGATTTGATTATTCCCTCTATCGCATCATTTAAAGCAATCTCTATTCTTGCAAGTCTTTCTTTGGACTGCCTTAGTTTATACTCCGGGTCAAGAAGCTTTAACTGTCTTAGCTGATGCTCTATACGTCCTTTTTTTTCGGACAAAAGATTCATCATCAGCCCGTCAAGCTCTTCTTTTCTTGAGTAAATTGCTTCATCGATCCTAACGATTTCACTTACAGCAAGCTCAGCGGCGGCTGAAGGTGTAGCAGCCCTAAGGTCAGCTACAAAATCCGCTATCGTAAAGTCAATTTCGTGTCCTACAGCAGAAATAATAGGTACGCTGCAGTCGAATATGGCCTGGGCAACCATCTCTTCATTAAAAGCCCATAGATCCTCGATAGATCCGCCTCCGCGTCCTACTATCATAAGATCTACGCCGTATTTTTCAAGTGCCTTGATTCCCTTTACTATGCTGGGGGCTGCTTCAGGTCCCTGTACTATAGCGGGATACAGTATAAGCTGAATGTATGGATTTCGTCTTTTGGAGACATTTATAATATCCCTTATAGCGGCTCCCGTGGAGGCCGTAACAATTCCGATACACTTGGCGTCTGTGGGGATCTTTTGCTTATACTCTTCGGCAAACATGCCTCTTTCTTCTAGATCCTCTTTTAATCTTTCGAACCTTTCGTACAGTTCGCCCGCACCCTCTTTGGTAACAGACTTGGCGTACAGCTGGTACGCACCATCCGCTAAGTATACGTCCACATACCCGGTTACATTAACAAGCATCCCGTCGGTCATCTTAAAGGGAAGCCCGCCTCTGTTTCCGGCAAACATAATACACTTTACGCTGCCGGTCTCATCCTTTAATGTAAAGAAAATGTGCCCGGAGGAATGGTACTTGCAGTTACTTACCTCCCCCTTAACCGTAAGATCTCGCAGAACGTAATCGCCGTTAAATATATTCTTGATATATCTATTTAATTGTCCTACGGTATACACAGTTTGCGGCATATTTTTCCGTCCTGTAAAAATGGAAAGAAAGCAGTACCTTTTTTGGCACTGCTTTACTCTATTCCTCTGGCTGTTTTGATCTTTGATAAAACCGCGTTGACGAAGGCACCGGAATTATCCTGTCCGAACTTCTTGGCAAGCTCGACGGCCTCGTTCATCGCCACGCCGGTAGGTATATCTTCGTCATAGCAAAGCTCGTATACCGAAAGCCGAAGGATCGCGAGCTCGACTTTACCGATTCTTGTAATATCCCATCCGGAAGCGTTCTCATCGATCGTCTTATCGATCTCTTCCTTAAGGTTCATTATCTTTTCGTACTTTCCGGTAACGTACTCGCCATCTTCGGTTTCGAGTGTCCCGTTTTCAGCGTCCTCGCAGAACATTTTAATCTGCTCCGGCATCTCTTCCGGGCTATTAAATTCAATACGGAACAAAAGCTTAAAAAGCCTTTCCCGCAGTTCATGCCTGTTCATCATATATTAATCAGACCTCTACATCGATAACTCGAACATTTACGCTCTTTACGGTCATGCCGGTCATATTCTCAACGGAATTCTTAACTCTTTTTTGTACCTGCTGTGAAATGTCCGGAATTGCAAATCCGTTCATAATTGTAATAGCAAGGGAAACTCTTACGATATTCTCTCTGATGTCAACCTTAACACCCTTGGTCTTGTCGTGAACTCCGACCTTGCTCATAAGCTCGCTTGTATATGTATTTCCGACATTGCTGACTCCGTCTGTCTCGGAAGCTGCAAGAGCGGCGATCATAGCCACAACATCATCCGCAATAAGTATCTCTCCGCCTAAGGGATCTCCGCCAAGTCTGGTAGTAGACTTATTTCTATCCGTAGTGTATCTGTTTATGATAGTCTGTGCTGCCATAATAACTCCTTTCAATCCGCCGAATTATGGGCGGTCGATTCAATAATTTAGAGCCTAAATCAGATTAATTATAGCATAAAGCGCTATAAAAGGGAACTGATTAATTCTTACTGAATTCCGTGAGAATAAGCCCTTTGTTTCTCTCTTCCGTCATGCCGATACTCCAGGGATTGATGAAAAGAAGTAAGGGATTGCCCTTCATATCCTTAACCTTCTTCATATCGGAGGTACCGGAGAGCTTGGCAATATCGAAATCCTGATAATTCTCTATCCATCGGATATGTTCATAAGGAAGATTTTCAAGCTTTATCTCAACATTGTACTCATTTTCAAGTCTGTATTTAAGCACATCAAACTGAAGCACACCGACTACTCCGACGATGATCTCTTCAAGACCCGTGTTAAACTCCTGGAAGATCTGGATTGCACCTTCCTGGGCTATCTGCTCGATACCCTTGACGAACTGCTTACGCTTCATGGTATCCATCTGTCTGACTCTTGCGAAATGCTCCGGAGCGAAGGTAGGAATACCCTCGTATTTAAAGTTTGACTTGGGTGCGCAAAGCGTATCGCCTATTGAAAATATACCCGGATCGAAAATACCGATAATGTCACCGGCATACGCCTCACTAAGGATCTTACGGTCGTCAGCCATGATCTGCTGAGGCTGTGAAAGGCGCATTACCTTATTTCCCTGTACATGTCTTACTTCCGCAGCGGCATCATATCTGCCGGAGCAAACTCTGATAAAAGCGATCCTGTCCCTGTGGGCTTTGTTCATATTAGCCTGTATCTTAAAGACAAATGCAGAAAAATCTTCGCTTAAAGGATCGATCTCACCGCAGTCAGCCTTTCTCGGAAGGGGCGTTGTAGCCATATTGAGGAAATGCTTAAGGAATATTTCTACTCCGAAGTTTGTAAGAGCTGATCCGAAGCAAACGGGAGTAAGGTCTCCCTTTCTTACGGTATCAAGATCAAAGTCGGCTCCGGCTCCGTCAAGAAGCTCAAGCTCTTCAAAAAGCTTATCAGCCGCTTCATCACCGATGGTCTCTCTAAGGAGCTTTTCATCCGAAACTGGGATTTCGGTGGCTGTTCCTTCCTTGGTACCCTTCTCGGTGTCAGAGTAACAGATAACACATTTTTTCTCCCTGTCGTATACGCCCTTAAAGCCCTTACCTGAGCCGATAGGCCAGTTAACGGGGCATGTAGCGATACCGAGCTCTTTTTCTATATCGTCGAGGAGCTCAAAGGTATCCATAGCGTCTCTGTCCATCTTGTTGATAAATGTAAAGATGGGAATATGGCGCATAACGCAGACCTTAAAGAGCTTTCTTGTCTGTGCCTCAACGCCCTTAGAAGCATCGATAACCATGACCGCAGAGTCTGCCGCCATAAGGGTACGATATGTATCCTCGGAGAAGTCCTGGTGTCCGGGGGTATCAAGGATATTTATGCAATATCCGTCATATTCAAACTGAAGTACGGAAGAAGTAACAGAAATACCACGCTCCTTCTCAATCTCCATCCAGTCGGAAACCGCATGTCTTGCGGTAGCCTTTCCCTTTACGGAACCGGCAAGATTGATCGCTCCTCCGTAAAGAAGGAACTTCTCGGTAAGGGTTGTCTTACCTGCATCGGGGTGGGATATTATCGCAAATGTACGTCTTCTTTTGATTTCGCTAATTGTATCAGGCATTTTTTATCTCCTATTTTTGCACATACATTCGCAATAATATCATTTTTGTAAAGAAAAGTAAATATTTAGCTTTAGATCAGTCCTAAGCTCCTTAAAAGCCAGAGCCAGAAGGTAAGGGAAAATGCGGATAAAAGAGTTGTAAGCATAATGACTGATGAAGATACTACGCCTTCATGTCCCATATTTTTAGCCATAACAAAGCAGCTTACGGTCGTTGCGCTTCCGAGCATAACGAGGGTTGCCACAAGCTGTTCGTCCCGATATCCCATTTTTACCGCAAGGGGTAAAAATATAGCGGCGAAGCCAAAAAGCTTCATAAATGCAGCAGCAAGTGCCGGTCCCAGCTTTCCGAATGCCTTTTTAAAATCAAAGGTCGCTCCCATAGCCATAAGTCCCAAAGGAGTTGCTATATTTCCTACGCTTGTAACCGCCTTTTGAAGGATGCCGCCAAGTGGGATCCGCAGGAGGGACCAGATAATACCTGTCACGATTCCTATAAGGATCGGATTGGTGGCAATACCTTTAAGGGTCTTGAGAATTGTCTTTTTAGAAAGCCCTTTGCTCCCGGGTTTAAAAAGTTCAAGCACCGTCACCGCCATAATATTATAAAGCGGAACGCTTCCGATTATCATTAGGGGCGCAAGGTGTGAGCTTCCGTAGATATTCTGTATAAAGGCTATTCCAAGCAGAGCTGCACTTGAACGGTACGAGGACTGAATAAACTCTCCCTGTATCCCCTTTTTCCTCCAGATAAAAGAAATACCTGTAGCGATCAGAATCGACGCGATGGTCACAAGGAAACAAAACAGAACGTATTTACCATCCCAAGCCTGACGAAAATCGACCTCTGCCAGGTCTTCAAAAACCAAAACCGGCAGAGGTACGGTGAATACAAACTTGTTCATTTTAGAGGCGAATACATCATCTATCCACCCAATTTTGTGAAACAAAAATCCTAACACCATAAGTAAAAATATAGGAACGGTGGCATTAAGACTAAAAACAAGATTTTCCATTACTAAACGCCTACAATTGTCTTTCTGTACCAGTTAAGTGTATCAAGATATGACTGGTATACTTTGTCGGCATCGATCTCCTTAAGGAGCATTACCCTTGAAACCTCGCTCCAATCAGCCTGCTCGTAAGCAAGGATGAATTCATATACAGGAGCAAACTTTCCTTCCTTGGAAACGAGAGCCGCTTTGATGTCGTTTGAAACATGGATCATCTCTAAAGCTTCACTCATAGGCTTATCAAGGATAACATCAAGCATCGAGAAAAGTCCCATAAGGAACAGCTCTTCGCTTTGCATCTTAAGTCCGAAGAATCCTGCGATGTTTTCGGCAAATCTCGCGCGGAGCAAGGTAAGACGAGTGATCTCGCTGGGCTGGTCTGAGCTGATTTCTCCCACAACAGCCGTATTGATCCATTTCTTTAATTCTTTTTGTCCCAGCATAGCTGCGGCATGTCTGATAGTTGTAATCTCAGCAGTCTTAACAACTCTGTTTACCATCTGCAAAAGCGATAATGTAAGAGCTGTATCTCTTCCGATGATGTCAGCTGCATCATTGAGCTCAAAGTCAGGATTGTTAACGATCTTTAAGAGCTCTAACTGTGTGATCTTAGAGGGAGCGATGTCCTTGCTTCCCTTGGTAACGGGAAGTCTGTAGAACTCTCCTTCGTAATAATGATAACCACCGGTTTTCTTTAAGGATTCAAAGGTATCCATAGTGTCGATATTTCCGGCGATAAGCTTTGCCGAAGGATAAAGCTTTGAGAAGAACAACTTTGCCTTATCGATGGCGATCTTTTTGTTGTTGAGGAATACAAAATCAACAAGCTCCAATATAGGTGCATATACCTGGAACTCGGAAACAGCCAGTTTTCTGATGGCTATCTTAAAGCCTGCAGCCTTTAATTCCTTTAATCTCTTTACATAGGACTCAACCGGAGGAACAGTTCTGTCGATAAGGAGCGCAACCTTTACGTGAGGTACCTTGCACTGCTCTTCGATGTTGGAAAAGATGGAGACGTTAGATACCGGAACAAATACCATCTTGTCACCGGACAGGGTCTCAATACCCATGGAATTAACGGCCTCGATGCCCTGCACATAAGTAGCTCCGTCGTATACACCCGTTACCTGTCCGAGAGGATTTAGGAACATGTTATCTTTTTGAGAAAAGACCGAGTATGCACTTACGGCAATATTCTCATCAAACAACGGGATAAGTGTTAGCAACATACAAAACTCCTTTCCGTTCGGCTTTTGCGCGAACCACCAGAGGCTTAAAGCGCTCTGTCCTTTGCAGTAAGATTTGAAATAAAATACAGAATAAGTCCAAATCCGATAAAGACATCGGAAAGATTAAATACCAGGTTTCTTATCTTGGCGGGTTTAACGTCCAGACTTACATAGTCCATAACGTATCCCTTTTTCACCCGGTCGTAAGTATTGCTAAGCGCTCCTCCAAGTATAAAGGCAAGTCCTGTCTTCTCAAAGACGCGTCCCCTCTTAGATGAAGAAAAACAGAGCATCAAAAATGTCATAACAGTAGAGCCTATCGAAAGCCCCTTGACTTCCCCGGGATATTTCTGTCCAAGGTTTAACATAGCTCCGCGATTGTGGTGACGCCTGAATCTAAAGATACCCTTTTTAATCTCGGTATCCTCTTCTCCCGGCAGCTCGCAATCCATTTTGCTCTTGATGTACAAGTCTGCACCCGCTATGGTTGCTGCGCCGATAAAAGGAGCCAGTACACTAAGCAGTGAAGTCCTTTTTTTCATAAAGCTATACCTCTTTTACAAAAATATTATAAAGATATTTGCACTGTTATTTTACCATTTTCTGACTAATTTGAAAACTATTAGTTTTTTATTCCGTGAGCCTTAAAAATTTCTGCCATTTCAGTGTATTGTTTTGCGTACACATGGAAACCGTCGAAGGTATATTCATCGATCAGATAGCCTTCTTTATCCACAAAAGGAGCGTTTATATCAAAGTAAAAAACTCTCTCCCCGTCCGCGAGTTCGGCGATTGCCGTGTTTTTATCGTTGATGTTTAAATTCCTGTAAACGCCGGTCTTGTCATTTTTTTCCGCATCCTTCGATATTCTCATATTGGAAACCGTAAAAATAACCGCATCGGGAAGCTGGGTCTTTATCATCTCAAGCATCTCAGAATAGCTTTCCTTAAAGCTTTCCGTGGTTCCGTAGCCGCAGTCGTTTGTTCCCATCATAATATAAACTTTGCCGTATTTTTTTCTCTTTATAGCGTCCTCTAACTTGTACTTTTTGTTATTGTTCTGACAGATAACGTTTTTGCCACCCATATAGTTATACAGGCAATAACCATTGTCACAATAAAAGTCCGCTTTATCCCACCCCGCATAATCGAAGATTCCCACCATTCTGGAATCTCCGACAAAGCAGGCATCGTCAAAATAATCATCCTCTACCGTAACGTAATCCGCGGGAGTATCAAGGGCGATCTTGCCGCAGTCTTTGTAATACCTTGAATCTATATCTGCGGGATCGTATACTACACAGTTTCCCTCTACTTCTCCGAAGCTGTAGGGGTATTTTTCGGTATCGTAAGACAAATCCGCCGTTTCTGCCCCGGTTACTGTTTCAGCTGCTTCGCCATCCCCGGGCGCAGCCTCTCCCATGCCGTTTTCGGCACCATCAATTACAGTATTATCTATATTTTCTGTATTCTCCGCACTCACTGCATTATCTGCATTATCTGCATTTTCTGCATTATCTGCGTTGCCCTGACTGAAAGCTGAATCAGCTTCTCCTAAAGTAGCGGGTATAAAAGCGATCTCATCTGTTTTGGATTCCGGAATTGTATTTTCCGGAAGCTTCTCATTTTCGGAAGGGAAGCTGACCCTGCCGTCCTCCAGAAAAGGGATCCTTATCTGACCCGATGCGCTCAGGGCTTTCAGCCCCCAAAACAGGCAGATAAATACGATTATAAGCACTGTATACGGCGCTTTTTTAATAAATGATTCTTTCATATATGTCACCGAAATTTTTAGAAAATATAATACATAAACGCTCCGCCCTTACCCTGTATGATAAAGTAAACGGATATCGCGAACATAGGTGCCAGAATAAGCACCATCCACCACTTCTTTCCGAACTTTTTGGCAAACATTCTCGGAAGAGGCGTCATAGCAAAGATTCCACCCGCCAAAAGATACCAGTATGTCCTTATGTATCTCATAAACTGACTGCCCGCAGGGGAAGCACCCTCTATGCGGATTCCGAAAAGACACTTTAAGTAGTCTGTAAGAGAGTTCATATCGTTTATTGCAAATACAACCCAGCTTATAACGATGACAAAGATAAGATATACATTGCCAAGTCCCTTTATCTTTGTAAGCTTACCAAGAGGAGTAAACTTTTCAAGGACGATAAATAAAAACAGCATCAGTCCCCAGATTATAAAGTTAAGCCCGAAGCCGTGCCAAAATCCGGTAATAAGCCAAACGATCAAAAGGTTTAAGATATTTCGAAAGGCGCCTTTTTTGCTGCCGCCTAAGGGGATATAAATATAATCCCTAAACCAGGCTCCGAGGGTAATATGCCATCTTCTCCAAAACTCTCCCACGCTCCTTGAGGAATAAGGCTCGTTAAAGTTTTCGGGAAGATTAATCCCAAACATCTTTCCGAGAGCTACCGCCATCAGCGAATATCCGAAGAAGTCCATATAGAGCTCTATGGTATATGTAATCGCTCCGAGCCAGGCTACGCTTGCCGTAATTCCGGCGGCTCCGGCTACATTTATTGAGTTCCAAAGCGTTGCAAGGTTGTCCGCGATAACAACCTTTATAAACATACCCGCCGTAAAAAGCCTTGCTCCCTCTTCAATACCTTCGGCGGTAACAAGTCTTCTTTCGTCCGCCCTCTTAAGGTCGTCTTTATAGTCTTTGTATCTTACAAGGGGGCCCATAACCAGCTTAGGGAAATACATAGACATAGTACAAAAATCTATAAAGGATATCTTTTCGTTTTTCGTATCAACCAAAAGGGATATCATCTGGAAGGTGTAAAAGCTGATGCCCAAAGGTAAGAATCCTAAAATTTTGCACGCAAGTAAAATCCCGGCATTAAATATGACGGAAACTACCAAAGGTGCTGTTTTTCTTTTAACATTTAAAATCCATTTTTGAAATCCGAAATTGATTGCCACTGATGCGGTCAGACCAATAACGAGATATTTTTGCCCAAAAGTATAAAAAAGTAATCCTCCAAGTACAAGAAGGGGCTTTTGAAATTTAACCGATACTACTCTTAATGCTAATATATAAACGGGCAGAAAAATGAATAAGAAATTAATCTGCACGAAACTCACTTTTATGTTGCTCCTAAAATAAAAATTTTTTTTAAATAATTGTTGACATCTAATCGTCAATTTGATATTATAGCCTTCGGTTGCTGAAACACGCAACGCAAGCTGATGTGGCTCAGTCGGTAGAGCGTCGCCTTGGTAAGGCGGAGGTCACGGGTCCGATTCCCGTCATCAGCTTCTTTTTTTTGCTTATTTTTAAGCTAATGTTTTTTCTTTCCATAGCTGTAGTACTCTCCCATCATCTCTTCCCTCTTTTTGTTTTCGTTATGGTCCATAACAAATCCGATGCTGAGCGCGATGATCATCGAGATGGCAAATCCGATCCAAACGCTTCCGATTACGATTCCCAAAAGGACTCCCACGATAATTCCGATGATAAAATAAAGTCCAAGCCAGCTGGTCTTTTCGCGAATTACAGAATACTTCTCTACTCCGCCCTTTTCAATACTCTGCCCCTCTCTGTAGACAAAGCCGCTCTTTTCAAGAGAAGATATAAGGGCTGTGTTCTCCTTGTCGGCGAAAGCCTCAACAACATAAATATTGCTGTGTAAGAAGGCCCATTCCTTCATCATCTTAAAGACAGCGGTACCAAATCCCCTGCCTCTGAAAGACTTTTCAATCTCAACTGAAATCGGAACGATTCCGGCGTACTTTTCCCCTTCAAAAGATACCCAGCCAATTTTTGTGTTGTCATTATCCTTGTCTACAAGAAATACATCCCACTTAGAGTCCCAGATGTTGTTTTCATCCGTTGCTCTCGCGATGAGATTTCCTGATTTGTATTCGTAATTCTTCGCCATATTTACCCCCTTTATAAGTAAAAATCCTAAGCTACGTCATTTCCGTTTTTAACGCCTGCGGCGGCGTCTACCATATTTTGAAGCGTGGTTTCGGCGATAGCTTCAAGTGCTTCCATAGTGTAGAATCCCTGGTGGGATGTTATCATAACATTCGGGAAAGAAAGGAGTCTTGCTGTAACCGAATGCTGCATTATCTCATCCGAGCGGTCTTCGTATACATTACCGGTCTCTTCCTCGTATACATCAAGTCCGACGCCGAGGAATTTGTTAAGTCTGATTCCCTCGATAAGCTCATCCGTATCTACAAGAGCGCCTCTCGATGTGTTTACCAGTATAACTCCGTCCTTCATCTTCTTGATATTTTCAATATTGATCATATGATAGGTGGAGTCCATCAAAGGACAGTGGAGCGAAATAAGATCGGACCTCTTAAGCAGTTCGTCCAAAGATACATATTCTGTAAACTCCAAAAGATCCGGGTTTTGATATACGTCGTAAGCTATTATCTTCATACCGAAGCCCCGGCAGATTCTTGCCATAGCCGCGCCGATCTTACCCGTTCCGACGATACCCGCGGTCTTTCCGTAGAAATTAACTCCCCGTAGTCCCGTAAGAGTGTAATCGTTCTCACGTACCTTATTGTAGGCTTTATATAACCTTCGGTTAACTGCAAGAGCAAGTCCCATAGCAAGCTCCGCAACAGATTCGGGCGAATATCCGGGAACTCTCTTTACGATGATTCCGAGTTCCTTTGCCTTTTCTACATCAACATTGTTAAATCCGGCGCATCTCATAAGGACGCACTTAACGCCGCATTCTTTAAGTACCTCTAAGGTCTTTGCACCCACATCGGCGCTTACGAAAGCGCAGACTCCGTCATAACCTTTGGCTAAAGATGCGGTCATAGGTTCAAGCTCATGGTCGATATAATCAATGGTTATATCGGGAAAAGAAGCGTTAACAGGTCCAAAAGACTTTTTGTCGTAGATTTTAGCTGCGTAGAAAAGAAGTTTCATAATTTGCCCTCCATTTACTGCATGCGGATCTTTTTGAGTTTTTTCTTCGCTCTCTGGATCGCGTTATCTGTTTCCTTTGCGCTTTTACCCATTATGCGGGCTACATCGCTGCTCTTCATACCTGTAATATACAATCCCAGCGCCTCTCTTTCAAGAGGTGTAAGATCTTCTCTGAATGCTTTTTCAAACCTTTCTTTAAGCTCGGTCGTAAGAACGGTTTTTTCCGGATCGGACTCCTCGCTTCCGGGGAGCTGTTCGATAAGTTCCAAAGGCCCCTTGGCATCTTTGTTGCCGGAGTCAAAGAAAGATACGTAATTGTTTAAAAAAGAATGCTTTTTATCGTTAGAAGCCTTAATTGCGCTGTAAACCTTCCTTGTAACGCAAAGGTCTGCAAAGGTAAAAAACGAAGCATCCCTTCCGAAATCATAATCGTTTACAGCCTGAAAAAGACCTATCATCCCTTCCTGGATCAGGTCTTCACTCTCCCCACCCAGTATAAACAGGGAACGGGTTTTGGAGAGTACCAGGTTCTTATATTTTACCATAAGATAATCAATAATGCCCGTCTCTCCCGCTCTGTACTTTTCAATCAGTTCTTCATCGGTGTATTTTTCATATTCCGATGCTCTGATGGATTCTGTCATTATGAAAGCCTCTGTCTAACTATTTCATACGCAAGAACGCCTGCTGCCACCGACGCGTTAAGTGAATCGATATCTCCCTTCATAGGAATCGAAGCCACCATATCGCACTTTTCTTTAACGAGTCTTCCGACTCCCTCGCCTTCGTTTCCGATTACAAGGCCGATGGGTCCCTTTAGATTAAGCTTATACATTTCCGTACCGCCCATATCGGCGCAAACAAACCAAAGCCCTTCCTTTTTAAGGTCCTCAATAGTCTTTGAAAGGTTTGTAACCTTCGCAACGGGAGTATAGTTGAGAGCTCCGGCGCTTGTTCTTGCTACGGTAGCCGTAAGTCCCGCCGCACGGTTCTTGGGGATGATAACGCCGTGGGCTCCCGCAAGATTGGCAGTCCTTATTATCGCTCCGAGATTATGTGGATCCTCGATATTATCAAGTAAAAAGATAAAAGGATCCTCTCCCTTTTTTCTCGCATTCTCGAGAATATCCTTAACATCGCTGTATTCATACGCGGCGCACTCAGCGATAACTCCCTGATGCTTTCCGGTTTCCGACATACGGTCAAGTATCTCTTTGGAAACAAATTTAAGGATCGTGTCGCCTTTTTTCGCTTCTTTCTTAATTGTATTAATAGGGCCGTCCTGACATCCGTCAAGAATATAGATCTTGTCTATAGGCTTGCCGCTTCGAAGCGCCTCGATAACGGCATTACGCCCTTCTATTTTAAATTCCTGATAACCCATTTAGCTTTCCTCACTGTCTAAATACTCTATCGCGCACTTCGCGATCTCAACGACTCTTTGCTGCCTTCCCGTAAGATACAGATATCCTATAAGCGCCTCGAAACCCGTGGCCTTACGATAATCCTGTATATCCGCGTTTTTGGCGGAAGTAGCGGACTTTGCATTTCTGCCTCTTTTGTAGATTTCCTGTTCCTCTTCGCTTAAAAAATCTCCCGCCTTCAGGATATGAACGATAGCCTTAGACTGCGCCTGCGCTTTAACGTATTTGACAGCCTCTTTGTTTAGCTCATTGGCCGGTCTGTTTGCTCTTTCGACAACAAGAGTCCTTACGATGGTATCGTATACGTCATCACCTATATAAGCCAAAGCAAGCGGGGAGTAAGCATTTATATCCTTATCCCCGCATGCGAATGCGTCTTTTACCTGTTTAAGAAGTGTTACTGTCTCTTCCACTTAACGCCCTCTCTGGTATCCTCGATAACGATTCCCTTAGATAAGAGTTCATTTCTGATAGCATCGGCCTTCTCGAAATCCTTAGCCTTCTTAGCCTGCTTTCTCTCTTCGATCTTGGCTTCAACGTAGGCGGTAAGTTCGTCCTCCTCTCCGCCCTCAGAAGCCTCATCGGCCTTTAAAAGGTCAAGACTTAAAACATAATCAAAGTCATCGATGATCGCTCTCTTGGTATTGCCGTTAAGGTCTGATTTAAGGACATCGTAAAGAAGAGTAATTCCCATAGATGTATTGACATCGTTTCCAACGGTTTCAGCAAAGTTTTTGTGCCATTCTTCCACCTTGCTCTCGTCTACTTCTCCCTCTTCGGGAATTGAAAGAACCTTGTTCTTAAGCTTCTTGTATGTAGCGGTAGCCTGGTCAAGAGCATCGTAAGAGAAGGTAAGGGGCTTACGATAATGTGACAAAAGGGCAAAGAATCTGTAAGCTATAGGGTCGTATCCCTTCTCTTCAAGTAAAGATACTGTAAGGAACTCGCCTTTACTCTTACTCATCTTTCCGGATTCATCGTTAAGGTGATGAACATGGAACCAGTATTTGCACCATTTATGTCCCGAAAAAGCTTCGCTTTGTGCGATCTCGTTTGTGTGGTGGGGGAACATATTGTCAACTCCGCCGCAGTGGATATCCATATACTCTCCGAGGTGTTTCATTCCGATGCAGGAGCACTCGATATGCCATCCGGGATATCCGACGCCCCAAGGGCTGTCCCACTTAAGAGCCTGGTCTTCAAATTTAGACTTGGTAAACCAGAGAACAAAGTCGTTTTTATTGCGCTTGTTCGTATCTTCGGTAACATCGTCTCTTACACCGATCTTAAGATCGTCGCTTGACTGGTTTCCGAAAACATAGTAGCTCTCAAGCTTTGATGTATCGAAGTAGATATTCTCTCCTGCTTTGTAAGCGTATCCCTTTTCAAGGAGCACCTCGATCATATGGATAAACTCGGGGATGCAGTTCGTTGCGGGTTCAACGACATCGGGAGTCTTGATGTTTAGTTTTGCGCAGTCGCTCATAAAAGCATCCGTGTAGTACTTTGCAATCTCCATAACGGATTTGTGCTCTCTCTTTGCGCCCTTAAGCATCTTGTCCTCACCGCTGTCGGCATCTGAAGAAAGGTGGCCTACGTCTGTGATGTTCATAACACGCTTAACGTCAAAGCCATTGTAGCGGAGGGTCTTTTCAAGCACATCCTCCATAATATAGCTTCTTAAGTTTCCGATATGTGCAAAATGGTATACGGTAGGGCCGCAGGTATACATTGCAACCTTTCCGGGTGTGTGAGGTACGAACTCCTCTACTTTTTTTGTAAGTGAATTGTATATATACATTTTTTAATCTCCATAGGTTTATTTTGCTTTCTTTGTTTTCTATTCACGGTTGGAACAGCCGCTACAGCCGGGACAGCCTCCCGCGGACCCATATACGGCGCTCAGTTTTGAATAGTCCATCACATTTTCCAAAAGACAGACTGCCGAAGAAGCAATTCCCTCACCGCTTCCGGTAAAACCTAATCCCTCCTCGGTCGTAGCTTTTACATTTACCTGATCCATATCGATTCCGAGCGTATCTGCGATATTCTTTCTCATCTCGTCTATGTAAGGACGCATCTTGGGGGCCTGGGCGATTATGGTAGCATCAATATTTCCCACAACGTATCCTTCTTCGGAGAGCATACCGCCAACATGGCTTAAAAGGTCTAATGAAGAAATCCCTTTGTACGCAGGGTCTGAATCCGGGAAATGTTTTCCTATATCTCCCATAGCAGCCGCGCCGAGCATAGCATCCATTATCGCATGTAAAAGCACATCGGCATCGGAATGGCCCAAAAGTCCCTTTTCATAGGGTATACAAACACCGCCGATGATAAGCTGTCTGCCCTCTGTGAGGCGGTGCACATCATATCCTGATCCAATTCTCATAAGTATTATTCCTTTAATTCAAATTTCATAACCACCGGGTTGTGGTCGGAGTATTCATATCCGGTCTGAAGATTCTCATATGACAGACACTTAATGTTGTCAGAGATTATAAAACCGTCAACCGTTACGGTGTAGGCATTTTTCTCATCGTAGGGGGTCCCCGCATCCCTGCAGGTATTGCCCAGCTTTTCGAATTCCTCTTCGCTTAAAAGATCTATGGCAAAGCTGAAATGCTCCGGAAGAAGATTTCTGCCATAATAATGCGCCCAGTAGAGGGATGGCATATCTTCTTTAAGCTTAAGGTCATGGTTAAAATCACCGCCGGCTATTACATAATTGCCCGCTGCATACTCTCTTTCCATCTCCGCCTTAAGCATAGCTGTCTGCCCCTCTCTAACTTTCGCCGATGAGCCGTAAGCAGAAAGATGAAGGTTTATGATAACAAGCTGCTTGCCGCCCGATACCGGGATTCTTGTTACGGTATAGGCTCTGTCTAAGTCCACAAGCTTAGATAAAGAGTCAGATACGGGGAGCTGTCTTCTTACGCAATCCTTAATAAGAAATCCGCTCAAGGTAAGGAGTCCCGCTTTGCTTGCTCCGTGAGGCTGATTAAAAGGATAAAGCAAAAAAGGTGAATCGTAATTAAGAGCAAAAGCACCCGTATAATCCGGGTAAATACCACTAAGAAGCTTTACCTCATTTACGTGGTAGGTTCTTGTTGAATCAAGATCTACTTCCTGGAAAAGAACAATATCGGGCTCCTGTTCCGATACGCATTCTCCCGCGCCTGTAACCATACGCTTTACACTGTCCTTACTCTCTGCCCAGGAGCTCTTTCCTCCGTCCATAAAAAAGGTATAATCCGGAGTATAAGCTCCGAATCCTATATTGTAGGAAACGATCGTCATCTCTTCGCCGCAGGAAGCCTCCTTTAAAGGCGCGCTGCTTAAGGGAGCCGCAATACCAACGCTGCTGTTATCCTCAATCCTTTCATAAGACACAAGGACGTACATGCAGTATGAAAGACCGAGCATAAGGATAATTCCTAAGATTATTCCGATTTTTGACAGTACGGACTTAAATTTACTCATAGATAATATTCTATGATTTTTAGTGCCTTTTTTCAAGGAAAAGGAATCTAATTTCTAAAAAATATGAACATAAATGTTTTTTCCCGGTAATTTATGCTATACTGACGATTGATAATTTCTATCAATCATAAGGAGAATACAAATGGACGTTAATGAAATTGCCCTCAAAAAGCATGAAGAATGGGGCGGAAAAATCGAAACAGTTTCAAAGGCACCAGTAAAAAATGCCACCGATCTTTCGATTGCTTACACTCCCGGCGTTGCAGAGCCTTGCCGCGTTATCGCCAAAGATAAAGAGGCTGCATACAAGTACACCATGAAAGCCAACACTGTAGCAGTCGTATCCGACGGAAGCGCTGTTTTAGGCCTCGGAAATATCGGACCTTACGCTGCTATGCCCGTTATGGAGGGTAAATCCGTTCTCTTCAAGGAATTTGGCGGGGTTAACGCTGTTCCCATTTGTCTTGATACCCAGGATACAGAAGAGATCATAAAGGCTGTTACCTATCTTGCACCCGGCTTTGGCGGAATCAACCTTGAAGACATCTCAGCTCCCAGATGTTTTGAAATCGAAGAAAGATTAAAGGCAAAGCTTGATATCCCCGTATTTCATGATGACCAGCACGGAACCGCCATCGTAGTTCTTGCGGGCGTTATCAACGGACTTAAGGTTGTCGGCAAGAAAAAGGAAGAATGTAAAGTTATCGTAAACGGTGCCGGCAGCGCAGGTATCGCTATAACAAAACTCCTTTTAAGATATGGATTTAAAAACGTTACTCTTTGCGACAAGGTCGGAATCCTTAACAAAAAGACCGAAGGTCTTAACTGGATGCAGGAAAAGATGATGGATGAGACCAATCCCGAGCAGCTTTCAGGAAGCCTTGCGGACGCTCTTAAGGGTGCGGATATCTTCGTAGGCGTTTCCGCTCCCGGAATCGTAACAAAAGAGATGGCCGCTTCCATGAACAAGGACGCCATCATGTTTGCAATGGCTAATCCTACTCCCGAGATAATGCCCGACATCGCAAGACAGGCAGGCGTTCGCGTTATCGGAACCGGTAGAAGCGATTTCCCCAACCAGGTAAACAACGTTTTAGCATTCCCCGGAATCTTCCGCGGCGCCCTTGAAGCAAGAGCCACTCAGATCACTGAAGAGATGAAGCTCGCCGCCGCTGAAGCGATTGCCTCTCTCGTACCCGAGGATGAGCTTTGTGAGGACAAGGTTATGCCCGAAGCCTTTAACCCTAAGGTTGCGGATCTTGTGGCCGAGGCTGTAAAGAGCCACGTCGTAAGATAAATATGTTTTTGATTTATAAGCATTGAAAAAGGTGTGCTTCTTAGCACACCCTTTTCTTTTGGATTTTTCTTATGAAAGCGAAAGGTTCAATAACCTTGGGGGATCAAAAACTTACTGCTCTTTGTTCTCTTCGGCAGTAGCCTCTTCTACAACTGCCTTCTCCGCAGCCTGCTTTGCTTCTTTTTCAAGCTTCTTTACTAAAGTCGCAATAGAATCAACGTTTTTAGATATCGAATTGTTCAGCTCATCACAGTTTTTAGCGAGAGCTCCAACTTCCTGAGCTACTACTGCGAAACCTCTTCCGGCTTCTCCGGCTCTGGCTGCTTCGATAGATGCATTAAGTGCAAGAATGTTTTGTCTTTTCTGAATTCCGTCGAGCTTTTTGGAGTCATTCTGGATAGCTTCTACAAGGCTCTCAATCATTTCCATATCAGTCATGAACAGTACCCTCCGTATCTATTATTATTAAAATTGTTGGAAAATTTCCATATATTTTTAATAATGATAACACATTTTACCAAAAAATAATACATAAATTTTTATCTATATCATTTTTGATAATAGGGACTAAAGTTAGTCTTTATAAAGGCAGAAGTCGTCCATTGTTCCCCAGCCACCGGCTTCGCATCTAACGCGAATTCCTACGGTAAGCTCATCTCCGGCCGCAGCTTCTATAGCTTCGGCAGTAAGCTTTTGCCAGTTAACCCAGCCCTTTAGATACTCTCCTCCAAAGGAGGTAACTTCTTCACCGTTTCTCTTTACGTAGATTTCTACGTTATGGTCTCCCGCATCTCCGCCCTGGATGCTTGCGAAAGCGTTGTAATTGCCGTCCTCTGAAACCGTTACGGACTGTTCTACGCTAAAATCTATATCCTCGCTTCCGCTCCACCAGTGGAAAGACTTTTCACCGGTTACCGCATCAGCAGCCTTTGTCTGAACATCCGTGGGGTCAGCGGTCATATCCGTCTGTACTTTCCAGGGGGACAGCCCCTCTTCAAACCCCGGATTTTCAAGAAGGTTAACATAGGAAATCTTTATCTTTGCACTTACAGGGCCGCCGCCTTCAGTCTCTCCCGATACGATGTACTCTCCGCCGGCTTTTGTATCTATCTTAGCGATCTCCTCCGCATTCCATGTAACGGCTATTTCTTTATTAAGGCTCCTGTCATTAAATACGGCGTATACGCCCGAAGGCATATCAAGCTCTTCTCCCTGAACTGAGAGGACCTCACATTCCTTTATCATTTCAATGGCGGGAGTTGCCGCTTTTCCTATCCTTAAATACTTAGGGTTAAAGACGCTTAAAGAGTCCAGAACATTTCCGTCAAAATCAAAGAATGCCTGATTGTCCCAGGAGCATCCTCCGTAGTATTTGCCGGCGTCATCGGGATCGTAATTTACCGAATATTTACTTGCCCATCCGCTTCCGTATTCGTTCCACTTTTCTTCATTCGCAGCTTTGTCGCTGCCTACGGGGATCCAGGCTCCCTCCCAGTAAAAGACTCCGAGTCCGCCTATCTCGGTCATACATTTCATTATATCCCAAATGGCATTAGCCTGGCTTTGTGGCGAGCAGATGTACTCTCCCTTGATATCTCCGGCGCTTACGCTGTTTCCGAAGCCGTCCCCGTCATCTCCCGTATAAGGGAAAGCCGTCTCGAGCACGCAAACGTCTTTTCCGTAAGTTACCTTGACGATATTCATTGTATTTTTCATATTTTTAAGGCTTCCGTGCCAATAAGGATAATATGAAATGCCGAAAATATCGTAATCAATTTCGTTTTCCGAGAGTCTCAGGGCCTTTTTTGTAATACCGACCGAATCATCAACCTCGGTATAATGGATCGCTATCTTAATATCCTTTTCGTACTTCGCGAATATATCTCTTACGGCCTTCGAAGCAGATTTAAGAAGGGTCATTATTGCCTCTTCGCTTTTTTCACCCGCAAGTCCGTTATTGATCTCGTTTCCTATCTGGACCATGCCGACATCAGCTCCCGCATCTATGATAGTCGAAAGACTTTCAACGGTATAGTCATACAGAGCCTTTGCCTTTTCTTCCGTATTCATATTCTTCCATGCCTTGGGAACCATCTGCTTGGAAGGGTCCGCCCAAAAGTCCGAATAATGGAAATCCACATTAAGCTTCATCCCGCAGTCTGCGGCTCTTTTTCCGATTTCGGCGCAGGCAGCGGCATCATTGTTTCCTCCGCCGTATCCGTTTCCGTTTTCGTCAAAAGGATCGTTCCAGACTCTTACACGGATATAGTTTACCCCGTTTTCGGCAAGAAGCTTAAAAAGATCTTCCTCTTCTCCCCTAAAGTTTTTGTACTTTACCCCGCTTTTTTCTTCGGAGAGAATACTGGAGATATCTATCCCTCTGATAAAGTCATCCGTAAATCCCGGAAGGGGTGCTATAAACACTCCGTCCTCCGCGCCATCACCTATGGTTATACTTTGCACTTCCCCGTTTAGAGTTTTCTCGCCGGAATTCTTATCTGCGTTTCCTGCTCCGGCGCATCCCGTGGCAGAAAAGATAAGGGCTGCGCAAAGAGCTGCTGCTTCAAAAGATTTAATTAAGTTTTTTGCTTTTATCTTTTTCATTTTATACCTCCATGTTATGTGACGACTGAATGATAACATATTTGCGCAACCGTTTCCACAAGCAATTTTACTGTATTTGAGCCATTTATTTATGCGATTTGACAAAGAATAAAAAAATGTAGCGATAATTATTCTCATATGATAAAATTTTAACTGTATATATATTCAAATATCGGATTAAATATGCGAGGAAATATATGTTTGACTATAACCTTGATCCGTCTCAGATAGATTATCTCACAGGCCGCGCCAACAGACGCGGGCTCTATGATTTTTATTCCGGTCTTTATCCCGATACTACAATCCACGCCATGTATATCGATATTGACAATTTCAAGCGAGTCAATGATATCTACGGTCACAACGCCGGCGATCAGCTTCTCGTTCAGATAAGCGATCTTATTTTGCGTGAGACCGGAAACTTTACGTCAAGAATTGGTGGTGATGAATACGTTGTTATATTCTACGGTCCCTTCTACAGCCACGAAGACCTTGAAAAGGTTGCCGCAAAGCTCCTTAGCGCTATGGGGGAACTGGAATTTCGCAAAGATATCCTTTCCATCATTTCCTTAAGCATCGGTATCGTTTACGACCAAAGCGTTAACCAGAGCCTTGAAGATATACTTAAAAAATGCGATACCGCCATGTATCAGGCGAAAACAAGCGGCAAAAACCGTTACAGCATCTATCAGGCAAACGACTTGGAACAGCAAAAAATATACAAGATAGAAGCTAAAATGGAGGAAGCCCTTAAAAACTGTGAGTTCATTCCCTTTTTCCAGCCCCGCCTGAATATGGTCACTATGCAGATAGTGAGCGCCGAGGTATCGGTTAAATGGATAGATCCTTCCGACGGTATTCTTTCTCCGAAAGTCTTTTTACCGGTTTTTGAAAAAAACGGCTTTATCTCCAAGCTTGATATTTATCTTATTGATATGGCCTGCAAGATTAAAGCGGGATGGAAGGATGAAAGCTTTGCCCATCTTCCGCTTTCTGTTACCATATCAAGACTTCAGCTTTTTGATGAGACTTTTCCCACAAGGCTCAGCGTTATCTGCGATAAATACGGCATAAGCCATAGTGAGATTGAGATTCAGATGAGCGAAAGAGTCTTTATACAGGACTACAAAGAGATGAAGCGAATGGTTGATTCGCTTATAGGCAAGAATTTCAAAGTAGCCATCAACGATTTTGGCTCCGGTTTCTCTGCCCTTAATATGCTTCAAAATATACCCGTAGATACTATCAGAATGGATGATGATTTCGTAAAAGACTCTATCTCCAATGACAGAGGTCGTCACGTACTTAGAAATATCATCTCCCTCTGCAAAGATTTAAAGCTTAATGTGGTAGCGGGCGGTATCTCTACGGACGAAATGGCCAATTTTATCATTACCTGCGGCTGTTCCCAGGGACAGGGTAAATACTATTCGGATTCCCTGATAGAGAATGATTTTATAAATTACGTCAATAAGTATTATGGTGAAGCAACAGAAAGCTTTAGATTTAAATTTGACGGAAGCCTTTTAAGCGACGACGGCTCAAAAGAGGCCGAAGTTTTAGGCTGCGGAATCTCTTTTACGGAAGGAATCTTTGAAGGAACAAAGGCGGTTAGCTTCCCCGGCGGTGCGGTACAGACAAATGTCCTCAGCATTCCCAATGAAGTACTCTTTAACGACAGCTATACAATATCTCTTTGGATCAGACCCCGCAGAAATATAATGTGGAGTTCTGCTTTATATGTAAAATATGAGACAGGCTTTTGCAGTATTGTTCCTATGTCTCCCGATTCACACTCTGACTTTCGCATAAGGGATTCACGGGAGGTCAGCGGCTGGTATGATCTTGTAGCTCTTCAGCTTCGGGAAGATACCTGGTACCACTATACCGTTATTTACAATGCCCGGACGGAAAAAGCCATCAGCTTTGTAAACGGAGAAGTTGCCTTTATAATGGAAAACGTCCCCACCAACAGATTCGCAAAGCTTATCCTTCTTGGCGGAGACGTATTTCAGCCCTCTTTCGAGGGAGATATCTGTGAACTTGTAATCTACAATGAAGCCAAGGATTTTGATTTCGTGGCCCGTGACCATGAAAACTATCTCCAAACCCCCGGCTTCATCGGTAATTAGAAATCTATTTATCTGTTCTCCTGAACATAAATGCTTACTCTGCTCTGGATGATCTTTGCTGTTTCATCCAGAGTTTTTTGTCCGGCAAAGTAGCTTCCGCTCTCTTCCTCAATGATCTTGAAGATTTCTCCGGAAGCGCTGTCTCCGATCTTTGCTACGGAAAGGATACTGTTTAATGTATCGATCTCTTCCTGCGTAGCGTAGTGGTAATTATAAATAGGTCCGTCTCCGTATCCAACTCCCGAGCCGGTCTCTCCTGTCTTTGAGAGTTCCTTGTCAAGGAGCTTCTTGTATTCTTTATTGTTGGTAGGAAATCCCCAGTCATTGTCGCTATACTCTTTGGTAAGCATATACTCGATAAACTCCCAGGCGGAATCTTTATTCTGTGAACCTGAGCAGATGGCATAAACGCCGGTTGCGTTTATTGTAGCGGAAGGAGTTCCGTCTATGGTAGGCATACCGATAAAGTTTGCATTTCCCGCAAAAATATAGTCGTCGTATTCCTGAACGGATTCAAAATCATAAAGGCTGCAGGGATAAGCCATAATAAGTCCGTTAGCCAGTTTATCCATAACATTCAGATCGTCTGCATCCTCTGCATCCCAATCTATCTCCTCAGGATATGTAGATAAGTATTCAAGGATCATCTTGAACTCATCTGTATCAAACTTGCACTCCCCTGTTTCCCTGTTGATAAAGTAATCGATATTATTGGCAAGGCAAAGCTGGATGAGATCGTCTCTGCTTACATACTCCGATAATTTCATTTTGGGGTGAGCCTTGTCGTACTCAATCATATCACTCATCTTAAGTCCGGGCTTGTCGCCGAACAGATCTTTACTTACGGCAAGAGTCTGCAGGTTGTATGAGTAAGGGATTGAAACAAGTGTGTCGCCAAATCTGTAGGCGTTAACAATATTTTCGTTAAAATCCTCAAGATGGATCTTTGTACTGTTTGCAAGGTAAGGCGTTAAATCCTCGACAACATGCTGACTTACGTAATCGTTTACAGAAACGTCCGCCAGATTGATAATATCGATCTGGCCCGATGAAGTCATGTCATTGAGCATTGTTGCCATAGCGTCCTTTATATCCGCGTCGGCATTCTCCCAGCTGTAGTATGACTTAAGAGTTACATGAATGTCGGGATTAAGCTTGTTGAACTGTACAATGCTGTTTTTTACGTTATAATCATCGTAAAGGGAAGCGATAACGATTTCCTTTTTCGTTGTTACTTCACTGCGCTTTTTCTCCGTAACTTTAACGAGCTCGGTTTCTCCGATTTCGTAGTTATGTGTAAAGAGATAAATGGTTCCGTCTTCTGTAACATTTATCTTACTTACATTTCCTTCGGCAACATCGACGTCAAGGAACTTGAAAAGCTTCTTTGATTCCTTTGCAGCCGGATCAAATTCATAGAAAGCACTGTAGGAAGCAAAGTAGTATTTATTGTTAGCAAAAGTGACGGAGTTTATTCCATCGTCGGTTATGTCTTTTGATATCTCAAGAGGTTCACCGATGGTTAAAGAATCGGCATTAAAATCAGCTACCTTTGTCTCCCAGTCTTTGTCATTGTATATGATAACGCTTTTGCCGTCTTTGTTAATAATACCGTTTACGCCTTGAATTTCAGGAGCCTGGGTTGCAAGAACGTTCAGTTCCTTATCAACTTTAACCAAAAAGACCTTTGTCGTTTCTCCGGACCAGTCCTGGAAAAGAGCTATGGCGTTTCCTTTACCGTCTGAAAAAAGGCTGTTAAGATAAGAACCTTCGGTTAATCCGTTTGCTTCGGGGTCAAACTCTTTTACAGAAGTCACATTACCATTTTCGTCAAGAACAGCAAAACCGGATTTATAACCGCTTAAAGAATCATCATAGTTTTCGGGATCGGGTTGTTCCACGTACCATCCGTAGTTAATTGCGGCAATATATCCGCCGTTTTCAAGTTCAACAAGGTAGTTTAAATTTGAACCTGTCTTGGCTGTTTCTTTGTGCTCTTCCGGAATAGCTTCAGCAATATTAAACTGCTCGGTTAACCCATCTCCTACGGCTGTCTCTGAAATAAGGCTTCCGCTTCCAAGGTCAAAGACATCAATGAAAGTCTGTGAAGTGTTGTCCTCTTCCGAATAAACATTCTTAAGAACGCTTACCTTATCTTGGTCAAACTTAGCGCCCAAATCATCAAAATAGGTGTTTCCCTCTTTACTGTTAATTGCAAGCGGAATGTATTCCGAAGTATAAACATACTCGGAAAGGTTCTCCTGCCCTGCGCTCGCCGAAGCCTTTTCACCCTTTCCGCAGCCTGTTACGAAGGCGGCAGCGGTAGCTATTGCAAGCATCAGCCCGGCGCCCTGTTTAAGGATGCTTTTTTTGTTTTGAAAATTCTCTCTCATATTTTCATTTCTCCTCATAATAGATTTCTCCCTATACTGAAACAACTTTATTAAATTCAAGAGTAACTTTGAAAAGGTCTCCGTCTATGGAAATATCCATATTTCCTTTTTGAAGCTGGGTAAGACTGGAGGCTATCGAAAGCCCAAGTCCGTTTCCTTCAGCCCCCTCTCTTGCCTTATCGCCTCTGACAAATCTTGCCATCAGCTCCTCCGGGGAAAGGTCGAGCTCCTTTGCCGAAGTATTCTTGAAAATAATACGACATTTAATATCATCCTCTTCAAGGCTCATATATACTCTCGTTCCGCTTTGAGCGTATTTGCATATATTGCCCAGGAGGTTGTCAAATACTCTCCACATGCGCCTTGGATCGGCCATGATCATAGTATCTAGATCTATGTTTTTTGTAATAAGATTAAGATCCTTTTCGCGAAGCTTCTCCTCAAACTCTCCCGCAGCCTGACCAAGAAGCACTGCTGCCCTGCAGGGCTCCAACTTAACGTCCAAAGCTCCGGCCTGAGCCTTCGAAACCTCTATAAGGTCTTCAAGCAGTCTCTTTAATCTGCCGGACTGTCTTCCGAGGACCTCCGCATACTCATTGATCTTTTCATTATCGCAGTTTTCCTTTGAAATAAGGTCTGCGTAATTGATAATTGAAGTAAGCGGAGTCTTAATGTCATGCGAGACATTGGTTATAAGAGCCGACTGAGTCTTTTCGCTCGCTTCTCTCTTCTCGTTTGAAATGATGATTCCTCCGGAAATCTTATCAAGGTCATCCGCCTGATTTTTAAAGGAGGAAAGCATATATTTTTGATCGACGGGCTGCCCCATTTCGCCGTTTGAAAGTTCTTTCGTCTTTTTAACTATCTTTCCGTAAGATATGGTAATCCGGAGGAAAAATCCCAGCGAAGCCACAAATATAAAGACAAACAAAACCCAGCCAAAGGCGTCAATATCAGTCCATATCCTGAAATTTCCGATGCAAAGAGCGCTTATAAATGTAGCAAGAACAAATCCGACATATATAAGAACAGCTTTACCCATAAAAGGCATATTCTTTGCCGCAGTCTTTATAAGTCCTCCAAGCCATTTAAAGAACTTTCCGAGTCCTATGCAGATATATCGGAGAAGCATCGTCTTCCATAAAAATTTTGTTTTTATTCTGATAGACAGGCAGGCAGACCAAAATATAAAGTAAAGCTCCGCAAGGATAGCGATTGCTCCCACAAAAAGGGCTTCTGCCATATCTCCTAGTCCGGAATCCGTAGCGATAAAAATAGCACCGACAAATACTAAAACCGTTATTCCTAAGTTTATCTCAAAAGGTATGTAGGACTCGAATATAGGCTTTGGCTCGGTCTCATTTTTACCGTAGCCCGCATTTCTAAGAATAAGGATAAACAAAAGTATCCATCCGATTATGCCGAAAAGTGCGATGATATAGACTGCAAATCTCATCTCATAACAGAACTTTATAATGTAATAAAGGGTTCTGTAATTGTCTCTTTCCGTAAGCTCGTTTGTGAGGGCAATCTTACAGGTATAGCCCTCTCCCTCTTCCCAGTAGCAGTACTCATAGGTATAAAGGGATGACTCCCAGGATGCGTAATCTCCGTACTCCCAAAGAGTTTCATCGATTATATCCGTTATAACGACAACGGAGGCCTCGTAATCCTTGTCCGGAACAACCAGTCCGTAGTCATCGTAATAGTAGTCGTCAATAGCCTCTTCTCCGTCCACAGTTCCCGTCTGATGGATAACATTGGCGTAAGCTATATTGCTGGTTGCACAATTGTTGGTGTTTTTTGAAAAGTCTCCCGCAAGTGCGTTTCCGATAAGGAATCTTGCGTCCTCCGAAAAAATCCCGGAGTAGCTTCTTTCAAGGATCCGGTAAAGAGAGGTATTATAGAACCCCTCTTCTACCATGACAATCCCTCCTAACACACACCCCACCACAAGAAGCGAAAGAAGTATCTCTCCTATAAAGGCCCAGACCTTGGCCCAAAAACCGAATCTTCCTTTTTTCATTTATCCCTCCATCACATATCCCTGTCCGAATACAACCTTGATATACCGCGGCTCCGCAGGGTCTATCTCAATCTTTTCCCTGATATGTCTGATATGAACGGCGATCGTCTTTTCTCCGTTTAGTGGATCCTCATGCCATACCGCTTTATAGATATCCGCAGGAGAATATGTCTTTCCCTTGTTCAGCATAAGAAATCTCAAGATATCGAATTCCTTAGGAGTAAGGGTAACAGGCTTTCCTTCGCAGGTAACCTGCCTCGAATCGTTATTTAACTCAAGACCGCCTAAAACAATAACCGACTTGTTACCGAGATCGGATCCCAGTCTCGTATAACGCCTTATCATCGCTCCAACCCTTGCTATTACCTCAGCGGGATTGAAGGGTTTTGTAATATAATCATCAGCTCCGACGTTAAGGCCTAAAACCTTGTCGCTGTCTTCGCTCTTAGCCGTCAGCATGATGATGGGCACATTGGAAAACTCTCTTATCTTTACCATTGCCTCGATACCATCCATAACTGGCATCATGATGTCCATAAGAACAAGGCTTATCTCGTTTTGAGAGATCACATCGAGGGCTTCTTTTCCGTTGTACGCTTCAAATATTTTATAATCCGGATTGGTAAGGTAAATCTTTAATGCATTGACAATATCTTTGTCGTCATCACAAATAAGTATGTTGTTCACTTTTCTCTCCTTAAGCTGTAAACAAAAAGCATTAAAGGCCGCGGCGCCTAAAAAAATGGCAGGTGATCATTGCCACCTACCATATATTATCACAGTATATGTTTAAGAAAACAGTACTCACAGATTAAGATTTGTTAATCAAATTGTTTCGGGTCCTGACCGGCCTCTTTTCTGATCTTTTTCATATGCTCCCTAATCTTTACTTCATATCCCTGACCGTCAGGCTTATAGAATTCTTTCCCGTTTAACTCGTAAGGCAGGTACTGCTGCTTTGTATAATGGTTCGGAAAATCGTGGGAATAAAGATACCCCGTTCCGTGTCCCAGCTTCGCGGCGCTCTTGTAATGAGCATCCTGAAGATGAGGCGGTATCGGAAGATTCCCGCTCTTTTGTACTTCCCTCATCGCTTCATCAACCGCTCCGTAAGCCGCATTGGATTTAGGCGCTGTGGCGACGTATGTAGCCGCCTGAGAAAGTATTATCTGAGCTTCCGGCATACCGATCCTTTCTATCGCGAGGAAAGCATTTGTCGCGACCACCATAGCCATTGGATCCGCGTTACCCACATCCTCGGAGGCACAGATACAGATCCTTCTTGCTATAAACTTAATATCCTCCCCGGCGTAAAGCATCCTTGCTAGGTAATAAACCGCCGCGTCGGGATCCGATCCTCTCATACTTTTTATAAAAGCCGAGATTGTATCGTAATGGTTATCCCCGTCCTTGTCGTATCTGACAGCCCGCTTTTGAATGCACTCCTGGGCTACATCAAGAGTTATATGTATAAGTCCGTCGTCGCTCCTCGGCGTAGACATTACGCCAAGTTCAACGGCGTTAAGAGCATGTCTTGCATCTCCGCCCGCGATATCCGCCAGGAAACTGACTGCGTCATCGTCTATCACAGCGCTATACGCGCCCATTCCCCTCTCGGTATCCGTTACGGCTTTTCGTATAAGCCCTTCGATATCTTCCTTAGGGATAGGTCTTAATTCAAAGATTATGGACCTTGAAACAAGCGCTCCGTTTACCTCAAAGTACGGGTTTTCCGTCGTCGCTCCTATAAGGATTATCGTCCCGTCCTCAACAAAGGGAAGAAGGTAATCCTGCTGACTCTTGTTGAATCTGTGAATCTCGTCGATAAAGAGAATCGTCCGCTTACCGTTCATTCCCATAAGCGCTTTTGCTTTTTCGATAACCTCCTCCATATCCTTTTTGCCGGCTATGGTGGCGTTTATCTGGGTAAACTCGGCGCTGGTTGTGTTGGCGATTACCTTTGCAAGAGTCGTCTTTCCCGTTCCGGGCGGCCCGTAAAAGATGATCGAACTTATCTTGTCCGCCTTTATGGCACGGTAAAGGAGTTTATCCTCAGCTAAGATATGCTGCTGACCGACGACTTCTTCGATCGTCCTCGGTCGCATTCTTGCCGCCAAGGGAGATTCCTTCTCCTGTGTGCTTTTTTGCATAAAATCAAAAAGATCCATCTGATCCATAATTATATCTCTTTAATAAGCTCGGCAAACACATTGCCTCGCTCCTCAAAATTCTTGAAATATCCGTAAGAAGCCGCTGCCGGCGAAAGAACGCAGCCACATCCTTCCGGGGTAATCTCCGCCGCCTTTTTTACCGCAGTTGCAAGGTCGTTTACGTAGACAACGCATCTGTCCGCTCCGGCGTTTCTAAACTGCGGGTATCTGTATAAGAATTCATCATGAACTCTCTTACCGGATTCATACATACAGATATAGTTAAACTGTCCGTTTTCCGCCATATATTCTTCGAGGATATGGTAGTCGATTCCTCTGTCCATACCGCCGATAAGAATCGTTTTTACATCGGGAATACTGTTTAAAGCTCCTATAGCCGCCTCGGGGATGGTTGAAATCGAGTCATCATACCATGTGATCCCGCCGTAGGTTCCAATGTTTTGAAGCCTGTGCGCAAGGCCGCTGAAACTCTCAAGGGCCTGGGTGATATCGGCATCATTGCATCCGTAGATGTCCCTTGCGATACTTCTTACAACGGTTGCGTTAAACTCGTTATGCTCCCCGTAGACCTTAAGAGGGATATCCACAACTTCATCTGCCTTAATTATCCTTGTCTCGGCCTTAGTCTCGATATCGGGAACATTCTCACCTTTATAAAAATAGTCTCCCTCTACCTGAGATTTTGTAATACGGCTCTTTGCGAGGAAATATGAATCCATTGAATGGTAATAATCAAGGTGATCCTCAAAAAGATTCAAAAACACCGCTATATGGGGAGATACGTTTGTATGCCTTAACTGATGACAGGAAAGTTCAAACACAATAATCGTATCCTCGTCAATCTCCTCACAGTAATCCATGCATGGAAATCCGATGTTTCCAAGGAGTATAACGGGTCTGTTCGTGCACTGTCTGAGGACATGCGCCATCATCGCGCTGGTCGTACTCTTTCCCTTTGTACCGGTAATTCCGATAACCTGGTCTCTGTACTGGTTTAAGAAAAGCTCCGTCTGAGATGTATACTTTTTCTTGTCGCAGGGCTCGTACTCCTGCATAACGATTCCGGGGCTTTTGATGATCATATCGTACTCGCTCTCCAATATGTCCTCAATCTTGCCCTCAAAGACTTCCACAGACTTCGGGTGACACTGCTCCTTAATATATCTCTCGGAGGCCTTTCCTTCACGTCCGTAGCCCCAGATCAGTATTCTTTTATCTTTTACCGCATCGCGTATTAATGTTTTCATTTTCCTTACCTGTTATGCGTAATATCTTTCTTTTAATTATAATAGAATCAGCCTTCGATTGCATTCCTTACTTTCTCTAGGTATGCATCCGGAACCATGTTTTCTTCATTCCACTCCGCAAGCATTTCCTTAACATCGTAGAATACCTTTTGTAGCTGGTCCGAATATCTGTCCGTCAAAAGACTCTTTCCGCCTTTACCTATGTAGTTTTTAAGGCAGGCAAGAACCTCTCTTCTTGTTCCGACACACTCAAAAGGCTTGTTTTCCTCGATGCCGCAAAGCTCTCTGAAATCAAGGTCAAGGCTTTCTTTATCAAGAAGCTTTTCGCCAAAGACATTAACCAGCTCTTCCTCCGGTATAAACGGAGACAGTATGATGTAGACGAAAAGGCATTTCGGACAATTGCAGCACCAGATTCCCTGCTTGCTTCCTCTGTTGCAGCTTCGAAAGACTTTATGATACTTTTTTGCCTTTGCAAAAAGGCTTCCTATCTGAAGCTCCGTAAGTGGTCTTAAGAGGCTGTAATAATGTATATCCGAATCCGTTAAGGTCCTAAAATACTCATTAAAATCCTTTTCGAATTCAAAGGATTTGGAGTACTGATGGTTAACAAACGAGTCCTTTACCGTGGACTCATTGGCGCTGTTTTCGTTTGAGAGAGTGATGTTTTTCCTTCCCGTAATATAAGCCGAGATGACAGCGGAAAAAGCGACAACAGCCGAGAAAGGAATATGTCCGTTCATAAATCCTTTTTCGTTCATCTCAAGGATCTTTTTATCAAGGATTCTCTTTGCGACGTAGTCTCCTTCCTTGTAATCACAGCAGTCTATAACATTCCTCGTAGTATCGTTTCCGTTGACAGTGTATGTGATTATAGGCTCACCCTTAAGGATTTCAAGACTTACGCAGGAATCCTTTCCGCCGCCTACGGGAACAAGAGCGCCCTCGTAGGTTGCATTATCGCAAAGAGGAAAGCTCTCGTCTTGTTTAGGCTTTTCTTTTTCGGAGGTTTCTGCGTAACCTTCCGCTCCGCTTTTTCTCTTAACATCACTGGTAGCAAAATTAACAAGTTCCTCGGGCTCAATATACTCGATTCCGTTGATATATAAGAATTCTCCAAGGCCGTTTCGGTAGAGCTTCTGCCACCACTTTTGCTGCTTATTTGTGAGATTTCCGCAGTCTATAACAACAGTCTTCGGGCAAGTGATCTTGTAATAGCTGATAGTTTCAACCATCCCAAGGGAAAAGATCATCCTGTCTAAAATATCATCCTTAAGGATCTCTTCCGGGGTTTTAATGCTTAGTATCTTCGCATTTTCCGCTTTTCCCTCTTTTATCACCTTAAGCGGGAATTTCCACTTTGATACAAAGCTCTCAAGCCCCTCAATTTCAAAATTATACTTAAGGACAAGACTGTCCTCTTCTATACTCTTTTCGTAGCTTTTATATATAAACTTTTTATACTTTTCTCTTAAATCTCTAAACTGCTCGCCTGCCATATATCTTTCCTTTTTTGACCCCCGGGGACGGGGTTGGGGGGGCATTTTTTTGACCCCCGGGGACGGAGTTGGGGGTTCATTTTTTTATTTTCCCTTAAACTGATTTGTGGCTTCGTCGTATCTGTATCCGGCGTTTTCCAAAACTTCAGAGATCTCCGCCTTGCTCTCGTCCAAATCCTCGCAAAGCTCGTCAAGACTGCCGTATCTGTCTCTGAGTTTCATATTGATCATACTAAGCAGCATATTTGCGTCTTTTGGTAACATATCTCTCCTTTTGACCCCCGGGGACGGGGTTGGGGGTTCATTTTTTTGACCCCCGGGGACGGGGTTGGGGGTTCATTTTTTAGATGGCGAACTGGCTGTTGTAGAGCTCGGCGTAGAAGCCGCCCTTAGCAAGAAGGGACTCGTGATTTCCTTGCTCAACTATATTGCCGTCTCGCATAACAAGTATAACATCCGCCTCTTTGATCGTTGAAAGTCTGTGGGCAACGATAAAGCTTGTTCTTCCCTGCATCATCTTCGCAAAAGCTTTTTGTATGCGGATTTCCGTTCTTGTATCGATTGAGCTTGTCGCCTCATCAAGTATAAGTATCTGCGGCAGACAGAGCATTACTCTTGTGATGCAAAGGAGCTGCTTTTGGCCCTGGCTGAGCATTCCGCCGTCTTCTCCGATAAGTGTATCGTAACCGTTGGGTAATCTCTTTATGAAGCTGTGGGAGTGAGCCGCCTTTGCCGCGGCGATGATTTCTTCGTCCGTAGCATCGGGCTTTCCCATACAGATATTCTCTTTGATAGTTCCGGCTTTAAGCCAGGTCTCCTGAAGCACCATACCGATATTGCTTCTGAGGCTCTTTCTTGTCAGATCCCTGATATCGGTTCCGTCAACGCTTATATTTCCTTCATCGACATCGTAGAATCTCATAAGCAGATTTATAACCGTTGTCTTTCCGCATCCTGTAGGTCCGACAATAGCAATCCTCTGACCGGGCTTAACATCAAGATTAAAGTTTTTGATAAGAGGCTTGTCAGGAACATAGCGAAAATCAACTTCTCTAAGCGAAACCTTTCCTTCCGGCTTTGTAAGAGCCTTGGCGCTTTCCGCATCAGGCAACTGAGGCTCCTTTTCAATAAGTTCAAATATTCTCGACGCGCAGACAATAGCATTTTGCAGCTCTGTAATTACGCCCGAAATCTCATTAAATGGTTTTGTATACTGATTAGCATAGCTTAAAAACGCGGTAAGTTCGCCAACGGTTAGCGCAGCGGCTCCCGAAGATCCCCATCCTTTTATTGCAAAAAATCCTCCCACAACGGCTACTCCGGCATAAACCAAAGCGTTAACAAAACGTGTGCTTGGGTTTACAAGGGATGAGTAAAAAACAGCCTTTAAGGAGCTGTCGTGGAGCCTTTCGTTAATCTCATCAAACTGCTCCTTGACCGCTTCCTCTCTGGAAAACATCTTAACGATTTTCTGGTTACCCACCATCTCGTCGATAAGAGCAGTCTGCTCAGCTCTTACAACGGACTGATTCTTGAAATAATCATGAGTGTGTGTGGCGATAAACTTTGCAACAAAGAATGACAGCGGTGTAATAACCACAACCACGATCGTTACAATAGGGCTTGTTCTAAGCATAAAGCCGAGGGTTCCGAGGATAGTAAGAGCCCCTGTAAAAAGCTGGGTAAATCCCATCAAAAGTCCGTCGGCAAATGTATCAACATCAGAAACCACTCTGCTTACAACATCTCCGGTAGATTGCGTATCGAGAAATGAAAGGGGAAGAATCTGTATTTTCTTCATAGCATCATTTCTGATATCTTCTACAACATGATAGGTTATATGGTTATTGATGGTGTTCATAACCCACTGCGCAAGAGCGGTGGTTCCCATAACGATACCGATCTTTATCATTATTTCAAAGAGAACATCAAAATCCACATTTCCCTTGCCGCCAAGCAACACATCAACCGCATTTCCTATGAGTATGGGAATATAAAGCGTAAGGAAAACGATGACAGCCGCCAGGAGTATCGATATAACAACAAGCGGTATATGGCGCTTAATATATTTCAAAATCTTAAGTATAGTCTTTTTCGAATCTGTTTTCTTTATGTCCGACATTTTATGCCCTCTCGTACTGGGAGTAATAAATCTCGTTATAGACTTCGCAGCTTTCCAGAAGCTCGTCATTTGTTCCGATTCCGGCAATCTCACCGTCGTCGAGGACAATTATCTTGTCCGCGTTTCGTATTGATGAAGCCCTCTGCGAAACGATAAACACAGTCGTATCCTTGATCTCAGAAATCGCCTTTCTTAAGTTTGCATCCGTAGCATAATCAAGAGCCGACGCAGAATCATCAAGTATAAGGATTTCCGGATGTCCCACAAGGGCTCTTGCGATGGTAAGTCGCTGTCTTTGACCTCCGGAAAAGTTACGTCCGTTTTGCTCAACCGGCGCATCAAGCCCGCCTTCTTTTCCTTTAACAACTTCGGTCGCCTGGGCAATATCAAGCGCTTTCCAAAGATCCTCATCCGTAGCATCGGGTTTTCCCCAAAGAAGATTATTTCTTATAGTTCCCTTAAAGAGCACCGCTTTTTGAGGGACGATACCGATTTTTTTCCTAAGCTCGCCGGCATCGATATCTTTAACATCCCTGCCGCAAAATCGTACACTTCCCTTTGTCGCGTAATAAAGAGCAGGAATCATGTTAACAAGGGAACTCTTACCTGATCCGGTACCTCCGATGATACCGATGGTCTGTCCCTTTTTAACCGAAAAATCAATATCCGTAAGGGTCTCAGCACCGGCGCCTTCGTAGGTGAGACTTGCATGATCAAAGACTATGTAATCTTCAAGACTGTTTGCTTTTAAGCTTTCGCCTGTAACAGTCTTCTCTCCCGTTTCTTTAATGGCAGAGGCATTCTCCATCTTCAAAACATCGGCCACTCTGTCTCCGCAGGCTGCGGCTTTTGTCATAAGTACAATAAGGTTGGCAAGTTTGATCAGCTCAACCAGTATCTGTGACATGTAATTGATGATGGCAACAACCTGGCCCTGGGTCAGACTTCCGATATTAACTTGCACTCCTCCAACGTAAATAAGTGCAATGATTGCACCATTTACGATTATATAGGTAAGGGGATTTGTAAGAGCGGAAAACCTTCCGACCCTTGTCTGGCTCTTTGACAAAATACGGTTATCAGCCTCAAAATCTCCCAGTTCTTTTTCTTCAAGCCCAAAGGCACGGATTACTCTTACGCCGGTAAGATTTTCCCTTGTATGTGACAAAACCTTATCGAGGCTTCCCTGAACCTTCTTGAAAAGAGGCATTGTTATAAGCATGATTCCGTATACGATAACTGCAAGGAGCGGAATCGCAACAGCAAAAATAAGAGCTGATTTTACGTCGATCGTAAATGCCATTATCATAGCTCCGAAAACCACTATAGGCGAACGGAGGAACAATCGCAGGACCATATTTACTCCGTTTTGGAGCTGGTTTATATCGCTTGTCATTCTTGTGATAAGCGTGGATATTCCGACTTTGTCGATTGATGTAAAATCAAATGTCTGTATATGCGCAAACACTGCGCTACGAAGCTCAGCAGAGAAACCGACGGCAGCCTTAGCGGCAAAAAACTGGGCTGTTATCGCAGCTACCATTCCCACAAGGGCAAGAAGCCCAAGCACAAGTCCCATTTTGATTATCATGGAATTGTTTCCTGAAGGTATGGCTACATCGATTATTTTTGATATTACTATAGGCACAAAAAGCTCGAAGGATGCTTCGAGCAATTTAAATAAGGGCGCCAGTATAGATTCTTTTCTGTAATTACGTAGATATTTTAATAAAGATTTCATTGGTATTCTATATTATTGCTGATTATAATTTAACGGATCTAACGCTTTAAGCAGACTGTCATAAAACACTCTTCTACCACGTCTTCGGTCCATTCATAACCGGTTGCTTTCCCAACTCCGAGATTAAGTATATTTACATCAAGATACGGTCTTACTCCCTCTCCCGTGCATTTACCCAGAGCTTCTTTTCTCGTCCAAAGCCTGAAGAAAAGATCTCCGGATTTGTCGGCTCTTACCGCCGCTTTCTCTTCCTTTGAGAAAAACCTGTCCGCCATTTGGACCGTTTTTGTATTTCTTCGGTTTTGTATATCTATCCCGACTTCCCTGTCCGAAAAAGCAATTGCAGCGAACCCGCCTGCGTGGGAAATATTAAAATAGGGCTCTCCTTCTCCCTCAAAGTAAGGCTTTCCTTCTCTGCCGATCCGGTACCTGAAGTCCCTTACTTTTTGAATCGAATCAAGGACTTCATCTAAAGAGACTACCCGAACGCATTCGGAATCTTCTTCGGAAAGATTTTTTTCGTATGCGTACTGTATCAGCAAGCCCGCAGCTATGGAAGCAGCTCGCCCCGCGGAATTTTTCTTCATCTTCTGAAGACCATTTTTTCTGCGGGAATCTATTTTTTCGGTCGCCGCTTCCATAAAAGCTGTATCGGATATAAGCCTTGGATCTTCATATTTTAGAAGATAGATTTTCAGCATTATGCGTTTTCTTCGTCCTCATCCTTTTTAGGCATAACGATTGCAATATGAACATCATCAAGCTGCTTCTGGGTAACGGCTGAAGGGGAATCCATCATAACATCCTGTGCGTTCTTGTTCATAGGGAATGTTATAACTTCGCGGATTGACTCTTCTCCGGTAAGGAGCATGATCATACGGTCTACTCCGGGAGCAGCTCCTGCGTGAGGCGGCGCTCCGTAGGTGAATGCGTTGTACATAGCAGGGAACTTGGCCTTTACGTCATCTTCTCCGAGGCGTACAAGTTCGAAGGCCTTAACCATGATTTCGGGGTCATGGTTTCTAACGGCTCCGGATGCTGACTCATAACCATTGATTACAAGGTCATACTGGTTAGCCATGATCTCAAGGGGATCAAACTCTCCCTTCGCAGCTTTCTCGAGACCCTCAAGTCCTCCAACGGGCATTGAGAAAGGATTGTGGCAGAACTCAAGCTCTCCTGACTCCTCGCCAATCTCATACATAGGGAAATCAACGATCCAGCAGAACTGATACTGTTCCTTATCCATATGCTCAGGGCAAAGGACGCCAAGCTTTGTTCTCATAACACCGGCAGTCTTAAGTGCATCACCTTTGGTTCCTGCGGCAATGCCGACAAAACAACCATTGGTTAAATTCAGTTTAGAAATAACCTCATCTTTAATGGGCTGAACGAATTTTGAAATACCGCCGACGATCTCGCCGTTTTCGTCAACTCTGAACCAGTAGGTCTTCTTAGCAGTCTGAACTTCAACATCAGCGATAAGCTGATCGATTTGCTTTCTTGTAGCGTTAAATCCGGTAACCACAACAGCCTCAATGCGGTCTGCCTTGAAAGGTTCAAAACTGGTTCCGCCAAGGACATCGGTTACATTTACAAGCTCGAGGTCGATTCTAAGGTCGGGCTTATCTGTTCCGTACTTTTCCATTGACTCTCTGAAAGGAATTCTCTTAAAGGGAGCGGGTGTTATACGGTCATAGATTCCGTACTTTTCAAATACAGGTACCAAAACCTTCTCAAGTACTCCGAGTACGTCGTCCTGAGTTGCAAAAGCCATCTCCATATCCATCTGATAGAACTCACCGGGAGTACGGTCTCCTCTTGCGTCCTCATCTCTGAAGCAGGGAGCGATCTGAAAATAACGATCGAATCCGGAAGTCATAAGGAGCTGCTTAAACTGCTGAGGAGCCTGTGGAAGCGCATAGAACTTTCCCGGATGCTTTCTTGCGGGTACAAGGAAGTCTCTTGCTCCCTCGGGGCTTGAAGCGGTAAGAATGGGGGTTGTGATCTCGAGGAATCCCTCATCTGTCATTGCTCTTCTAAGTTCGGATACAACCCGACTTCTGAGTACTATATTCTTTTTGACCTCAGGGTTTCTAAGGTCTAAGTAACGATATTTAAGTCTTGCATTTTCATCAGCTTCTCTTGAATGGTTGATCTCAAAGGGGAGCTCTGCATGTCTGCACTTTCCGAGAACGGTAACCTTCTCGGGAACAACTTCGATATCTCCGGTTGCGATCTTGGGGTTTTTGTTGGAACGCTCTCTGACCGTACCTTCAACGCAAACTGTAGACTCTGTGTTGAGCTCAGTGAACGCGTTCATCATCTCTTCTGTTTCGGGAACGATCTGTGTAGTTCCGTAAAAGTCTCTAAGAATAACAAATCCTAAGTTTTTGCTGACTCTTCTGATGTTTTCATACCATCCAACAAGCACAACCTTTTTGCCTGCATCTGACAGTCTTAATTCATTACAATTATGGGTTCTTGACTGTACCATATTTTCCTCCAAAATATATATTAATTATTGAAAAATTCTTCGAAATCTTCATATCCCTGAGCATTAAGCTGCTCTTTCTGGAATTTCTTGTTTTTGTTCATTCTGACAACGAGAATCTGCTTTCCGGCAGCTCTTTCTTTTTGAGCTTTTCCGATTATCTCGCAAAGCTTCTCCCCGCCGATTCCCTTTTCTATAAGGTAAGCTTTCTTTTCATCCTGTCCGGGAACAGTAAATCCGCTTTCGGTAAGAAGAAGTACAATTCTCTCAAATCCGATTGAAAATCCGCAAGCGGGAACATCGCTTCCCGTGAACTTTCCTACCATCTTGTCATATCTTCCGCCACCTCCGCAGCTTCCACCGAACTCGGGCATCGCAATCTCGAAAATCGTTCCGGTATAGTAGCTCATACCGCGAACAAGGGTAGGGTCGAATACCATCTCGAACTGAGCTTCCTTGGTAGCTTCAACGGATTCAATAATCTCTGCAAGATTATCTCTTATTTCTGTATCAAGGAAATCACCAATCTTTTCGGAAAGTTTTTTAAGGCCTTCCACCGTGCTGTCGGGATTTGCAAAAAGCTCAAGATACTTATCCACACCGCTTTCGTCAAATCCGTTTTCTATAAGTTCAGCCTTTACTCCGTGCAGACCAATCTTGTCCATCTTATCGAGAGTAATGAAAACGCTGTCGTACTGATCCTCGGTAAATCCCGCGTAAGAAGCCATAGCCTTTAAAATACGACGCTCATTGATCCTTATCTGGAAGTTTTTAAATCCGAGCTTTCCAAGGGTTGTTGTTGTCGCGAGGATAAGTTCAATCTCAGCAAGATTTGAGGGCTCTCCGAGAATATCTATATCACACTGCATAAACTGGCGATATCTTCCTCTCTGAGGTCTGTCGGCACGCCAGACATTACCCATCTGAAGCGCCTTGAAAGGAGTAGGAAGATTCCCCGAATTGTTCGAATAATATCTGACAAGAGGAACAGTAAGGTCATACCGAAGTCCGCCGTCAACAACCTCATCTTCGGTTGTCGCATTGGCAACATCAAGCTTTTCTCCTCTTTTCAAAATCTTGAAAATAAGCTTTTCGTTATCTCCACCCTGCTTGCTTGTAAGATTTCCGATATTCTCAACGCAAGGCGTCTCGATGCGGGTAAATCCAAACTTTGCGTAGGTTTCACTGATAACGTTTTGAACGTACTCTCTGATTCTCATTTCCTCAGGGAGGATGTCCTTCATTCCGGTAGTAGGTTTTTTATTAAGTGCCATATGAAATCCACCTTTTTTAAAGAAAAATAGTTTGCTCAATCAAACCATAATTTTAACATAAAATAAGGAAAATAGGAATAGAAGTAGGAAAAATATGAGCCTGAAACATAAAAGAAAATTTCACGAACTTTTCGTGTGATATTCTTATAGAATTTACATGTCGCCGTATATTAGAATTATGTACGTAATGAAAATTATTGTCAATACAATTTACGGAGAAGAAAACTACTATGAAAGATTTGTATGATAATCCCAAGAAGCTTGGCTTCGGACTTATGCGACTTCCTCTTAAAAAGGTGAATGACACAGAAATCGTCGACCAGGATGAGCTTAAAAAGATGGTCGATATGTACTTGGAGCGAGGCTTTACCTATTTTGATACCGCGTGGATGTACCATGGCGGCGATAGCGAAAAAGCTATCAAAGAAGCTCTTGTAGACCGCTACCCCAGAGATTCTTTTACCCTTACTACCAAGCTCCACTCCGCTTTCTTTGACGATCTTGAAGGCAGAGACAGGATCTTCAACACTCAGCTCGAGCGTACCGGAGCCGGATATTTCGATTTCTATCTTATCCACGATATCGAGAGCGGCAACTACGATAAGTTTTGCAAACTTGATTGTTTCAACTGGGTTATCAAGAAAAAGGAAGAAGGTCTTGTAAAACACATCGGCTTCTCTTTCCACTCCGACGCAAAGCTCTTAGACAGAGTCCTTACCGAGCACCCCGAGATGGAATTCGTTCAGCTCCAGATCAATTACCTTGACTGGGAAAGCGACAATGTTCAGTCGAGAAAATGCTACGAAGTCGCCGAAAAGCACGGCAAAAAGGTTCTTATCATGGAACCGGTTAAAGGAGGCGGACTTGCTGTTCTTCCCGATTACATAACAGAAGAAATGCGCGCCGCTCATCCCGATTGGTCCATCCCCTCTTGGGCCGTCCGTTTCGCCGCAAGCCACAAAAACGTATTTATGGTCTTAAGCGGAATGAGCAATATGGCTCAAATGGAGGACAACTCCGGATTTATGCAGCAGTTTGTCCCTCTTACTGAAGAAGAAAAAGCCATCTGCTTAAGAGCTGCGGAAAAAATAAGATCCGACATCGCCGTACCCTGCACAGCCTGCTCCTACTGTACCGAAGGATGCCCTATGCAGATTGCGATACCGAAGTACTTTGCTCTTCTTAACAACGAGAAAAAGATCATCAAACCTTGGGGATGGAAATCCGGCAAGGAAGAATACGATGAACTTACCAAAACATACGGCAAGGCAAGTGAATGTGTCGGCTGCGGCCAGTGCGAAGGCATCTGCCCTCAGCATCTGCCCATTATCAGCCACCTTCGTACCGTAGCCGAAACCTTTGAAAACTAATCAATCAAAGCCGCCACAATCGTGGCGGCTCTTTTCATTTTGACCCCCGGGGACGGAGTTGGGGGTTCATTCGCGCCCTGATCGAAACCAAATAGTTTTTGTCCCCTGGGGACGGAGGCAATGTCATTTAGATAGTAAATAAGATAAAAATAGTGTATCATTAAAGCCATGATAAATCCAAACATAAATACAGCCAGTTCTCGGGTTTACGGTCAAAAAGCTTATTTTTGAAAAAGGCAAACAGACAGTCTGGGGAGAC